>JBJMGM010000067.1:0-32070 GCA_045807905.1 Bryobacteraceae bacterium | reverse complement strand
GTAAGCCCACTATCGTAGCTGGCGTTCCTCCAGACTACTTCAGTGCAACGGGCCAGCTATGGGGCAATCCCATCTATCGTTGGGCCGAGATGGGGCGCTCCGGATTCGCATGGTGGGCTGAACGCTTCCGCGCCATGTTCCGCCTCTTTGATTTAGTTCGCCTTGACCACTTCCGCGGTTTCCAGGCATATTGGGAGGTTTCCGCCAGCGAAACTACCGCGATGACTGGCCGTTGGGTAGAAGGTCCTGGTCCGGCTTTGTTTCGTTCCGTGAAACAGCAACTGGGCGATTTGGAGATCGTGGCTGAAAACCTGGGTGTCATCACGCCTCAGGTCGAAGCAATCCGTCACGAGTTCGGCTTCCCGGGCATGTCCATCCTTCAGTTTGCCTTTGGCAGCGATCCGCAGGCGTGCAGTTTCAGACCCCACAACTACGATCGAGACTTATTCGCATACACCGGAACCCACGATAACGACACGGTGATGAGCTGGTGGCGCGGTGAAGGAGGTTATAGTACGAGGTCGCCCGAAGACGTGCGCAAGGAAAAGGCATTTGCCATTCAATATCTTGGCCCAGATAGTGAGCCGATGAACTGGAAAATGATACGCGCGCTCCTAGGCTCCGTAGCTCGTGCCGCCATAGTGCCCATGCAGGATGTTCTGGCCCTGGGCAGCGAATCGCGCATGAACAAGCCGGGTACTCTAGGCGGCAATTGGCGGTGGAGAATGCGCCCGGCGGCCTTCACTTCGGATCATCAAGCGCGCTTGCGCGAATTCGCGATTGCATACGACCGCATCCCAGGCAATCCCGGAGGTTGCTGATGTCCGCCTCCTCCAGCCGCCTCGACAAGCCGCGCCTCAGCTTTTGGCAGATCTGGAATATGAGCTTCGGCTTTCTCGGCATCCAGTTTGGATGGACGCTGCAGATGAACAACATGAGCGCGATCTACGAATACCTGGGTGCTCAACCAAGTCAACTCCCCATCCTCTGGCTCGCGGCGCCGCTGACCGGCCTCATCGTGCAGCCGATCATCGGGCACTGGAGTGATAACACGTGGGGCCGGTTGGGCAGACGCAGGCCCTTTTTCCTCGCCGGTGCGCTTCTGAGTTCTTGTGCACTTGTTTTCATGCCGCTCAGCGGCGCTCTTTGGATGGCGGCCGGCTTGTTATGGATACTTGATGCCTCCATCAACATCAGCATGGAGCCCTTTCGCGCTTTCGTCGCCGATATGCTGCCTGACGAGCAGCGTGCGCGCGGTTTCACCATGCAAAGCTTCTTTATCGGACTTGGAAGTGTTGCTGCCTCCTACCTGCCGCTGTTACTGCATCGTTGGTTTGGAGTTTCCGGCACGGCCGGCTCCAGGACCATCCCAGAGATTGTGCGCCTTTCATTTTGGGTCGGGGCGGTGGCCTTCCTCGGAGCTGTGCTGTTTACCATTCTGACCACCAAAGAATACCCGCCCGCGCCGCACGAGCTGCAGCGTCTCAAAAGTGCTAAAAAATTCGATGGCGCAGAAATTCTGCACTCGTTGGCCAACATGCCAAAGACGATGCGGCAGCTTGCGCTCGTACAGTTGCTCACATGGTTGGGCCTGTTCTGCATGTTTCTCTATTTCAGCGTGGCCGTCGCGCACAATGTTTTCGGCGCGAATTCCACTACAGAACCCGCCTATACGGACGGCGTGATTTGGGCTGGTTATTGCTCCGGTGTGTATAACGCCGTGTGCTTTATGGCTGCGCCTCTGCTGCCCCTGCTTGTTACACGCATTGGCCGGCGAGGTACTCATTCGGTCTGTCTTCTGGCGGGCGCTGCGGGACTGCTCTCGATCGCAGTCATCCACAATAAGTGGCTGCTGTTTGTCCCGATGCTCGGTGTCGGCGTCGCATGGGCCAGCATCCTCTCAATGCCCTACTCCATCTTGGCCGGTGCCATCCCTTCAAACAGGAAGGGAGTCTACATGGGCATCTTCAATTTCTTCATTGTGATTCCCGAGATCCTTTCCTCGCTTTTCTTCGGCTGGGTAATGGCGCATCTGCTCGGAAATGACCGCATGAAGGCGTTGATTGTTGCGGGCCTGTGCTTCGTCGTTGCCGCTTTGCTCATGCAGCGCGTGCATGAGGTCAGCGTAAAGGATGAATCGCTTGCGCCTTTACCGGTTGCTCACGCTGCATGATTGAACTCGGCGATCTGATCCGGCAATTTAGCGTCAGCCGCGTAGACGAAAACCAATCGAAACGGATTCTCGACGACGTTGCAACTGAGGAGCCGCTTGAAATGCGCATCAGCTATTGGTTTAAGGATGTGCAGATGTTCGAGACCTTGGCCGTGACGATGCGGACCCCCGGTCATGACCGCGAACTTGCAGCAGGCTTTCTGCTGTCTGAAGCAGTCATTCGCAGCCGGGAGGACCTTTCCGATCTGCGCTCTTTGGGTCCAGCTCCTTCGAATGAGCTCCTGGCCGAGCTTTCGAGAAATGTTGATTTCGATGCCTGGAAGCTAAGCCGCAGCAGCGTTGTAAACTCCAGCTGCGGCATCTGCGGCAAGCGCACGCGGGACGCGATTGCCAGCCAAATCCCTGGTCCGATAAAGGGGCAGCTGCGAGTTCCTCGCTCCCTGATCTCGAAACTTCCCGAGCTCCTGCGTGACCGTCAGAAAGGCTTCGCGAAAACGGGTGGCTTACATGCCGCGGCGCTCGTTAATGCCGCTGGAGAGATCGAGGCCGTGTTCGAGGATATTGGGCGCCACAACGCACTGGACAAGCTGATCGGCAATTGCGTGCTGAAGAATCGACTTCCGCTTCAAAATCATCTTCTTTTTCTGAGCAGCCGCAGCAGCTTTGAACTGGTCCAGAAAGCGGTAATGGCAGGTGCGCCAATACTTGCGACCGTGGGAGGACCCTCAAGCCTTGCGATTGAAACGGCGCGGGAGCATTCGCTCACTCTCATCGGGTTCATCAGAAATGCGCACTTCAACATTTACTCAGGTGATTGGCGGATAGACTCGTAACAGGTGAAACTGCGTTTTTGGAAAAACAGTCTTCGTTTACGGGTGAACCGGCACGAAGCGGCAGAGTTAGCATCTGGGGCCGCTCTGGAAGAACGCGTCTGCTTTCCCGGAGACACCTGCGTCCGATATGTCCTCGAAGCCTCCGTCCAATTCTCCCCAGAAGTTTCCTTCGCTGATAGCACGATTCGCGTCTCCGCGCCGCAACATCTAGTCCGCGATTGGGCCGCGAATGACACAATCGGAATCTATTTCGATTTGCCCGTGGATGGTTCCGAACTAAAAATCGCTATAGAAAAAGATCTCGAATGCATCGATAGCCCGCTTGGTCCGCGAGATCCCGACGCGTTTCCCCGGCTTGCGAAGAACTGCTGAGTTCGGCTTCTCTGCTGGCCCACCCCTACCCGCTATTCACATCCCTATGGTTTGTTTTTACGCTGAATCCTGCCTTGCTCAAGCGCTTTTGAATCTCATTCGCGATCAGCACGGACCGATGGTGCCCACCCGTACACCCGAATGAGATGGTCAAATAGCTTTTGCCCTCTCGGATGTAATGGGGCAAAAGATAGATGAGCAGTTCCGAAATCCGGTTGATGAACTCGATCGTTTGCGGAAAAGACCGAATATATCGAGCCACGCTCGGATGACGCCCCGTGAGCTTCTTGAACTCTGGAATATAGTTCGGATTGGGAAGAAAACGAACATCAAAAACAAGATCGCTGTCCGCCGGTACTCCGTGGCGAAAACCGAAGCTATTCACATAGAGCACGATTTTCTTTGCGTCCTGATCCTCCTGAAACTGCCCTGTAATCAGCCGGCGAAGTTCATGGACGTTCAATTTGGACGTGTCTATGCACAGGTCAGCGAGCGCCCGAATGGGAGCTAACTGATTGCGCTCGTCTCGAATACTGGTCAAGACCGTCGATTCAGAGCCAAGCGGATGCGGACGCCTGGTCTCACTGAACCTTCTCTGCAACACTTCATCGTTGGCATCGAGAAACAGCAGCGTCGTACTGAGGCGCCTCTTCAAATCGTGATAGATCTTTGGAAACTGCTTAAGATCTTCGCCTTCCCGAATATCGACCACCAGCGCTGCTCGGTGTCGGCTTTTGGAATCGTGCGTCAGATCCGCAAATTTTGGCACCAGCGAAATTGGGAGATTATCAACTGCGTAGAATCCCGCATCTTCAAATGCCTTGAGAGCAGTCAGCTTCCCCGAGCCGCTAACGCCGGTAATGATCACCAGGTCGGGTTTTAAACCGTGATGATTGGAGCTAACTCCAGGACTCGCCTCTGTGTTGGGCTTTTGCATTTTGTGGAGCACGGTGACGGCAAAAACCAGAATGCCGTTGGCGGAACGCTACTAGTGTAGCTAGACGAAGGCTAAGACTCGATCAGATCGAAATTCCCGTCCTGCCGCCGCACAAGCACAGATAGGCAGTCCCGATCGGAATCCCGATACACGACATAATCCGCCCGATTTTCCATCTCGAGGATCGCTTCCTCGAGGGTCATCGGTTTGCGGCCGTCGTAATCTACCCGAAAGATCTTCGGCTGAACCGCACGGGCGCTGCTCTTGTTACTGGCGTTCTCAGCCGGATTCTGCCCTTCGGGAGAAGCAACGTTGCTCTCCCAATCTTCTTTGTTCGCTCTAACGCCTTTGGGATCGCGATGCGTATCTCGCCACCGGCTTCGCAGCTTTACGATCTGCTTTTCCAGATTCTCGATCGCTTGATGGAAAGCCGTAGCTATGTCCGCATCCGCAGCTTCCCCTATAAGAGAGTGATCGTAAACATTCGTCACGATCTCTACTTTATGGAGGTGCCGCTCTACGCGATGCGTCACGTGCGCCTCGCGTTCGCCACGCTGCTCTATCATCTTGCTCAGCTTCGCGAGCTTTACTTCCACTTTCCGCTCCAACTCGGCAGTGAACTCTTTTGTCTTACCGGAATAGATGAGCTTCATCGGTTCCTCTATCCGCCCGGCTTTCCGAAACATCCAGCCTCGCGGAATGTGATCTTCTGATTGCTTGTTAGACCCGAGCCCTTCGCTGATGCGTGGATGGAATTTTCATATCCTCCCGGTATTTTGCAACCGTGCGTCGAGTAACTTGAATTCCTTCCGACTGTAACCGGGCGGTTATCTGCTCGTCCGTAAGAGGGTGCGAGGTATCCTCGTCCTCGATCATCTTCTTGACCCGACGCTTCACGATTAAGAGCGGAGTGCCGCTCCCCGACGGCCCCTGCACGGCCTCCGAGAAGAAGTACCGCAGTTCGAAGACACCCTGCGGCGTGTGCGCGTATTTACTCGAAACTGCGCGGCTCACGGTCGATGGATGGACTCCGATCTCTTCCGCCACCTCCTTGATCATCATCGGTCTCAGATGGTCAATGCCGAATTCTAAAAATTCAGGTTGGCGCCGGATGATAGTCTGGCAGACCCGGACGATAGTATGCTTACGCTGCTCAATATTTTTGATCAGCTGAAGTGCGGATGCGTAGCGCTCTTTCACGTAGTTGCGGACGTCTTTGTTCGGCTCCTGCTCGCGGTCAATCATCCGCTTGTACTCGCCATTCAGTCGAAGCTGCGGGATGTCATCATCATTCAGGCTGATCACATAATCGTCGCCGTCTTTTGAGATGTAAACGTCAGGCTCGACCTGGCGCGCTCCAGCGCCTGAATAGCGCAGACCCGGCGCCGGATCCAAATGCCTGATCACATTCACCGCAATCTGAATATGTTCCACCGGCCGTCCCAGCACCTTCGCCAGCTGGGATATCTGCCGTGTCTCGAGTAGCTTCAGGTGATCGTGGATAATCTTCCAGGCCACACTGTCGCGGGCGCCCCGCGCTTCCAGTTGAAGGAGCAGGCACTCGCGTAGAGTTGTGGCGCCAATACCGGTCGGATCAAGCGACTGAACAGCCTTCAACGCTGCTTCTAGATCCGCAAGGCAGAAGCCCTCAGCCGACGCAATCTCTTCAAGCGGTGTGGTCAAGTACCCGCTTTCTTCGAGATTACCGATGATGCTGTTCGCGGCCTCACGCACTCGCTCGGGCAATACGGCCACGCTAAGCTGCGCCTGTAGATGATCACTTAACGTCACCGGTGAGGATAAAAAAGTCTCAAACGACGGCTTGTCAACCGATTCAGCCGCCGGGCTCTTAAATCCCGGATCGAGATAATCGTCGAAGAAGCTGCCGAAATCGATTTCGTCAAACGGATCGGGTTCAGACTTGACAGGCTCTTCGGTGGGTGTTGTCGCCGCTGCTACCTCGCCGGAAGTCTCGGGCGCACCTCCCGTGAAGTCGCCATCCGCCGATGTATCAAACGCTTGCAGCGAATCGCCCGCTTCAACCTTGTCGAGAATCGCCTGCTCCGCCGGATCGGTTTGACGCTCCCGTTCGAGTATCAATTGCACTTCCGCAGGCGTCAGCTCTTCTGCCCCGTCCGCCGCCTCTTCTAGCACCGGATTCTCCGCAATCTCGTTTAAGATCATGTCCTTCAGCTCCATCCGGTTGAGCTGCAGGACTGTGACCATCTGAACCAGTCCGGGCGTGAGTATCTGCTTTTGCTGGACGCCTAGGTGTAGCCGTTGCGAAAGCGAACTCATGTGGCTTCAGTGTAGCACCGGAAACGCGGGTGCCGAACGACAGAAAAGTGCTGCGTTTAGCTGCTTTTTCGCAAGAATTTATCTGTTTTTGGACCTAGCTGGCGAGACCCGGCGGGAAATAGAAATTGTCGCCCAGGTAAATGCGGCGCACTTCAGGATCATTCCCCAGCGACTCGGGGGATCCGGCTCGAAAGATGCGCCCACTGCTGATAATGTAGGCGCGATCCGTCACGGCCAACGTCTCCCGAACGTTGTGATCGGTGATCAGAACGCCAATGCCCTTGCGCTTCAGGTCTCCGATAATTCTTTGCAATTCCAGCACCTGAATGGGGTCGATGCCGGAGAAAGGCTCATCGAGCAGAATGAAATCCGGTTGTAAGACAAGCGATCGTGCGATTTCAACGCGCCGCCGCTCACCCCCGGATAACATGTACCCTTTGCTGTGACGCACGGTTTCAAGGCCCAGGTCACTGATCAGATCCTTCATGCGCTCCCGCCGTTCCCGAGCGTTCAGCGGCAAAGTCTGCAGAATAGCCATGAGATTGTCTTCTACGCTCAACTTGCGGAAGACCGAAGGCTCCTGCGGGAGATAACTGACGCCGCGCCGTGCCCGCAGATACATAGGCAGTTGCGTCACCGGCTGATTGTCTAGGAGAACTTCGCCAGCTTCTGCGCTGATCAGGCCGACAATTATATAGAACGATGTCGTTTTTCCAGCCCCGTTGGGGCCCAACAGTCCAACGACTTCGCCTTGTTCGACACGGACCGATACATTATCGACAACTCGGCGCCCGCTGTATGATTTCGAAATCTCCACCGTTTGCAGTGTTCGGATTCGATTTGTCGTTTGCACTTATTGCGCTTATTTGAGCGGGCTCGATCTCTCGACGCCCATGTCCTATCATACGCGGTGAATGGAGGCATTCAGTCCGAACCGCAGCCGAAGCAGTGCGGCTCGTGTCAGCCTCGTTTGCCTTATAGTTGCCCTCGCTTGTCTCCGGTTCTGCCACGTTCACTTGCTTTGGGCGGATGAAGACTACCATCTCGCAGCGGCCATTCACATCCTGAACGGCAGAATTCCATTTCGCGACTTCTGGTACGACAAACCTCCTCTTTGCGCCGTTTTTTACCTTCTCATCGGTGGTTATCCGGGATGGCCCCTACGTATCCTCGACGCCGCATATATCCTTGCGGGCTGCTATTTGGCCTATCGCCTCGCACGCGAGTGGTGGAAAAGCGAATTGGAAGGATACGTCGCCGCCCTGCTCCTCGCATTTTTCACCACCTTCTATCTGCCTTCCGCCGTGATTGCTTTGGCCGCGGACGCGCTGCTAATTGTTCCGCATTTCGCAGCAATTTACTGCGCGCGCAGAAAGCTTCCGCTGTGGGCGGGGGTGTGGGGCGGAGTAGCATTCCTGTTCAATACAAAGGCGCTGTTCGTCCTCGCCACTTGCGCAGTTTTTCTCGCCCCGCAATTACCGTTCCTGGTGTGTGGGTTCGCCTTGCCCGTCGGCGCTGGTCTTATTGCCGTGCTGCTCTCAGGCGCATGGGATGGCTATTGGGAACAGGTCTGGCACTGGGGATTCATCTATGCAAAAGGGTCGCCTGTTTTAGATCCCGTGACAACAGGACTGACACGCACAGGCAACTGGATCGGCTTCCACGCCGCGTTAGTTGTAGGCGCCGTTTATGGATTCGTTAGGGCGACTCGCAACGACCGCAACCAACTGCTGATGTGGATCACTCTGTCTTTCGCCGCAGTTTGCCTCGGCACCCGCTTTGCCCCGCACTACTTTCTCCAACTGCTCCCGCCGTTGGTCATTGCCGCGTCGCGAGGTATCGCGGTGGCCTTGCGAGCGCATCCGAAGCGTGCCGCGGTGTTATTCAGCGCCCTCCTATTAGTCCCCTTCATCCGTTTTGGGCCCCGCTACGCGCTGCTCGCACTCGACAATCTGCAGCATCGCGATCCGAACTGGTCTGATGTTGTTATGGATCTCGATAGTCAGCGTGCCGCCGCGAAGATCCGCGCCTTGGCCCACCCTGGCGAGACCCTATTTGTGTGGGGATACCGCCCTGACCTATACGTCTACACACGTATGAGTGCCGATAGCCGTTTTTGGGATTCGCAGCCGCTCACCGGCGTTCCTGCGGATCGCCATCTATCCGCAACCGACGCAATCTACAGCGAACCGGCCATCGCAAATCGCCGCGAGCTCACCCAATCGCACCCGGCTTTTATTGTCGATGGCTTAAGCCCTTTCAATCCGAAGCTGAGTCCGAGCGCCTTCGCGGATCTTCGCCAGTGGATGGCGTCCTACAAGCTCGTCGGCCGAACCAAACTGTCATTGATCTATCACAGGATTGACAGCCAGCCCTGACGCGTCCTATTTCTTTCTCATCTTCGTGTAAGCTAGCTGGTCTTTCTGCCCTTCCACGACCAAGCGGTCGTCATCACTGTAGTACGTAAGCTGGTGGCCTTTCGTTATCCCTTTATAACTGTCCACCATCTGTGGCGCGCCGCCGTTGAGAACTACTTTGTTCTCTTTGGTGTAGTATTCACAGTGCTCAGCCGTGCCAGTCCGCGTTCTGTCAGGTTTCGCTTGAAAGATCGTCACGTCGCCATCCGCAAACGCGTGGTCCAGAGAAGACTGGTCATCTTTTTTCTCGCTCTTGGGTGTCAGAAACGCCCGAAGCTCCTTTGACTTCACGGTCATCGTGCCTCGAACGAGCTTCACACCGCCCCTGTAAACGGCCACGCGCTTGTCGTCGTGATACCACAGCTCCGGTGCATGCACGACAGTAAACAGTGGCGCCGTATCGGCCTTGTTCGCTGCCGGCGGAGTCTTCTTCTGAGCCGCGCTTTCGCCCGCCGGCTTATCGTCCGATGTATTATCGACCAGCTCGCTGATGACGTTTCCAACGGCGTGTAGCGTCTGATCGTCACGATCGATATCGATGACGTTCGCCGATACGCGGTTCCCGCCCTGCCACATCAGCGCATGGCCCTCATAATGAACTTGCGTGTTGTTTTCACGAGTGATCATTTTCTCTGCGCTCGCTTGCATGGCCTCACTTGCGTCGAGCATCGATGTGCCGGCCTTCGCGCTTTGATCGGGCTCATGCGTAGACACTACATGCCCGCTCGCATCCATGTCACCGTTCGCCTGATTCATGACGATTCTGTCCGCAATCGTCGCCCCCGTATCGTCCGAAACGCGGCTGTCGTTGGTCAACGTGATTCGATTGATCGTCTGTTCGAGAAAAGCCTTCTTTGCGTGCGCTTGGCGCACACCCTCCTGATATCGGAAATTGCCGGTCTGGTCAATGGTCGCGATCTGGTTGGTGTTGGGGGTGAACTTTGCTGTTAGCTGGTCGCTCCAGGTCAGGGCCGGGGCGCGCCCTGCATCTGGTTTGCCACCCTTTTGAGATGCTTGCTTCACTGGAGCTGAACTCGCTGGCTTATCTGTGTGAGTCGAAACATTCCAAGCCAGGAAAGTATCGACGTAGCTGCCTGCCCCATAGAGGATGCGCAGCCGCGAAGCGTCCAGCGTGCGGTGCGATTGTTCGGGGCGATTCGGCTTGAACTCCAGCTGCGCCTGAGTCGGCGCTCGAATCTCCTGAATGTCCTGGCCGCCCGGTTTCATCTCGAGTTGAATGTGCTCACTCCGTAGAATGCGTGTTTGCGCGAGCTGCACACCGGGTTGCGGCAAGGGAAGCGATTCCGCCTGTGCATGGCCGTCGGCAAGCACCAGATGGAGAACACTATTGTCCTGAACCTCGCCGTTCACCTGCTTGCTATCAACCGTAAATCGAAGGTCAGCGTGATTCCCCGTTACCGTTGTGCGTGATCCAGGTTCGCTCGAGACGATTCGCGCGTTCTTCTCTCCAACAATGTTCACCATCACGCCGTTTTCATCAAACAGCGCTGTCATCTTTTCCGCTGAATACTCGACGTGCCGCTCGTTCCGGTCATCCGTTCCCACCGGATAATCCGAATCGATGTGATTCAATACGCCATCGACTAACGTCACGACGGAATTCTTCGCTTGAATCTTTGTAGTTTGGCGCTGCAGCTTCGACCACGGTGCAAGATAGATTTTCTGCTGCGCCTCGTTGTACAGTAGTTCCCCCGCTTCGATATGCATTTTATTGGCAACCGGGCCTTTCCCGATCCAGTCCAGTGCAACTCGCGATTTCAGGTGCAGTTCACGCTTGTTTGGGTCATAGTCGGTTCCGACCGCCTGCCCATCGCCTTCCGCAAAATGGAAGGAAGCAGGTTGATCTGTCCTCGCTCGGCCCGTCTTCGTCTCGTAGGTCACGCCTGACGTTTCCACGCGAACCAGTTTCGCCACTAGCTGCTTGTCCTCGGCGTTTTTATCCGAAGGCACGTCCATGACAATCGAAACCGGGCCTTCCGACCTGAGCACCTCCGACCTTTCGTCAAAAAACGCATGCCCGCTGCTTACGTAGGTGTAAGCAGCGGCGTCTTTGTGGTACAGACGCAGCCGCACGTCCGTCAACTCAAAGGTCGAGGGCTGATGGGCTCCTTGGAAAGATTTGGCCTTCACATCCACCACTGGCCGGTTCGTCTGAGGGTCGTCTTTCCGCCAGTGCCACCCCGATTTCGCGAGTGCTTCGAGCGTAGTATCAATCGCCGGAACCGGCAGAACCGGGCGCCTTTTTTCCTCGTCGACACGCGATTTATAGGTGTACGCCACGAGGGCCGAAAGGAGAATCGCGGCAGCAGCTAGCAAAACAGAGATTCGCCGCATCGTTCAGGTGAAGGCACCTATTCTATGATATACAACCGCTTCGCATACAGATGGCCACGGGTGCCGTAGGAAATCTGAGTGCGTTTCTATCAAGATTCGGCCGTAAGAATATAAATCGTTACGCATCAACAGCTTAAAACTAGCTCTTGTCACTCAGTCCGCGAGTGTGCTAAAACTACGACTGGGCGATATCCCAGGATGACGCCCACATCTCAACATCAGCTTTAGCTAGCTCGACACACTGGAGGTTTTAAGTATGAATTTTCGACCGCTACACGACCGCGTTTTGGTCAAGCGAATCGAAGAAAGCGAGACCATGCGTGGTGGTCTCTTTATTCCCGATAGCGCCAAAGAAAAGCCGCAGCAGGGTGAAGTCATTGCGGTAGGTAAGGGAAAGCGCACCGACAAAGGTGACATTATCCCGCTCGAAGTCTCTGTCGGCGATCGCATTCTATTCGGTAAGTATTCCGGAAGTGACGTTCCAAAGCTCGACGATCAGGAGTATTTGATCATGCGTGAGGACGAGGTTCTCGGCGTATTCAGCAATGGAGCTTCTAGCGCCAAGGGAGGCAAGTAGGAGATATGGCAGCAAAACAGATTGTTTATAGCGAAAATTCGCGTCAAGCGATTCTTCGCGGCGTGAACCAATTGGCCGAAGCCGTAAAAGTGACGCTCGGTCCGAAGGGCCGCAACGTGGTCCTCGAAAAGAAGTTTGGCGGTCCGACGATCACCAAAGACGGCGTCACCGTCGCGAAGGAAATCGAGCTCAAAGATCCGCTCGAAAATATGGGCGCTCAGATGGTGCGCGAGGTCGCTTCGAAGACGTCTGACATCGCTGGCGACGGCACCACGACGGCTACAATTCTGGCCCAGGCGATTTTCCGCGAGGGTGTGAAGAGTGTTGCCGCAGGTGCGAACCCAATGGCTCTCAAGCGCGGTATCGAAAAGGCCGTTGAGCAAGTCGTAGCAGAAGTAAAGAAGTTCTCGAAGGAAGTTCCGTCGCAGGGCGACGCTATAGCCCAGGTCGGAACAATTTCGGCCAACGGCGACTCCACCATCGGCAACATTATTGCGGAAGCAATGCAGAAGGTCGGCAAGGACGGCGTCATCACCGTTGAAGAGTCCAAGACCATGGTCACGGAGCTGCAAACTGTCGACGGTATGCAGTTCGATCGCGGCTATCTGTCGCCTTACTTCATTAGCGACCCGGATCGCATGGAGTGCGTCCTTGAGGATCCCTACATCCTCATCCATGAGAAGAAGATCAGCAACATGAAGGATCTTCTGCCACTGCTCGAACAGATTGCTCGCTCGGGCAAGCCGCTTCTGGTAATTGCTGAAGAAGTGGAAGGCGAAGCGCTCGCAACGCTCGTGGTGAACAAGCTGCGCGGTACGCTCAACGCCTGTGCTGTAAAGGCCCCCGGCTTCGGTGATCGCCGCAAAGCGATGCTTGAGGACATTTCTGTCCTGACCGGTGGCAAGGCCCTTATGGAAGAGACGGGTATCAAGCTCGAAGGTGTTCGCCTTGAAGATCTCGGCCGCGCGAAACGCGTGACCGTCGATAAGGACAACACCACCATCATTGATGGTGCTGGCACTCAGAAGACCATCGAAGGCCGCATCAAGCAGTTACGGGCCCAGATTGAGGACACGACGTCCGATTATGATCGCGAGAAGCTTCAAGAGCGGTTGGCGAAGCTGGCTGGTGGCGTAGCTGTCATCAAAGTCGGTGCCGCTACCGAGACGGAGATGAAGGAGAAGAAGGCCCGCGTCGAAGACGCGCTGCATGCAACTCGTGCAGCCGTTGAAGAGGGTATCGTTCCTGGCGGCGGTGTGGCACTGCTCCGCGCTGGCAACACTCTCCAGAACTTCAAAGGTGAAGGCGACGAGCAGATTGGTGTTGATATTATCCGCCGCGCCACTGAGGAGCCGCTCCGTCAAATCGCCGGCAACGCCGGTTACGAAGGCGCTATTGTTTTGGAGAAGGTCCGTTCCAACTCTGATAACAATTTCGGCTTCAACGCGCAGACTGGGCAGTACGAAGATCTGGTCAAGTCGGGCGTTATCGATCCGACCAAGGTCACACGCTCAGCCCTGCAGCACGCTTCATCCATTGCGGCTTTGATGCTGACGACGGAAGCAATGGTCTGCGAGATCCCTGAGAAGAAGCAGGCCGCTATGCCAGGCGGTCCCGGTGGCCACGGTGCCCCCGATATGGATTACTAATCCGCTTCAACTCGCAACTAATGAGCCCGCTATTCGAAAGCGTAGCGGGCTTTTTGTTTAGGGCCTCGCCGCCTCGTCCCACTCCACCCCACCCCGACCCACTAACCCAGATCGGTCTTCTTCCAGAATCCAATGCTGTTTCACCAACTGATCAACCGCCCGGCGATAGCGGCTGAGGTAATCTTTCCGACTCGCATAGCGCTCCGCGACAGCCCTGCGCGGATCGCCTGTTGCCTGCCGCTCGGCCGCTGTTCTTGGGAACGGCAGGTATGAGCCCTCGAATGAAACGCGCTGTTCAGGTGCGCCAATTGAACGATCGCGCAGGTTCCAAGCCGTATATGTGGCAAGCGGAACCCTGATTTCCGGCAGAAGCACTCCGTCCTTTTCGTTCCCATCAGAATCGACCTGCGGTACGAGGACCGGAAAAGCTTTTCCTACCCGTGGCGGCTCGACACTCAAAATTCCGTCCCGCCACTTCGGACCGAAATCGACCCGATATGCTTCGTTCGCTTCATGCGGTTTATGTACGCCTGCAATCGCGGGAAATGCGTATTGGTCTAGCGGCACCAGCGTTCCATTAACGATCTTTGGATAACTACTATCCGGTGGAGCGGTGTTGCTGCGGACCCACGCGTCCATATTGGCAATCATCGAGCGCCAGAAATACTTGATTGGTAACGGCGATTGCGGCTCCTGTCCCATCAGATCGCCTTTGCCTTGCGCCGGCGGAAACGGACCCGGAAAATGCTGCAGCCCGGTGAAGTGGTAGATGCGCACATTGCTCGAAATCGGCATATCGCGCCTGCCATCGGAACTGGTATGAATCAGCGACGCTGCGCGTCCCCAATACTCATACGATGTATTGGATAAGAAAATCTTCGGTACAACTTTTTCAGCCGTGGCGCGGTCGAGCAAGCCTGCCTTCTCCGCCGTGACGGCATCAGCTTCAGGTTCGTCGGTAAAGGGGAAGATGTCGGTTGGAAAGAAGACGGACGAGGTCGGCTGTGCGTCCCGCGACGGCTGAGCGAATCGATAATTGAAGCTGCCGCGCCCTGCTCCCGCGACGTGTGCGAGGACCCCATCGAGCGCCGTTCTCCCCTCTTCGTCCGCGTTAAAGCCTTTATAGAGGTAATCGCGCAGAAAGCGTCCGTTCTGCGAAATACCTTCGCCGTAGATGCGCGCTGCGCGGACGAGTGCGCCGGGGGCATGCTTCACATATGAGGCGAAATCGCGTACTGCCGCAAAGCCGAGCCCTGCAACAACCGGATCGGCTACCACGTAAATGTATTCGTAGATTTTGCCTGGCTGAAAGCCTCCGTTCAGATGGATGTGGCGGTCGCTCGGTACAAGCTTCCCGTCAATCGTTTTTGCGAATCGCCATTCCGAGCGCCGAATGAGCGTGCGCTTCGCGTCGCGTGAGTCTCGGACCGAGAGGACGTTGCGGCGGTCGTCCGGTGCCGCGACCGCGTATTCGGTTCCTCCGATCTTGCCGAGAATGAGATGCCCGAGTGGGATCTCCGGCATCACGTGTGAGGGCATCAGGTCGCCCCGCAATAGGCCCGTGATCGTCTTGCCCCCTTCTCGCGCCATCGGCGCATGCAGGCGCAGGGCATCCTGACCGCTGGCGTCCCATTGCCAGCCTAGAGTTACGACCGTGTAGCCGCGGCGGAGCAGCCACGCATTGCCGGCATCCATCCCGATGTCCGGATCGCCGCCGTCGACCAGCGCGATAATCCGACCTACTCCGCGGTTCGGCACTTCAAGCAGCAGGGACCCGTTGCTGCTACGCGACTCTTTCGGACGGATCGCGATGAAGTCGGAGGAGAACTCGACCGTGCCATTTTTTAGGTTCGCCGCATTCTCGAGATCGACAATGCGGCGGTTGTGCGGATTCGCGATTGCGACCGAAAAATAGACCCGACCCCTGATGCGCTCATAGGCTCCAACCTCACCGAATCGCTTCCCGTTTAGGACGGGTTCGCGAGCAGTGATCTCGATCCGAAGTACCCGGCCGTCGAGCAGTGAGGCCGCGCACGTCAGAAAGAGCACCAGCCAGGTAAGGCGGAATCGCATGCGCAATTGTAACCAATGTGATTGCGGCGGGTAGACCTGCGGGCCGTTTCTCCACATAGGAGAATCAAGAGCTTACAAGCGTATTTGGGTTCGTTTCGCAAAACCGGGATCCATGGGGTAATTGGGTTCGTTTTTTCAAACCGCTCAATCGGGAGACTCGGGTTCGTTTCGCAATCCAGGCCCGCACGCGAGGGAGTTCGTTTGGCAAAATGGCCTCCTCCGCCGCCTGGGTTCGTTTCGTAATCCGGGCTGAATTGCAGTCTGTTCCGCGGAATGCTTTAATAGACGATGTAAGGTCGAGTTAAGAAGTGGGCAAAACGCCCACTTTTTTATTGGACGGGAACATAGATGCCGGCACTCGAAGAAACCGGGCGAATACAAAGGATTACGGAACTGAGCGAACAAGCCGCCCAAGGCACTGGCATCGAGATCGCCGAGATTCAGTTGCGCGGTGCTGGGAAAAGCCGTTTGCTGCGGGTCTATATTGACAAGCCTGGCGGGGTGACACACGGCGATTGCGAGCTGATTTCGCAGAAACTGGGCAAATTGCTCGATGACGAGGACGCTGTGCCCGGCGAAAGCTACACTCTCGAAGTAAGCTCCCCCGGCCTGGACCGGAACTTATCGAAACCTCGCGATTTCGAGCGCGTGGTCGGACAGAAGATCCGGGTGGGCGTTCAGGAGCCGATCGAGGGCCAGAAATGGTTTGAAGGTAAGCTGGCCCGACTTGCCGACGGCGTGCTGGAGTTGGAAACAGGTCCTGAACACATGGTTCGTGTTCCACTCGGGCAGGTTCAAAAGGCCAAGCTCAAGTTCGAGTGGTAAGTCGGCAGCTTTCCAGCCCAGCCAAACATCAAATATAGAGTCTCCTAGAGGTATTCACTTGGCTTCGATCTATCAGTCCATCGAGATATTGAGTAAAGAAAAGGGCATCGATCCGCAAATTGTTCTCGACGCGGTAAAGGACGCAATGCTGGCTGCTGCCCGCAAGCACTTCCGTTCGCAGGAAGATCTCGTCGCCGACCTGGACCAAGACACTGGCAATATTCAGATCTATACGGTGAAGCAGGTTGTAGATACGGTGGAAGACCCTCTCAAGCAGATCAGTGTCTCGCAAGCTAAGAGAATAGACGAGAATGCGAACGTCGGCGCGGAAATCCGGCTTTTGAAGCCCACGGACGCTCTGGGACGCATCTCCGCGCAGACCGCAAAACAGGTAATCCTGCAAAAGGTACGTGAGGCCGAGCGCGACAGTGTATTTTCGGAATTTCAAGGCCGTCAGGGCGAGCTTGTGAACTGCACGATTAAGCGCCTGGAAGGCCAGGACTACATCGTGGATATAGGAAAGACCGAAGCCCGGCTCCTGAAAAAGGAGCAATCGCGTGTAGAGGGCTTCAGCGTCGGCGATCGCGTGCGGTGCGTTATCAAGGGGGTTGAGCGCGGCGGCAAGAACTCCGGCGTGGTCGTGTCACGCGCCGCGCCTGAATTGGTAATGCGCTTGTTCGAGCAAGAGGTGCCCGAGATTTACGACAATACTGTATCCATCAAGGCCTGTGCACGGGAAGCGGGCGAGCGAACCAAGATTGCTGTCGCCAGCCGCGATCGCGATGTGGACAGCGTCGGCGCTTGCGTGGGCATGAAGGGGATGCGGGTGCAGTCCATCATTCGCGAGCTTCGCGGTGAGAAGATCGACATTATTGAATATTCGGATGATCCGATTCAATATGTGACCAAGGCGCTGAGTCCTGCGAAAATCTCTCGGGTGACGATAGTCGATCCCGCCGAAAAGCACATGGAAGTGGTTGTTGATGATCTGCAACTCTCGCTGGCGATCGGCAAGCGCGGCCAGAATGTGCGCTTAGCAGCGAAGTTGATCGGCTGGAAAATCGATATAAAGAGCGAAGAAGAAAAGAGGCGCGAATTGGATCTGCGGATGGGTGACATGGTGATCTCGGGTGCGCCTGTATCGGTATTAATCGATCACGGCTTGCCCGAAGCAATTGTCGAAAAATTAGTTGCGGCCGATATCGGGACTGTCGAGCGGCTTGGTTCCATGACGCCTGAAGAGCTAGAGGCTATTCCAGAGATAGACGAAGCAACGGTCAGCCAGATTCAATCCGCGGTTGTGTCCTTCTATGGCCAGTACGATAATCCGGAAGAAGAAGCTGCGCCCGTGGATGCCGAGAGCATTGAGACGGCTATCGATGCAACGACGAGTGGAGCATCCGAACATAGCGAAGCGGGGGAGTATGACGGTCCTCCAGGATTTGAAAATATCGAAACAGGTGTGCTGGAGCATGATCTAGCCAGACATGAGCCGGCAGCGCTAGAGGAAACTGCGGAAGCTGAAGTTTTGGACCTGGGCAGGGTAGAGGGCCTGTCCGCGGCACCCTCGACATTGCGCAACTTCGGCGCAGACGAAGCTGCGGAAGCGAATCAATCTGGTACCATTGAAAAATCCGATTAGCCAGCTACAAAGTACGGTAAGGTAAGGAGTTATCTAGCAGTCTGTTCTATGAAGAAAATTAGAATTAATGAGCTGGCACGGGAACTCGAAGTCAAGCCCGGCGTCATTATCGAGCTCCTGCCCGAATTGGGTGTGCAGGAGAAAAAGACGCATTCGAGCTCGATCGATGAGGATGTCGCGCTTATTCTGCGACAACGTTTGACCGGCTCCGCCGGGCCTGTAGCGAACGTTCCGGAAACCTCGAATGGACATCTGCAGGATGGTCAAGCAGAACGCGCGAGCTCCGTCAGTAGTGAGCAGTCGAGCGCGAAACCTAGCGCTGAGGCCGAGCCGCCAGCGAAAGCTTCACCACTGTCGGTTAAACCTACGTTGGAAACGCACGCCGCGTTGACACACCCGCATGCCCCTGATGTAGCGCCCGCCCCGAGTGCACCAACTCCAGGCGCACCAGTTCCCGGCACTCCGAGCGAGTCCGCGCCCGCACCCTCCGAAACCAAGCGGCCTTCATCAAAGTTTTCTCCATTGCGACCACCCATGGGAGGTGCTGCACACCCGCCATCAGGCTCGCCGACCGCTCATCCGGGGGCGCCTGGTCCTGTCAGTCGATCCATTTCCATGCCTGCTCGACCCGCGCCACTACCGATTCCCGGGTCTTCCGCCGGAGGTGTGGTCCCAAGCGGTCCACGGCAGCCTTTGCCGGGTGAAACGCGGCCACGTCCATCGAGTACCCCCGAGCGGCCATGGCGGCCCAGTTCTGCGCCGCCGACCCCTGCGCCTGCGGCATCCACGTCACCAGCCTCTCCGGCCGAAGCTTCGGGAGTCCCGTCTACGCCTTTACCGCCGCCCCAACCGAAATCACCACCGCCACCCACGCACCTCGTAGCGCCCGGTCCGCCCTCAGCGCCTGTCCCTGCATCCGTCCCCGGTGCGCCGATTCCGCCACGTGCAACGCCAGCGCGTTCGGGATCTGGCCTAGTACCAGGGGCGCCGATTGCGCCGCGACCTCAGGGCACGCGACCCGGACTGGCAGGGCAGCCCTCCGCCCGCCCGGTTGTTCCTCCTCGACCTGATTTGGTGGCACGTTTACAACAGGCTCGTCCCACTCCTTCAGCACCGGCGCCGCGGCCCTCTCCTGCCCCTGGGCAGCCGATATATCGCGGGCCCGTTCGCCCCGGTCAGCCAGTGATGCGCGGACCGGGCATTCCGAGTGCTCCTATCCTTCCGGGCCAACGTCGTCCTGGTCTGCGGCCCATGCACCCGACCACTCCGTTGCGCCCCGAACCTGCAACGCTTTTACCCACCGAGCAACAGCGGCGTCATCAGGCGAAGCCGGGTTTGCGGCCGGGTGTTCGCAAACGTGAGGATCACGAAGAAGGGAATCTTCGAGAGCGAGTTTCTAAGCGCACCGCAGTGCTCGAGCCGCCACCAATCGACCGCGAGATTACGGTTGCCGAAGGCGTCACCGTAAAAGAGCTTTCCGAAAAACTGGGCGTCAAAGCAAACCTCGTCGTCAAGAAGCTGGTAGAGAAAAAAATCTTCGCCACGATTAATCAGACTCTCGACGTGAGACTGGCGGAAGAACTCGCGCGCGAGTTTGGCGCATCCACCAATCAGGTCAGTTACGAACAAGAAAGCACGCAGGACGTCGAGCTGGCTGAAGAGACTAAGGACCTGGTACGTCGCGCGCCGGTCGTGACGGTTATGGGTCACGTCGACCATGGAAAGACGTCGCTGCTGGATGCCATACGGCAGACGAACGTAGCTGGGCGCGAGGCCGGCGGCATCACACAGCACATCGGCGCTTATCACATCGAGAAAAATGGCCGGAAGATCGTCTTTATCGATACTCCTGGCCACCAGGCATTCACGCGTATGCGTGCGCGCGGCGCGAAGGTGACTGATATCGTCGTGCTCGTCGTTTCGGCCGATGATGGCGTAATGCCACAAACACTAGAAGCTATCGACCACGCTAAGGCCGCAGGCGTGCCGATTTTAGTGGCCATCAATAAAATCGACAAACCAGATGCTCAGCCGGAGCGCGTGAAGCAGCAGCTTGCCGATCGTGGTCTCCTGGCCGAGGATTGGGGCGGCGACACAGTAACGGTGCCGGTCTCCGCGAAAACGGGCCAAAACTTGGATCTGTTGCTCGAGATGATTCTCCTCATGGCTGACATCCTGGATCTCAAAGCGAACCCGAGCCGGCCCGCGCTAGGCACGGTGCTCGAAGCTCAGCTTGACAAGGGCCGTGGCCCGGTCGCGACGATGCTGGTCCGTAATGGAACGTTTCGTGTCGGTGACTTTTTCATCTGCGGCGCGCTGTTTAGCAAAGTGCGGGCCATGTTTGACGACCGTGGCAATGCCGCCAAAGAAGCGGAGCCTTCAATGCCGGTTGAAGTAATCGGTCTCGAAAGCCTTCCGGAAGTCGGGGACAGCTTCCAGGTTGTTTCTGACACGTCCAAGGCGAAGCAAATCGTCATCTATCGCGAGGCAAAGGTTCGCGAAGCAGCCATGGCGAAGGGTGCTCGGGTCGCGACGCTTGCTTCTCTCAACGAGCAGTTTAAGGAAGGCGAGCTTAAGGATCTGAACCTGATCATCAAGGCCGACGTGGGTGGCACGGCCGAGGTGCTCTCCGAAACTTTGCAGCAGCTCTCGAACGATAAGGTGCGGGTGAGGGTTCTTCGGAACGGCGTAGGCGCGATCACTGAAGACGACGTGTTGCTTGCCTCTGCCTCAGACGCGATCATCATCGGCTTCAATGTCCGGCCAGAGCGCAGTGCGCAGGCTACGGCCGAGCAGCAGAAGGTCGATATTCGTCTCCACAGCATTATTTACGAGCTGATCGATGAAACACAACGCGCCATGACCGGGCTGCTGGAACCTGTTTACAAGGAAACTATCCAGGGCCACGCAGAAGTGCGCGAGACGTTCAGAATCAGCAAGGTTGGCACGGTTGCAGGGTGCTATGTTGCCGACGGAGCGATACGGCGGGACAGCCAAATCCGTGTCTTGCGCGGCGGAAGCGTCATCCACACGGCCAAAATCGACTCGCTGAAGCGATTCAAGAATGATGCGAGCGAGGTAAAGAATGGTCTCGAGTGCGGTATCTCTCTGACGAACTTTAACAACATTCAGGTCGGCGATATCCTTGAGGCATTCACGATGGAACGGATCGCGCCGGAAGTATTGGTATCGCAGTAAATTCCCGGCAGCATTGACGATGCGCCGCGATAACGTGATCCGGTAAACCGGGCTTATGCCGACAGTTGGCGTTTTGACGCTCGAAATCCGTGTCGAGCACTCGCATTCTTTGAAAGAAAAGAGACACGTGGTTAAGAGCCTCAAGGATCGCCTACGTGAGAGGTTTAACGTCTCGGTAGCGGAGATCGACCATCTCGATTCGTGGCAGGCCTCCGTGATCGCGGCCGTAACTGTATCTAATAACCGCGTGCATGCGGAACAAGTTTTGCATGCGGTGGAAGCCCACGCGGCGAGTATGCTGGGAGGCGCTTTGGCCGGAAGTAATGTGGAATGGATGTAAGATCCGCCGGCGAGGCGAAACCCTTAGGAATCGGCAAACGTAAACTTCAAATAGAGGCCGAAAAAATGGACAGTCATCGCACCGAGCGCGTTTCGGAAGTGCTGCGAGAGGAACTCACGGAAATGATTGCCTATGAACTCTCGGATCCTAGAATTGGCGATGTTAGTGTAACCGAAGTTCTGGTCTCACCGGACCGGAAGCACGCGCAGGTGCGCTTGCATCTAAGCGATGAGGACAGGAAGAAACAAGAGAGCATTCAAGCGCTGGAGGGCGCGCGGCATTTCCTGCGCCGCCAATTAGCTCTGCGGCTGAATCTTTTCCGTGTGCCAGAGCTGCACTTTGAAGCGGACGTGTTATCCGGTGAGACTGCCAAGATGGAACACCTACTGAAGCGGATTCGGCGCGGCCGTCCGCGCGACCAGGAACACCCGCACAGTTAGCTTAATCGGCGGACTTCGATCCGGCTCACCACTCCGTAAATCTCTTCAGGTCCGAAGGTAAACTCTAAGTCATCATCACGGATTTAAAAGTTATCCATGTACCGAGCTGTGGAGATAAGGTGGGAACGAGATGCGCTTCGCGCCGGTAAGCGGCAGATTTCTTGAGGCATGCCGCCGCCGTAGCACTGATGTCCGGCCAGTATGGTTCATGCGTCAAGCGGGACGCTACTTGAAGCCGTACCGTGATATCCGAGCCAAGCACGGCATTTTAGATATTTGCAAAAAGCCCGAGTTGGCCGCTGCCGTTACGCTTCAACCCATTGAAATACTAGACGTCGACGCGGCGATCATTTTCGCCGATCTTCTTCTACCCGTTCAGCCCATGGGATTGAAACTGGAATTCGTTAGCGGAGAAGGACCGTTGATTGAAAATCCAATCACACAATCGGAAGACATTGACGCTTTGTCGACGGAGCGGACGGACGAGCTCGGATATATCGGCGAGGCGATTCAGCTTGTCACACGAGCGCTTGCCGGGAAGGTGCCGGTGGTTGGATTCGTTGGCGCTCCGTTTACTCTGGCGAGCTACATGATCGAAGGCGGTCCATCAAAAACCTTCTTGAAGACGAAGAAGCTGATGTTCAGCGATGAGATCATGTGGCGGCGGCTGATGGGCAAACTGGTGGATGTCTTAGGAGACTTCGCCGGGATGCAGGTCGGCGCCGGAGCCCGTGCCATCCAGGTTTTCGATAGCTGGGTGGGAGCGCTAAGCCCGGAAGATTACATACGCTACGTTCAGCAATATTCAAGAGCGCTCATCGAGCGAATTCGCGCGGCAGGTGTGCCCGTCATACACTTCGGAACAGGCGCTGGCGGATTCTTTCGCGAGTTGCACGCCGCAGGTGGTGACGTTATGGGTGTCGATTGGCGGATCAATATCGATCAAGCCTGGATGGATATCGGTTATCGATCCGCGATTCAGGGCAATCTTGACCCCGCGGCTCTGTTTGGACCGCTGCCTGAGCTTCGTACCAAGGTGACGGATCTGCTACGCAGGACAGGCTCGCGACCCGGCCATATCGTGAATCTCGGGCATGGCATTTTGCCCGAAACGCCGGTGGAGAATGTAAAAGCTGTCGTTGAAATCGTCCGAAGCTTCCATCAATAAAAACGTGGGGGCGGGAAGAGTCATCATCGTCGGCGGTGGTATCTCAGGTCTGGCGACGGCTTACTTTCTTGGCAAGCGTGGGATCCGCTCGACACTTATCGAGAAGTCGAATCGACTCGGCGGTCTCGTTAAAACCGACCTGATCGAGGGCTGCCAACTCGAGGCCGGACCGGACAGCTATATCGCAAGCAAGCCAGCAGTCACCGAACTCGCACGAGAACTGGGCGACTTAGAAAACCAGATCATAGGCTCGAATGATGAACGCCGCCGCATTTTCGTGGTTCGACGAGAAAAGCTCGTCGCCATGCCTAAGGGCATGGTAATGATGGTTCCGGCCGAGTGGATGCCGGTGCTGCGATCTGAGCTCTTCAGCGTCAAAGCGAAGCTGCGATTCCTATTTGAGACACTTTCTACCCCACGCAAGCGAAGCGAGGACGTATCGATCAAAACATTTATTGACGATCACTTCGGAAAGGAAGTGCTTGATTACATAACCGAGCCACTGCTATCCGGCGTTTACGGCGGTGATCCAAGCAATCTGAGCATCGAAAGCGTGCTGCCGCGATTTTTTCGATACGAGCGGGCGTACGGCAGCTTAATCCGTGGCTTACGCCACGAGCGTAGTCAGAAATCGTCGGGGAATAGCGTGTTTTTATCATTCACCGGAGGCATGCAGAGCTTAACTGATTCTCTCGCCAGAGCCAGCGCAGGCTGGATGGATGTTGTGCATCAGGAGGCTATTCGAGTCGAAAGATCTGGCCCTCGATGGCTCGTGAAGCTGGGCGATGAGTCGAGCCGGACCGATGAGGTTGTGTTGGCATGCCCAGCACATGTTTGCAGCCGGTTGCTCGAGAGTGCTGAACCCGCTCTGGCTGCAAAGCTTGCCGACATTCCTTACTCCTCGGCCATTCTCGTGACGCTGGCGTACGAACGATCGAAGTTACGGCATCCGTTGGATGGTTTCGGCTTTCTCGTTCCCCGGGTTGAACGGCGAAGTGTAGCGGCCGCAACTTGGGTCAGTACAAAGTTCCCCTCCAGAGTGCCGCCCGCGACTGCGGTGCTCAGGGCGTTTATAGTCGGCGAACAGGCAGAGCAACTTCTCCATACCCCCAGCGACGACGTGGCGGAGCTAGTTCAGGCTGAGTTCAAGAAGCTGATGGGCATCGACCAGGCACCACTCTTCCATAACGTTCATGTCTGGCCCAGATCAATGCCCCAGTACGTTGTGGGCCACGGTCGGCGGCGGCTGCACATCTCCCAGGCGCTTGACCGTTGTCCGGGTCTGTATCTGGTGGGGAATGCCTACGACGGGGTTGGTCTCCCGGATTGTGTACAGCTGGCCAAACAAACCGCGAAACGAATCATAGCCGCTCGGAATGTAATGCGCGCCACGTAGGATGACAAATTAATTATTTATAAGCTGATTATATGCGGATTAGCGAAAACTCGGTGTTCAATCTTGCACTAAAATACGTCTCATAGTGTGCGAGTGAAAATGCACATGCAGAGAAATAAAAACAAGAGAGTAGGAGGAGCAATGATGAAAGTTTTGGCAGGAGCAGTGGTGGCTACGCTCATTACGGTTCCGGCATTTGCACAAAAAACCGCCGCCGCGCGGTTACAAGCGGCAACTGAGAGCCTGAAGGAGATGATGAACGCGTCGGATAAAGGCATTCCTCAGGATTTGCTAGGTCGGGCGTCGTGCGTAGTTGTAATCCCAAATCTTAAAAAGGGCGGCTTTATCGTCGGCGCTCAATATGGAAAGGGCTTTTTCACCTGCAGAAAGCAGAGCGGGGTGGGTTGGTCTGCGCCCGGCTCGGTACGAATTTCGGGTGGGAAATTCGGCCTTTTGATTGGGGGAGCCGAGACGGACGTCATCATGTTGGTCATGAATGAGAACGGGATGAAGCACCTCATAAGCAATAAGTTCGAGATCGGTGGTGAAGCTTCGGCGGCGGCCGGGCCTCTCGGGCGCAGTGCGTCTGCGATGACTGACGCCCAGATGCGTGCTGAGATCCTGACCTACTCGCGTCAACGGGGAATTTTCGGCGGCCTTGATATTTCTGGTTCCGCGGTGACCGAAGACGACGAGTCGAATCGTGAACTGTACGGTTCCAAGATCAGCAACAAGGAAATTTTCGCGGGTACTGAGAAGGTCCCACCAGAAGCAAGAGACTTCATTCGTACTTTGGACCGCATCTCGTCCCGCAAGTAGCTGAATCGCGTATCAACTTCACCCAAGCCACCTGGTTGCCGAGCCAACCGGTGGCTTTTCTATGTGAACTGGCCGAACAGCGAGAGACAATGATAAGTTGAGCCAGGCACGACAGAGACTTGCGGTGGCCCTCGTTTACGGCGGCAGATCCGGTGAGCACGAAGTCTCGTTGCGCTCCGCTGAATCGATAAAACGTGCGCTGGATTTAGACAAGTACAGCGTTTCTGAATACTTCATCCGTAAGGATGGAAGCTGGGACCCTGCGCCGATATCGCCGGAGCCAGGGGCAAACTCTGGAATTGACGTTGTCTTTCCGGCGCTGCACGGCACCTTCGGTGAAGACGGAACGATACAGGGGCTTTTGGACCTTGCCGAACTGCCCTATGTCGGAGCGGGGGTTTTGGCATCGGCGGTTTCGATGGACAAGGCCGTAACCAAACGGTTGTGCAAAGAGGCGGGACTTCCAGTCGTGGAGCACGTCCTATTGACGAGGGGGAAGTTCGACCTTGAATGCCTGCAATTACCCTTCCCGTTTCCGGTGTTTGTGAAACCCAGCAATTTAGGATCTTCCGTCGGCATAACGAAAGCAAAGAACCGCGGCGATTTGCGAGAAGCAGTCGAGCTTGCCGCGCAATACGACCGCAAGATCATTGTGGAACGAGGAGTGGAGGCTCGGGAGTTTGAGTGTGCGGTCCTTGGAGGCGATCAGCCGATGGCCTCGGTGCCGTGTGAAATCTTTCCTTCCCAAGAGTTTTATACGTACGAAGACAAATACCTGCTCAACCAAGCGGTCATTGACCTTCCGGCTAAGCTGACCGAAGAACAAACCAGTGAGTTGAAACGGCTCACGATTGCCTGTTTTGATGCCGTGGGTTGCGAAGGCATGGCCAGAGTGGACTTTTTGATGGAGCGATCCAGTGGCGAGATTTTCGTGAATGAGATCAACACCATTCCCGGCTTCACATCCATAAGCATGGTTCCAAAGATGTGGGAGTACTCCGGCATTCCGTACTCGGAGCTGCTGGATCGGTTGATCAACTTGGCCTTGGAGCGATCTAACGCGCGGCGTGAGACTCGTTATTCGCGATGAATCGGAAAACCGCGGGAATGCTCGCCTCTGTCTGCATTTTTACTCTGGCCTCCGCGCTCGCGGCACAAAATTCCGGATCGCCCCCCAACACTGCTCCTGAAAGTGATCCGGCAAAAGACGTAGCTCCCTCACTGAAGATATTCATCGATATCTTGTCCACCGTCCAGGCTGAGTCTTCAGATCGTCCGCCACTCGACAAGTTGATTTACGAAGGTGCGATTCCGTCGATGCTGCGGCAGCTTGATCCCCACACGCAATTTTTTGATCCGGTACAGTTTCAGCAATTGCAGCAAATGGAACAGTCGGAGCAGAAAGGGTTCGGCAGCGTTGTCTCGGTTCTTCCGGGTCAGGTCATTTTCCTACAAACTTTGCCCGGGACTCCGTCCAATAAGGCCGGCATTCAGCCCGGTGACGAGCTGGTTTCGGTTAATAGTATCTCGATCAGTTCGTTGGAGCCGCAGCAAATCATTCAGTTGCTGAGCGAGGCGCGGCAGCAGAAAGTCACGGTTTACATACGCCGGCAGGGGTCGGCCAAAGTTCTGCAATTCGCGTTAACGCCCGAGTTGGTGGACTCCCCCAGTGTCGATCGAGTTTTCATGCTACAGCCTGGATTCGGCTATATACGAGTGACGAGTTGGGATCTGCGAACGGCCGGACAGTTACGGGATGCAATCGAGAAGTTAGGAGGAAATTCACTTCAGGCATTAGTCTTGGACCTGCGCAACAATCCTGGTGGGGTCGTGAAAGCAGCTCTTGATGCCGCATCGATGTTTCTGCAGCCCGGCCAAAGAATACTCATGGCGAAGGGGAGGGTGGGTGAGCCGCAGCTAGCTGACGTACCTAAACATGCGACTCCATACAGGTTCAAATTGGCGCTTCTGATTAGTGACAAGACTGCCAGCGCGTCAGAAATTCTCTCTGGAGCCCTGCAAGACCACGATCGAGCGCTGATCGTCGGGGAACCCAGTTATGGGAAAGGACTCGTACAAAGCGTAGTGCCCCTTTCAAATGGAGCCGGACTCGCCATTACGACTGCGTTTTACTACACGCCAAGCGGCCGGTCGATCCAGCGCCCGCTCAGAAATTCTGCGCTGTCGCAAACGTTCAGCAATAATCCGCCACCTGGGCGGCCGGTATATCGGACCGACAAGGGGCGGCTCGTTACGGGCGGAGGAGGTATTCAGCCTGACATTCGCGTGGGTCCCGCGGCGCCGACACAGCTTGAAACCGTTCTGGATGCGAGCGGCGCGATAACGGCTTTCGCAACGCAATATTTATCGACGCACTCGCCGCTGCCGGCTGCATTTCAAATAACACCCGAAGTACTTGACGATTTCAAAGTGTTCTTATCCGCGCGGCGAATTCAGCCAAGCGTAACCGAGTGGTCACGAGAGCGATCATGGGTCACAGCGCGCCTGAAAGAAGAGATCCTGACACAGGCTCAGGGCGTTGACAAGGGAGATGAAATAGCGGCTCAACACGATGCTCAAATTCAGACGGCGGTCCGGAGCTTGCGCGATGAAACCATGCTCGCCGGCAATCAGATTCACTGAGTTCGCCGGTAGTCACCGCGGCTGAAATATTTCTCAAGCCAGACATAGAGACAGATAAACAGGTATCGGCTTCCCATCTCTTTTATCTTGAGTTTGGCTTCTCCCGTTCGTCGATTGCGCCATGTGATCGGGATCACCGTCCAGCTATAGTCGCGCACAATAGTCTTCAGCGGCAGTTCGACTGTCAAATTGAAATGCGGCGAAACAAGCGGACGGCAGCCTTCGATTACCGTACGCCGATAGGCCTTGAAGGCGTTTGTAGTGTCGTTCAGCCTGATCCCAAACATCATTCGGATGAAGAAGTTCGCTAAGCGATTGATCTTCAGCTTGAGCCACGGATAATCGATCACACCCCCGCCTTTTACAAAACGAGAGCCGAATACGGCATCCCACCCCTGATTGAGCAGATGCCAGTACCGCACGACGTCACGGCAGTCATCCGATTCGTCGGCCATCATCACGACCGCGGCGTCCCCCTTCATATGATTGAAGCCGCACTCAATTGCGCGCCCAAAGCCATTTGCACGCGTATTTTTAATAGGGGTCAGAGTCGGCACGCGTTCGCGCAATTGGAGCAGCTTTTCCCAAGTTGAATCCGTGCTCCCGTCATCGACAACCACAATTTCGTGCGGAACTCCATGGATACGAAGCTCCACATACAAGTGTTCGACAGTGGAGGCGATGCACCCCTCCTCATTGCGGGCCGGAATTACAATGCTGAGCAGTGTTAGCGGTTCTTTATTATGATCGCGGAGTTCTCGGTTCATCTCGCTGCGCAGCGCACCAGCCAATCGGGATTGTTTTCGACGTGGGCCGCGATTTCGTCCAGAATAGAAGGTAGCGAACGTTTCGGCGCCCATCCGAACTCCCGAGCAACGCGGGTCGAATCCATGACGAGCCACGGAATATCGTACGCGCGCGGATTCGGATCAGATTCCGGTTGGTGCTTTCCGAAGCGCTCGTCGCACCATCGTGTTAATTGCGCGAGCGACATAGCGTTGGATGCGCCTCCACCTGCATTGTAGATGGCATCCTGAGGCGGATCACGGCGCATTTGGGCAGTTACTAAATCGGCGAGGTCCTCTGGATGAAATGCGTCACGAACCTGGTAGCCGCGTCCGCCGAAGCCGATATAGCGAAGCGGCAATCGCGCCGCGTGTGCGTGCAGCCAATAAGAGAAAATACCCTGTTCGGCCGTTCCAAACTGACCAGCTCCGGCCAACACCCCGCACCGATTGACCCAGACCGGAAAGCCAAAAGTCGAGCCGTACTCGATCGCCATAATTTCAGACGAAAGCTTGGTTGCTCCGTACAGAGAGATAGGCTGACGAACCGGGAATGATTCGGTGATGCCGGCCTCGGTGATGCCCTGCGCAGATAGTTTTGCTGCATTCAGGACGAATGCCTGATTGCGCTCAGTGACGGGCAGAGCCGCAAGACCTCTGACCGAGTAAACGCGGCTGCTACTTAACAGGACGAGACCGGCTTTCTTCTCGCGGCAGGATTCGAGAATGTTGAGCGTACCGATCAGATTATGTTCTGCAACCTGGCGGGGGCTGGAACGGCCGTCCACACCCGCCAGAACACTCGGGTTGGCCGCGGCATCAATGACCCAATCACAATCCGGGATAGCTTCGACATCGCTGCGGATACGGAGATCACCGTGCAAGAATTTGATATCTTTCGACGCGAGCGCGAGGCGGTTACCTTCCGATCCTGGTCTTAGCAGGTTATCGATTCCGAGCACTTCCGTGCTGGGCAACCTCTCGCGAATCGCCATCGCGAGTCGGCTGCCTACAAAACCGCAGATCCCGGTTATGAGAACCTTCATCCCTTAGCGCCGGAGGTGTTGGGAGCGGCGCCTAGCCGCGCGTGCCAGGCATTCACGATTTCTTGAAAGACTTCCGGCAACGGCCGCGTAATACTCCAGCCTGGAAAGTGGGCCTTGATTTTGCGTAAGTCGCTGTAATAGCAGATGTGGTCGCCGATGCGATTCTGATCAACATAGGTATAGTTCTGTCGCTGGCCCGTTAACGCTTCCACACTCGCAAATGCCTCGAGGATGGAGCACGAGTTTTCGCGCCCTCCACCCACGTTGTAGACTTCGCCGCATCGCGGTGCTTCACAAAATGCGAGGATCAGGTTGGCAACGTCCTCGGAGTGGATGTTGTCACGAACCTGCTTGCCCTTATATCCAAACACCTTGTACTCGCGCTGCTCGAGATTACAGCGCACCAGATAGCTCAAGAAACCGTGCAGTTCAACTCCGGCGTGATTCGGGCCCGTCAGACACCCGCCGCGTAGACAACACGTTGGCATGCCGAAATAACGCCCGTACTCCTGAACCATCACGTCCCCGGCCACCTTGGAGGCTCCGAACAGAGAATGTTTTGATTGGTCTATAGAAAAGGTCTCCGGGATTCCGTGTGCGTAGGTTGGATCGTCATAGTCCCAGCGAGTCTCGAGTTCACGGAGGCGTATCGTGTTCGGTAAATCACCATAAACCTTGTTGGTAGACATGTTCACGAACGGCGATTCGGGACAGGTGCGGCGTGCAGCTTCCAACAGGTTCAGGGTGCCGACCGCATTTGTATCGAAATCATCGAAAGGGATCGAGGCCGCGCGGTCATGCGACGGCTGCGCAGCGGTATGAACGATGGCATCGGGTTTAACCTCCGCAACGAGCCGCAGAATGCCCGTCCGGTTACGAATGTCGATATCGAAGTGAGTGTAATCGGGAAGATTGGTCTGTAAGCGCTCGAGGGACCACCGTGTATCCCCCTCCGGCCCAAAAAAAACGGCTCGCTCGTTATTGTCAATTCCAAAGACCCGGAATCCGTGGCGCCCGAGATGGAGGCTGACTTCGGATCCGATCAGTCCGCATGAGCCCGTTATAAGAGCGCGTTTTTCCGGCATGATAAGCCGATTCTACAGGACGCGGAAAATGAGATGCTTCTTTCTGCTCCTGAGCAATTTGCCATTTCACCTGGGGAGTTTGGCAGCGCTACAACAGACTCGACGGGCGGCGGCGGAGAACGCAGAGAAATTGAGTCCCGTTGTCATCGGCGAGGTCGCTGATATACAATCCGGCGATTAGGAGAGAAATATGCAAACGTACATCGTTCTGTCGAAGTGGACCCCACAAGGAATGCAAAACGTCAAACAGAGTGCAACGCGGCTCGACGCGGGGCGAAAAGAGTATGAGGCGGCTGGCGTTAAGCTGAAAGATTTCTATATGCTCACAGGCCAGTACGATATGCTCGCCATTGTCGAGGCTCCCGATGACGTAACGCTTGCGAAAGCGATCCTCAGTTCGATTTCCCACGGAAGCATCACAACGCAGACCTACCGTGCGTTCACCGAGGACGAGTATCGGCAGATTATTGGCCGACTGACCTGAAATGCCGACCTGCTGGACCCGCCGAAATGCCTATGCGGCTCAACATGAGTTCCGAACGAGAAATTCTTGAATCGCTTGACCGGGAGATCCGGGCTCCGGACAGAGCAGCGTTCCTGTCAGAACTGACCACGCAGGTCAACACTGTCCTGAAGCGGGATGCCAGCGCACGGCTCGCGTGGCGCAGCGTGCCGCTCAGTATCTACGACCACCTTCCTGGGGGCATTGCCTCGAGCTGGGTTTTCGTCCTCCGCGCAAACTGTTCTTCCGGGGCCGAGCGTCACCCCAACAGCGTCCAGCGCGTGATGTCGTACCAAGGCTGCGCTGACATGCGGACGTGGGATGGCGAAGGCTGGGTATCTAACGCGTTGCGCAGTGAAGCGGAGCTGCCGCTGCAAGACCGTTGGTTGTCCATTCCGGCTAACGTGTGGCATCGGCCCGTAATGGGGGACCTGGACTGGTCCGTAGTCTCGTTCCATACCGCATCCGAAACCGCACTGATCGAGGAGCTTTCGAAT
>JBJMGM010000066.1:0-2863 GCA_045807905.1 Bryobacteraceae bacterium | reverse complement strand
GGGCGTGGGTCGAACGCAATTCCTGGGCCGGCAGCCTGCTCGAAGCAGTGCGGAAAAAATTTGACCTGAAGCCGGGGCTGTGTTGCAAATCGGCGCGGATGATCTGTTAGCGTGAAACTCGATGGTTTGCAAGCGAGCAGCACTATTCCGAGGACGACATTTTACGAATGAGATCATCGTGCTTTGTGTTCGCTGGTATTTGCGCTACTCCTCAGCTATCGCGATCTGACGGAGATAATGTGCGAGCGGAACCTCTCGATACATCCATCTACGATCTGGAGATGGGTGCAGCGTTACGCGCCGGAATTGAATGAGCGAATTCGCCGAGAGCTGAAGCCCACCAATGGCTCTTGGCGACCAGACGAGACCTATGGTGCGCTGAGCAGCGCACGATTCAGGAGGGTTCAAGTCCCTCCGGTGCTCGGATGAGGAGCACCGTATCCAAAGGCGGGGGTAACTCCTCGTCGGCTGGGAAGAGAGGCAGGTATGGAGAAGCCTAACCGGGCACGCAAGCGAAAGCCGGATACAGCCAAGGCGGACCTGAAGCCACCACTCTGCAGGTCCCAGAGGGCAGGGTGTCCGCCGTGAGGCGGAATCCGAAGGGCCTGCGGAGAAGTACCGGGCCGTAATCGAGGGGCGCCACCCCAAAGATGAACTGGTCGGCCGAGGGTGGGGCAAGGTCGAGCCTGCCATAGGGAGGCGAAGGCGTTCTCATTCACCCACCAGATACAAGGTGATTGCGGGCGGCACGGTACAGAAGAATGGTGTGTGACCTCAGGAGGACTGGCAGGGTCTCCGGTGGCTCCGGAGGAAGTGACCCTATAAGCGCAAGCGAAATGGGAAGCGGTGCTCTGTCAGTAGTCGGACTGCTGCGTGGTACTTGAAGCAGGCGAAAGCTTGTGACCGAGGAATCGGCAACGGAATGGGTTGGGGAAGGCGGCAGACGAAGAAGATCGGGAAGAGAGAAGAAACCAGATGAGCAAGGACGGGGAAGGTGGATCAGTTCCATGAGTGAAATACCCGTACATCTTCGTCCCAGGAGACTGGTGGACTGGATCAACCCGACGGGAGCCAAGAAGGTCCATTCGTTAGTGGATAAGGTGTACAAGCAGAAGAACCTGGAGATCGCCTGGGAACGTGTACGGGCCAACCGGGGCAGTGGAGGTGTGGATGGGCAGAGCCTGGAAGAGTTCGCCGTGCAACTCGATCCGCAATTGGGTCGACTGCAACGGGAGCTGCGAGAGGACACTTATCAGCCTCAACCGGTGCGGCAGGTGCAGATCCCGAAGGCAGGAAAGCCAGGCGAGTTTCGCTGGCTGGGAATCCCGACGGTTTACGACAGGGTATGCCAGCAGGCGCTGCTCAATCGGTTGGAGCCAATCTTCGAGCCGATATTCGACGATGCCAACTTCGGATATCGACGAGGGCGATCGACCAAAGACGCCATGCGCAAGGTGTGGAGAGAGATTCAACGTGGGCGGGAGTGGATCGTCGACGGCGATCTGAAAGACTTTTTCGGGTCGGTGGATCACGAAAAGCTCCTCACGCTAGTTGCTCAGCGGGTAGCGGATGGCCGAGTGTTGCGCCTGATTCGGGCAATGCTCAAAGCAGGAAGCTACGGCAAAGGGCAGCTGTTTCCCACCGAGCGCGGGACTCCGCAAGGCGGGGTAGTCTCTCCCTTGCTCAGTAACATACTTCTGACGCCATTTGATCAGGAGATGCGGCGCAAGGGTTACCAACTCACGAGGTACGCGGACGACTGGGTCATCACCTGCGAGTCCGCGGCGGAGGCGCGCACAGCTCTGGCTGACGCTCTCCGCGTCCTGGAACAATTGGGAGTGCATTTGAATCTGGAGAAAACACGGATTGTGCACATCCGATTTGGCTTTGAGTTCTTGGGGTATCAGATCAAGCGCGGCAGGCCTCGACGAGGGGACAACCGTAAGCTGGGTCGGAACGCCCCGGCGGGGGCGCTGTATGCGTACCCGCGGGAGAAATCGATCCAACGTTTCAAGGAACAGGTGCGCCGGCTTACCAGCCGACGCGCGCCGGTCACTACCCAGGAGTTGATAGACGAGCTAAACCCCAAACTGCGTGGTTGGGGCCACTATTACCGGCGGGCTCACGTCCGCAAGCTCTTCACCCAACTGGATGCTTGGATCGTGCGTCGCCTCTGGTCGCACCGATGCAAGCGCTGGCGCTGCAGTGGCTGGAAGCAGCTGCCGCAGACTACGCTTTATGGCGCGATGGGGCTTGTCAGTTTACTCGCACTTCACCTTTGCGCGCGCCCACCCGGCAGGGAGTCTTCGTGAAAGCTGCATGCGGGAAACCTGCACGTGCAGTTTGAGCGGCGGACGGAGGCCAGTGTGACCGTCACGGTTGCGCGCCTCCTCCGACCCGACTACGCGTCGCTGGGCGCTGGACCTATTTATATAGAGCCGTTGATTCGACAGGCGCAACAATTGATTTCTTGCTTTCCGAGACTCGCGATCTTATCAGTGCTCGGCGCTTCTTCCAGAAGGCACTTGCCGCTCCCGGGCATCCTCGCCCACGCGTTATCAATGTGGATGGAAATCCTTCTTACCCGACCGTTATCGAGGAGCTTAAACAGGAGCGCGTGCTAGGCAGAAGATGCCGTTGTCGGATTGTTCCTTATCTCAATAACATCGTCGAGCAGGATCACCGCTCGATTAAGCGACGGGTCAACGCTAGTCTGGGATTCCGTTCCTTTGATGGCGCACAACGCGCGATTCAAGGCTGCGAAGCAATGCACATGATTCGCAAAGGGCAGGTTCGGTGGTTGTGAAAGGACGATATCGCAGCACAAGTCCGGTTCATCCAACGCATGTTCGGCGTCGCTGCT
>JBJMGM010000065.1:0-9938 GCA_045807905.1 Bryobacteraceae bacterium | reverse complement strand
TTCCTTTAGCGGCTACGAGCCCGCTTTTTACATGGATAACGGCTTTCCCGCGCATAACAAGGCGCCCGACATCTCCGCAACAGCCGATAACGGCACCAACGGACCGACTTACCGTCCTAAGTACGCGAATCATCTTGCCTATACCCAGCAGTGGAATTTTACGATCGAGCGCAAGTTCGGGAACAGCAGCGTCGGCAGTGTCGCTTATGTTGCCAATAAGGGCACTCACCTGCCCTCGGCGATGCAACCGCTCAACTACATCAATCCATCGCTGTTATCTTCGTTGGGATCCGCGCGCCTGAATAGCGTTTTTCAACCTGGACAGACATCCCTTTATGGAGTAAACGCGCCCTACGCTGGTTGGGCCCAAACTCTGAGCAGTGTTGGTACCTGTGAACCGACGGTGGCGCAAGCGCTTGTGCAGTATCCGCAATATTGCGGCGGGCTCACCGGCCTTAACGAAAACGAAGGCACCTCCGAATACCACTCGTTCCAGACGAAAATCGAAAGGGCTTTTTCGAATGGTCTATACTTGGGTGCCAATTACACGTTCGCGAAGCTCCTCACGAACGCTTCGTCCACCACTCAATCCGGCTCCGCCGGTTATGGTGGGATTGGTAGCGTAATCAACCCCTTCCAAGGTGGTCGGAATAAGGCGCTCTCCCCTGATGACATAACGCACAGCTTCGCACTCATGGCTGTCTACGACCTTCCGTTCGGCCGAGGCAGGCGGTGGCTGAACAACTCCTCATTCCTCGACTACGTCGTCGGCGGCTGGACACTTTCCTCCAGCATCAAGCTGGTTTCCGGCATGCCGTTGTACTTCCGCGACTCAAACATTTGCGGCGTCCCGTCGCAGTTGCAGGCGCAATGCATTCCCGCGATCCTGCCCGGCGCCAGTGTACTAGCGCAATCTTGGGGGAGTATGGACGTAAACAAGCCCGCGTACAATGCTTCCGCCTTCGAGCCCGCCTCACTTTTTGCGAGCGGCAATTACCTAGGTGTAGGGCCTCGGGTAAGCGGGGTCCGAGGATCGCCATACCGCGATACCAACATCTCGATCTCGAAGAAATTCAGCATCAAAGAGCGCCTCGCTTTAGAGATACGTGCCGAGACCTTTAACGTTTTCAACAATCATTACTTCACGTGTGATGGTCAAGCATTCGGCGATTGTATTCCGTTTAACAACGACCCCTCCAACTCGGATTTTGGCAAGTGGAACGGGACCGTTACGCAGCCCAGAAATATCCAGTTGGTTGGTCGAATTACGTTCTGAGGCTGTGAACCGAAGCGAGGGCTATACAACGCGGATGTCCATCACAGTGATGTCATCCGCTTGCTCGCGAGTTGACGTGGCGGCCGCAGCAAGCACACCGGCCAGATCCTTGGAGTGCTTGCTGCCAAGCCTGCGAATGCTGTCAAGAACCCAATCTTCGTCTGGCTGATCGATCCTTGCTTCGGTCAGGCCGTCGGAGAACAGCACCAACCGGTCGCCTTGCGCCAGGGAAACAGTTCGCTCTGCAAAAACGGACCCGGTGAAGGCACCCAGCACGGTTGCTGTGGCATCCAGAAGTTCGAGTTCGCCATCAGCACGCAGCAGAACCGGGGAAGGATGTCCGCAGTTCACATACCGAACTGTTCGGGTATCCGATTCATACACCCCGAAGAATAAGGTTGCATAATGCTCAGGACGGGTGAACTCAAAGAATAATCGGTTCACGCGATCGAGAAGCCTTACTGGGTAACGCGCTAGTTCTTTTTGGCTCCGAATCGAGGCCTGCAAGTTCGCCACCAGCAGGGCTGCTCCGATTCCTTTGCCTGAAACGTCTCCGAGCAAAAAGGCAACGCCGCACGAGTCGATCTCGAAGAAATCATACAGATCCCCGCCGATATCGCCGGCTGGTAATGAGACGCATTCGCACTCAAGCCCGCAGGCATGGAGATGCGGCTGTGGCAGCAATCTGCGCTGCACGTTGCGCGCAATCGTAAGTTCCGCATCCTTTGCTGAACCGGCCTGACGGTTGCCGCGGCCATTCAGGTGCTTTTCGAGCACGGCCAGCATCTGATGACTATCCCACGGTTTAGGGATGAAGTCGCAAGCTCCGCGCTGCATGGCTTCCACGGCGAGTTCGATAGTGCTCCATCCCGTCATAGCGATGATGGGCACATCACGCCGCTGCGCGTGGAGACGTTCAAGCAAATCCAGCCCCTCACGGCCGGACGTTGTGTCAGACGTATAGTTCATATCCATGACAATCAGGTCATGGTCGCAGAAAGCCGCCGCGGCAAGGGCGTCATTGGGCGATTCCGCCATTTGAATGGCATAACCTGCGCGTTTCAGAAGCAGCCGTAGCGCTTCCCGAATATCGGCCTGATCATCTATTACGAGCACCTTATGCACATCGGTCCTCGAACGTTCGGCAACATCAACAATCATAACGGGATTCAACTACGAACTATCGCTATGCAACTGCGCTGCCAACGCGTGCGTGCGCTTCCGCCGCCGCAGTTTCAACCACTTGAGATTTGGCTCAGTATTGGATGGTGTTCGTTTGCGAACGATCGAGGTTCGCTATCACTCACTCGGAGGCCTTCAGGATCTCGATTGCACCGTTGTTGTTGGTCAGCCTCATCTCGCAACGGCCTCCGCCGATTGTCCCATTCAGATCGTCACTTGAGATTGATCCCGAGACATTCAATGGAAAATCAGTTCGGATTTTGCCAAGCGACGTCCTGGCTGCCACGCGGTAACTCGCATCAGGATTGAGCCGAACGCGCAAGGTCGAAAATGATGTGCGGATCACAATCGGCTGACAACTGCCGTGCGATGAACTGGTTGCTTCAACTGCTCCGTTCTGATTTTCAACCTGAATGGGACCCGAAATACCGTCCAGAATTACGGGGCCGAAACTCGTAGTTACTTGCGCTCCCTTCGTGTTCGACGCCTTGACGGCACCGTTTGAGTTTTCAACCAGTAACGGTCCGCCTATGTCGGTCGCATGCACAGTACCGAAGCTGGTCTTCACGTTGCATTCTCCGCGGGTCTTCGCAATGGAAATACTACCGTTGCTCGATTGAATGCGTGCCCCCCGCTGAATGCCGTTGACCGTTACTGACCCGAACGAGGTCTGAATGGTGGCCGGCCCGTCGACTTTCCCGCCATTCACGCTCGAATTGCTGGTTCTGATCGATAATGGGCCGCCAATATCGCCAAATTGCACTTCGCCGAAGCTCGTGTTCAGCTCCGCTGGCCCTTGCACGTTTATCGCCTCCACTTTGCCATTCGCGTTATTCACAATCAGGCCGCCCCGAAAGCTGTGTACCGTCACACCTCCAAACGAGTTCCTGATATTTCCGCTTCCACCCGAATCTGTAACTTGAATTGCACCATTGCTATTTATGACCGTCAGTCCTTTCGAAACTCTGGCGGCTGTCACACTCGCAAAGCGATCGCGTACAGTTGCCGCGCCCGCAATATCCGAGATATCCACTCCTCCATTACTCGCCTGTATCGTCACGTCACCCACATTGTTGACGACTTTGACACCAGCAAATGAATTTTCCAACCGCTGTGCGCCACGTCCATCGCGAAACTCGAGCGCTCCGTGAGATGTTGTGATCTCACTATTCGCTTTGACGCCGCCCACCGACACTGCGCCAAATGAATTGCGCACTTGCAGAGCCGCCGTCTCAGGAATCGTAACCTCATAGCGAACGCAATATGAAACGTTGTGGCCCAAAGATGACCTCGGGGTTTCGGGATACCGCGTACGAATCGAAAGCTCGGATGCCGACGGTTCCACCAGAATCTCCAATCGATCCGCAAACTGCTTCGCCTGGTTCGTATCGGAACCTGAAACTCGAATATCCGCATGAATCATGACATCCTGCTGCGGATGCGTTCGAATGATGATGTCGCCCAGCTTGTGCTCGAGCGAAACCCTTTGACCGTTTCGTAACGCAAGTGTCTTGTCAAAGGTGCGTGTATATTCTTCGCGAGCAAAGCTCTGCGAAGCGAGCGCGAGTCCTACAAATAAAAAACTAATTCTTCTGATCACGAGTAAGTAACTCCTCGAGCGTCTGTTTTTTCTCGCGGTATAAGTCAGCCAACTCCTTCCGCAAATGCACATTGAATCGGTTTTGTGTCAGGTTCGTGCGCGTCTCGGAAATCGCTGAATCAAGCATCAACAGCTTCTCTCTGTAGCTCACTGTGACCGGTGACGCTGACCTTTCAATTTTGGGCTCTGCAATCCGGGACAGCTTCTCAATCGACTGGCGGTAAGCGGCCTCACTTCTTTCCACTTCGCTGAGCGCTTGTTCGGTCAGGAAATCGCTATTTGAAGAAATTGCAGGGGCCAGCTGCGTTTCTGGATTACGCGATCGGGATGGCGTCCATTGCCAGGGCCAGCTCAATAATACGGCGCCGATCAAAATTGTTGCAGCCACTGCCCAGGTCTTCCATTCCCGCCACCAGGTGGGCTTCGGCTTCGCTTTAGGCTCGGCTTCGATCGCCCTGATTATGTTTTGCCAAAGCGTGGGTGTGTCCCAGTCTTCATGCAGTTCTTTTGCAGCCGCCGATATGTCGTTCCATATCCGGTACTCGCGGCGGCACGCGGCACAAAGTTTCAGATGTTCCCGAGCTTCCGGCATCAGCTCGGAAATGGCCAGCGCGCGCTCCAGATCGCCACATTCGAACTTCATGCGCTTGACTCCATTAACGTGCGTTTCAACTGGCGTTTGGCCTCAAACAGCCAGCTGCGCGATGTACCTTCGGGGACTTCGAGAATGCCCGCGATCTCCGAGTGCTTCAAGCCTTCCACTTCAAACATGACAAAGACAATCCGCTGCCTCTCATTCAATAAACTCAGCGCCCGCTCGAGCGCAATTTTCAACGGCAGCTTAGTATCGGTTGCAAATTCTCCGCGCGCGGGCTTTTCAGCTAGGCGTTGCTGCTTGCGCATTGAGTCATAACAGCAGTTGATCAGAATTCGGTAAATCCACGTCGAAAGCGAAGACTGTCCCTCAAAACCCCGTACTGCGCGATATACCTTCAGGAAAGCGTCCTGAACGGAGTCTTCCGCGTCGGCGTGGCTTCCCAGCAGGTGAAAAGCAAGGCTCTTCATTCGCCCGGCATGCAGTTCGTACAGCCTTTCAAATGCGCGCAGGCTACCTCGCTTGCAGCCTTCCACAAGCTCAGAGTCGGTCGGATTGTCTGGCAAACTATGGGCGAATTGGAGCGGCAATCCGATCTCCCACACCATATCCCTCGTTTTCGCGCTTTAGACGAAGACGAAGTGGGAAACGTTGGGAAACCGTGAAAAGTTCCAAACGCGTGTGTATGATTTCCTACACACTTTGCCCGCCCGGGCTGCAAATCTTCTATCGGGGGTGGCTAGTCCGGCAATGCAAACGCCACGTAGCTGCCACCGGAGGGATCCTTCGATTTTCCGCCACCGCAGGCTATGGCGAGGTACTCTTTGCCGTTTACTTCGTAAAGCGCGGGAGTGGCGTTGCCCGCAGCAGGCAATGATGCTTCCCACAGAAGTTCACCTGTTGCCTTGTCGAATGCATGAATTTTTTTATCGTAAACCGTTGCTGCTATGAATAGCAGGCCGTTCGCCGTGACAATCGGTCCGCCGTAATTCTCACTCCCAGTGTTGCGCAGACCCTTTTGCGCCAGTTCCGGATACTCTCCGAAAGGAATCTTCCACGTGATCTGCCCAGTGTTGAGGTTAATAGCATTCAGTGTCCCCCAAGGCGGCTGGATTGCCGGATAGCCCTGGGGATCGAGAAATTTGTTGTAGCCATCGATGCCGAATTTCAGATCGATCGGGGATGGTGCGCCCGGCTTCGACTGAACGGCCGCATTCTCGCCATACAACACGTATCGCTGGATAGCGCGCATATCGTCATATGGCAGTTGGGGAAACCCGGGCATACGGTTGCTTCCTTGACGAATCATGGCCTCGACTTCCATCTCGCTCAGTCTTTGGGAAAGATTTAGTAGAGACGGAAACTCCGGCGGGGTTCCCTTCAGGTCCGCGCGATGGCAACCCGAACAGTTCGCCAGGTAAAGCTCCTTACCAGTGCGCGCGTTCGTGCTGATCTGGTGAGGCCCAAGCCGCAGCAGCCACGCCATCTCGTTCGAATTGACGTAGAGTAGGCCAGCCTCAGGGTCAAAGGCGGGGCCACCCCACTCGCCGCCACCATCGAGTCCTGGAAATATGACGGTTCCCTCACGGCTCAGCGGAACGAACTGTCCGGCGCTTCGTATCGTCTTGAATCGCTTGAGTACCGCCTCGTGCGCCTCAGGCGTTCGAGTGGTCAGCATGTCTTTCGTGAGAATCTGCCGCGCAAACGGCGGAGGCTTCGTGGGTAATGGCTGCGTATCGGCCGCGACTTCGCCTTCGATATCGCTGGCCGGATACTTGCGGTACTCAACCGGGAATAATGGCTTGCCGTTTTCGCGGTCAAACACGTAAACGTAACCGGACTTCGTAATTTGTGCCAGCGCATCTACGCGTCGGCCGTCGTGCTTGATAGTCACCAGAGCGGGCGGAGTTGGCAAATCGCGGTCCCAGATATCGTGACGTACGGTTTGGAAGTGCCAAATGCGCTCGCCCGTTTCGGCATTCAGAGCAATTTCAGAATTGGCGAAAAGATTCTCTCCCAGACGATTGGCGCCATAAAAATCAAACGATGCCGAACCCGTGGGTGCGTACACGATCCCGCGCTCAGGATCGAGGCTCATTCCCATCCAATTATTTGCGCCACCGATGTACTGCCACGCGTCCTTTGGCCAAGTGTTGTAGCCAGATTCTCCGGGATGCGGGATCGTATGAAACGACCACCGCAGTTTTCCTGTGCGGAGCTCGTACGCGCGAATATCCCCTGGTGAAGCGGGCAGGCTTTCGCTGACAATGCTGCCGGCAATCAGAAGATCTTTATAGACGACGGGGGGAGTGCTCACTGAAATGGATTGCAGATTCGGGTCGCGGCCGAGATCGCGGCGAAGATCAATGTGACCGTTTTCTCCAAATTCGGGTATGGGTTGACCCGTGCCTGCATCCAGCGCGTAGAGATTCTGCCGGGCTGCGACGAAGATACGCCCGCGGTGCTCCGCGCCGCCATCCCAATAGGTGACCCCCCGGTTTCTCATCTTGCCGATAACCCGGTGGCCCTGGTTCGGATCGAAAGCCCACTTCAGTTTGCCGGTCGCCGCATCGAGTGCAATCACCCGCAGTTTAGGAGTAGTGGCGAAAAGCACGCCGTCTACCACAATGGGGTTGCACTCCATCTCAGATTGCGTGAACGCATCGCCGCTATCAAACGTCCAGGCAACCTGAAGGTGTGACACATTTTTGCGATCGATTTGCTTCAGGGTGGAGTAGTGGATGTTGTCCGTTCCACCTCCGTATGCTGTCCATCCCCGCCGATTCGCCTCGAACTTTTTCGAGTGCTTGGACGCACCTAGGCCGAGGAGTAAAGCCGCTGCTACTATGACGAAAACGCGCTGTTTCATTTGCTCGTGCAACGGCATTATCGCATCCACTCAAAACACATCATGAGAATTTCACTTCGCTTGTTATGTCTCATATCCTGCGTGTCCACGCTTTTGTCTGCGGAGGACCGTACGAATCCAAAACCGGATGAACGCTTCAAGACCGATCTTCTGGTGGTCGTTGCTCATCCAGATGACGAGACTGAAATCGGCGCCTATATGGCTCGCGCTATTTTCGACGAGAAAAGACGCATCGCTGTTGTTTTCGGCACGCGGGGCAATGGGGGCGGGAATGCGGAGGGCCAGGAGCAGGCGGCAGCGCTCGGCACCATCCGCGAAATAGAAGCACGGCGGGCTCTCGAACATTTCGGCGTGATGAATGTCTGGTTCCTGAATGGTCCCGATACACCGGGACAGGACGTCTTGCGATCGCTCGAAACCTGGAATCATGGCGATTCGTTAGGCCGATTGGTGCGGCTGATTCGGTTGACGCGGCCATCGGTGATTGCCACTTGGTTGCCGGATTATGTCGCCGGAGAAAACCATGGAGACCATCAGGCCGCTGGCGTCCTCGCGAATGAAGCTTTCGATTTGGCTGCCAATCCTGCGGCATTTCCGGAGCAAATTACGCCGCCACGCAACCGCGAAGACATTAACAATCTCACCGAGGGTCTCCGTCCGTGGCAGGTGCAAAAGATCTATTTTTTCAGCGACGCTGCACATACCGACTTTCTAACGGGTAAGGGGCCTAGCTATTCGGCCAAAGATATTTCTCCGTCCCGCCACGTGTCGTATGCGCGTATGGCCGCCGAAGAATGCGCTTTCCACTTGACGCAGGGTGATACGGGGCAGATGGCCACAGCAGCGCTGGCGAAGAACGATCTGCACTACTTTGAAGAGCCTGTTCAGCTCATCTTCGGCAAATCGCATGTGAAATCCAGCATCACAGGCGACATTTTCGAACGAGTGGTGCCGGAGGGCCTCTCTTATGGACCGCCGCCGCAATTCGTTCCGGCGAAGCCCTCGGCGCCCGTCCTCGAACTTGGCGGGCCATGGCGCTTTTACCATAATTTCTGGCAGGCTCACGGTATCGATCACTTGGCTAATCTCGTGCCGCCGGAACTTGAGGTGGGCTATTCCAGTACGCTGACCATCCCCGTTGTGATTGAGAATCCTACAAATGATGCGCTCGAGGTCAATCTCTCCGTGAATCTACCGAATAGTGAGTGGAATCTGCTGAGCAATCTTAGCTCCTTTCATGTCGATGCGCGGGCCGAGGCTTCGCTCTATCTTCAGGCCAAGACGCCCGCGACGAAGGCAACAGGTTGGCAGATGGTCGCGATAAAGGCCGAAGCAAGTGGCAAAGCAATCGGTACGATCCCTTTACGTGTACGGCTCGATAATGGGGCGCTGCCGCAATAATGGACGTTAGATGCGCGTGTGTGTCGTATCACTGCTGTCGGCGGTCTTTGCATGTGTTTTGATCGCGCAGAGCGACCCAGTAGCCGACGCGTTGGCAGCGCTCCAGCGCGGCGACCTCTCTTCTGCTGAACAAAGTTTGAGGGCGGAGCTACGTACACATCCGAATGACGTCGAGGTGCTCGATGTTCTCGGCGTCGTGCTCGACAAGCAGAAGAAATATGCAGAGGCGGACGACATATACCGACGGGCTATTGGTCTGCCTCACCCTTCGCCGGGGCTGCTAAACAACTTCGGTAATCATTTACTTGCCAGTGGCAAACCGGTCGAAGCGCGAGGGGCGTTTCTGAAGGTGCTCGCGTTGGACCCGGCGCATGTGAACGCACATGTTCAATTGGCACGTATTTCTTTGGAGAGAAAATCTGGTTCGGAAGCCCTGCACTATCTCGATCAGCTTGCATCGGAGGCGCGCCAGAGTACTGACGCAACTATCTTGCGAATGCAGGCGCTGTATATGTTGCACCGCGATAAAGAAGCTGATGCAATCCTGACGCAAATTTCTGGTGCCGCCCAGGGTGATCCTCGCTTGAGTTTCTCGCTAGGGGTGGCGCTTGCATCGGCCAAGCAATACGGCAAGGCGGAGACGTTTTTCTCCCGCACCCTCGAAGCGCTTCCGTCTGATTTCGATGCGCTCTATAATCTGGGCCTCGCAGCCTCTCACGCCGGACACAATGAGCGCGCGCGCGAGGTCCTGCAGACGGCACTCGAGCAGCAGCCCAACAATGTCGACGTGCTGTATGACCTCGCCGCTGTGAATGCTGTGCTGGACCGAAAAGATGCCGCGGTCCAACTCCTTGCAAAGGCGGCACAACTCGCTCCCGAGCGCGCGGATATACAGAGGCTGCTTGGGCATACGACCGCGGATATGGGCTACTTCGGAGATGCGGTCGATGCATGGAACCGTTACATGAAGCTCGCGCCGAATGACGACGTTGGCCGTCGTGAACGCGGCTTCGCG
>JBJMGM010000064.1:0-38809 GCA_045807905.1 Bryobacteraceae bacterium | reverse complement strand
GGGCAAAGCCAGGTGCAAGCGCGAAGGACAGGGTGATGGCGGGATACTGCCCCTGATGATTGACCGTGAGCGAGCTCAGACGGGTCTCGAAGTGCGCCAACGCGGACAGCGGAACAGGTACGCCGGTATTGGAGCGGACGTAGATCTGATTTAAAGAGGCTGGATTTTCTTGAAATTCAGGCAAGACTTCCATGACGACGTGATATTGGTTGATTCCCGCATACATGGTAGAGACCTGCCGCTGTCCAAAGGCGCTGTAGAGGGTTGTATCGATTGCGGATGGGCTGACGCCTAAACGCGCGGCGGTGGTGCGGTCAATAATTACATTCCTCGTGAGGCCGTGTATCTGCTGATCACTGTTTACATCGAGCAAAATTGGGATGGTCTTGAGCTTGTCGAGCAATTTCGGCGCCCATTCGTTCAGGTCGTTCAAGCTGCCGGATTGTAACGTGTACTGATACTGCGAATTGCTAGACCGTCCCCCAACGCGAATATCCTGATTTGCCTGCATGAAAAGTCTTGCTCCGGGAATGCCCGCCAGCTTCCCACGAAGGCGATTGATCACCTGTTCCGCCGAGACTTTCCGCGCACCGAGGGGCTTTAAGGCGACCCAGATTGAGGCGGAATTCAACGTGCCGCCGCCCGTAGAGCCCTGAACATTTTCCACAGCGGGATCTTTTTCGACGATACGCAGGAACGCGTGCAATTTCTCACGCATAGCGTTAAACGAGATATCCTGATCGGCTTGGATGAACCCGCTGATAAACCCGTTATCCTGCTGCGGGAAAAATCCCTTCGGAACAATAACGTAAAGATAAACGTTGATCGCAATAGTGACGAGCGTAATGACCAGCGTAAGCTGCGGGTGCTTTAAGACGACGGCCAGCGTTCTCGCGTACGCTTCGTGAATTGAGTTGAAACCGCGCTCGCTTAAACGATAAATCCAGTTATGTCGTTTGTCTTGTTGGGCGCGAAGAAATTTCGCGCACATCATTGGAGTAGTGGTCAGCGAAACAACCAGCGACACGCAAATAGCAACCGTCAACGTGATCGCAAATTCCCGAAAGAGCCGACCCACAATGCCTCCCATGAGCAGGATCGGAATAAAGACAGCCACTAGGGACGTGCTCATCGAAAGGACTGTGAAGCCGATTTCCTTAGCGCCTTGCAGAGCCGCTTTCACAGGCTTCAGGCCCTGCTCAAGGTAACGTGTAATGTTTTCGATCACAACGATGGCATCGTCCACCACGAACCCAGTGGAAACGGTCAGTGCCATCAGAGATAAATTATCCAGCGTGTAGCCAGCCAGGTACATGACCCCAAACGTGCCCAGCAGTGAAAGCGGCACCGCGATGCCCGGGATAATGGTTGCCCAAGCGTTCCGGAGAAAGAAGAAAACCACCAGCACGACCAGACAAATAGAGATGAGCAAAGTGCGTTCGATGTCGTCGACGGAGGCTCGGATGGTTGTGGTGCGGTCTTGCCCCACAACCAGATGCATGGCTGGAGGAACAGAGGCCTGAAGCTGAGGGAGAATCTTTCGTATCCGATCAACAGTGTCGATGATATTGGCAGTAGGCTGGCGAGTGACCTGCAGGATTACGGCGGGTTTGCCGTTATTTAGGCCTTCATTGCGAGTATCTTCGACGGAATCAATGACGTTTCCGAGATCGCGGAGCCGCACTGCCGCGCCGTTACGAAACGTAACTATTAGCGGGGCATACTCATACGCTTTGAACAACTGATCCGTCGCATTTATCTGCCAACGTATCTCGTTGTTGCCCAGCGATCCCTTGGCTTGATTTGCGTTGGCACTTGCCAGAGTTGCAGCTACATCGGTGAGGCCGAGACCGAGCGTGTTCAGGACGTTGGGATTGACCTGAACTCTTACGGCCGGTCTCGAACTGCCCCAAATCCATACCTGTCCCACGCCTTCGACCTGTGCGAGTTTCTGCGCCAGAGTCGAATCGGCAACGTCGTACATCTGCCCTCGGTTAAACACATCTGAATTCAATACGAGCATGAGGACGGGAGCGTCGGTGGGGTTTGATTTCCAGTAACCGGGATTGCTGGGGAGGTTGGCAGGCAATTGCCCTCGCGCTGCGTTGATAGCCGCCTGAACGTCCCTTGCTGCCGCATCTATGTTACGGCTCATGTCGAATTGAAGGGTGATCCTGGTGCCACTCAACTGGCTTGAGGACGTCATTTCCGTTATGCCAGCAATGCGGCCGAACTGCCGCTCGAGCGGTGTAGCTACAGCCGATGCCATGGTCTCCGGGCTTGCGCCGGGAAGATTGGCATGGACGGAGATGGTGGGGAACTCGACCTGCGGAAGCGGCGCAACTGGGAGGAATTGAAATGCGAGCACACCTGACAACGCCAGGGCGGCTGTGAGCAGCGACGTGGCAACCGGGTGGCGTATGAATGGAGCTGAAATGTTCACTCGCCTACTCCGCCGCCACGGGCTCCTGCACCGGGTGTGTAACCGGTCTTCGGACACGGCGATGCCTGAAGCGGCTCGCTAGCCGATCGAAGAACAAATAGACTACTGGGGTCGTATAGAGCGTCAGAATCTGGCTGAGGATCAGGCCTCCGACGATAGTGATTCCCAGCGGGCGGCGCAACTCTGAACCCACGCCTGTTCCTAGCGCCAGAGGGAGGCCGCCAAACAGCGCGGCCATGGTCGTCATCATGATGGGTCGAAAGCGCAGGAGCGACGCCTGATAAATTGCCTCGCGAGGCGGTTTGCCTTCCTCCCGCTCAGCTTGGAGAGCAAAATCGATCATCATGATGGCGTTCTTTTTCACGATGCCGATCAACAGGATGAGCCCAATCAATGCGACGACGCTGAAATCCTGATGACAAATGAAAAGCGCAAGAATTGCGCCTACACCAGCAGACGGAAGCGTTGACAGGATTGTTATGGGGTGGATATAGCTCTCATACAACACGCCGAGCACAATGTAGACGACTATGACGGCGGCCAGAATCAACAAGGGCTCATTCGAGAGTGAATTTTGAAAGGCGGCGGCAGTGCCTTGGAAGCTCGAATGGATGCTGAGTGGGAATCCGATTTCCTGCTCAGCTTGATTGATGGCCTTAACGGCGTTTCCTAGCGACTCACCTGGGGGAAGGTTGAACGAAACAGTCACAACGGGAAACTGGCCTTGGTGGTTGATTGTCAACGGCGTTGTCGAAGTCTCGAAGTGAGTGAAAGAGCTGAGCGGAACTTGTGTGCCGTTTGAAGAGTGAACATAAATATCTCTTAGCGCGCTCGGGTCGCGTCGAAACTCCTGTCCTACCTCAAGCACCACGTGGTACTGGTTCAACTGCGTAAACATGGTCGAGACCAGGCGCTGACCGAAGGCGTCATAGAGCGTATCGTCAATGGCCTGCATGCTGATACCTAAGCGTGAGGCGGTATCGCGATCAATCACCAGGGTGGTTTCTAAACCGGAATTCTGCTGATCCGTCGCGACGTCTCGCAGCGCCGGAAGCGTTCGGAGCTTATCGAGGAGGCGCGTGGTGTACAAATTCAGCTCTGCCGCATCTGCATCCTCAAGCGTGTACTGATACTCAGTGCGGCTGACTCGATCCTCGACCGTCAGGTCCTGAACGGGTTGCATGAAAAGCGTAATCCCGCTCACGTGCGCAAGTTTGGGCTGAAGCCTGGTGATAACGTCACTTGCGGAAATCCGGCGCTCTTCGAGCGGTTTGAGATTGATTTGGATGCGGCCACTGTTCATGGTGGTGTTAACGCCATCGATGCCGATGAACGAGGACAAACTCGCGACAGCCGGGTCCCGTAAAATAATGCGCGCTAACGCTTGCTGACGATTCGACATCGCGGGAAACGAGACGGTTTGGGGAGCTTCGGAGACGCCCAGAATCACGCCCGTGTCTTGCACGGGGAAAAACCCTTTCGGAACGGCTATATAGAGCAAGATAGTCGCCACTAGAGTTGAAAACGTGATCAACAGCGTAAGCGGCTGATGCCGAAGAACCCATTGCAGAGTGGTTCCATACCGCGCAATGACCCAATTAAACGCGTGTTCCGAGTTTCGATAGAGCCAGCCTTGCTGCGATTCCGGCCTATGGTGCAAAAGTTTCGCGCACATCATCGGAGTGAGCGTGAGCGAGACAACGGCAGACACAAGGATGGTGACGGCCAGAGTTATCGCAAATTCGCGGAAGAGCCGGCCCACAATGTCACCCATAAAGAGCAGCGGGATCAGCACTGCAATCAGCGAAATGGTCAGCGACAAGATGGTAAAGCCGATTTGCTCCGAGCCCTTGAGAGCGGCTCGTAGCGGCGATTCGCCTTCTTCGAGATAACGCGAAATATTCTCGATCATGACGATGGCGTCGTCCACTACGAAACCGGTAGAGATCGTCAAGGCCATTAAGGACAAATTGTTCAAGCTATAGCCGAGGAGATACATCACTCCAAACGTGCCAACAATCGAAAGCGGCACAGCGACGCTGGGGATGACAGTAGCGGCCAAATTGCGCAGGAAAATGAACATCACCATCACAACGAGTGCGACGGTAAGCATAAGTTCAAACTGCACGTCTCTTACGGATGCCCTTATTGTGGTGGTTCGGTCAGTGAGCACTGCAATGTCGACTGCGGAAGGTATCGAAACCTTCAGTTGGGGCAGCAACGCTTTGATTCGGTCGACGACGGTAATGATGTTTGCGCCGGGTTGCCGCTGGATGTTCATGATCACGGCAGGAGTGGTATTCACCCAGGCGGCTTGCCTGGTGTTCTCGGCTCCGTCGACTACAGTGGCCACATCTTCGAGCCGCACGGGAGCGCTGTTGCGGTAAGCAACGATGACGGACTTGTAACCCGCACTCGTCAGGATCTGATCGTTTGTGCCGATCGTGTACGCCTGTCGGAGACCATCGAAATTCCCTTTGGCTTGATTGAGGTTGGTCAGGTTGAGGGTATTCCGCAAATCTTCGAGACTGAGGCCGTAAGCTGCTAAGGCGGTGGGATTGGCGCGAATCCGAACCGCAGGCTTCTGGCCGCCGCTGAGAGTAACAAGGCCTACGCCCGGAATCTGAGAGATTTTCTGGGCGAGCGTGGTGTCGGCGAGATCTTGCACTCTGGTGAGTGGAAGCGTCTTTGATGTCAGCGCCAGCGTCAGGACGGGGGCATCAGCGGGATTTACTTTGCTGTAAATCGGCGGATTGGGAAGATCCGGCGGTAAATATGTGCCAGCGGCGTTGATCGAAGCCTGCACCTGTTGCTCGGCAATGTCGATGTTGAGATTGAGATCGAACTGGAGGGTGATGATGGAGCTTCCAAACGAACTCGTCGAGGTCATTTGCTTGAGGCCGGGTACCTGCCCGAAGGTGCGCTCAAGGGGAGCCGTGACGGAAGAGGCCATCACTTCGGGACTTGCGCCAGGATAGAAGGTCAGGCACTGGATGGTTGGATAGTCGACTTCAGGCAGAGCCGAGACCGGGAGCTGCCGATACGCGATGGCGCCGGCTATGAGGATGCCGGCCATCAACAGTGAAGTTGCAACCGGCCGCAGGATAAACGGCCGTGAGGGACTCATTTTCTAGTGTCCCTGGGTGGCAGCGCCGTTGCCGGTTTGACCGCGCCCGTTTTGGGTCTGATCGCCACCGCTCCCGGTGGGGCGGTGAGGAGTCGATGTTCCTTGGCGAAGGGTAACCTTCATTCCTTCGGTGAGCTTCTCAGCACCATCAACCACGACCCTGTCGCCCGCCTGGATTCCGCTATCGATGGATACGTTATTTCCTTCGTTGAGGCCAACCTTGACCTGGCGCATGGCAACCGTGTTGTCGTCCTGGACAACATAGACGAAAGTGCCTATCGCCGTCGGGCCGCGCTGAATTGCAACCGCCGGGACGATGATGGCGCCGTGCTTCGTATCGAGCCATAACTTGACGTTTACGAACTGATTAGGGAAGAGCGCGAAATCGGTGTTCGGGAAAACGGCTTTTAGCCGCGACGTGCCCGTAGTTGGATCGATCTGATTATCAACCGTGACCAACGTTCCGTCTCCTAGTTTCTTCGTCAGATTGCGATCATAAGCTTCCGTACGCAGCTTGGCCCCCTGGTGCAGCTTGCGAAGCACTTCCGGGAGCTGGTCTTGCGGAATGCTGAAGAGAACCGCAATGGGCTGGAGCTGCGCGATGATAACCAAGCCGTTCGCATCCGACGCATGGACCATATTGCCCGCATCAACTAAGCGGAGACCGACACGTCCGCTGATGGGGGCTGTGATCCGTGTATAAGAAAGGTTCAGTTTTGCGTTATCGATCGTCGCCTGGTCGGCAACTAATGAGCCGTGCGCCTGCTGGACTGTTGCTGCTTGTGTATCGAGCTGTTGTTTGGCGATGATCTTGTTGTTGTAGAGTTCCTGATCGCGCTCCAGATTCACTTCGGCATCTCGCAAGGTGGCTTGGTCACGTGCGAGGTTGCCCTGAGCTTGATCGAGTGCCACCTGGTATGGGCGCGGATCAATCTCGGCCAGCAAATCACCCGTGTGAACGAACTGTCCCTCATGGAAAGCGACATTAACGAGCTGCCCGTCGATTCGGCTTTTTACCGTCACCGTATTGAATGCGGTCACGGTGCCGAGACCCTGCAAATATACCGGCATATCACCCGCCGACGCGGTCGCAGCGACGACAGGGATGCTGCGGGGCCTCAGTGCGGCCCCCTTTTTTGCGGTAAGTGCTTCCGATTTTGCCGTCTCGAACTGGTAGAGGCGATAGCAGCCGTACCCAATTGCGGCGAAAACAAGTAGCCAAACCCACCATCGGCTCCTCGAGCTGGAATCATCTTCCAGATCAAGTCTTGGTAGGCGGTTGGGAGGCGGCTCAGGCTGACGAGGCTCCGTCTCGGGTTGGAGTGTTGCGGGCGGCTTCAAATGCGTATTCTTCCCCTTATCTATCAACTAATGGACGTCTGCCGCCCAGGTGCATTGATTGAGAGCGGGCTGATTTTCGGAAAGCCATGCAGGACCTGGATTTTCGTGCCCGTTGCCCGATAAGACGCTGACACGACTATTGATGTTACTCGGCCACGCACTTCCTTTATCGCTTGGTTGGGAGCCTAGAATTCCCCACAGGCAGAGCCGAAAACTCAAATACGGGTTTCCCTATTGAGTTGAGCGTGTTAACGTGATTCCTATGGCACAATACACGCATCCTGAAGTTCTAGTCGAAACAGAGTGGCTGGCGGGCAAACTGTCCGATCCCTCGCTCCGCATTGTTGAGGTGGATGTAGATACGGCAGCATATGATCTCGGCCATATTCCGGGGGCACTCGCTTGGGCTTGGAATACGCAGCTTTGCGATACCGTTCGGCGCGACATTCTTCCCAAAGAGCAGCTAGAAGCTCTTTTATCGAAGTCTGGGATCAGTCCTCAAACAACGATTGTGCTTTACGGGGACAGTAACAACTGGTTCGCGGCGTGGGCTTTTTGGCAGCTGAAAATTTACGGTCATCAGGACGTACGAATTCTAAACGGCGGCCGAAAAAAATGGATTGCAGAGGGAAGAGAACTGAGCGATGCCGTGCCTTCTTATTCTCAAACGAAATATCAGGCGAAAGATGCTGATCTGTCGCTTCGCGCTTACCTGCCGCAGGTTCAACAGGCGGTCAATGGTGGCTCGGCGTCGCTCGTGGATGTACGTAGTCCGCAGGAGTTTACCGGCGAGATTTTGGCGCCGCCTGGACTGCCCGAAACGTGCCAACGCGGCGGGCATATTCCCGGAGCGCGCAATGTCCCGTGGGGCAAGGCTTGCAATGAAGACGGCACGTTTAAGTCTTTCGAAGAGTTGCAGGCGCTCTACCGCGCTGAAGGCGTCGATGCCTCTCGTCCGACCATTGCGTATTGCAGGATCGGGGAGCGATCGAGCCATACGTGGTTTGTCCTGAAATATCTGCTCGGACTCCCCAACGTGGTCAACTACGACGGCTCATGGACGGAGTGGGGGAATCTCGTAGGTGCTCCCGTAGAGCGTGGCGCGGCACAAGCCGCACGAGCATAGGACGGGAGAATCTTCTGCATTCTGAAGATTTCAAGGAACGCCAGATCGAGATTGAAGGCTGGCCGGTAAAGCTTACGAGTTATCGTGTGGGCGAGAAATACGTCTGTCAGGCGGATAACGTTTCGCCCGGCGCATGCCTTGCTCGGTTTCAGGCTGCCACTGGCGAAGAGGCCGAGGCGCAGGCAATCTCAAAAGCCAAACATCTGCTGGGAAAGACGCGCCGGCGGGAGGCTTAACGCCTCGAATTTGTTCGAGCAGCTCTTTGGTAGACGATTTCACGTTAGGGTAGGGTTCAGCGCGCGACCACCCTCCCGGGGTATGTCAGGCGCGAGTTTAACCGGCGCTAAGCTGTGGATGTGGAGCTGAAACCTGCCCACGCTTATTTTCGTTTTTACGCTGAACTGAACGATCATCTCCCACCAGACCGACAGTACAAAGCTCAGGAAAGATTGTTCTTTGTTCCTTCGACAGTGAAGGATATGATCGAGAGCTTCGGTATCCCACATACGGAAATCGAGCTGATCACAGTGAACGGTGAATCCGCCGACTTCTCGCGTGTAGTTCGCGATGGAGATCGTATCGCAGTCTACCCGATTTTCGAATCCTTCGATATTACATCGGAACTGCGTGTGCGATCACAGCCACTGCGCCATCCAAGCTTCGTTCTCGATGTCCATCTGGGGAAATTGGCGGCATATTTGCGTATGCTCGGCTTCGATACTCTGTACCGAAGCTGTTACAGCGATCCTGAGCTGGTTCGAATCTCCTCGCTGGAACATCGAACCTTACTCACACGTGACCGAGGCGTACTGAAGCACAGCGCTATCAGTCATGGGTACTGGCTCCGAGAGACTGACAGCCGCCAGCAAGCCGCCGAAGTAGTACGGCGTTTCGATCTGGCTCACTCTATCAGGCCATTCACGCGATGCATGGCCTGCAACGGAGTGATTGAGTCAGTCTCACGAGAAAGCATTCGAGAACAGATTCTCCCGCACACGGCCGAGTTATATGACGATTTTCGCCAATGTTCACAGTGCGGCCGCGTCTACTGGAAAGGAACGCATTACAAGCGCATGCGGCGCTGGATCGAAGAACTAACCTCCAGCACGCGGCCATAATCACCGGTCGAAGAAGAAGTTTCGGCCAGGAGTACTCATCGATCATATGCTTCGTGTGCTGCTTATGCTCGCGGCCTCGGGCGCTTCCTCTCCTAGCGCGACGCCAACAGATTCGCCTTGGGCGATTCTCCAAGAAGCGGCTAGCGACAGGAGTGGAGATAAGCGCGCGAAAGCTGCTCACGCCCTCGGATTGCTGCCGAAGAACAAGAAAGCGGAAGAAATTCTGGAAAAGGGCCTTCTCGACGAGAACTTCCACGTAAGAGTCGCCGCCGCGAAGGGGCTGGGTCGGATCGGCGCTGCTTCTGCCCGTCCGAAGTTAAGGCAGGCGCTGAATGACAACGAGGTCGAAGTTGTTATTGCTGTGGCCAATTCTCTTTATCTTCTGAAGGACCCGGCGGCTTACGAGGTTTACTATGCCTTACTGACCGGTGCGCGAAAGAGCAGTGAAGGTCTGCTGCAGTCCGAACTGCACATCCTGAAAGACCGAAGAAGCATGGAAAAGTTGGCCTTTGAAACGGCCATAGGTTTCGTTCCATTTGGCGGAATGGGATACGAGGCCTGGAAGACAGTCACAAAGGACGACACTTCGGCAGTGCGGGCTGTAGCGGCGGAGAGGCTCGCGACGGACCCGGATCAAAAGAGCGGGCGAGTTTTGGCGGAAGCCTGCGCAGACAAGAAATGGGAAGTGCGCCTAGCGGCGGTGGACGCAATCGCGCAGAGAGGTGATCCGGCATTGATGGATCCATTGCTGCCGCTGCTGGATGATGGCAGCGATTCTGTCAGGTATGATGCAGCCGCTGCAATTCTACGCTTGAAGACTCAACGAAGGCCGCGGCGATCCCGAAAAGGAGTGCGCGGCGTTACTGCACCAGCGCCTTCTCAACTTCGTTCGGGTCCTTCGGCAACGCGGAGGTGAGGACCTTCACGCCATCATGAGTTACCAGTACGACATCTTCGATGCGCACTCCGATGTTTTCTTCGGGGATATAGACACCGGGCTCTACGGTAAGGACCATGCCTTCCTCCAGCTTTAGTGGAACTCCGCCCGCATCGTGAACATCAATGCCGATAAAATGACCGAGGCCGTGGGTGAAATACTTACCGAGCGGCTCGCCATGTTTGTCCTTGCCATGTGAGTTGATATAGTCCTTGGCGATTTGAGTGATGGTGCCAGCCTGGCCGTAGTAAGATGCACCGGGCTTCATCGCCGCGATGGCGGCGTTTTGGGCTCCTAGGACAACATCGTAAATCTCACGCTCGCGGCTGCTGAATTTCCCGCCAACGGGGATTGTTCGTGTGATGTCGCTCGCGTAATAATCACATTCCGCTGCGGCGTCGATCACGACGAGCTCACCACGGTCCATCCGCCGGCGGTTGGCTTCGTAGTGCAACACCGTTCCATTCGGACCCGAGCCGATGATCGGTGGATAGGCATAAGCTTCGCAGCCGCTGTTTAGTATTACTTCTGTGAAAAGGGCCTGTGCCTGGTATTCGTATGCGCCGGGCGTCATCCGCTTCCAGGCGGCGCGGTGGGCCGCCATGCTGATATCAGCCGCGTGCTGTAATTCCGCGATCTCGGCGTGTGACTTAATTTTTCGCAGGTTCCCGATCATCGGTCCTGCATCGCTGATTTCGCGCAGCGCCAACAATGGCTTGAGCCGATCCACCTCTTGCGATCTTGGGAGTGCGTAGAATGCGGGTCCGGAATCGAGTGCCTTCAGAAGCTGCGTCTCAAATTTTTCAACTGGAAGTACCGTCTGAAACCCGGTCTTCTCTTTCGCGCTTGCATCTTCTGCCGACGTGCGGCGGCCTGTGTAGCGTTCTACAACTGCATCGTGATGCGGCAGGAATAGAATTTCGTCAGCCTGAGTGAGTAGCAGGCGGGCCCCCGGCTCGGTCCACCCGGTGAAGTAATAGAAGTTTGATTCCTGCCGGAATCTGCCGACCAGCTCCGGATCTTCCTTGTTGCCGAAAAGAACCAGGCTGCCTTTCACGTCCTTCCGCAGCTTCTCGCGCCGTTGATGATATTCGGAAAGCGGAATGGCGCCGGGCAGGAAAGCGGGCGCCAGCAGTGCGCCTACAAGTACTGCGATGTAAGCGCTTCCCATCTATTGCTTTTCGTATACGTCTACGTTATGCACGGGCTTTCCCTCGGGGGTGTTGCCCGTCAATGTATACGTCATTCGCTTTCCGTCTTTTGAGAGCACGGCTTTACCCTGCATGGTACCCTCGCCCATCTTCCAGGTGTCCTCCATGGTATGGTCATTAACCCTTTTTTCGATCACACTCGCATTCTCCATTCCCGTTATGGTGGCTGGGCTTCCCGGCGAAGGAGTATAGGACCAGTTTTCCGTTTTACCGTCCGCGTGGACTTCCTCAACGCTCACCTTGTCCGGTGCGATCGTAACGGTGGCACTTGTCGGGGGTGGCCCGGGACTGAATTTCGACTTGGCGATGTTCAGCTTCCAGGTGCCAACGAACCGATCGTTCTGAGCAGGCTGTGCGCTCTGTCCGTTTTGTACGGCCTGTGCCGTAATGGCAAGCGCCAGTGCGGCGAAAGCTACGCTAAGACGTTTCATCCAATTTCCTCCCAGAGCGAATGTGAATTGAGCCACATTTCCCACGCCAGAAAGTCGACTGTGGCACGTTGAATTATGCGGGATATTGAAGATCAGTTCAAGCTCATCCGAGGGACGAAACTTTTGGTCCAGCCTAGCTAGCCACCTTACGTCTGACTTCGATGTTCAAACGCTTGATCTTTTGATTCAGGGTCGAAAGTGGGATCCGCAGCGCTTCGGCAGCTTCGGTTTGGCTGTAATTCACCGCTTCAAGCGCTTCTGTGATCTTGCGCCGCTCGAAATCGGCTACTATCTCGAAAAGCGATGCGTCGGCCGGCAGCATTCCATTGTCGCCCCGCGAAATTCGCATGCCGCTTGCTTGCTGCAGGTGATCTGGAAGCACATGCGCGGGCACCGAGGGAGAAGTGGCCAGCACGACGGCGCGCTCAACGGCGTTTTCAAGTTCGCGTACGTTGCCAGGCCAATCATGTTCCATGAGAATCTGCACAGCTTCAGGCTCGAAGGTAAGTATGGAACGCTGATCGCTATCGAGAAACTTCTCGTTTTCGCGGCAATAGCGAGTGAAGAAATGCTCGACCAGAGCCGGTATATCTTCTTTCCGCTCTCTCAATAGCGGCAGATGGAGGTTGATGACGTTCAGCCGATAATAAAGATCTTCGCGGAATTTACCGTCCTCCACCAGCTTTCGCAAATCCGCATTGGTCGCAGCGAGGATGCGAATATCAACACGAACGCTTTCGTTCGAGCCCAGCGGCATAAACTCGCGGTCCTGCAAGACGCGAAGCAATTTGACCTGAATTTCCGGACTGATATTCCCGATCTCGTCGAAGAAAATGGTTCCCCGATTTGCCGTCTCGAACAAGCCTTTTCGATTCGCAATTGCTCCGGTGAACGATCCTTTCATGTGGCCGAACAGGATGGATTCAAGCAATTCGGATGGCAGCGATCCACTGTTCACTGGCACGAATATTTGGTCGGCTCTGGCGGAATGCGCGTGAATGGCTTTTGCGATTAGCTCTTTGCCGGTTCCTGTTTCGCCTGTAATCAGGATGGTTGCGCGGCTCGGCGCAACTTGAGCCACCTGGTCGAGCAAACGCAACATGCGCTCGCTCTTGCCTACAATGTTTGGAAACGCGTAGCGCTGTTTGAGGGCGCGCTTTAGCTGGGTGTTCTCCCGTTCGAGCCGCCCTTTCGAAATCATGCGTTCGATCTCGATCAGCAATTTTTCGTTGTCCCAGGGCTTAGCGAAATAATCATTGGCGCCAGACTTTAGCGCCCGCACTGCAACTTCAACGGAGCCGTACGCAGTGAGCATGAAGACGGGAGTTTCCGTGTCGCGCCGCCGGATATCCGCGAGCACGTCCATACCGGAGCGGTCCGGCATCATAAGGTCAAGCAAGACCAAATCGTAGCTGCCGGAGTCGAACTTCTGCATGCCCGCCGTGCCGCTCTCGGCAAGATCGACCACGTAATTTTCTGCTGTCAAAAGCAGCTCGAGACTCTCCCGAATGTCCAATTCGTCGTCGATGACGAGAATGCGATGCCTTTCCGGAGGGCCCACACGGTCAGGCGCCAGATCTTCACTTGGAAACGTCACTACAGTGGTTGTATCAGACATCCGTATCGAGAAAGATGGCGGTTCTAAAGCAGCGCGGATTTCACGCGGGCAGGGCTTGGCGGCTCCGCGCGGCAGGAGTGAGTGATCGCACGGGCGCACCCGGGAATTCCAAGCGGAAGCGTGTGCCGCGTCCGACTGTACTATCGACCTCAATAATGCCGTTGTGTTCCTGCACTATGCCGTACGTGATCGAGAGCCCCAAACCGGTCCCCTTTTTAGAGCTCTTGGTCGTGAAGAACGGATCATAGATACGCGCCAGGTGTTCCGGGGGGATGCCTTGGCCCGTGTCGGCGACCTCGATATGGGCGAATCCGTTTTCAGCCCAGGTTCGCACGGTCAATGCGCCTCCTACCGGCATAGCATCGCGGGCATTGATGAACAGATTGAGAAAGACCTGCTGAAGTTTACCCGAATTCCCGCGCACGGCCGGCAAATCGTCCGCCAGAGTCAAGCGTGCAGCCACTCCCGCATTTTGAAACTGATGCTCAATTAAGGTTGCCGTTTCCCTGATGATGCGATTCAGATCCACTTCGACGAAATCGGTGGGCGAGGTTCGAGAGAAGTTAAGCAGGGAATTTACGATTTCGCTTGCTCGGAAGGTTTGTTTCGCGATCTTCTCCAGCAGCTTAGACTTTTGCTCATCGCCCGAAACTTGTTTCGTCAGCATCTGGGCATAGGTGGAGATCACAGCTAAGGGGGTGTTCACTTCGTGCGCCACCCCGGCGGCCAGGAGTCCTATTGAACTCAACTTGTCCGCCTGCACCAGCCTGCGTTCCAGTTCGGCACGGTCAGTAACGTCGTCGAAGATTATCAGCCGGCCGATCTGTTTCAGCTCCTTTGAAATCCATGGAGCAATCGCCAAGTTCACGATAGACTCGCGTGTTTGAGGGGCCGCCGATTTGGCTATTTCGAGTCCTCCATGTCCATTTCGTGGCGAAGCGGGCACTTCGGTCGACGAAGCATCGGCCAGGTTTCCGTCGCGAGCGATGCGCGGCCGCAGCGCCATTTTATACGCGTTGTGGATACCGTCCTGCCCACGCACTTCGTCGAATTTCTCACAAAGCTCGGCGGAGAACAACTCTGACAAGCGCCGGCCCAGCGCTTCTTCACGAGGAATGCCGGTCAGCTTCTCGATTTGCGTATTCCAGCTCTCGACGCGGTCGTCCAGGTCAGCTGCCAGAATGCCCACATTGATCGACTCGACGATATTCTCGCTGAACTCTTTCAAACGCTCATATTCATCCGCCTTGCGCTGCAGAGAACTGTACAGCCGCGAGTTCTCGATGGCGATGGCGACGTAGTTGGACAAAGTGACCAGGAGTTCAATGTCGTCCGAGGACAGAAAATCGCCTTCAGTCGTCCGGCTTACGCCAAAAAACGCGATTGTTTTCCCACGAGATTTGCAGGCGACGTAATAGGTGAAGTCAAGCGCTGCAATCGTGTCTCGAACAGATTGGGGCCACTCTCGGGAAACAATATCGCGCAAATGCTTAGGCCGCTCAAAGAAGATGTAGGGTTTATCGGAAGACTCTTCGAGGAATCCGAGATCGAGCGGTTGACCGATGCTTCTCGCCGAGCGTTCTGACTTGTGTGGCATAAGAGCAGAGGGCAGGTGGTGCCCGTTCTGCGCGGCTAACGACGAATACAGCCGGAATTCACCAGAGCCTTCGTCCATAAGGAAGAAGCCGATCTGTTGAATCGAAAGCGTTCGTAACAGCCGGTCCGAGACCTTGGCCAGCATGGCGTTCTGATCGGTTTCCGAACTGAGCTCGCGTGCAAATTCAATGAGCGTAAGCCGGGCATCATAGCGATCACGGTAAAACACCCAGCGATCAAGTTGCTCCTGTATCCAACGGCGAATAGGCTGAAATACGAAGGTTGCAAACGAAATAAGCACAACGAATGCCGGTGGGGTAATCGTGCGCGTGTGGAAGATCAAGAAAATTAGACCGTAAAAGGTCCCGATCACCGCCAAGGTAGCGAGTGTGTAGACATATCCCTGTTGGAAGATAATATCTACGTCCATCAAGCGATAACGGGTGATCGCGTAGGCCCAAGTCAGAGGAATCAGCGCCATTGAAAGGACGCTCAAGTTCATGACGTGGCTCGGAACAGCACCGAGAACGTAAGGAACGGCGTAGAGCAGCGCGAAGGGCGCTAGGCCAACCAAAGCCCCGTTGCGCAAATACTTCAGTTGGCGACGCAGGACCGGGTCTTCAGCACGGGCAAAATCGATGCCCAGGGCGGCAACGCCAATGAAATACACGAGGATCTCGAAGCCAAGCGTCAGACGGTCAAGAAACCACCGCAGTTCGAGCAACGGTGTGGAGAATCTCAGCACGCCTTGCGCCGAGAGTGCTACCAATGACAGCAACAGGACGGATGGAACGTACAGGAGGAGCCACGTGCCGCGACGCTGCAGGAACCGGGGACGCTCTTGGAAGGTCAGGCAGAAGTGCAGGAAGATGGCGGGCGCGATCAAGGTCGCCGCCATGTTGCCCCAATACATGACCTCGTCAAACGTATTCAGCTTTCCCGAATAGTGGAAACACGAGGCTATAAACGACGCCAGGCACAAGATGAAGAAATGCAGCGATTTTGCTGCACTCGTTCGCCGATAGTAGACGAATAATCCGATCGCGAGATACGCGAAACCGACCGCATACTGGTAGTACACGGCCGAATCCCGGGGAGCCTGCCGTATAAAGATGTTGTCTTTCTGAAACTCTATGCCCTGGCGCCGGAGCGTGTATTTTGTTTGTCCTAAAAGCGGGATTTGCCATAGCGCCTGCGGAACCTCAAGCGCCTTTCTCACAGGGAAAGAATCGATGGCTACGAGCTCATCACCCGCCCGAATCCCGGCGTTATCCCCGGGGCCGGCATCAGAGATATGAGCGGCGAGCACGTGGCTGCGACCATCCGCTCCGACCTTATCAACCCACGTAACCCCATCATCATGCAAGGGATACGATCGGAGGTGTTCAAAGCTCAATACGCCGGCAATGGTGGCGGCTATGGTCAAGATCAGCAGTAAGGTGCCCGCAAATTGAGTTTTAGACTCGCTCATCGTCCACCGGTGCAAATGAGTGATCGCATTCGCCGAATCGGCTGATACCCCGATACTTAGATCAGGTTTGTAAGCACGTGTCCAACCATTCGGCGCCAACCTCTATGTAATTGAAAAATACAACACAAGAAGTAGCGCTTCCTGCTGTGCCCCCTGAAACTCCCCATTTTGGGAGCGCCTCTACGGAATACCGTAATTCAACATTATCGCCCGGGCGTTGACGCTGAATCGAAACACACTTAGACTTGATTATGTAGCCCCACAGCTTACAGAGGTATTTCCCTGGTATGAAGTTCTTTCCTGCCTTCCGCTTTCCGCTCCTGGTTGGCCCCCCCCTGGTATTCTTTGTCACTAACGCGCTTCTCGCTCAGGAACAGACAAATTCGAGCAGTTCGAGTAGCGACACGATTGCGAAGCCGCTGACCAAGAAGCAACAGGCGAAAAAGCAAAAGGAGCTCGAAAAGGAGCTCATGGGTCCCTGGAAGAAGTGGCTCAATGAAGATGTGGTCTACATCATCACTGATGAAGAAAAGCAGGCCTTCAAGCGGTTGAGAACTGATGAAGAACGTCAGCAGTTCGTAGAGCAGTTCTGGTTACGGCGCGATCCCACTCCCGATACCGAGGAGAACGAGTTCAAGGAAGAGCATTATCGGCGCATCGCCTATGCGAATGATCACTATGCTTCCGGTATCCCTGGCTGGAAGACGGACCGCGGGATGATCTACATCAAGTACGGCGCTGCAGATGAGGTTGAATCTCACCCGTCCGGGGGCAGCTATGAGCGTCCCTACGAAGAGGGCGGGGGCGAAACCTCCACCTATCCATTTGAGACTTGGCGTTACCGCTATATCGATGGCATCGGCACCAACATCATTATCGAGTTCGTGGACACGACCATGACCGGCGAATATCATATTTCGACCGATCCGGGAGAGAAGGATGCGCTGCTCTATGTTCCGGGTGCAGGATTGACGATGGCAGAGCAGATGGGCCTTGCCAATAAGACTCAGCGTTTTACGCGCACAGACGGAACGCACCTCGGCACCGGTAACCAGCCGCTTCCGGAAAGCATGAATGAATTTACTCGGCTTGAGCAAAACGCGAAGTTGTACAAAGCGCCTGCCATCAAGTTTAAGGATTTGGAAGCAGCGGTGAGCTCGACTGTTCGGTACAGCACGCTGCCCATGCACGTCCGGGCCGATTACATCCGTATCACCGATTCGACCGTTCTTACCAGCCTGACGCTGCAGTTCAAGAACAACGATTTGCAGTATGCGACTAAAGACAAAGTAGCCAAGGCGACCGTAAATTTGTACGGCCGGATTACCTCTCTTACACGTCGCCCGGTGAACTGGTTCGAAGACACGATTGGCATGGAGGTTCCGGCAGAAATGCTGCAGCAGGCGATGAGCGGATCACGTGTGTACTCAAAGTCGATTCCGCTTGCTCCCGGTACCTACCGCCTCAACATCGTGGCCAAAGACGTTGTTGGCAATACCATGAACAACTTCGAAATGCCATTGGTGGTCCCGCACTATGATGAAGACCAACTCGGCTCGAGCAGCCTTATTCTGGCTGACGAGTTGGAGCGCGTCGCTACCAAGAGCATTGGGGCGGGTCAATTCGTCATCCGCAGTTCAAAGGTTCGTCCTCGCGTTGATGACACTTTCAAGCAGAATGAAACGATGGGCATTTATACCGAGTTCTACAACCTTGGTATGGATGAAAAGACCAAAAAGCCCACTGGCAGCATTGAATACAACGTAGTAAACAAGGCCAACAACCAAACGGTTATGAGCCAAACCGAAGATTTGAGCAGTATTCCGAACGCTTCGGCGTTCCTGGTTACGGTCGAGAAGAAGCTGCCGTTAAAGGCTCTGCCGCCGGGGAACTACACGCTCAAGCTGAAAATCGTGGACAAGCTGAAGAACCAGACCCTGACCCCGTCCGCCGCATTTACGGTAACATCGTAAGGGAGAGTGTCTCGGCCACTTGGTCCGAGAAAGCGAGCTAATTTTGGATTCGGGCTTCGCAAGAACAAAATTCGCTTCTTCCCTTCTGATTGCCGGGCTCTTGGCTGTCACGGTCCACAGCTCTGCCGCGGATCTCTCGCTTCCAGTCACGGGCAATCTGTTGGGGTCAGTTCTCGACGGCGACGGGACGCCGCAGATGGGCGCGACCGTTCTGCTGTTCAATAAGTACGAGCGGCTGATTTCGAAAACGCTGACGAAACCGGATGGACGGTTCGCATTCGGCGGCCTTCCTGCTGACCTCTATAGCGTGCGCGTGTCGCTCGCCAGCTTTCTCCCAGCTTCTCGCGACAGGATTGCCGTAAAGGCCGGACTCGATAGTTTGCTTCAAATCCATCTTGCGACATTGTTCAGCAATGTGGAATTAACTTACGTCGTTCCCACGAGCGCCATGAGCGATGACTGGAAGTGGGTTCTCCGTTCTTCACCGGCGACGCGCCCCATTACACGGTTGCTGGGCGAGCCTCCGAAATCATCGAGCGCAGCGCTTCATTCGCGCATCTTCTCAGGCACGCATGCCATGCTTTCGCTTTCTGGAGGTGATGGCGGTCTAATCGACTCTGATTCCACACAATCGGATCTTGGTACCGGGTTCGCCTTGTCCACCAACATCATGGGTAAGAATCAACTGCAGGTGGGCGGCAGTTTCGGGCAGAATGCCGGTATCGGGCTTGCTGCCATGGGCCTGTGCGCAATTTACAGCCGCGAGGTGGACGGCGGTTTTGGCGAGCCTCCAGAAATTACGTTTACGCTCTCACAGGTCAGCCTTGTGGGCGGGCAAGTAAGTGGACAAAACGCCGAACCCAGCTTTGGCATGGCGGGGGCGCTTCCGCCTGTTCGCACGATGTCGTTAAACGTGTATGAGGTCGCTGACCCGACCGATAATCTCCACCTGGAATACGGCCTTACCGCGGAGTCAGTGGATTACTTGCAACACACCGCCAGAATCAGCCCATTCGCGCGTGCCACCGTAAAGCTAGGAACACTTGGGGATCTCATCGCCGCTTATAGCGATGGAGGCCGTCCTGATGAGCTTGCCGCGCATCATCAGGTCCAGGCATCGCCAGAGGGAAATAGCGAAGAGGACCTGGTCAGCACCGTGAATGCGTTGGCGCGCCTGCCTCAGCTCTCGCAACGCAACGGTCGATTGGAGTTGCAGCGCAGTCAGAACTACGAGCTCGGATTCAACAGAACAGCCGCTTCACGCACATACGGTTTCAGCGCCTTTCGCGAAATTGTTTCAAACGGCCGGGTCAATGTTGCGGGTGATATTTCGGAATTGGATTCGGGCGATCTGCTCTCCGATGGGACATCGATGACGTCCGCGTACAACGTTGGCCACTATAACCGTGACGGCTATCTGGCCTCGGTGAACCAACGAGTTACTGAGTCACTAGACTTTGCAGTAGCATACGGCCGCATGGGCGGATTCACGGCTGATGCCAGCGGTTTCGCTGGAAGCGGAGGGGTCCGGGAACGATTTCTCGACCTGAAGAATCACAATCTGGCGAGTGCGAATTTACAGTTCCGAGCGCCCGTTTCAGGTACTCGGATTGCTGCAAACTATGGATGGTTCGACTCCGGCGCGGTGATTCCCCGCCACACTTTTACGACGCAGAACATCTACGCCGAGCCTGGCTTAAACCTGATGATCCGGCAACCTCTGCCGTCGTTGTTCGGAATGCCAGGGCGGCTTGAGATTACCGCGGACCTTCACAACCTACTGGCGCAAGGATATCTTCCTCTGTATGCAGCGGACGGGCACGAACTCCTGATCGTTCAAGCTCCTCGCGCAATTCGCGGCGGCTTGAATTTCATTTTCTAGTCTGAAAGTCCGTCATTCTGCGGTGCGCGATTCCCACACTGAGTCCGCTGGATTGCAGGCGTATAACCTCGCTTGAATAACATCGTTGAATAACCTCGATAAATAACGTCATTAAGCTGCGCCTTCACTCTGCGCTCTTGTCCTGGTACTCTAAACCTCAAGTATCTGGAGACTGGTCCTTATGAATCGCGCATCCAGGTGGATTCTTCTATTCTCTGCCGCACTTTGTAGTGGCGAGCTATTCGCCCAGACGACAACGGCCGATCAGAAACTCAATGCGCTAGACGCTGCGACGAAAGCCGCTCAATTATCGGGCGATAACGCCTGGATGCTCACCAGCGCTGCTCTGGTTTTAATGATGACCGGTCCAGGCCTGGCACTCTTCTATGGCGGTCTCGTCCGACGCAAGAATGTGCTCGGCACGATGATGCATAGCTTCGTGCTCATGGCCATCGTCACGGTGTTGTGGGCTGTCTATGGATACAGCCTGGCTTTCGGAGACGGGAATCCGTTCATCGGCGGCCTTCATTATGTATTTCTTAAGGACGTCGGCGCTGCGCCCAACCCCGACTACGGCGCGACCGTTCCGCATGAGACGTACATGATCTACCAATTGATGTTTGCGATCATCACGCCAGCCCTCATTTCGGGTGCATTCGCTGAACGTATGAAGTTCAGCGCCATGTTGTTGTTCACGTGCCTGTGGTCGACCGTCGTTTACTTTCCGATGGCACATATGGTTTGGGGCAAAGGCGGTTACCTGAACGCGTTTCTTGGCGGCAAGGTTCCCTGTTTCGATTTCGCCGGCGGCACTGTGGTTCACATCACTTCAGGCGTCAGCGCGCTTGTCTGCGCCCTGTATCTCGGCAAGCGGGTCGGTTTCCCTCGCGAACCGATGAAGCCGCATAATCTAGTCCTCAGTCTGATCGGAGCCTGCCTGCTTTGGGTGGGTTGGTTCGGCTTTAATGCCGGAAGTGCCGTGAACGCATCGGGACTGGCGACCAGCGCCTTCGTCGCCACGCATTTCGGAGCTGCCGCTGCCACCCTGGGCTGGATGTTTGGCGAGTGGGTGAAGCACGGAAAACCAAGCATGCTCGGCGGTATCTCGGGAGCTGTTGCCGGACTCGTTGCCATCACCCCAGCGTCCGGTTTCGTCAAGCCGTTTCCCGCTCTGCTGATCGGTTTTCTCGCAGGTATTGTCTGCTTCTTGATGGTGACGACTGTGAAAAGCAGGTTCGGGTACGATGATAGTCTTGACGCCTTCGGCGTGCACGGCGCCGGCGGCACTCTAGGAGCTCTTCTCACCGGAGTTTTCGCTACGAATGCAATCAATGCGGGGCTTGGAAACGACTCCGCCGGCAAGCCGATTCCGCTTGGGTGGGTGGATGGACACCCTGGACAAGTTCTCAATCAAGCTGTCGGCACCGCGATTGCCTGGGGACTCGCAATCGTCGGGACTCTCGTTATTTTGAAAGTCGTCGATCTCTTGTTGGGCGTTCGTGTGTCAACCGACCAGGAGGTAGAGGGCCTGGATCTCAGTATGCATGGCGAAGAAGGCTATAACCTGGACGCGTAGCGCTGTTCGTTCGAATACGGGTGGCCGCTGCCGATCAAAGAAGGCGCAGCGGGAAGGATCAAGGCAATGAAAAAAATTGAAGCCATTATCCAGCCTCACAAGCTAGATGAGGTAAAAGAAGCGCTTAAGAGCATAGGGGTTGACGGGATAACTATATCGGAGATACGCGGTCATGGCCGGCAGAAAGGGCACAAAGAGGTCTATCGCGGTATGGAATATGAAGTAGATCTGCTGCCGAAGATCAAGCTTGAAATCGTGCTTCCGGATCCCCGATTGGACGAGGTGACGCGCACTATTGCCGCGAGTGCCCGAACCGGCAAAATCGGCGATGGCAAAATCTTCATCTACGACGTGCTCGAAGCGATTCGTATCCGAAATGACGACACCGGAGAGGCCGCTTTATAGGAATATCTGAACCGTGTCGACTCAGGTCCCGGAACGAAATGACGGGCTATTGTCTCAGTTCCTACTCGATCGTGATCCTCGCCGCGTTTTTGAAAACCGAACCGATGCTGTCGATTCGATTGTAACGGCGGCGGTCAGCAACATACTTCAGCCTAAGCTGCCCGAGCATTTCACAATCGTCGCCGTTGGCGGCTATGGCCGTCGCGAGCTGTTTCCGCACTCTGATATCGACCTTTTGCTGCTGTTTGAAACCGAGACGGATCTGCCCGGGATCAAAGAGCCGCTGTCTGAGTTGTTGCGCTCTTTATGGGATGCAGGCCTGCGAGTGAGCCACTCGGTTCACACCGTGGCAGACTGTTGCCGACTTCAAGAACAGAATATCGAGTTGCATATCAGCCTTCTAGATCTTCGTTATCTGTGCGGCAGCGATGAGTTGTTTGGCAGCTTCACGGGACAGTTGCCAGAGTTCTACCGCCGCTATGGAGATCGGCTGATGAGGCGACTCGTCGAGCTGGCGCGTCAGCGCCATGCGAAGTTCAACAACACGGTTTATCATCTCGAACCGAACATCAAGGAAACTCCAGGCGGCATTCGTGACATTCACCTTTTGGGCTGGCTTTGTCACCTTGCTCCCCATTATCAGACTCTTCAGATTTTTCGTGACGAAGTTGAGGAGGCCCCACTTTTTCTTTACGTCCTGCGCTGCTTTCTTCACATGGAAGCGGGGCGTGACAACAATCTGTTGACGTTTGATTTGCAGGAGGAGGCCGCTCGTTCATTGCCGGAAGCTCCAATCGCGCCCGCAGAATGGATGCGACTCTACTTTCAGAATGCACGCCGGGTGTTTCAATCTAGCTTGCGAGCGCTCGAATGCGCCGAGGCTCAAGATACTTCGCTCCTGCGTCATTTCCGTGATTGGCGGACGCGGCTCTCGACGAGCCAGTTCACGATCTCGCGCGAACGGATTCTCTTGCGCAACCCTGCGGAGACGCTGCGATCCGCGGAATCCGTGCTGTCGCTGTTCAACTTCGTGGCCCGGCATGGTATCCAGCTATCCTGGGACGCACAGCGTCGTATTCGGGGTGCAATCGATGCTCTCACACTATCCTTCACGGAGCACCCTCCTTCCGCCGAGGCATGGCGCGAACTGTTTTCTCAACCCAATACAGCGGTCGCCCTTCGCGAGATGCAAGAAACCGGCCTGCTTGCAGCGGCGATCCCCGAGTGGCACAGCATTGACAGCCTCGTTGTGCCCGATTTTTACCACCGCTACACCGTCGATGAGCATACGGTCGTCGCAATCGACGCTATCGACAGACTCGTGCGGAACCCGCCCAGCACTCCGGTTCGCTTCCATGAGCTTCTGCTTGAAGAAGAAGATCCGTCAGCACTGCGGCTTTCACTGCTACTGCACGATCTCGGGAAGGGCACGCACCCTGGCGATCACATTGAAGGGTCGTTAGAAGCCGCACGCGCCATCATGTGTCGGCTCGGCTTTCCAAACGCCACACAAGATACAATTCTGTTCCTAATCGAGCATCATCTCGATCTATCGCTCATCATGAATGGGCGCGACCTCGACGACCCCGCAACTGCCCGGTTTCTTGCTGCGCGGGTCGGTACCGAAGAACGCTTACGCAGCCTTACTCTACTCACTTACGCCGACATCAGCGCTGTGAACCCAACTGCCATGACGCCCTGGCGCCTGGAACAGCTGTGGCGTGTCTGCTCGATGGGGTTGGAGCAACTGAGCCGCGAGCTAGTTATGGACCGCGTTCACAGCCCCGGCAGCTTCTTTTCGGGAAAGTCGATTTCTCCTGATCTCGCCCGCTTTATTGAAGGTTTCCCGACGCGTTATTTACGTACTCACGGCCGCGAGGAGGTTGAGCACCATCTAGAACTCCACAAAGTGGCCGAGCGCGACGGCGTGGCTGTCGAAATCAATCATCGCGGCGCGGCATACCTGATGACCGTTGTGGCGCGCGATCGCCCAGGACTGTTTGCCTCGCTCTGTGGCGCTCTCGCCAGCTTTGGCATGAACATTGTGAAAGCTGAAGCGTCGTCAAACGCGGCTGGTTCCGTTCTGGACCTGATTCGCTTCACTGATCCGGTGCGCACGCTTGAGCTAAATCCTTCGGAAATGGGCCGCCTTCAACATACGGTCGAGCGCGTTACAAAAGGATCAGTGGAGGTCGCCGATCTCTTGAAGCGACGCCGTGCAGCGCCACGCCCCAGCCGTGAAGCCAAGATTCCGGCGGTGGTCCGGTTCGATAATGAGGCTTCCGACTCTTCAACGCTAATCGATTTCGTCGGCGAAGACCGCCCTGGATTGCTCTACGATCTCGCTTCCGCACTCAGTCACGCCGGCTGCAATATCGAGGTGGTTATGATCGACACACAAGCGCACAAAGCAATTGACGTCTTTTATGTGACACAGAATGGCGGAAAGCTCCGGGACACTACTCACCCTTCATTGCACCGTGACCTGATACGGGCGGCGACCAGATCTGGAAGAGAATAGGCTTTTGCGCCGATGTTCTGCTGGTAGATACTAGCAGACGAGAAGCAGTGCTTTCTGATGGGACTACCAAGCGAGCAATAAGACTATAGTTCCGGCCGTCATCTGCCGATCTAGTAGAAGGGCTGGTTTCAGCCTGAGAAAGGCATGATTTCGCAGCAGCTTAAAATTCCTTAACCCATTAAAGATCTTTTGGTTGACGTGGTTGGAAGAACTACTTAGGATAGGAAGTAATCGTGTTCTGGCCCGGGAAGCCGGGTCAATAGCTGTGTGCCGGGTCTGGATTTGATGATGGACAATCTGATCTTTTGTGCCGGGGTTGCATGACCATGCTTCGCCCGGTTTATAAGTTTGCTCTGCCACTTGCCTTCTTGGCGGCGGCGACTCTCCTAGGTGCAGAACAGTCGCCTCCGTCGGGCACGACAACTGCTTCTGCCACCAAGCATCGCCGGAAGAAACGCTCTAAGCGAGTGATCGCAGCGCAGACTCGGACTACCGTTACTTCACGAACGACCGGCCGCTCGGTTGCTCGCACGACTACCCAGGCCGGGGTGATCCATGCGGATTCGACTGCCCCATTGCGCGTCGCCGTGGCGCGCCGCCACCGCAGGCGTCGCCTTTACGTAAATCCATGGACGACGCCCACATTTGCGGATTCGACCGTCGGAGATAATATTGATGGCGAAGATCTGGTGGTTCGCAAAGCTGCCGTCGATGCGCTGGGTCCGTACAACGGAACCGTCGTAGTCGCCGATCCCCAGACTGGACGCATATTAACCATCGTCAACCAAAAGCTTGCCATGCAGGGTGCATTCCAGCCTTGCTCCACAGTTAAGGTGATCGTTTCACTTGCTTCTCTGAGCGAAGGCATCGTGAAGCCTGGAACTTCCGTTCGCCTTACGCGCCGCTCGTCGACCGATATGACGCAGGCATTGGCGCGGTCCAATAACCTTTACTTTGCCAAATTGGGGCAAGAGCTAGGCTTCGAACGAGTGCACAAATACGGCCAGCTTTTTGGACTCGGTGAAAAGGCCGGTCTCGACATAAGTGGGGAAGAGCCGGGATACCTAGCAGATGAAGCGCCTCAAACGGGTGTAGGCATGATGACGAGCTTCGGAGATGGCATCCGTCTTACTCCGCTTGAGCTTGCCAGCATTGTGAGCACTGTATCGAACGGCGGAACAATGTATTATTTGCAATACCCAAAGAGCCGGGACGAGGCCGAACATTTGGTTCCGCAGGTCAAGCGCACCTTGGACATTGCGAACCTGATCCCACAAATCAAACCTGGAATGATGGCAGCTGTTGAATACGGCACTGCGCGGCGCGCCAATTTCGATCCCAATGAACCTGTTTTTGGTAAGACAGGCACGTGCACAGATACCGCTCAGCCGGGCGTTCATCTCGGCTGGTTCGGCTCTTTCAACGATGTCGGAAAAAACAAGCTCGTTGTCGTAGTGTTGCTCACGGGTGGTCGTGGTATCAGTGGACCTATCGCGTCGGGTATCGCCGGAAACGTCTATCACAACCTGTCCCAGGAGCATTTCTTCACCTCTGAACCGTTGGCGTTGCCTGTCAGCCTAGTGTCGATGCAGAACTGCTGTATCCGCTGATCCGACAACAGGTGTTTCTCGGCCCAGACCAACGGAACCTACAGTTCGGACAAAATACGCGAATTCTTAGCAAAATGGTCTTCTCCCGCAGCGACTGCGTTGCAACATACAGCTAAATTCGAGGAGCAAGATTGAAATCAAGGATGCCGCGCGTTGATTTGAGCCGCTGATCCGACTTACTTTGCCCTCCGCCTGATACCCCGCGTAGCTCATACCAAACGAAACTCATACTCCAGAGATTAGCTATGTTTGGATCGTACTCTGGTATGAAACGGGGAAATAGTGTCGAACTGATCTGCATTTTTTGATTGCGCAATAATTTGTTGAATAAACAAGGTCAGGTGAAATCGGAACTTCTCACGGGCTGGCTTCCGGCGACCCGTCGCACGGCCCTGATTACGGCCGTAGTGATGATTTTTGTCATCGCACTCGCCGATGGGCTGTGGGCTGCCAACATCTCGCTTGGACTGCTTTACTTCTTTCCCATTGTGATTTCGGCGGGCTATCTTAGCACCTCTGAGATCATTGCTGTCGCTTTGGTCTGTACGCTTTTGCGGGAGCTGTTCAGCCCGTTTCTTTGGGCCCAGAGTTTAGCGCCCCGACTCATCACGTCCTTTGTTGCGTATCTGGGCACGGGAATCCTGATGCGTGAGATTGATCGGCATCGCAGAATTGCTTTAACTCAGGCCGGCCATGTCGCGGAAGAAGTGCAGCGGCGGGAGGCTACTGAGCAACAACTCCGTGCGTTAGTTGATGGAATCCCTGCTGCTATCCTCACGCTTGACCCCGGCGGCAAGGTGCTCTTGGCAAACGACGCTGCCCACGAGCTATTGGGACGTGAGTCAGGTTCCCTGACGGGAGAATCTATTGACGAATACCTGCCCGACGTGGCGAGGCTTCGTCAAACCCCCGGCGTGCGCCGCCTGATCCGCACGATGATCGAAGGAACTGGCTACCGGCACGGCGGGGAAGCTTTTCTCGCCCATATTTGGGTTTCCAGCTACGGACCGCCCTCGGCAAGCGGCCTAACGGCGGTGGTTTTCGATGCTTCCGAACAGCTTCGCACACATGAAGAAGTTGGCCTGCACTCGCTGACAACCAGTGCGCGTGTGATCTTGGGGGCCTTCTGGCATGAGACGCGCAACCTGTGCAGCGCGATGCGGGTGTTGGTAGCTGGTCTAACCCATCGTTCGGGTATTGCTGAAAGCGAGGAATTGCAGGGTCTAAAATCGCTCGTCGACAGCCTCGAAAAACTCGCCTACGACGAGCGGCAGCCTTCGGAGCACACTCTGGATACTGCGAGCGTTCGAGTCGTGCTCGATCACCTGCGCATCGTAATGGAACCCTCATTCCAGGAAAAGGAGATCGCAGTGTACTGGCGGATAGAAGACAATTTGCCGCTGGTTGGCGCGGACCACCACGGGCTACTGCAGGTGTTCTTAAACCTGGCGAGAAATGCCGGTCGGGCGCTGCAGAGCTCTCCACGGAAGGAATTGAGAATAGTTGCGCAAACTGAGGGCCGGTGTGTAAAAGTCCGGTTCCATAATAGTGGCCCGCCAGTTGCCGACCCTGAGAGCCTGTTTAAGCCCTTCCAGCCAGGTGCCTCGGAAGGAGGCCTCGGCCTATATGTGTCCCGAGCCATGATTCGCTCTTTTGGAGGAGACGTGATTTATGAGCCCGTAACTAGCGGCTGTTGTTTCGCCGTTGCGCTAGAAATTTCGGAGCTGTGGCATAGGTTCGGTGTTGGAACTCACTGACAAGAAAATCCGCATTCTGCTGCTGGACGATCATACGATCTTCCGACAGGGTTTGGTTAAGCTCTTGAGCACCCAGCCTGATTTGGATTTGCCTCTCCATTGCGGCTCTATTGGGGAGGCTCTTCTTGGGTTAGCGGCCGCTATGCCAGACATTGTGCTTCTGGATATCGATCTCGGGACGGAGTCTGGACTCGATTTTCTCGCACAAGCGCGCCGCAATGGGTTCGACGGACCAGTGCTGGTCTTAACGGCCGGGATTTCTAGAACCGAGGAAGAATTCCTTCAGAGTAGTGGAGTTGCTGGCATTCTGCGGAAGGATGTGTCGATTGAGGTCCTGGCGGCACGCATCCGTGCGCTGGCAGGCCTTCCACAATACAGCGATATGGGCATTGCTGGCGCTGCCGCACACGATCCCTTCCCGAAACGCCAGAAAGTGCTAACCGCGCGAGAAGTCGAAGTGCTTCGATTGGTGGTTGAGGGTCACGCAAACAAGGAGATCGCACACGAGCTGGGCTGCTCGGAATCCTCGGTAAAGGGCATAATCCAGCAGCTCTTTCAAAAAAGCGGCACGCGCACACGCAGCCAGCTCGTTCGAGCAACTCTGGAGCAATACCGGGATCAGATCTAATTGAAATCGTAGCCGAGGCGGTTGGGTGCCCAAGCCTATAGAACGCCTGCTATCAACTTAGGTGTTTAAACTTCGCAGATAGGAGCTGCGATATTGCGGGTTTGATAGGCAGTCCAGGAGAATTTAGGCCAGCACCTGGACTTAAGAGACAATAGACAAGAGATGCGCCTACGCGAGCACATCCAGACCATTAAGCGGGAGGATCCGGCCGCGAAGAGCGGATTAGAGATCCTGCTCTGCTACCCGGGCTTGCACGCGCTGATGTTCCACAGGCTGGCGCACTGGTTCTACCAGCACAAGCGGTTCATCATTGCCAGGCTTATTTCGCAGAAGGCACGCTTCTTTACCGGTATTGAGATCCATCCCGGCGCAAAGGTTGGGGAGCGCTTATTTATTGACCACGGGATGGGCGTCGTTATCGGCGAAACCGCCGAGATAGGGAATGACGTTCTGCTGTATCAAGGCGTCACTTTGGGCGGAACCGGGAATCAGCGGGGTAAACGGCACCCAACGCTAGGCAACCGAGTCGTCGTGGGCACCGGAGCGGCCATCCTTGGGGGTATTACTCTCGAAGACGACGTGAAGGTAGGGGCCGGTTCGGTGGTCGTCCATTCTGTTCCTGCGGGTTCAACCGTTGTAGGTATTCCCGGTCGCGTGGTCAGGGCGCCCGCTGAGGGGCTCGGTATTTTGGAGCATGGCCGCGTCGCCGCATCCGCTGAGGGAGATATCGGCGACATCGAGCAGATGAGCGATCGCATTCGCGAGCTCGAGGCTCTGCTACGCCTTTTGCTAGACGATCGGGTCGGTCAAGGCCGGGGCTAAACCGGATTACTTATTAAAGCGATAGCGCAGGCTATTCTCCGCAAGCTGCTGCAATTCGCTCCGAGAGAAGCCGAAACTGTCACCGGCTAGCCTATACTCACGCGTAAGATCGGTGGAAAACAGCGCCGGGTCATCCGTACCCAAGATGATCGGAACCCCCGCGTCCCAAAGCCGACGCAAAGGATGATCAATCAGACTGGGCACGGCTCCCGTGAACACGTTGCTCGATGGGCAGATTTCAAGTGGAATGTCGCGCCGCCGTAACTCTCGCAGCAACTCCGGGTCATCCATTGCCCGAATCCCATGCCCGATGCGCTCGGCACCGATCTCGATAGCTTCCCAAACGCTTGTCGCCCCACATATTTCTCCAGCGTGGCATGTTAGGCGCAGGCCTGCCTTCTTTGCGTCCCGATATAGATCGCCGAACCAAGCCGCAGGTCCACGCTCTTCATCACCACCGATACCGATTGCAACCACCCTGCAACGCCGGTACTCTCGCGCAATGTCGAACACCCGGGCTGCCTGATCGACCCCAAACTGGCGAATGGCATCGAAAATCCAGGAGACCTCGATGTCTTGGCTGGATGCCGCTTCCTTGCTGACGGCTTCAAAAATCGCCTCTATATTCTGCTGCTTCCACAGAATCACGCCGACGGATAAAGTGATCTCCGCACAGCGAACATTCTGGCTAACCAATTTTTCCAGCAGCCGGCGCGTTGCCAACCCGTAGGCCTCCGGCGAAGTTAACTTCCGAGTAAGCCAGACATATGCTTTGAGAAATCCTGCGAAGTCACGGTAATGGAGGTTTGCGCGAATCTCGCTCAGAGACAGTGAAGGATCAAGTTCCTGAATAGTGTCTGGTTCTACAGAACCCTCTAGATGAACGTGAAGCTCAGCCTTGGGTAATGCCCGAATGAACTCGTCGAGGCTTGTCAATCCACGCTCCCCTGACATAATAAACGTGCGATGACCGAACAGGAGATAGAAGCAATCGTCGGCGGCTATCACGGAGATGCCTTCGGCGTACTCGGACCGCATGCCTTAACCAGCACTGGGAAGACCAGTCAGTGGGAGGTTCGGGGATTCCTGCCCCAAGCGAAGCAGGCCGAACTTGCTATCGAAGGAAAGATGATCCCCATGGAACGGGTCCATTTAGGTGGCCTGTTTGTGGCTCGTCTCGGCTTTCAACCGCTCAATTACCGGTTCAGAATTACCGATTATCAAGGCAACGTCTCGGAGCTCGACGATCCATACCGGTTCCAAAATCTCCTGTTGAGTGATCTTGATCTGCATCTTCATTCCGAAGGGACAAACTACGAGGGCTACTCAACCTTCGGCGCGCACCTCACAACCCTTGATGGCGTGAAGGGCACGCGGTTTGCGGTCTGGGCACCGAACGCGATCGTGGTCAGCGTAGTCGGGAACTTCAATGATTGGGACTCCCGGCGCCACACCATGCGACTGCGAACTGGCGGCGTTTGGGAGATCTTTATTCCCGGAGTGGAGACAGGCTCGTCCTACAAATACGCTGTCAAATCGCGTTTTCGCGGGTATAGCCAAATGAAATCTGATCCGTACGGCTTCTGGATGGAAACACCGCCGAAATCAGCTTCGCTGGTCACGGATATCGATAGCTACGCATGGCAGGACCAGAGCTGGCTCGATCAGCGTGCGAAGGCGGCGCTGCTTGACAGCCCCGTATCTATTTACGAAGTACATCTTGGCTCGTGGCTGAAAGGCGAACATCACCAACCGTTAAGCTACCGCCAGCTCGCACAAAAACTCGTCGCCTACGTTCAGCGCATGGGCTATACGCATATCGAGCTGATGCCAATTGCGGAGCATCCCTATGCTCCCTCATGGGGTTACCAAGTGGTCGGATACTTCGCTCCTACTTCGCGCTATGGTGCTCCTCAAGATTTCATGTACTTCGTGGATTGCTGTCATCAGGCGGGAATCGGTGTGATCGTCGATTGGGTTCCAGCGCACTTCCCGAAGGACGCGCATGGGCTCGCTTACTTCGATGGCACTGCCCTTTACGAGCATGAAGATCCGAGATTGGGCGAGCACAGTGAATGGGGCACGTTGGTGTTCAACTATGGCCGAAATGAAGTACGATCCTTCCTCATGTCGAACGCAATGTTTTGGCTGAAGAAGTATCACATCGACGGTCTGCGCGTGGATGCAGTCGCTTCGATGCTCTACCTCGATTACTCGCGTAAGCCGGGTGAATGGGTTCCCAACATTTTTGGAGGAAATGAGAACCTGCAAGCGATCGACTTCCTTAGGAAGACCAACGAACTGGTCCATCAAGTACCAGGAGTGATTACGGTTGCGGAAGAATCCACGGCCTTCCCTGGCGTGTCTCGCCCCGTGTATTTGAACGGGCTCGGCTTCACCATGAAGTGGAACATGGGTTGGATGCACGACATGCTCCTCTACTTCTCAAAAGACCCGATCCATCGCAAGTACCATCAAAACGATCTCACGTTCAGCATGGTGTATGCATTCACTGAAAACTTTGTCCTTCCGATCTCGCACGATGAAGTTGTGTACGGAAAGGGCGCCTTGTTGAGCAAAATGCCGGGCGATGAATGGCAGCGCTTCGCTAACGCTCGGGCGTTTTTGAGCTATATGTATGCTCATCCCGGCAAGAAGCTGCTGTTCATGGGTTGCGAAATCGGCCAAACCTCCGAATGGAATTACGAGAGTCAAGTCGACTGGTGGCTGCTCGATTACGAGGTGCACCGGCGATTTCAGGACTTCTGTGTCGCTTTGAACAACCTCTACCGCAGCGAGCCGGCGCTTCACGAAATTGACTTTCAACCCTCCGGTTTCGAATGGATCGACTTCCACGACTCGCAGAACTCGATGGTCTCCTTTGTGCGTCGCGCGAAACGCCGCGAAGACTATTTGGTCGTCGTTTGCAATTTCACCCCGACGCCGCACAAAAACTACCGGATAGGCATGCCGGAAGCAGGATTGCACCGAGAGATCTTCAATTCCGATGCCGAGATCTACGGCGGCAGCAACATGGGAAACGGAGGCTACGTCGATGCGGACCCGACTCCGTCGCACGGAAGATCAGCTTCAGCTACGCTTGTAATTCCCCCGCTTGGAGTCCTCGTTCTTAAGCCAGCCAGACCGCTGCCGCCACTACCACGAGCTTCGGCTGCCGGTCACGTTAGCTCAAATATCCGCCGCTCCTTCGAGACTCCTCCACAGATACCAGCTCGCCACCGAGCAATATGGATGCCATTTCTCGGCAAGCCTCGATAAATCAAGCGGTTTAGGTAACTCTGCAAGGCCGTATGCTTTGTGGACAGCAGTGCGAATGCCGAGATCCGCGAGCGGCATCACGTTAGGACGCTCGAGGGCGAACATCAGGAACATTTGCGCGGTCCAAACGCCGACACCTCGCACCTGCGATAGCGTTGCGATCACCTCTTCATCGCATAAATTAACGAGTTTGCGAAACTTGATCTCGCCGCGGTCAACTCTCTCGGCCAAGTCCTGCAATGACGCCATCTTTTGCCTCGACAGCCCGCAGGCACGCAACTGCTCTGGAGTCAGTTTGAGAAACGCCCGTGCGGTAAATCTTGGGCCCGCGGCCTTGCGTAACCGTCCAAATATCGTCGCTGCCGCCTTCCCGTTCAGCTGCTGAAACGCAATGGATCGCGCTAACGTCTCGAACGTTGGCTCCCGAACAGTGAATTGGCATGGCCCCACCCGTTGAATGATCTTAGCCATTACAGGATCAACTTTCTTCAGGTGGAGCATTGCCGATCGCATACTATTTGGCGGCCTAGAGGATAATCATAACCAAGACGGTAACCATCGCCTTATAAATGATGAGTAGTTCTTTTCGATGTGTAACATGCCTAGCGACCGCCGTGCTCCTGGGGGGTGGCGCTCTAAGCTGGCGGATGCCCGCGCAGCAGCCGATGCAGCCCTCGCCTGGGCAGCAAGACCAATCAGCTGCCGGACCGGACACGACCATTCGGGTCAACATCGATCTGGTGAATATTCTGTTTACCGTGCGATCTAAGCACGGCGGTCAGTTGATCCCAAATCTCACGAAAGACGATTTCAAGATTTACGAAGACGGCAAGCAGCAAACGATCCAACGTTTCTCGCGGGATACGGATCTGCCGCTGACTCTCGGGCTGCTCATCGATATCAGCGCCAGTCAGGAGAATTTAATCGACATCGAGCGGCAGGCAGCCTCGGCATTTTTCTCGAGTGTCATTCGCCCAAAGGACGAGGCGTTTCTGATTTCATTCGGAAAGAGCACAGATCTTATACAGGACTACACGAGCTCTCCCCGGCAGCTTACCGCAGCGTTGCAGGACTTGAGGGGTGATGGGCAGTCGCCGATGCTCGGCCGGGGCCCGATTCCGAACGTCAACACTGGTCCTATTCCGACGTCTGGCACACCCAAGGGCACGCTTCTTTTTGACGCAGTCTATCTGGCCTCGAACGAAAAGCTCAAGAACGAAGTCGGCAGGAAAGCGCTAGTTTTGATTACCGATGGTGACGACCAGGGAAGTTTTTACAACCGCAAAGCCGCAATCGAAGCGGCGCAGCGCGCTGATGCGATGATCTACAGCATCTATTACGTCGACCGTTATTTTTACCTGAGTGCGGGAATGATCGGAAGCGGCGGCGAAGGAGACCTTCGTAAGATGTCCGACGACACTGGGGGGCATGTCTTCAGCGTGGGCTCTAAGCACCCCTTGAGTGAAATCTTTAAAGAGATTCAGGAGGAAATGCGCAATCAATACTCCCTAGGCTATGTCTCGACAAACCCCCAAAGAGATGGGACATTCCGCCGGATTGAAATTAAGACCAAGCAGAACGAATATCGCGTTCAGGCACGCAACGGCTATTACGCTACGCCGAACGATGTGCGCTGATGTGTTGCCGCGCCTTCAAGTAATCGCTCACCGCTTCGCGTAGCGATGGCATCGGCGTGATGCCCGCCGCCTCGAGCTTCATGTTCGACAGAGCAGAGTGCTTAGGACGACGAGCAGCGGTTCTGTATTCCCTTTCGTCGGTCGGTTGAAGGGGTGGCGATAAACGTGCCAGTTCGAAAATCAACTTCGCATATTCATACCAGGAGATGGCCTCTCCGCCGCCCATGTGAAACAAGCCGCCAACTCCCCGCTCTACAAGATCGGCTGTCCGGGAGGCCATGGGCGGGGCGTAAGTCGGCGAAGCGACATGATCTTGAACCACCCGGATCGGGTTATTACTGTGTGCCAGCCGGAGCATCAACTCGACAAAATTGCCCCGCGGAGTGAACATGCCACCCGGACCAAAGACGCCAGATGTTCGAATGATCAGGGGGTGGTTGAGGTAAGCCTGCGCGTAGAGTTCGCCCGCGAGTTTCGACACACCATAGGCACCTAATGGATGCGGCGCATCGGTTTCGACATAGGGGCTGCCTTTGGCGCCGTCGAAGACGTAATCAGTCGAGTAGTGAACTAAACGCGCGTCGGTTTGCCGGCACGCCATCGCGATATTCCGGACGGCGAGAGCGTTCGCCTGATAGGCGGCAAGTGGCTCGTTTTCAGCGATGTCGACCTGATTATATGCAGCCGCGTTGATGACGAGTTGCGGATCGGCCTGGGCGACGGCCTCTTCTACGCCATGAGTGTTGGTGATGTCAACCGATTGGCGATCGAAACGCTTGACGACCCAGTGCCGGCGCTCGAATTCACGGCATAACTCTACACCGAGTTGGCCGCCACCTCCGAAGATGATGACTTTGTGCTGCACTCCCTTGCAGCATAGCGAATACGCTAGATATTCCTGTCCGGCGCGTGTCGATTTTGGCGATTATTTCGCGACTGGTACGAAGGCGGGTCTTTGTTGCGGTACGCCTTCGCTGAGTAAGTGGGATCGAAGAGCCATCAAGCTTTGTAAACCGCTTAGAATCTGCTCTATTTTGATCTCGATGTCACAGCTTCTGTTTCCGCCGCCCGTACAAGCCACTACTTCTCCGAGGAAAAGAGCGTCATTGAATTCTACGCTGACCGCGCTCGAGACGGGAACGGGCTCGCTCGCCTGCAACACCAATCGTTTGCCTTCTGAACCCTGGAATGAGCAAGATACAGTGCGTTTCTTCCCGTTACCATCGGGAGAAGCAATCTGGATAACGGCGGAAGGCGCATCATCGGCGTAGAACGTGTTCACAGGCTACTAATCGGCTGGCCAGGCGAAAAACATGAGCCCGAGAACCATCAAAAATGCGAGTCAATCAACAGCCACAAAGACGCACCAATCGCGACGGGCAGGAACATCTCCAGCCAAGTGCGGACAGAAGGTAAGCGCCGGCGTATCGGTCTACGCGGTTCATGCACCTGCCCCGATTCGGTCGCTGCCAGGAGAGACCATACCTCGCTTGGCTGGCCCTTTAGCGCCCGAACCAGCTCCTCTCGTCCGCGCTTGTCCGCTATCAAGATGGTTGCCGAGTTTATCCCTGTTGTAGAAGAGCGCAGCTTCCGGCGAAGCGGTGCTGGCACTTCCGCCATCGAACGATAAACATGAGTCCCGGTATCGATTGCAATAAAGATGGTCGAGCTTCGTGCGATGAGGCCAGTCATAAGTCTAAGTAACTCAAGATTCAGCAGTGCGAACGCGCTGGTTAGGGTTAAGTAATATTTCAGTGCCGGCGTTCTCGATGGTCACTTTGATGAACCCGAGCGCCGCCTTAGAGAGCGACTTGTCTCGCCTGTAAATTAAGCCGACTCGACGGATCATCGGCTCTGGAGTTAGTGACACGGCGGCGACTTTCTTGGCCGCTAGTTCCTCCTGGCAATGAGAAGTGGCGAGGAAAGACAATCCAAGATTGGCCATAACAAACCGCTTAATCATCTCTGTCGAATCGAGTTCCATCGAGATGGCCAGATCGTCCTGGACTGCATCGAGCCAATCGTTCAGTCTAGCTCGTGTGGTACCCGTCTTCGGAAGCAATAATTGCTCACCAATCAACTGACGTGCCGTCACTGTTTCGTAAGACGCAAACTTATGATCCGCTGGAACAAGCAATTTTATCTCGTCGGAGTGAATTTTCACAGCTTCGAGCTTCTTTTCGTGCACGGGCAGCTGGGTGATGCCGAAATCGGCCAGGTTGTCGAGAACAGCCTGCACAACACGGCTGCCATAGGACCGGTCTATCAGAACCTCAACATTCGGGAATTGCTTCTTGAATTCTGCGAATACCCGCGGCAGAACATAGATGCATGTCGCCTCATTTGCCGCGATCATCAACTCGCCACGCGGAACTTTCTCCAGCTCATTGATCGCATCCTGGGCACGGCGTCGCAGGGCAAGGATTTGTTCCGCGTACTCGGCCAAAATCCGTCCCGCGACCGTTAACGAGATTTTAGTTCCCAAACGCTCAAACAAGCTTGTATTGAGCTCTTGTTCCAGCTGCCGCACTTGGGCGCTGATGGCAGGCTGCGTACGATAGCAAGTCTGGGCAGCCTTCGAGAAGCTCTTGAGACGAACGATCTCAAGAAATGTATGGAGCTGGTCGAGGTCCATAACTCCACTGCTAGTCTACCTTCTTCAGAACCTTCGCGCCGGGAGGTAATTCAAAGGCGTTCGGAGGCAGCGATTGGTTTACTTCTACCTTCTCGGAAAATATTTGGTACGTTTTGTAGCCGTTGCGGGACCGCTCCATTGTGTACGGCCACATGATTCCGCCGCCCACATCACGGTATTTATCGAACTCGGTGACTTCATCGTCGTGGTACCGCGTCTCCGGATCAATCCAGCTAAATGTCTCGTGCATGGGCAAGACTGTATTGTGGTCGAAGTAAACGCGAACGGTCCGATTCTGTGCATCTGTGATATCGACGACCTCAACATGCTTGCTCTGGTACACGTCCGTACCTATGTAGTCGAACTGCATCCCTGGCTCGTTGTAACGCACGCGGAGTATATACAAAATGTCGTTCTCGGTGGTTCGAAGGTAGCGCTGCCATTTCTCGTCGGATATCGGGCGTGCACCGCGGAACGTAACATCCCAGGCCTGATCGCCTAGAAAGAGGACAGAATAGTCTTGTTTCTTGCCGAACACTTGTCGTTGGCGTATGGCGAGTCCTTTGGGCGGCCGCTCGCTCAAATAGTCGGTGTAGATCTTCGCAACACCCAGGCCGCTGAGCTGTTCGCGGAAGAAAGAGTAGACTCGGCCGCTTTCAATACGATTTTGCATATGCAGAAACCGGTCTCCTCCCAATGCCGCAATCGATTGCTCGCACAGCTGCTTGCCTCTATTCGTACCGGTCTGCGAATCGAGCATGGCAGTGCAGACGAGAGCAACTGCCAAGGGCCTGAAAAGCTTTATCGAATTCATTCGGCCGAGCTCTCAGAAATCAGGCACAGCTAGGTTGCACCCACGAGCCTTCCGGATCGGCCAGTGTCTCGGCACAGGAGTGAATGGATCCGATGCGTCCTCGCAGCAGCCCGCCAGTGCGGCCATTTAAGGCAGCCTGAATCTCGGCTATGACCGCGAGAGCGACCTGCTCCGGGCCGTCCGCGCCAATGTCCAATCCCATGGGACTGTGGAGAGTAGGCCCAAGCGTCGAAGCATCGAGCCCGGCATCCGAAAGAAGTTGCAGAGTGCGCTTGCGTGGTCCTAATACACCTAAGTAGCTAAGAGCGGTGCCTGCGAGTTCACGAAGAGTGTCAAGGTCCTGACTGTAACTGTGACTCATCAGAACAGCGGCGGTCCATGGGTCTATTTCTGCGATGGGATTGGTTTTTGCTATGTGATTCATTTCTGCAATGGCGTGGGCTTTGCCTGCCGGACGTACAACCACTGCATCTGCGTGCGGGAATTTCTCGCGGCGCGCGTAATGCGAACGGCCATCAAAGACCCAAACCTGCCAGCCAAGATATTTGGCAAGCTCGGTCACAGGGATAGCATCATCTCCTGCTCCGAATACAAGCAGACGTACCGCGGGTGTCACCATTTCGATTAGAGCTTCAAAATCGTCGTTAACCCACACCGTTCGAGATGTACGTTCCGAAAGCGCGATTTTGCTCTGCCGCTCCAAAGAACTTGCCAGCCCAGTATGGCGGATGTTGTGAGTGACCATTCCGAGCCCATCGATCACGAGTCTTTGTCCGGCAAGTGCGGCAGGATGAATAACGTGCGCAATCGTCGCCGGACGTCGTTCTGATCGAGTCTCGCGAAGCACGTTC
>JBJMGM010000063.1:0-4639 GCA_045807905.1 Bryobacteraceae bacterium | reverse complement strand
GATCGCCGCGCATCCCGAACCGATCAAGAAACTGCTGGACAAGCGCTACGGCGGTCTCACCCTCAAGCCGCGCGAGTTCGCCTTCATCGACCGCATCGTGGCCGACAGTCGCGACATCGCGCTCAATCACACGGCCGGGCTGTCGCTTCCGCAGCAGGTCATGATGACGCTGTTCTCGCTCAGTGAGCTGATGGACGAAAAGAAGGCCTATCAGAAAGCCTGCATCGGCATCTGCAAGAAGCGGGTCGAGGCAACGATCGAAGGACTGGACATCGAAGTCGGTCCGAATCAGTACTTCGACTACTACTATGGCCTAATCGATTTCGAGTTTTTTGCCCGGAAGTACCTGGGCGAGGACGTCGTCAAGTGGATAAAGGCGAACGTGCACCCGCTCGACATTGTGTTCCGGCTGGCCGAGGACCACGGCATCGTCCTGCTCAACGGCGGCGGCTTTGCCGCTCCCGATTGGTCGGTGCGCATATCCTTCGCAAACTTGGAGAATCATGTCTACGACGACATCGGCCGGGCGGTGCGCGCCATCGCGCGCGGGTACAGGCGAGCTTATGAGGCAGCTACAGGCAAGAGTGCCCCGCCAGCACCGACGAGAGCGAAACGCTAAGTCGGTTACTTTGGGATGATGTTGTTGCGAATAGAAAGGAAAGGAGGGTAAGGGATGTTACCCCTGACGGAGAGAAACCCGACATTAGCAGGCCGGGGTGAGGATCAGCCCCAACAAATCATTATGAGTATACGAACTTTTCTTCGCAATTACGGATGCACCGCAGTGGCGCTACTGGCGGTGTTGAGCGGCAGAGGTACCGCCCTCAGTCAACAGGAAAATAACATCGACATTTGGATGGCGGCCCCGTCTGATCTTACCCTGGCAGTGACGCAAGTTCCTCCCGTCCTAACGGTGACGCAGGTTGCTCCTACCGACAGCGCGCTAACATCTACCGAGCAAGGCCATACGACGCTCCAGGAGTCATTTGACTTCCGTCAATGGCAATTGGAAAGGCGCCGACAAGCCCTGAAAGATACAAAGTTCGAATTCAACTTGCGCAGTTTCTATTTCGATCGCAGCGACTTCAATAGATCAGAGAAACAGGCGTGGGCCATCGGCGGATGGCTGGGAGTGAAGACCGGGTATTTTCTCGACCATGTTGCATTCGGAGCGACGGTTTACACTTCCAATCCGATATATGCTCCTGACGACAGGGATGGAACGCTCCTCCTAGCCCCTGGGCAGAATGGGTATACGGTCTTCGGCGAATGGTACGCGGAACTCCGGATCATCAAGGACCTGGGCATTACTGTAGGAGCCAAGGGTTACGACACGCCTTTTATTAACCGCAACGACAACCGCATGACGCCAAATACGTTTGAAGCGATCGTTTTGCAGGGCCGCACCAAGCTTGGCACGAGCAGCAGCGACGCCGCCGTGACTGCGGACAGCATGGGCCTGAGCAAAGATGCAAAAGAGATCGCAGTCCCTACGCCAACGCCGGCCGAGGACGTCCCGTTTATCAAGTACGGTCTCGGGTATTTCTACGCAATCAAAGAGCGAAATGACAGCGAATTTGTCTCGATGGCACAGGACGCGGGCGCTGATGTTCAGCACGGCGTGTGGTCAACCGGAGCCCTCTACCAGAACGGGAAATTTAATATCGGTGCGATCGAGTATTATTGCGATGACGTCATCAATATCGCGTATGCCGAATCGAACCTGGAAGTCCCGCTTGCCGATGCTTGGAAGCTAAAGTTCGCTGGCCAGTATGTGGATCAGGGTAGTGTCGGGGATAACCTGCTGCAGGGCCACAGTTTCTCGGGCCATCAATTCGGCCTCAAACTAGACGTACCCGTCCGGAACGCGCTGTTCACCGCGGCTTTTACCCACGCATGGGGGACTGCCAACCTCCAAAACCCGTGGAGCGGCTATCCCGGCTATACCAGTGTTCAGGTTCAAGACTTCAATCGAGCTGGTGAGAGTGCATTTCTTCTCCGCGCTGGTTATGACTTTCCCTGGGTCGACGGGCTGAGCGCTTATGCTTTGGCGGTGTTTGGCACGGACCCGGATCTAGCGAACCAGTATCGCCAGAACGAGTTCGATTTCAATCTACAATGGGGCCCTAAAAAAGGCGCTCTGGAAGGTTTGTCGCTGCGTCTGCGCTATGCAGTCGTCCAGCAGTTTGGCGGCAACGTCGACAACCTTACGGACTTCCGCGCGATTTTTAACTACGTGATCAAGTTTTAACAAAACGTCCGGGTCGAGGAAATGTTTCGCCTTAACGACTCCCGAGATCAATAACACAACGTCGAAAGGCAGTCCCACCATGGACTATCTCACCCAAGGCCTTAGGGAGCATCAGGAACTCGCAGTCTTCTTAACCTTGGCAATCGGCTTCTTCATTGGCCGCCTTAAGATCCGAACGTTTAGCTTGGGGACGGCCGTGGGCACGCTGCTTGCGGGAGTCGCGATCGGGCAACTGAACATCCAGGTTCCCGCTGTGGTAAAGTATGTCTTCTTTGATCTCTTTCTGTTCACCACCGGCTACAAGGTCGGGCCCCAGTTCTTCCGCGCGCTAAAGAAGGATGCGTTGCCGCAGCTTGCCATCACGCTCGTTCTCTGCCTCACCTGCCTGGTCGCCGCATATACCGCTGCGAAACTCCTCGGTTACGACGTAGGCACGGCAGCTGGAATGCTTGCCGGCGCATTCACAGAATCCACCGTCATAGGAACGGCGAGCGATGCCATCAATCGCGTGGCCACCTTCTCGGACGCGGAGAAAACGAACCTAATTAATAACATCCCGGTAGCCTACGCCGTTACTTATCTTATAGGCACGGCGTTTATCGTCTGGTTTCTGCCGAACGTGGGTCCGAAGCTGATGCGCGTAAACCTGAAAGAAGAGGCCATAAAACTTCGAGCGCAGATCGCGGCCTCGGGCGGTGGCGAGCCGGAGACGCTGTCAGCGTACCAGGCGCTGGCGGTTCGCGCGTACCAAGTTGCTAACCCGAATTTGATTAATCGGAATGTGGGCGAACTGGAGGCACGTCCTAAAGAAGCTCGCGTCTTCATCTCCCGGATTCGACGGGCGGGCAAAATCATCGAGGCTGATCCAGATACAATCGTTCGCGAGGGTGACGTTGTTGCGGTGCTGACGCGCTCGGAACTGCATACGGCGCGCGGCGAAGAGATCGGAGCCGAAGTAGATGACAAGGAACTCCTGAGTTTTCCGATCGAGGTGCTTGACGTGGTGATCACCAAGAAGTCCTTCCTCGGTAAGACTATTGTCGACCTGGCGGCCTTCGAGTTCGCGCGCGGTATCTTTTTGAAAAAGCTGACCCGGACTGGCGAGCCGATGCCGTTCTCTCCCGCGACGCGGGTAGAGCGGGGTGATGTAATGACTCTCGTCGGAGCCGCGCGTGACGTCGAGCGTGCGGCCAAGGAGCTCGGCTACGCGGATCGCCAGACTGTGATGACGGACATGATCTTCGTCGGTTTGGGGATTGTCCTCGGCGGCTTCATAGGGTTGCTCACCGTTACAATTGCGGGGCTGCCGCTCACCCTCACCGCCAGCGGGGGCGCGCTGATCATGGGGCTCGTATTCGGCTGGCTGCGCGCGGTTCACCCAACATTCGGTCGGATCCCAGGGTCGGCCATGTGGATCTTCGACACCGTGGGTTTGACCGTCTTCATGGCCTGCGTTGGGCTTGCCGCAGGGCCGAGCTTTTTTTCGGGGCTTCAGAAGTCAGGGATCAGCCTGGTGTTTGTCGGGCTTGTGATCGCGATTCTCCCGCACACCGTGTCTATCTTATTTGGTCGTTATGTATTAAAGATGAACCCTGTCATTGTCCTGGGTGCCTGTTCAGGCGCGGGGACGATCACCGCTGCGCTTCGCGCAATCCAGGAAGAGGCGGGGAGCGACCTCCCGGCTCTCGGTTACACCGTGCCCTACGCGATTGGCAATATCGTGCTAACGGCATGGGGGCCAGTCTTGGTCGCCATGATGACGTAAGGTCATTCCGTCCCAGCACCCCGTGGGGGTTGCGATGTCGTGAGTCACCACGTAGTTTTACTTCGCATCGCGGTTCCAGCTAGGATGAGTTCCCGATGACTCCGCTCTTATTGGTTTACGACGAGGACCGCGAGCAGATCGGACGGAATGATTCGTCACATAGCTCGCTAAAGAATTCTTCGCGTCGCTTAACAACGATCACTCTATCCTTTGCGTTTTCAGTGCTCCTTCTCGCTGGTTGTGCGTCCGATCGCTCGTCAGAACAGCACCGGCCCCCACGTGATATGCCCTTCTTCGACACTCCAAGCCCTGAGGACACCTATCATTAGTTCGATTCCGGAGATCCGCAGCGCGGCCTCATCTGGTGGACAGCCATCCAAAGACCTAGATGGTCCCGATCAAATTCGAAACAGATTCCACATGCGCTAAGCCCAAAGCATTTTCGGATCGCCGGAGACTACTTGCTCAACAATTTCTTTTTCGCTGCGGCGAGTTCCTTGTGTTTTCCTTCATCCACTTTGGGATACGCCAGGTCGAGTGAGGCAAGAGTTTCGATGACTGCCCCCGCGACAACGACACGAGTGAACCATTTGTTGTCCGCCGGCACTACATACCATGGCGCG
>JBJMGM010000062.1:0-21092 GCA_045807905.1 Bryobacteraceae bacterium | reverse complement strand
GGGTATCACTCATCGGAGGTATGACCGGAACAGTCGAGGACGCAGGCAACGCCAGCCCCGATAGCAATTTCCGATATGACGCTACACTCGGACCATCTGGCGGTTACTTCTTGAAGACGAGCGGTCTTAGGACGGGCACTTACAACGTACATTTACGGCTGGCGGCGTCTCAACATCTTATTCAGTAGGATTCGGTGTGAAATAGGCGTAGGCGAAATAGGACCCCCAATTCACTGATGCAATTTGGTCCAGCATAGCTGCCGTAGAAAGCCAATGAGCCTGAGACTCTAGCCTGCGTCTCTGTTCGACTTGTCAGGCCATATCGCGAGCGTCCCTCAGAGTATGGCAGTCCGCTGATTGTTTCGGAAGCACGCATTGCCCGAGTCCGCACGTAAACCCGGGCCCTCGCAAGTCGAGATCGTTGCGGCGGACATACAGCAGTCGCGTGTCCGGCTCTCCGTGTGTTTCGCCTAATCAGTCATAACCAATCGAAACCGGCGCGGTTAGAATTACACTTTATGGCAAACAGGTGGTTCGGCTTCATTGCCTTAGTCATGACGTGCGGCCAGTTGGGTATGGCTCAGGTAGCTGTCGCCGATGGCAAGAATATACGAATCGAGTTCGACGGCAAAATGCGTTCCCGAGTCGTCGCCGTGCTCGATGGTCGCGAGCATGTTATCGGCGCATTCACACCGTCCGAAACACTTCAGCTCTCGAACACCAACCTTCCGGATTTTTCGATCGTGTCGCGTAAACGCGAATCGGTTCGGGACAAGCTGGGCTCCGGATCACGGACGGTGGTTACCGGCACGGCCGGATCTCTGAAGAAAGTTGAAGCCATTACTATTTACGATGCGTTCCCGCGCATGGCGATTTTTGATGTGGAATACACGAACACTGGAACGGACGACCTGCGGGTAAACGGCTGGACTAGCCAACACTACTCGATTTCTTCGGATGGAGCGGCGGAGCAGCCTGCGTTCTGGTCGTATCAAAGCGGCTCGTATGAAAATCGCCCCGATTGGCTGCTTCCTCTCAAGCCGGGTTTCAAGCAAGACAACTTCATGGGTATGAACTCGTCCGATTACGGCGGCGGTACTCCCGTGGTGGATGTCTGGCGCGGCGACGTCGGGCTCGCGGTAGGTCACCTGGAAGGCGTTCCAAAACTGGTCTCTCTGCCCGTGACGATGCCCGACGGAAACCACGCAAGTCTTGCGGTGGAATACAGGAAGGTTCATGTTGTTAAGCCCGGTGAAACTATGAAGACCTTTCGAACCTTCGTCGCGGTTCATAGCCGCGATTATTTCCAGGGATTGCGCGACTATCGGGATGTGATGATTGCGCAGGGCGTGCATTTCGATGCTGCGCCCAAAAGCGCATTTGGTCCCATGTGGTGCGCGTGGGGTTATGGCCGCAAGATGACGAGCAGCCAGCTTTTTGGCACGCTGCCGGTGGTCAAAAAACTGGGATTCACCTGGGTGACGCTAGACGACGGATGGCAAACCGCGCAGGGCGACTGGTTCCTGAACCCCCAAAAATATCCGCGTGGTGACGCCGACATGCGTGCGACAGTCGACAAGATTCATGCCGAGGGTTTCAAAGCCCAATTATGGTGGGCGCCACTGGCCGCTGATCCCGGCTCGGAACTGGCGCACAAGCATCCTGAGATGCTGCTCTTGAACGCCGACGGCAGCAAACAGAAAATCTCTTACTGGAATTCCTGGTATCTTTGCCCCGCAGATCCGGCGGTAGTTGACTATCACAAAGCGATCGTGGTGAAAGCGATTCGCGACTGGGGATTCGACGGCCTGAAGCTGGACGGCCAGTTCATGAACGGCGCGCCACCGTGTTATAACCCGGCACACCAACACTTGCGGCTTGAGGAATCGGTGGAAGGCATGCCTCAGTTCTTCCGGCACATTTATGAAACAGCGCGCCGGATCAAGCCGGACGCACTGGTCGAGTTCTGCCCCTGCGGAACCGGATACAATTTTTTCACGCTGCCGTTCATGAATATGACCGTGGCCTCGGATCCGGAATCTCCCTGGCAGGTGCGGCTGAAAGGCAAGACATTGAAGGCTCTGCAGGGCGACCGTATGGCGTACTTCGGCGATCACGTTGACCTCGTGAAGGATGACCTGGCGTCCACAGTCGGTGTCGGCGGGGTCGTGGGGACAGACTTCCGGTGGCCGGTTGGATCCGGATCGTCGCGGGAGGGGAAAGATCTGACGCCCGATCGCGAGCAACTCTTCGCCAAATGGATGGAGATCCACAAAAATAAGATGCTTTCGCGCGGAGAGTATCTAGGCGCGCTCTATGACATCGGCTTCGATAAGCCGGAAACTCACGCCATCCGCACGCGCGGCAACATGTACTACGCTTTCTATGCGCCGCAGTGGAACGGGAAGGTGACGTTGCGCGGTTTGGAAGCGCGGAGTTACCGCGTAACGGATTACGTGAACAATAAGGATCTTGGTACGGCTCAAGGTCCGGCAGCGACACTGCACGTCGATTTTAGGGCGCATCTGCTGATCGAGGCGAAGCCGAAGTAGCGGCCGGGGACCAAAGCTTGAATCGAAGAGGATTTCTGCACGCGCTAGGCACCGGATCGGCCGCGGCGCTTACTACTGTTGCGGGCCAGGCCGCCATTCCGGAGCACAACTGGGAAGGATATGATTTCGGCGCCGGTCCACCCGTCGAGGACAGACTGTACCAAGGGCCGTTCCCGCAATACCCCAGTGAAGCCGTGGTTCCTGGCAGCGACGTGGTAATGGTTACCACGCCCTCGACGGAGATTGTTCCCAACTTCGGCATGGGTCTTGTTGTTTACGTTTCGGGCGACACCGGACCGCCGCACCTGCCAGGAGAACCTCTCGAGAAATCGATCGAAGATCTGGTGAAGCTTCCCTTTACTCAGAAGATCTATATCCGGCCCAATTGGAGAGAGGTTCAGAAGACCCCAGGCAAGCTGGACTTGCCCGAGTGGTGGAAGATCACGTTCGATCTGGCGGAGCGGTACAACAAGCGGGTCGGGTTTCGCATCATGCTCGAGAACCCGGATTTCCCAGAGCCGGGGATGCCGGACTTCCTCATGGCCAAGGTTCCTTACGTGAAGCTCAAGGGCGAGTGGAAAGGCAACCCGTCGGAAACGCGTTACCAGAAAGAGCACCGCATGCCGCGTTACGATCACCCGGCGTATCGAGCCGCGTTTCGCGAGTTGAACGAACTCCTGGCGGCTGACTTCAATGGGAATCCCAGGATCGAGTACATGGACACGATGATGTACGGCTTCTGGGGTGAGGGGCACACGTGGCCATTCGAAGGCAATATATTTCCGAACAATGTCATCGCCGAGCAGACCTGGATGAAGATGTTCGAGACGCAGCTGACAATATGGACCAAAGTTCCTCTGGTCACAAATACCCAGCCGGACTTCAGCCATGTCGGCAACGCTGACCTGCTCGACCGGACCATTCGCACTCACAACTGGATTCGAACGGACACAATCTTTATCGAAAACGCGCAGATCGAAGCCTTAAGCAACCGGCCGTCCTGGACCGCGGCGGTGTGCGAGGTCGGAATGACTACGGGAGATCCAGAGCGCGTGGCGCTGGATGAGGGTGTCACCTACAACGAAAAGATCACTTCACATGTCATAGATGTCGGCGCGAATTACTGGTCGGTGTGGAACTGGCATAACGAAGCGGCGAAAAATATCCTGAGCTATTACGAAAAATATCCGGAGCCGATCGACTTTATTGCGCGCCATATCGGCTATCGGGTTCGGCCCTCATTCATCTGGAGCTTCGAACGGGAGGGGACGCGCGGGCTGGTAATCGGGCTGGCGAATAACGGGGTCGCGGGTGTGCCGGGTGTGTTGCGACTGACAGTATTCAGCGAGGATGGGACCGTCAAAATCAGCGGATGTGTTGATCCGGGATATCCAAAGCCCACGGGAATCCGTCAGGCGATGCTGATGCTGCCGCCCGGAACAGACTGGAGGGGGCTTCGGCTCAAAGCGGAACTGGAGGTGAAAGGCGTTCGGTATCCAGTGACCTGGGCCTGCCGGCAGAAGACGAACGCCGATGGATCCATCACGCTGGCGCGCAATGTGCGGGGCTAGCCCAGGTATCGATCGGTTCGAGATATCCGCCGCTTCGCCTGTGCATGTTTCAGGTATACGGTTCACCATGAAATTTCCGTCATTAGGCACCGCCCCGCATTGCGAAACTCACCGGCCCAACGCCGTCCGGAGGCCCGCTAGGTGATGCCAGCTGTGCCGCAGCGCGTGGTCCTCTATGACGAACTGAGCTGTCATAGGCGCTCCGGAGCTCAGCGAGAAGGGCGCCGCCCGGTCCAACTCGTCGTCCGTAAACGCGCGCACCGCCGCGGCCGCCTCACGACTGTTCCGGCGCAGAAGTTCAAGCGCCACGGGCCTCGTTACCTCTGCATATTCATGGGCGTGTTTGGCATTCAACTCGGCCACCATCTCCCATGTGACATCCGTGACGGCATTGCCGCTCGCTCTGGTTCGCGCGAGATCAATCTCAATTGGGTAAACGCTGGCGACATGGTGCAAGACGACGCCAAGGGGACGGCAGTCGGTACCTGAGACCGGTCGACGCCATTCCGCTTCGGAAATGCCCTCAGCAAAGGCAGCCAAGGCGGCAGCGCCCTGCTCAATGCGGTCGGCCAGTGATGCGGCGCGACGGCTGATGGAGCCTTTTTTGTTACTAGCGTTGGCCTTTGACATGTCCATATCACTGGAGCTACGAATCGCAATGACCTCAAGGTATTCGGCTTCGACTTTGGTGGCATTACCAACGGTATTGTTATGTTCGGACCATAGACGGACAAGGTCACTCCGCAGTCTCTCTTGCCCGTTCACGTCGAGAGATGCAAACGCGCGCGACATTGGACCGTAGTTGGTACGAAAGAAATCCACTACAGCATCGGGTCCGAATGGGTAATCGAAATGATAGAACCGTCGTGCAAGCTTCAGATTGGCAACGCCTACGCGGAGACGGTCGCGAACAGTGGCTTCATCTCCCCAAAGCACCGGAGCAGGCATGCCTGAAGGGGCGATATGCTTGGAAATGGCCTTGAACATTTGCCCGATGAACCCATCGGGTGTCCAATTCGCCATGGCTATTATTCCACCTGGCCGGCACACACGCATGAGTTCGGCCGCGACCAGGTCCGGGTGAGGCGCGAACATCGCTCCAATTAGACTGACGACCGCGTCAAACTCACCATCATGGTACGGAAGCGCTTCAGCATCCCCCTCTTCAAAATTGATCTCAAGTCCCTCCGCGGCCGCCCGAGCCCGGGCTTTCTCGAGCCAATTGGTGGCAATGTCGCAACCAGTAACGTCTGCACCCATTCTTGCCGCAATGAGCGCGAGTTGTCCCGCGCCGCAGCCGACGCAAGAAGCCGCGTTCCCGGTGCGATTTCCAGTTGCCGGAAAAACTGCTCCGCATCCTTCTGCATAAAGCGGGAGAAAAGGTCGTAGTCTCCGGTCATCCATATTGTTTTCAGGCGAAATTTCAGTCCGTCAATTTCCTCGTTCGTCTGTGTATGTTCCGCAATGGCATTCATGCTAACGGTCTCCTGTCTCTGTTGCATGGATCCGTGCTGCTCGGATCCAGTTCTACTATGCGGTCAGAAGCCCCTTGAATACTTGATCCTTCGGCCGGTATTCTTAGCAGAGGCGCCAATTCACTCAGACCTGAATGAAGCCGTCACTGGCTGTAACGCTTACGCCGGAATTGGGCGGGAGGACATCCGAACTCGCGCCTAAACGCGCGGTTGAATGCGGACTCGGAACCATAACCAATCGCTTCCGCTATCTCCGCGACACTCTGCTCAGTGGATTGCAGCATCTCCGCTCCAAGCTTCATGCGCCATCGGTTCAGGTACGCTATCGGGGAATCGTCTACGAAATGGCGGAAGCGCTCGACGAGCCGCGTACGCGAAAGGCCGGTGCGCTTTGCGAGATCTGGAATGGTCCAGGGACGAGACGGCTCCTTATGCAAAAGCGCGAGAGCACGCCCGATGACAGGATCGCGTACGCCTGCGAGCCAACCAGTTCGATCCGCAGGCATCGTGTTGACATAACATCGCAAGGCTTCCACAAACAAGACCTCCGATAGCTTTGCGAGGACCAGGCTGCTTCCTGAAGAAGATACGCCCGCTTGATCGACCGTGAAGCGGATTGAATGTGCGAGCCACTGACCGGAGGGTTCATTCGCTACATGGACCTTCAGAATGGGTGGTAGGCCAACGAGAAAAACTTCACTTAACCGCGGCTCACACGCCATGAATCCACAAACAAAACGGGTGATCTCCCCACCGCCGCCAAAGCGTGCAACTTTGATGCCTTGAGCCAGGTTCTCTGCAAATACTACGAACGAATCCACCGGTTTTTCCGGTGACCCGTTCCCTAAGAAATGGGCATCTCCATGCGGAAGGATAACAATGTCACCGGCGCTCAGGTCCTCACGCGATCCGTCGGGCAAACGGGCGTAAGCGCGCCCTTCGGTCAGGAAGTGAAACAGGATCAGTCGGCTAGCATCAGAATGCGGCCGTTCCGGATCTCGCAATAAAGGGAAGAGCGCAGGCGCCGCTAGGGCGGACCGCTCGGACCGAAAGCACCAGGGTGCCGAGAACTCTCCGTTAAAAAACAGCGCGCCCCGTAGTTTCACGGCTCGAAGCACTTCGGAAAGCACGTCCATTTCCGTAGTCTCGCGCATGAGAACTCGTGCTCAGCCCATTGCGAATGGCCGTGGCGTTTCTTGATCACCTGTGATGATTTAGTTTTTCTACCGCAAATAGGCCGACCTTCTTGAGTAATCGGATGAGTTCAAGACGCTCACCCAGTGTCAACACGGCGATAGTCTCCTCCATGTCGAGTGCGTGTTTCCGAAAAGCGCACTCGATGAGGCGCTTGCCTTTCTCCGTGAGTTCGACAAGTCGCGCGCGCCGGTCTTGTGGATGCGGCGTCCTGTGAACCAGCTTTTTTGATTCCAGTCGGTCTATTGCGCTCGTAATCGAACCACTGGTCAGCAAGATCTTCTTGCCAATTACATTCACGGGCTGGGACCCCTTGTGGAGAAGCGCCTCCAATACGGCGAAGTCGGACAGACCAAGGCCTAATCCCGACACACTGGTCGTCGCGTTCTGTTCGACCGCGCGCGCGGCTTTCCACAGAATTAGCCACACATGCGTGGCGTTTACCTCATTTTTTGGGTTCAGATTGCCCTTTGGCCGGCATGAATCTTTTTGATCTTTCACGGCATCTATCTTGATATCAAGATATATTCTGGCACATGTCTAGTCAGAAAAGGAGAGAGCTTGAAAACAACCTACAAAATCGACCCAGCGCACTCGAGTGCTCAATTCGTTGTCCGCCACATGATGATCACCAATGTTCGTGGTGGTTTTAGCGGTGTTCAAGGAAGCATCGAGTACGATGCTGAAAATCCAAACGGATCTAGCATCGATGTTGTTATTGACGCGAGCAAGATCAACACGCTAGACGAACAGCGTGACGCACATTTGAAGAGCCCGGAGTTTCTACACGTTGAACAGCACCCGACTATCACTTTCAAGAGCAACAAGACAGTGCGAGCAGGCGATGGTGAATGGAAGATTACTGGAGATTTGACTATTCGCGGCGTGACGAAGGAAGTAGTCTTAAACGCCGAAGGCCCTACGCCGGAAGGGAAGGATCCCTTTGGGAATACGAGGATAGGCGCATCAGCGTCAGCCAAAATCAAGCGTAGCGATTTCGGCCTAACCTGGAACGCGGCTCTCGAAAGCGGCGGGATCCTCATAGGTGACGAGCTAAAGATTGAGCTGGACGTTTCGGCCATCAGGTCCGAATCGGCAGCCGCGGCCTAAACGGCGAAAAACGGAGAAACCATGTCGTTACGTCCCATCCAACAAATAATTCAGACAAAGCCCACTATCGAGGGCGCCGGGGTGAAGCTGCAGCGCGCGTTCGGATTCGGAAAAACAAAGGATTTCGACCCTTTTCTGCTCCTCGACGACTTTCGCAACGACAACCCGGGTGATTACCTGGCCGGATTCCCTTGGCATCCGCACCGCGGGATCGAGACGATCACGTACGTGCTCGCCGGCTCCGTCGAGCACGGCGACAGCCTCGATAATAAAGGCACAATGACTGCCGGCGACGTGCAATGGATGACTGCCGGCAGCGGTATTCTGCACCAGGAGATGCCTAAAGGAGACACGCAGGGCCGCATGCACGGTTTCCAGCTATGGGCGAACCTGCCTTCGTCATTGAAGATGACCAACCCACGGTACCAGGACATTCCATCGAGCGGGATTCCCGAGATCACGGACGACGACGGCACCCAGGTCCGGGTCATCTGCGGCGAGTTCTGGGGAAAGAAGGGGCCAGTAGAAGGTGTCGCAGCCGATCCGAACTATCTTGATATTTCTGTTGCGCCCGGCAAGCGGAAGCGCCTTAAAGTCGAGACCACCCGAAATGCCTTTGCCTATGTATTCGCGGGTTCTGGCATGTTCCGCGATGCCTCGGATCCGCGCGCGGTTCTAACCGAGCAGGTCACTCAACCGGAAGCGGCACCCGTGTACGACGTCAAAAATCACTCGCTGGTGCTATTCGACCGCGGCGATGAGATCACGGTGCAGGCCGGACCCGAGGGAATTCGGTTCCTCCTCATATCGGGCAAACCGATCGAGGAGCCAGTTGCTTGGTATGGCCCGATAGTGATGAACACGCAAGAGCAGCTCACACAAGCTATGGCCGATCTGCAGCATGGAACGTTCATCAAGCAGGGCTGAATTCAGTTAGGCTGGTCTCAGCCGAGCGTCGCCTAGACCGCCGCGGCTGTGTTCGGCGGTAACTGAGTTATACGATCGGCGACTACCTTTGGCTGCAGCCCGGCCTTGGCCATAATCACATAAACAAGAAAGCCGGCGACGAAGCTGTACACGGCTGCCGGCTGTAAATAGGGCTTCACGTCTGCGGAAATCGGCAGAAAGGGCAAAATGCCAATAACGAAGCCGATTGCCCATGCTCCGTAGCCGGCAAAATTGATGCGCTCTCTCGGGCCCGCCCACCTTTTGCCTGATAACCAGTAATCTGCGACCATGGCGCCGCAAATCGGTCCGAAAGAAGCACCGATTATAGTAAACAGATTTACTAGGTTTGCTGCCACGCCAGTGATGGCAAGCACCGCCGCTATCACTGCGCCCACCATTGTCGAGGTCGATCGCGGCACTCCCGGGATCATCGTCGCCAGGCTATTTCCCGCTATGAAGGAAGAAAAACACATCGGAACCATCGAAGCTATTGCAAAAAGGAAGAACGCCAGCGCGGCGAAGCCGCCCGTTTGCGCTATAGCCGAGTCGAAGCGATAATCTTGAACGCCATAGAGGACGTGTGCGCCGGCAATCGATAACAGCGGAAGTCCTCCGCACACGAGCACCGGAACAAGGATGCCAATCAGTCCACCCCAACGAACGTCTCGCTCGTCTCGGCTGCTCATACCGAAATCCACTCCCGCCGCTCCAGCAGTTGCAAAGAAACCCACCACAATCTGCACGAGCATTGTGAACCCTATATAAGGGTTGGGGTGCGCTGGCACGTACTGTCCAACTCCGCCGGCATTTCTCGCAAAGACCACCAGGATCATCAGCAACGGAACAAGATTGAGATACAAAGCAAATCGAGCGACATAGCCGATGCCCTTAGCACCGACATACCCGAGCCCTAAAGCCCAGGCCGCCGCAATCAGCCCAAACGGCACGCTTCCTGGGCCAGCTTTCGAACCAAAAGCTGCCAGAATAAAAGTCGTTGCTACAAAGGCGTTCACCGACATCCATCCGACTTGCAGTACACCCATAAGCAAACCAGGCATTACATACCCGCCTTGTGTGCCGAAAGTAGAACTGCCCACGACGTAGAGCGGGTATCCCGTTCGCATTCCTATGACTGCGGGTATGTAGTAAAAAAGGCCATAAGTGATAACTCCGGCAACCACCAAAGCTGCCAAACACACAGCTGTGCTGGCGCGATCCAGGGTCCCCGCCGCAATTTCGCGATAAAAGACTATCCACAGAAAAACGCCGGCGTACGTTGGTGCCGTGTTCTTATACCAGGGCGCGCGATTTGAACCGGCGTTCGGCACAGCTTTTGCGATGTAGTTAGGCAACATACCAAGCCTTTCGGACTCTTCGAGCGATGGTCATTATATCGACGAGTCGCCTTTACTCACGTTTCTGAACCGCGGGGCCGCGGCCACAGAACCAAAAAATGTTGTCATTTTAGTCTCGCGGCTTCGGAAAAAAGCGGCCGACGCGCTTCATGTACTCGCGGTACTGATCGCCGAAGCGTTCGATAAGATATTTCTCCTCCGTCCGCGTACGCAGCACCAGTAGCGTGAACACGAGGCCTGCCGCGAGAGGCAACAGCCATGTTGCGAGCGCAAGACCGAGGCTCATTCCGACCATCAAAATACCCGTGTACATCGGATTCCTGACAAAACGGTACGGACCGTGATCTACGAAATGCGCATCCCGGCGCGTCACCACGGTATCCGTAAGGTTCCGCCCTAGCGCATGGAACATCCACATCAGCCAACCGGCAGCGCAGGCAAAACCGCCCACGCCAATCCAGCGCACGCCCGCCGGCATCGGCCACGAAGCCCACTCGAACAGCACCGGATTCCACAACCAGGCCGTTGCAAACCCCACCGTCAGCAAGCCCAGCAGCCTGATCCCAATCAGAATCGGCCAGCCTTCCTTACTCCGATCGAGCCGCTCACCAGATTGCTGTGAGCGAATCCGGTAATAGCTGCCCACGGCGACGAAGGTGAGACTGCAGAAGATCAGGGCGACGCGGACTGCTTCGGGCATCAGTGAGTAACTATGGTTAACTAGTCGCGGCGTGTCGAGGGCCTTTGTACCCATGCACGCGCTCCATCATTTGCATGTCCTTACGGCACCATGGCAACAATCCTGACGGGCGCCCCTGTTCCTCCTCTAATCTTCATGGGAAGGGCAATCAACGTTGCGCCTGTAGCGGGAACACGATCCAGGTTCGCAACATTCTCGAGATTGTAAATCCCTCCGGCCGACAGTATCTTGTGCGCGATGAAATCCTTCGACTGTCCGTAATCGATGCTGGCCGTATCAATGCCGTCGCCGTTTAGGTTGCGTTGCTTGACGAGAAACTCGGCGGCCTCGCGCGAGATCCCGGGAAAGTGTAGCCCCGCGACGTCGCCGGGCTTGTCGGTTCCCAAGTAGCGCTTCTTATCGGGCCAACGTTTGCCCCAACCAGTTCGAATCAGGACAATAGCATGTTCGGGAATGCGCCCATGCTGTTTTTCCCAGCGTATGAGATCGTCGGCCGAAACGCGGTAGTCGGGGTTAGGCGCACAGCTCGCCGATACATCCACGACCACAACCGGGCCCATGAGCTTCGTCACAGCAATCTCATCGACGCCGGCCCCGCCCTCGTGAAAGTGCACCGGCGCGTCGAGATGTGTCCCCCCATGTTCATTGGCCGCGTAATCCGCCGAAGAATAGAAATACCCGCCGGGCGTTTTTCCGTGCTGCACCAGCGTCCACTCGAAGCTCTTTGAAGTGGGCCAGTAAATAGTCTTCTTGTCGAATGAATAGGTCAGATCAACTGGCTGGGCACCCCGGACGAAGCCGATATCGAGAAACAACAGACACAAGACCAGGCGCATGTTAGTGCAGGACCTCATAGAGAATATACAGCTACTGGCCATGACCTCACTACCCGCGTCGGATGAGGCCGCGCGTTCGAACACTTCGGAGTGGCGACAACGTTCTGGCGTACCCGTTAACTGACGCTCTCAGCACTATATCGGGCGATCAGCCCCGTGCGCACGACCGTCCGGTATGTCTGCGTGAAGATGAAACATGCGAGAAGAATGTACCCAATGGCGAGAAGGCTGCCCTCAAGCAGCTGTGCCGGGCTGACCGCGCCTCCTTTGACAAGATGCCGCAGATTCTCGAAAACATAGGCGGGCGGTAGGCAGCGAGCGACAAACTGCATCCATCGCGGGAGCACATCCAGCGGATAGAACACGCCTGCAAACGGCGATACGAGCGCCGGTATCGGCCAGATGAACCACTCGGCCGAGGGCCCAAGGCGCATGACCAGCGCACTCGCCATGATCCCCAGAGCGACGCCGAACAGAAACAGAACTGCGAGAAACGGCAATGCGGCAACTCCATACAGGAACAGGTCAAGGCGGAAAATTGCACCTGCGAGAATGAACATCGCGAGCAGGCCAACCGAGCTGGTGGCTATGCTCGAGAGCACAAGGCCGGTAACGTACTCGGTGATGGACATCGGGCTGCCGAAGATGTTGAGGAAGTTGCGAGACCAGACATCCTCGAAAAAGGCCATGGTTACGCCCTGCATCACGCGGGTGAAGAAATCCCACAGCAGCACGGCGCCAAGAAGAGCTGGCACGAAGTTGTAACCCGGGGACGCCACGGTATTCAGATAACGGCTGATGAATCCCCACAGCACAATGTCAATCGCAATCCAGGCAAACAGCGACAAGACTCGCGGGGGACTTCCGCGGTAAAGGTAAAACTGGCGAACTAGAATGGCCAAGACTCGTCGAGTTCGCATCTGTCTTATGTTTGCTGCAAACTCAGCGGCTCCCGCGCCACGGTGATGAACAGCTCCTCGAGTGTCTCTTTGCCGTGTTGCGCAGGCAGAGTCCGAGGATTCCCTTCCAGCAGGATGCGGCCGCGAGACAGGAATAGCACGCGGTCGCAGACCTCCTCTACTTCATACATATTGTGCGAGGTCCACAGGACGCCCGCATCATCATTGCGAACAAGATCACGAATTCGACCACGGATGTCGCTTGCGGTCGAAGGATCGAGCGATGCCGTTGGCTCATCCAGCAGCAAGAGGCGGGGGTGGTTCAGCATTGCTTTGGCAAGCGTAACTCGCGTCTGCTCGCCGGAGGACAGAACGCCGGTCTTTGTGTCGCGGAACCGGACGAGATCGTACTGTTGTAGCAGTGCCTCAATGCGCTCGTTCAGTTTCGTGACGTTGTAAACAAGACCAAAGAACCGAAGGTTCTGCACGACTGTGAGGTTACCTGGCAGGGGGGCGTACACGGCCGCGAAGTTCGTTCGCCCCAGCGCTGTGGTTCGGCGCGTTCGCAACGGCAGTCCATCGATCGACACCGACCCGGACGTGGGCTCAAGCACACCGAGAATCATGCTGATAGTCGTTGTCTTGCCTGCCCCGTTCGGCCCTAGCAGGCCGACGATCTTACCCGAGTCAACAGAGAAGGAGATTCGGTCAACTGCTGCGGATTCGCGGCCGTAGGTTTTGCAAAGCTCCGTGACGGAGAGCACAAATCCCATGCTGGCGCAATCATCGCACGACGCGCGCAAATCAGAACACTTGCGGTTGCGGACAAGACACCAATCCCCCAGCAAGCGCCGACAGGCGACGGTGTGCGACGAAATCGGTGGCAGCCAGCCAGGCTCGACAGCCTTCTGTTCCGAACCACTGGTCAGGCGGACTGGACACTCATCTCTCAATGACCGGCGTCACAGCAAGCGGGATGATGGGAGCTGCGTTGATTTTCATATATAGTAGGGTCTTTGATACGATTCAGCCTGTCTGACACAAGACCTGTTTTGGTTTGTGTCGATCAGCTTGAAACGCGATGTTCAGTTATTGTTACGAAGACACGATGCTGCAATCGCTTCCGCGTTGATGGCCGGCGGTAAGGTCGTGGGCTATTCTGCATTCTGATATGGGAGCAAGAGTACTATTTTCGATCATTCTGATCAGCTCTGCTTTCGGGTCTGAAACGATGACGGCACCTCAATTGATCCAACTCTCCGAGTCCAATCGTGGGGCGCTTGCGCGAGCGATCGCCACGACTTTCGATGCAAAGGAGTTGAAATCGGGATCTGCTTGGGCGGGCTATGGCTCGGATTTCTTCTTCCCTATCGAAACGAGTTCGAAGCCAATGCTCCTTATAGACGGTGCACGCTCTCCAGAAATGGAGCATCTGGACGGCACTGATCTTTGGTACGCAAAGACGCACATCCCACAACTCGGAAAGCTGCACTCGTTCCAATACGTCGTAAACGGAGTAAACTTCGGCGGCGGTGCGGATGTGCCTGCATTCGGACCTCTCTCGTATTTGCAGCCGGGGGTGCCTTCAGGCAGGTTGTCAAACCCGACGGTCCACACCAGTAGGATCTACGACGGCATGAAAAGCGAATACTGGATCTATGTGCCGGCGCAGTATGACCCCCAAGTTCCTTCAGCACTGATGGTGTTTCAGGACGGCTCCAGGTACATAAAGCGAGACGGGAATAACCCGGCGCTGAACGTAATTGACAATCTCATTGCCCAAAAAAAGATTCCAGTGATGATCTGCGTGTTTATCGATCCTGGTCAAATCACTGAATCGCCGAGTACTCCTACATACCAGTTCGTCAAGGCTTACTCCGACAAGTGGCATCGAACGTTACAAGATTCGATGCGCAGCACTCTCTATGACACCGTTAGCGACCGGTACGCACGATTGCTTCGGGACGAAATCCTGGCCGAAGTCGAGGCCAGCTATAACATCCGGAAGGATGCGTACAGCCACGCGATTACGGGGCTTTCGTCGGGTGGTATCTGCGCCTTCAATGCCGCCTGGCAGATGCCAGAACTGTTCGGCCGTGTCCTAAGCTGGATCGGCAGCTTCACAAGCATTCAGTGGAAGGAAGATCCGGCTGTGCACGATGGTGGTCAGGATTATCCAGACAAGGTGCTGCGCGAGCCGAAGCGCAATATTCGGGTCTGGTTGCAGGATGGCTCTCAGGATCAGGAGAGCGAGAGGTACGGAAGCTGGCCCCAGGCCAATATTCGGCTTGCGAATGCGCTGAAGGTAAAGCAATACGATTTCCATTTCAGCTTCGGCACTGGTACCCACAATCCGGCTCATGGCGCCGCCGAGTTTCCCACCGAAATGATATGGCTATGGCGCGACTATGATCCGTCGAAAGTCGAGCAGATTTACGAAATGGAGACTTCCGAAAAGGGAAAGCCGCCGTTTCGGGTGTTGATTGGCAATCGTGAAGCTGAGTAAGGCGCCGTGCCGCTGAAACGAGGAAAGAAATCATGTCACCGCTTCTGTACCGCGTAGCTTCTGTGATGAAGCCGCTGTTTCTTGTCGCGATAATCGCCGTAGTACAAAATCCTGCGGTGCCTCGTTGCAACGGGGCTACTCAGGAGCATATCGTCACAATCTCTTCCCAACCCGCAAATGTCGGCGACGCTAAAATCTCTGCCCTTGCGTACCATGATTCCGGGCGATATGACCGCGATTTAGCAATCGTAGCGGGACAAGCGGAACGATGGTTGGCGAGTCGGGCGCGGGCGGTGAGACAGCCGGCACTAGTGCTCGACATAGATGAAACCGCACTTTCGAACTGGGAAGTCATTAAACTGGACGATTTCGGGCGACCTATCGAGGGCGCGTGCGTTCCTGCAACGGACGCACCTTGCGGCTGGGCGGCTTGGGATCAGCTCGGCCGTGATCCGGCGATTCAGCCGACCTTACAGCTATTCCGGCGCGCACGTGCACTGAAAGTCACGGTATTCTTCATCACTGGTCGTCCCGAATCACAGCGTGCCGCCACAATGCGCAACCTCGTTGCGGCCGGCTATGGCGGTTACGCAAAGCTTTACATGGTGCCGAACGGTGCGCATTTCGCCTCGGCTGCTGATTTCAAGGCGCCGATCCGAGCAGAGATCGAGCAAGCCGGCCACACGATCGTAGCGAATATGGGCGATCAGCCTTCAGATCTGCACGGCGGCCATGCGGAAAAGAGATTCCTGCTTCCCGATCCGTTCTACCGTGTGCCCTGATCCTTCTTCGAACGGTTGGCACCCTTTGTTCACCGCCGAAACTCTTGCCCTCAGGCGAGAGCTAGATTCAGATTCTCAATAGCTTCGTCGATCTCAGCGGTATTCTTGTACCCAACCGTCACGCAATCGACGCCTGCTTTCCTAAATGCAAATCTCATGGCAGCCTGGCGGTCCTCACGCTTGGTGAACCTACCCTCTCCGACCAGTTTCATGCTGACCACACCCATTCCTTCCTTGCGAACCTGCTTCACATGCGTGACGACCTCATTCACATTTCCCGGTCCACTCGTGTCGTAATCTTCCGCGTCCATTGCGGTGCCTCTATGATTCATTCGGATCATCGCAACCTCCAGCCAGTTGTTTCCCGCGACCTGGCGCAATGCCGGGAGTCCGTGGACTGATGCTCCGTGTCCTATCACAGCCTTTCTCGATTGGGCTTCTAGAATTCCGTCCTGCCATCGCTTGCTGTCGGTAGGCCACGATGCGACATGCTGCCAGTGCAGCAACATCACGTCGAAGTAGTCCGTATTCGCCAGTTTGCGTAGCTCGTCAATCTTCTCCTGCGGATTTACGCCGTCACGGGTGGTCACCTTCGACATAAGTCGGTAGCTATCGCGCGGAATGCCCTTCAGTGCTACCCCGAGCATCTTGTGCATCTCGCCGTATGACTCCGCGGTCTCGAAGAAACGCATGCCGCGCTCATACGCGTACCGGACGAGCCGCGTAAACTGATTCTGTCCCAGTTCGCGCTGTGTTCGCCCGCTCATAGTTCCCGTCCCAAACGCCAGCCGTGTCACTTTTACGTCAGACTTTCCGAGCGTCACCCAGTCAGTCGCGGTCGCGCGCGCGGCTTCGAGGGGCAGGTTTGCAGTGCCGGCGAGTGATGCCGCCGCTAGCCCCTTCAGAAAATCACGCCTGGAGCGATGATTCATTCTTTGCCTCCGACGACTCGCATCCTAACATAAGTGAACGCGACGTCAGGTGAATGAGGCGAACGCCGACAGCAGCAGAATCGCACGGATAGCTATGGGAACCGGGACGTCACTGTCACAGAGGCTTAGCTGTACACTCCATCCATAACGCGCCGAATATAGCTGAGATTCCGTCGCATGTCGGCGTCGAGACTGCCCGGTCGTGCATCCGTTTCAAGATTCACCCAACCCGACCACCCAATATCTCGGATAGCCTGCACCACCGCTGTAAATTGAATGGCACCTTCGCCCAGAAAATGCGGATTGTCTTTGAAGTGAAATTGGCAAATGCGATCCTTGCCCAACCAGCGAATCTCTTGCGCGACATCGAACCCTGCTTTGGTCGAGTTTCCGACGTCATAATAGACAAGAACGTTCTTCGAGCGGGAGAGTTCGATAATGCGGACGTTGTCCTCCGCGGAAATTGTATCCTCAAGTCCTAGAATCACACCGGCTTTTTCGGCCTGCGGTGCCAGTTCGCGCAAAGCATCGCCCACGCGCCCTATCTCGACATCACTCTTGATGGCCCAAGGTCCGAAGAATGGTAGGAGAAGAACCTTCACGTTCAAATCCTGTGTAAGCCGGATCGCATCCGACACCCACCTCAGCGCCAATGGATCGCTCTTCAGACCGTTGTCATGCAGCCGATCCACACAAGTTCCGTCAATAGCAATGCCCTGCTCCCGCGACAAGCTCAAATATTGAGCGATCACTTGGGGTTGATCGGCCGGCATCTTGCCCTCGACCAGTTCCCGCCCAAACGAAATCTGCACTCCCTGGAAGCCAAGCTCAGCCGCCTTCGTCACGGATTCGGGCCTGGCGCTCAAGTTTAGATTCCAATCCGTAACTCCGATGCGTAACGGCATCGTCCGTCCGTCCGCGATTTTTTGGGTAAACGCAAATGCAGCACCAAGGCTCAAGAAATGTCGCCGCGTTGGGTGAAAAGCAGTGCCAAGGAACATCCCAGTATTATGCGCAGATCAGGCTCGACGAACGGCAACACCTGTTGCTCCCCCGCTCATTCTGTTTGTTGTCTCACCTTGGCGCTGATGTACAACGGATGCCATAGAACGTGATAGTAGCCGGTTTTAGCTAGTTCCCACGGCTCTGACGTTTGTGGGCGATTGCACTATGGGGCGTTTTCCGGCCGTGTTCGCACAGCAGCAGTGCGGAGTTTCCCGTCTCCTATGGAGACGTGAAGCGGGACACGCGAACGATCCGGCAAATCCTCCCAAAGCGCCCGCGAACAGGCGATGCCGTCCGCTTGATCGCATGCTCCACTTCATATTTGTTCAGCCACCTTTATGCCGGGTCGTCTGAGGAACCGAGACTGTCCCTCACAGGATGCATGATAGAACCATGAGATCCACCCACGTCCTTGCCTGCGCACCCCTCGGGTTGATGCTCGCCGGAGTTGGCCCCGGTTTTCAGAGCGGCGTGGAGGTGTGGACCTTCGACAAGCTCCAGAACATAGGCGGACATCGCACGACCGTCCTCGGGCACCCGCGCCTAATCGACACGGCTATGGGAAAGGCGGTCGAGTTTGACGGCGTGGGCGATGGTCTGATGATGGACGTCCACCCCCTGGCCGGCGCCGCGACCTTCACGTGGGAAGCCATCTTCCGTCCGGATGGCGGGAACGCCGAGCAGCGTTGGTTTCATCTCGAGGAGAACCCGGCCACCGGCGCCGACGAAAACAGCCGCATGCTCTTCGAAATCCGCGTGATCGATGACCGCTGGTGTCTCGATGCTTTTAACCGCACTGGCGAGGCGGAGAAGGCACTCCTCAACCGGCAGAACCTGCACGAGCTCGGCCGCTGGTTCCACGTAGCCGCGCTCTACGATGGACGCGAATTCCGCAGCTACGTGAATGGCGTCCAGGACGGCGCGGCGGAAATCCGCCTCGCGCCGCAAGGTCAGGGACGTACTGCCGTCGGCATGCGCATGAACAAAATTTTCTACTTCAAAGGCGCCGTACGGATGGCCAGATTCACCCGCCGCGCGCTCGCGGTTGCCGAATTCCTGAAGGTGCCGGCAAAGAACTGAGGGTTCTTCACCGAAACGTTTTGGTCCTCTACGTGGACACGCTCTAATCGAACCGCCACTTACCTGGATGTTGGCGAAGGCGACCTCGCGCGTGTCCAAAACCGCTGATCCGTTTGATTTCAAGGTAGTCGCCACTTCGGGTGATTCTAAGAAACGACACGAAGTGACACGTTAACGGGTACCGTGAAAACGTGGTCAAATCACCCGAACTTTGGTTACTGGTATTCGTACTACTCGGAGCGAATGTCTGAAGGAGCGCAATCAATGAAATCTTACCTTCTGGTTCTCGCCTCCATCACCTTGGCCAACGGGATTGAATTTGCGGCACACGCGGACGGGTCGTTCGACCGGTCCCTCACTGTATCGGGTATCGGGACCGGTTGATCTGGATGTCAAAACCGACTCAGGAGGAATTGCAGTGACGCCTGGCTCGTCGGGATCTTAACGCATCCGAGCAACTCTGAAAGCTCAGCGGGGATGGTTCGAGTCGTCGGACGTGGAATGACGCATCCGTGAGCTTGAGCGTAATCCAGCAGTCGAGCAGACTGGCAATAAAATCCAGATCGGGTACGTTCGTGACCGGAATTTGCTCAAAAACATTTCTATGCACTTAGAAATTCAGACTCCGCCCGACACCCAGGTCCGCGCTCGGGCTGAGTCCCGAGGCATCCACGTTGAGGGAATCCGTGGGCCGGTCGATTGTCATGCGGATTCGGGGGGAATCGAAATCCATGGCATTGGATGGGATGTCCGCGCGGCGGCAGATTCGGGGGGAATTCATCTGAGTGTCTCCCGCAAAAGCTCGCTGTACTGGTCGTGATCCGCTGCCCGATGTTCGTCTCCATCAGCGACTTGAAGGCTCGCTAGACGCCGGCGGTCATGTAAGGTCTTCATAAAGCCGTTCATCTCTTTAAAGTAAATGCCGTCCGCGGTCAAAGCCCAAAGACTTTCAGATCCATGGTCGAGAACCTGGGGCTCCTCGCCGCCCCCCACGGGCAGCGCGTTTCCAAAGAAAATTCGCGCCGATCTATGGCGGGCACTCGAGCACCCAGGGGTGCAGGGCGTCACGCACTTTGCCATTTCACTGGTCGATATCGCCGTCGGGACATTTTGCGTAAGCGGCGGGTCTGCCGGTGTATAAAATGTCGGGGGCTGCACGGGGCCGCATGCCGGCCTATGCGATGTGCGGATGTATCGCGAAAACGATCGCGATCATTCGCAGTACAAACGCACCCTTGATGAGACGCTCGAGATCGGCTATCGTGCTTTTAAGGTCAAGGTTGGCCACTATTCGCTCGCGGAGGATGCAGAACGACTTGAATTCGGACGCAAAGTAGCCGGAAAAGACTTCCGGATTCGTAGTCGATGCGAATCAAGTGGTCACTCGAGTGGGTTCCCGGATAACACCTCGCGTGCGTTGCCCAGGCCTCCATTGGCTGTGCCTTGGATTTCTAATCGGCCGACCTTGAAGTACGGATAGCTTTGGGTGCAGGGATTGTCCGGGTTGAGGTGAAACCCGCTCGTGACATATAGGTACGTGCCGGACAGGGTATGCTTGACCGCACGTATGGCTTCGATGCCGATGAGATTCCCCCGCTTTATCTTGGTTGTCGTCCATCCATGGTGACTAGGCAACCGCCGGATGGCGCAGCAGCATGGCGGCCGTGGCCAGTGTCACCCAGTGAACCAGTTTCGATTGAGTCTGCATGTTTCCTCCTGAGACTTCCTGTTGCGGAAGAGCTCGGAGACAGTGCGTAAAGCCGGGGAATTTTGCGGCATTCCGCCGATCTGGCGGACGATGAACAGTGGAACCGCAACTATCAGCCATGCTTAGGAGGAAGCTCGTACCCACCTTTCGCCCGGACTGCGACATGGCTGAAGCCAAGCCCGAGCCATTTTCACATCACATTGCAGTCGCGCGGACCTGCGTCGCCGCCTATCCGCCGTACTTGTCAAGCCGAAGTAACCGGGGCGCAACGCGTTCGACTCGGCGGCCCACTCACGCGTCAAGTGCGTGAGGTCTCGCGCCTTGCCCGGCCACTCCGCACGCATCCATTGGCCGAACTGATCGACGAGTGGGCGGCTTTCGAGCAACTCATCGCCAGGTCGTCCTTCGCGAGCCGCACAGTTCGTAGCCCCAGAACAGC
>JBJMGM010000061.1:0-98536 GCA_045807905.1 Bryobacteraceae bacterium | reverse complement strand
ACGCACTCGATGCAGCAGGCCACCTCTGTGGGCGACCGGCTGATCATGATGCACCGGGGCACGGTGATTCACGACCTCCAGGGTGCCGAAAAGCGTCGCCTTCGCGTTACAGACCTGATCACGCGATTCGAAGAGGTGCGGCGCGCGGAGCAGCTGGACGAATCCGCGGCGGAGATGATTCGCGCAGCATACGTCTGAGCATTCCGCGCGACAACCTTTCTAAGGACCGAACGCAACGTGGCGATAAGCTACTGAAATCTTGGAGCGGGAGACGGGGATCGAACCCGCGACGTCCAGCTTGGGAAGCTGGCATTCTACCGCTGAATTACTCCCGCTCATTTGAGCGCGTCAAGTCTTAATCGCGGCTCTCACCTTCACTCATCCATACTATACAATTCCGCCCTCCCGCGGGGTAGGCATCCTGCGAGAATAAGTGCCAAGCCTGCATGCGAAGCTCGCGCGAAGTCGCATTTCGCCTCAAACAAGAGATACGCAACCTTCGGCTTTTTGCGTTCCCTCCCACATTGCATGTCCAAGTTGCTTCTCCTCTAACGGGCCTGCCTGACCCGGAAGTGGTTGCGGAAGAATTACGGTCCACTGATTTTGCGGCGGAACTTTTGCAGCTAGCCGATCAGGTCCTCGCTCATCGATTTCCGCTTCTCGGTTCAACCGTTGAAACAGGATCAAACATCGACTGGCGTCGCGATTACTCGAACCAGATCTCGACCAACACCAGATACTTCCGCTTCATCCCGTATCTGGACGCCGCGCGCGCGGGCGATCAAAAGAGGATCTGGGAGCTGAACCGCCATCAGCACTTAGTCCTCCTCGCTCAAGCCTTCTTGTTTACGCGCCGTGAGACATATCTGGAGAACATCTTCGATCAACTCACTAGCTGGTGGTCCCAAAACCCTTATCAGCGCGGCATCAACTGGACCAGTGCGCTCGAAGCCGGCTTCCGCGCATTTTCCTGGATATGGCTGTATCACTTTATTGGTAACCACATGCCCGGCGATTTGCGCTCTCGATTTGTCGAGAGCCTATATCAACATGGCTGCCATATCGAAAACAATCTCTCGTTCTATTTCTCTCCGAATACGCATTTACTGGGTGAAGCTGTGGCATTGCACACGCTCGGCCATTTTTTTCCGTCTTTTCCACGGGCTGATCGTTGGGTTGAAATGGGCAACCAGACGGTGCTTGAACAACTGCATCACCAGGTACGCCCCGACGGCAGCCATTTCGAGCAATCCACCTACTATCACGTCTATGCGCTGGACATGTTTTTGTTTCACGCCATTTTGTCTCGTCCTTCTCGCGAATACATGGAAGCATTGGCTCGAATGGCAGATTTTCTGCATACACTGATGGGTCCCGAGCGCAGCCTGCCGTTTCTCGGCGATGACGATGGAGGCCGCTGGTTCCATCCGTACGGTCACCGCGATCAATTCGGCCGGGCAACGCTGGCCACCTCCGCCACATTTTTGGGTCGCAAGCATTGGACATTTGAGGCGTGCGATCTGCTCCCTCAGGCTGCTTGGTGGCTCGGCTGTACGGAGGGATCTGGCGCCGCCCATCATACGTCTCGCGCCTTTCCTAATGCCGGGTTAGCCGTTCTGCAAGATTCATCGAATCGCATCATCTTTGATGCCGGCCCTTTCGGCCCTGGTTCGGCCGGGCACAGTCATTCTGATTCGCTTGCAGTTGTCGCGAGCGCCGCTGGGACCCCGATCCTGGTCGATTCCGGAACCTACACTTACACTCAACATGAATGGCGCAATGCGTTTCGCGGATCGGCGGCGCACAACACAGTTCGCATTGACGGGCGCGATCAGGCTGTCCCGCTCGGGCCCTTTCGGTGGTCTGATTCACCTGCCGTCCTACTCATCGCATCAACGTTGAACGAGGCCCACGATACGGTGCTCGGTGAATGTAAATATGACGGCATCACTCATCGCCGGACGGTGCACTTCATGAAGCCGAATTTTGTCTTTATCTTGGATTCCGTCGATGGACCGCAAGGCGAGCACGAACTAGAGCAGCTTTGGCATCTCGCATCCTCGGAAGTCCGAACTCGCGTTTTCGTTCCATCTCCAGCCGAAGAGCGCGAAACCTGGCACTCACCTGTATTCGGGCAAAAGGAGCTAATTCCATCGCTTGTCGTCCGGCGCATCACGGCATTACCGGCGCATTTTGCAGCAGCTCTCATCCTGAATGGCATCGGCACGTTCGTCATTCGCGAGCAGCCTCATTCAGCGGAATTCGAGTGGTCCGACGGCCAAAATTATCGCTTCTTTGACTTTGCCTGGCCCGACGCAAGTTAGCGCGCATCCGGATTTGACCTAACCCGGTTGCACTCGGCGTGGCAATGGTGCAGTCATGCCAGATGTTGGGATAATTGAGCGGACTATGTCCTCGATTCGCGCTCTACTATGTGCGGGATAGCCGGCTTTGTGCTGCGGGAAGGCCGCGCTGAGACGTCCGCCGTCAGGGCGATGTGCAATCAGATTCGCCACCGTGGGCCAGACGATGAAGGCATTCATGTTGATCGCGGTTGTGGCATCGGCATGCGCCGGCTCAGCATCATTGATCTGAGCACCGGGCATCAACCAATCTCAAATGAAGACGGCACTGCCTGGGTGGTCTTCAACGGCGAGATCTACAATTATCGATCGCTTCGCGATTCCCTCATTTCCGGCGGGCATCGGTTTGCCACGCACAGCGATACTGAAACGCTTGTGCACCTCTATGAACAATACGGCATTGACGGCATCCCACAGTTGCGCGGCATGTTTGCGTACGCCATTTGGGACGCAGAGCGCAGGCAAATGCTCTTGGTTCGCGACCGTTTCGGAAAGAAGCCGCTTTATTATTCCATCCTCCCCAAGGGACTTTTCTTTGGCAGCGAGCTGAAATGCCTTTACCCCGTCGGGGTACCGCTCGAAATTGACGATGAGGCTCTCCGGCTTTATTTCCAGTTTTCTTACATCCCCGATCCGCTGACCCCCTACAAGGGAATTCGGAAGCTGCCGCCCGGAGGATGGCTGCTTTACGAGTCTGACGGCAGTGTGCACGAGGGCAGGTATTGGACCCTTCCCCAGCCAGCGGCTCAACCTCAGCCGGGCATGACGGAAGAGATTGCAGCAACCCGTGTCCGCGAGATCTTTGACGAATCTGTTCACATGCGCATGGTCGCCGATGTGCCGCTGGGCGCGTTTTTGAGTGGCGGTATCGATTCAAGCTCGGTCGTGGCATCTATGGCGATGCAATCCTCAGAGCGCGTGAAAACGTTTTCGATCGGATTTGAAGAAAGTGGGTTTAACGAACTTCCCGCCGCCGCTCTGGTCGCCAACAAATTCAACACGGATCACCACGAAATCGTAGTTCGGCCGGATTCGGTCAGCCTCATCTCTAAACTAGTCAATCAATTCGATGAGCCGTTTGGCGACAGCTCTGCCATTCCAACTTTTATCGTGTCCGAATTCGCGGCGCTGCATGTCAAAGTCGCTTTGACAGGGGATGGTGGCGACGAGATATTCGCTGGATACCAAAGCTTTTTCGCCGTTGACCAGCTCCGCACGTTCGATCTCGTTCCGCCAATTGCGCGCAGAATGCTGTCGAACATTGCCGATATCTGGCCTTATGCTTTCTACGGCAAGAACTATTTGCGCATGATCAGCAGGCCCTCTGCTCTTGCTCGCTACTTCGAACTGAATTACTCTCCCTACTTTCTCCGCAAAGCTCTATTGCGGCCAGAGTGGATGCTTCCTGCCGATTCCGCTTTCTTAGCCCAAAGCTTTCAAGACTGTCTGCTGCCAGAGCATTCCGACATCGTGCTGCAAGCCATTTACTTTGAAAGCCGGGCTAACTTAACGGGAGACATGTTGGTCAAAGTGGATCGAATGTCGATGGCAAACTCGCTCGAAGTCCGCAGCCCTCTGCTCGATCATCGACTCGCTGAGTATGCGATGTCGCTCCCGCACCAGTGGAAGATGCGGAATGGAAAGGGTAAGCAGATTTTCTTGAAGGCGGTCGGGGATCGCTTGCCACCCGAGCTGCTGACCCTGCCCAAGAAGGGATTTGGAGTGCCGCTCGCACTGTGGTTCCGCAGCTCTTTACGCACTTTACTCTGGGACCTTTTGACCAGCCGAAGTTTCCTTGATCGAAATATCGTTTCGGAAGAGTTCCTGCGAAAAGTTCTTGAGGAGCACGATAAAGGGCGGCGCGATAATTCGCACTGGCTCTGGAGACTGTTGATGCTGGAACTCTGGATGCGAAACTTTGAGCAGATAAACAGAACAAGTTCGCAGACTCGCGCCTTCACAGCTCGCGAACACGCCGACGTGGCTACCCCGATTTAATCTCTCTTGCCTGGCAGTACACCTTCAAGACCTCTGCCAGATTCTCGTCGTCTGGTAATACACAGGCATGCTTCGGCTCCCCGGCATCTAAGCGCCGCTGTATTGCATCCGCCAGCGCGTCCGTATTGCCAATCGGAACTAGATCAACTCCTCCGGGCCGCATGCCATTGTCGGTCGCGATTACAGGCGTCCCTAGATACAGAGCTTCGCGTATCGAAATAGCGTCTCCGTCGTAGAGCGTTGTCCGCAGTAAAACATTACTGTCTGCAATAGCGCGCAGCGTTACCTCATGAGGCACGTCGCCACACAGAAGAACATTTCTGCCGTAGGGAGCTGCCCGGATCTGCTCGCGCAAACTTGACTCCAAGCTGCCCGAGCCAATAATTGCGAGACCCGTATCGGGAAACTTTTGCAGGACCTGCGCGACCGCTTCAATCTGGCGGCCGATATCGTATTCCGGCTCTAGTCCGCAGACCGACACTAAAATGCGCTCGTGTTCGGCGAAAAAGGATGCAAGCGGCTCTTCAAGTTGTCGGGCGATTTTTGTGAGCGCCACCGAATGAGGGGGAATCAGCCGTGCTCGCCATTCGGGAATACCAAGCTTGAGATAGAAATCGATAATCTCCTGATTCACGCCAATGACAAAATTAAAACGGCGCAGAACAAACCCACGCAGCGATCGACGCCGGGCTACCTTTCCCTCGGACGATGAGGGATATCCTCCGGAGTGGAACGTCAAAATTGTCTTGGCCCACGGCACGCTAGTACAGGCCAGAGCAAGAGCGAGCACACGTAGCGGCATAATGCCGCCGATATGTAAATGCACGATGTCATAGCGGCGGCGGAAAAGGTTGTAAATCAGCCCCCAAGCGCTCTTCGGATAGTAAATTTCATCAGCCTCTTCCCGCCGATGGCGCGTAATGTTAATCACCGCGCAACCAATACCGCGCGCGCGCAAGTATTCACGGATCGCGACAAGATTCGTCTGCACACCACCGTGTGGAGGCGGATATGGACCGAGCTGCACGACTCTCATCCGGGAAATGGCTGGAGGCGTTGCTTCGCTATGGGCCCACGCGCCCGCGCTCACAATAGACTTCTGATTGATCATTATGGATCGTGCAACACTAAAAGCTACTCGCTCTAATGCAAATTGAGCAAGCCGTTCCTGTCTCTTCTGACGCCAAGGAGAGCGCAGGAAAAAGGCGGGTCAAAATCATTCGACCGCCTTCGTTTTCACCAGCCATTCTGCTCAGCGGTCTTTCGGAACTGTTTTGGTATCGCGATCTTTTCTATACACTGACGGTTCACCGCGTCAGAGTGCGTTACAAGCAATCCGCACTCGGTCTCGCATGGGCCTTCATACAGCCCCTCTCACTAATGTTGGTTTATACCGTCGTTTTTTCTCTATTTACCCGGATTCCCAGCGAGGGCATCTCGTACCCACTGTTTGTACTTTCAGGAATCCTCCCGTGGACCTTTTTCCAAACCGCCCTTGCATCGTCGGCGCAAGGCCTGGTAAGCCATCAACAGATGATCACCAAGGTTTACTTCCCACGCGAAATCGTGCCGCTCACTTATGTAGTTTCGGCACTTTTCGATTTGCTGATCGCATCCATCATTCTCAGCGGCATGATGGCCTGGTACCGTGTGCCACTAACCCGTCAGGCGCTGTACATCATCCCCATTCTGGCCATTGAATTCCTGTTTTCATCTGCGCTCGCACTGTTATTCTCAGCATTCCAGGTACGCTTTCGCGATATCGGAATCGCCATGCCGCTGCTGCTGCAGCTATGGATGTTCGGCAGCCCGGTGGTGTATTCATTCGCGCAAGTGCCAAACCGATTTCGGGCGCTTTACGTCCTCAACCCGATGGCCGGAATCGTCGAAAATTTTCGCCGGGTTTCAATCCAGGGTATTGGGGTCGATCTTCCCACACTTTGCATCTCTGGATTGATGACGCTCATTATTCTCCCGGCTGCATACCTGTATTTCAAGCACCGGGAAGCGACGATCGCGGATATCATCTGATGATCGATCTCAGCTTTGAACGCGTCTCAAAGCGGTATCGGATCCAGAGTGAAGCTGAATCGCGAAAATCCGGCTTGCTCGGGCGAGCTCAGCGGTTGCGAGCTCACAAAAAAGACTTCTGGGCAGTGAGAGACATGAGTTTCGACGTGCGGCGCGGAGAGTCGCTTGGCATCATCGGCCATAACGGTGCGGGCAAGAGCACGGTTCTCAAGCTCCTCTCAAACATCACCACCCCCACTGAAGGTGAGATCACCATCAACGGCCGCTTATCCGCGCTCCTCGAAGTAGGCTCCGGTTTTCACCCCGAGTTAACGGGCCGGGAGAATGTTTACCTAAGTGGCTCCATTCTGGGCATGCGTCGGGCTGAGATCGCGAGCAAGCTTGATAGCATCATCGACTTCTCCGGCGTTCGGCCCTTTATCGATGTTCCGGTAAAGAGATATTCATCCGGGATGTACGTTCGCCTCGGTTTCTCGATCACTGCACATCTCGATCCCGACATCCTGCTGCTCGATGAAGTTCTCGCGGTGGGCGATATGGCCTTTCAGGAGAAATGCAAGAAACGAATTGGAGAGCTGCATCGGCGTGGAACAACGTTGGTCTTCATTTCTCATGACCTCACCGCGGTGCGGAATTTATGCCAGCGCGTGTTGCTGCTTCAACAAGGACGGATTCTTGCGGCAGGCAGTCCCGACGAGATCATTCGAAAGTATACAGAAACCGCGAACTTCCACCAGGCATCACAGATGTACGGTGAAACACGCGTTGCGGAGATCACAAACGTCAGCTTCTACGACGCTCGCGCAATTCTGAGTACTGGACTTCTGACCGGTGATCCCCTTACCGCTCGCCTCGACTATTTGATTCACGACCGGATACCTGATGGCTCCGTGTCGCTTTATTTCCTCGGTAGTGACGGCACCATCGCAGCGCAATGGACAACATCTCTCAACGGAACTGGCTTCAACATGCAGCGAGGGCATGCCTCGGTTGAGTTCAGCTCTCTCGAACTCGGGTTGCAACCGGGTGTATACCAAATTGACGCATGCGTCGAGGACGCCGGCACGAAAGAGGTCTTCGAATGGCAGCACGGCTGCACCTCTATTCATGTCCAAGCTGGCAAGAAGATCCAGGGGAACTTTTACATGCCGCATACGTGGCGCCAGACGTCTTTGTAGCGACAGGTCCTAAAAGCTACTCAGCGCGATGCGCTTCCATGTGTTGCTGCCAGTGCACAGATAGTAATAATTGTCGTCCCACGAGAACTGCCCGGCCGAGCAGGCATCGCTTGAGGTCGCTGGAGGAGTGAAAACTTGTGTAGCGATCACCGACGTGTCGACTGCAATTGTGGAGGTGCCGCCATTCTCGCTCATAACAATTCCCCTCCCGCTCAAGAGATTCTTAGATGACAAGAGCGCACGAAAATCTGTCGCTCCGGCGGCGTCGAAGCCGCCGCTTGTGAGAGTCCACGTAAAGAGTGGTATCGAATTGGCGGGAAATGAAGTTACACCAGAAGCATAAACGCATTGCTGACATGTCAGCGGAACCGTGCTCCCAGCCGTCAGGTTTCCCGCTCCATCAATATAAAGAAGGACAAGCCCGCTACTCGAGCCGGCAGGCGTAACGACTGCCGAGGTCCTGAAATTGTAAACTGTATTTCCTAATCGCGCGTTGCACGGGTTGGTTACAGAGCAACCAACGCCCACCGAAAGGGTTCCGTTCGCCAGCACCGCCGCAAAATCGCCGAGTTGTGCCGCCATGATCGCGCCAGCACCGTTACTAGCTCCGCTTCCACTTTCGAGCGTCCACGCGTTAGGAGCCGTACAGGCAAATACATTAGCGCCGGCGGAAGCCGCGCTATTGAAGTAAAACTGGCCCAATTGGCAGGAGGCGGGCAGTACCGCCCCCACTGTCATAGGACGCGTGAATACGAACTTGGAAAAATCTGGGTTACGGCCTTGTCCCCGCAAATCTACACTAGTTCCCGCTGAGGTTTGACCCAGCGCTTGCCCGGCCACCAGGAACACTGCAGTTATGCCAAATCGGTTGAACCTGTCTAAGCTCATGCGATTTCAAACTAGTCGACGGGCCCTCGAAGGGAGAGCTTATCCGCCTTGCCAGGGTTAACCCAACTTCAACAGGCATTAGGCTTAGAAGACGGCCGAAAATTCGAAACTCTTGTGACTGCCTTCGGTAACCGCGTAAGTCACACTAGAAGAGAGATCTACCAGCACGGTCGATCCATCGATACGGTTCAGAGTGACGCAAGAGAACAGTCAAGCATTCCAGGGTGCATGGCGGGAACGCCTTCAAGCCTTGAAAAACATACCGCCTGTGCTGCGGATCGTTTGGGACTCGGGTCCTTGGGTGGTCAGTTTGGGCCTCGTCCTTCGAGTGCTTGTTTCGCTGGTACCGGTGAGTGTCGCTTGGGTCAGCGGCTTAATTGTAGGCCAGGTCACATATCTCGTTTATCACAAGCAGCTGATAACTCCACAGCTGTGGTGGCTCGTCCTCCTGGAATTCGCACTCGCGGTGGCTGGCAATATTCTAAGCCGTCTGATCGACTACTACGATGCCGTCCTGGCGGATCGCTACACGCGCCACGTCAGCATCCAAGTCATGGATCATGCCTCGCAGCTTGATCTCCAAGCTTATGAGGACCCTGTCTTCTACGATCGGCTAGAACGGGCTCGTGTCCAAGCGACGGATCGGCTTGGAATGATTCAGTCGATCGGCCGCCTGTTCCAGCAAGCGATCACGACGATTTCGCTGTCCGTCGGCATCCTTCTGTTTTCTCCGTGGCTCCTGCTGCTCCTGATCGGCTGTTTGGTGCCTGCGTTTCTCGGTGAAAGCCACTTTGCCTTCCTTAGCTATGCCAAGAACTTCCGCCAAACTCCCGTCAAACGCGAACTCGACTATCTGCGTCAACTCGGTGGCAGCAAAGAGGCAGCCAAGGAACTGAAACTGTTCGGGCTGAGCCGCTTCTTGACGGGCCGGTTTACAAGCCTTTCAAATCACATTCTCGACGAGAATTTGGCGCTCTCCCGCAGACGCGCCTTCGCTGTTTCTCTGCTCTCCATGCTGAGCACGGGCGGCTATTACGGCGCCTACGCGTGGGTCGTTTATCAGACGGTCACCGGCGCGCTTACTATTGACAAGCTTGTATTCCTGACGCAATCTATCCTGGCCGCCTCGAGCAACATTTCCCTGATCTTCTCAACCCTATCGAGCATCGCCGATCAAGCCCTTTTCCTGACCGATCTGCTCGCCTTCTTTGGCATGCGTCCGACGGTTACTTCTAAGCCAAATGCCCTCCCTGCCCCGCGCCCTATTAGAAGCGGCTTTGAGTTTCGTAACGTGTCATTCGTCTATCCGGGAACAGAACGCCTCGTGCTGAGCGGGCTCAACTTTCGCCTCGAGCCCGACGAGCGCGTGGCCCTGATCGGCCAAAACGGGCAGGGCAAAACGACGATCGTGAAACTAATGGCGCGCCTCTATGATCCTACTGGCGGCCAGGTTCTACTCGACGGCATTGATCTTCGAGAGTACGACATTGAGGATCTTTGTAAAGAAATAGGCGTCATATTCCAGGATTTTATGCGCTACGAAATGACTGCTCGCGAAAACATTGCCGTCGGTAGAATTGAACGCCTTCGCGATGACGACTCCATCCTTCGTGCGGCAGAGAAGAGTCTGGCCGACGGAGTCATTCGGCGCCTTCCGCGAAAATACGAGCAGATGTTAGGTCGCAGGTTCGAAGGGGGAGTCGACCTGTCCGGCGGTGAATGGCAAAAACTCGCTCTTGCCCGGGCTTATCTTCGCCAGGCCCAGGTCCTGATACTGGACGAGCCTACCGCCGCCCTCGACGCACGCGCCGAGTATGAGGTGTTCGAGCAATTCAATGAACTCACCGAAAGCAAAATGGCTCTTTTTATCTCTCACCGCTTCTCTACCGTCCGTATGGCGACACGCATCATCGTGCTTGAGAACGGGTCCATCATCGAAGAAGGCAGTCATGACCGGCTTATGGCGTACGAAGGGCGGTACGCTGAAATGTTCGAGCTCCAAGCATCAAGCTACCGATAGACTCTCTTCCTTTCATGCCTGAACCGTCCAGTGAAATGAAAGTCGATCCCGTCCGGGCGCCCGGCTTGGAGTTGAGCGAAACGGAACAGGCCGATCTGCGTGAGCATGCGACACGCGCCGCACGCTCTTGCGCGTGGCTTCGAGGCAAGCGCTTCTCCGCTGTACCTCGCGAAATCTTTCTTGCAAGCGCCAAACGTCTCTCTACCCTTGAAGGCGAACTCTATAAGCTAAAAGCCGCTGAGCCTTCTGACGATCTCACCTGGCTATATGACAACCTGCGTCTGGTTCGTACTGACATTCAGGATCTTCATGAAGCCACAAAAACTCTGTCCAGGTTGCCGCTTGTCCGGACAGCGACGGACGAATGTATTCCGCGCTGTATTGTGTTCGCTCGCAGCCTGCTCGCGGCTACACGAAACCAGATAACCGAGCCCGCATTTTCGGCTTTCATCGAGGCTGTGCAGTCAGTCGAGCCGCTGCGCCTGTTCGAACTCTTTGGAATGATTCCGGCTTTGAAGCTCGTTCTCCTCGAACTGCTTGCGGAACGTGGATGGCAAGCGCTGGACGCTTTCCGGGCAGAAGGCCTGAACGCCCCCTCCTACGAAATTGGCCGGATCATCACGAGCCTCAAATTCTTAGGAGAAATTGACTGGAAAGAAATTCTCGAGCAGCTCTCGGTTTTACATCGCATTCTATGCCTCGATCCTGCTGGCGTGTATCCGCGCATGGAGTTCGAGAGCAGAGAGTCTTACCGGCGCCGAATAGCGAAAGTTGCCATTCATTCAGATGTCAGCGAATTTGAGCTCGCGCGCCTCGCGGTTGATATGGCGCGGCGGGACAACCCGGAGCGGGAAGCAAGAATTCGCGTATCGAACCCTGAAATACTGCACGATCGCCTTCGTCACGTCGGATACTATTTGCTTGACCAGACCGGCTCTGCGGCCTTGTTTAGCCGCATAGGTTATCGACCGCCGCTAGGCGCTCGTCTCCAGCGCTTCTTCCGTGAATACCCGGATGAGGTTTACATCATCGGCGTTGAGGCTCTGACGCTCATCACTGTGGTTGCGCTGATCATGAGCATCGTGCGCACTCATGGCGGCGCAGGCCTGATCATAAGCACACTGCTTCTCATCTTGCCGGCTACTCAGGCAGCCGTCGAGTTGATCAACCATCTGGTTACCTCCGTTCTGACCCCCCATGGCATGCCAAAGCTCGACTTTTCAAAGGGAGTAGATCCTTCGTGCGCCACCATGGTCGCCATTCCAACGCTGCTGCTGAATGAAAAGCAGATTCGGAACCTCGTTGACGATCTTGAAGTGCGGTACCTGGTGAACCGCGACCCCTACATCCATTACGCGCTTTTGACAGATCTGCCCGATTCTGCAGAACCCGCCAGCGAGCACGATCCTCGTATCGATCTTGCCGTGCAACTCATCGATGGATTGAATCGGAAGTATCAAGGCGAGCCCTACGGCACGTTCTATTTGTTCCACCGCCATCGCGTTTACAACCCACGCGAAGGCACTTGGATGGGCTGGGAGCGGAAACGCGGCAAGCTGCTTGAGCTGAATCATTTTCTACGCCAGACGTACGATCCTTTCCCGGTCAAAGCGGGCGACCTCTCACGTCTACCTCATATTCGCTACGTCCTCACACTCGATTCCGACACCCAACTCCCTCGCAGTGCGGCTCAACGCATGATCGGCACGATGGCTCATCCTTTGAACCGCCCCCTGATCGATCCCGGGCTCAATATCGTGACCGAAGGCTATGGCATTCTTCAGCCGCGTGTCGATATCAGCGTACATTCGGCCAGTCGTTCTCGGCTCGCGAGCATTTACTCCGGTCAAACCGGTTTTGATATCTACTCTCGCGCTGTTTCAGATGTCTACCAGGATCTCTATGCCGAAGGCATCTTCGCAGGCAAGGGCATTTACGATGTGGACGCATTTCGCCAAGTCCTCGAGCATCGCTTCCCGCGTAACGCGCTCCTCAGCCATGACCTCATCGAAGGCGCTTACGCACGCGCCGGTCTGGCCTCCGATATAGAGGTGATCGATGATTATCCATCGCACTACAGCGCCTACAATCGCCGAAAGCACCGCTGGCTGCGTGGCGACTGGCAAATCCTACGCTGGATCTTCAATCACGTCCCCAATGAATCCGGTCAGCTCGTTCCAAACCCGATTTCTCTTGTTTCGCGCTGGAAGATCGTCGACAATCTCCGCCGTAGCCTGATCGAGCCGGCCACGTTCTTCCTCCTCGTCGCAGGGTGGTTTTTTCTCCCCGGCGGCCCACGTTTTTGGACGCTCGTAACCGTCGCCCTGCTATTTCTCCCGATCTATTTCCGCCTTGTGTTCGCACTATGTCGCGCAGTGTGGAAGCACAGCCGCATGACGGCGCGTAACGCAGTCACCGATTTTTTTACTTCGCACGTCAGCATCCTGCTGAACATCGCGTTCCTCGCTCATCAGACGCTCGTATCACTCGATGCGATCGTTCGCACCATTATCCGCAGCACCATTACCCACAGCCGCCTTCTCGAATGGGAGACAGCCACCGAAGCCGAACTCGGCATTAACAAACGCACCCTGGTTGACGTGTACCTCGACTGGACTCCTGTCCTCGCAATCGGCCTTGGCCTGGGCTTGTTCAAAAAGCCGGAAGCCGCGGGATACGCGCTGCCGTTCCTCATCGCCTGGTGCAGCTCAAAGCTCGTGTCCCTCTGGATCAATCGGTCACCCCATGCCGAAGGCCAGGAGCTCTCTGACGAAGATCGCGTCTTCCTTCGTCGAGTAGCACTCACAACCTGGCGCTACTTCGCCGAATTCAGCAATCCGGCTAACAATTGGCTTATTCCTGACAACGTGCAAGAGCAGCCCTATCGAATCGCCGAGCGCATCTCTCCCACTAATATTGGCTTTCTATTGAACGCCCGTCAGGCCGCTCTCGAATTTGGTTATCTGACGCTCACCGAGTTCTTGTCGCAAACCGAGCTGACCCTTAAGTCGCTTTTGAAACTGCGACGCGATTTCGGCCATTTCCTAAATTGGTACGAAACCGTCACGCTTGAACCCATTGCACCTTTATTTCTATCCAGTGTGGATAGCGGCAATCTCGCAGCATCGCTCTGGACCTTGAAACAGGGCTGCCTCGAATTGCTGCACGAGCCTGTACTTTCCGGCAGCGCGCTGGAAGGACTTGCTGATCACTACCGCATCCTGGGCGGTCGAAAGAGCGGGCTTCAGAACCTCGAGAAATTATTTGCGCTCAAGACGGCTGCTCAATGGGTTCCGGAGCTCTTGCGGATGGAAATAGCGTTTCCGCTTGAAGCGAAGCCGGAGCGTGCCAAGCAAAACGCGTGGTGGCGCTCTGAAATCGAACGCCGCATCGACGCGATCCGGAAGGAAGCTCGTGAGTTCACGCCCTGGTTCCTTCCCGAATATGAGCCGCTTCGGCGCCTCCCGGCCGCGCAATTCGAGCTACCCTCGAAGCCCATAACTCCACACAATGCCGACGCGTTTTATGGGGAATTGGATCGCAAGCTTCACGCTCTTACTGCCGCGGAGCTTCCCGCAGAGATCATTGCCGTCATTAACCGCTTGCGCGATGAGCTCCCGGCCTGCCGGATGCGCTTGAATGACCTTGCCTCGCGCCTCGCCTCTCTAGCCGCTGAATCAGAGCGGCTGGTTCGTGCGATGGATTTCGCCATGCTCACCGACAAACGCCGTAAGTTGCTTTCAATCGGTTACGACGTCGCGCAGCAACAATTATCGAAATCTTGCTACGACCTTCTTGCGTCTGAAGCCCGAACGGCGGCCTTCATCGCGGTCGCAAAGAGTGAGGTCGTTCAGGAGACCTGGTTCAGACTGGGACGCCAGCATACGCTTTGCGAAGGAGAGAACGTCTTGATCTCCTGGACGGGCACTATGTTTGAATATCTGATGCCCGTCATTTGGATGAGATCCCACCCGCAGACTCTGCTCGATCGCGCGGTGCGGTCTGCTGTACGCGCTCAAAAATCGTACGCTACGAAACGACGTGTGCCGTGGGGAATTTCTGAAGCGGCTTACAGCAAAACAGATCAGGAGGGAAATTATCAATACGCCGCCTTCGGCGTTCCAGGGCTTGCGCTAAACGTCGCGCGTGCCGGGTATCTGGTCGTATCTCCTTACTCCAGCTGTCTTGCGCTCATGATTCATTCGGCCAGCGCTGTTGAGAATCTTCGCGCAATGGCTCGGAAAGATTGGCTGGGTGACTACGGATTCTACGAATCAGCCGACTACACGTCGTCCCCTCGGCGTCGCATCTTCGGTCCCAGATACGAACTTGTGCGCTGTTGGATGGCACACCACCAGGGCATGACGATGACCGCTCTGTGCAATATCTTTCATGGCATGGCGTTTCAGCGCTGGTTCCACGCTGAACCTTTGGTGCAAGCCAGTGAGCTCATCTTGCAGGAGCGTCCGGTGCGCGTTCGGCCGATCGTCGATGCGCAGCCGCGCCGCCTTCTCTCGTTTACGCGTACGATGCCTAAAGGAGCCGCCGCGAAAACCAGGGCTTCCGCCTAGCGCCTACCACCGTGTATTCCGCCGGCCTCTGCCCCCGCCCTGGGGCGCGCCGCCGCGTGGCCGATTCCCGCCTCCAAACCCACCTTCCGTCTTCGGTCGCGCTTCATTGACGTTCATCGCCCGGCCATTCAACTCCGCACCATTCAAGTTCGCGATTGCGTTCTCGGCCTCGTTTCGGTTCGTCATCTCAACAAATCCAAAACCGCGGGGCTGGCCGGTCATCCGATCCGTGGGCAGGCTCACGCGCTCCACTGCACCGTACTGGGAAAATGCTGCAGTCAGGTCCTCTTGAGTGGTCTGATGACTCAAGTTACCGACGAAAATGTTTGTCATGAAATGGCTCCTGGGGGGTATCGGCGGGCGCGTTTTAAATCGCTATCGCTAAATACGACCTGCTCAGCATATCACGCACTCAGCGCTAAAAAAGCGCCGGATCGAAGCGCTTACTTGACCATGCCGGCGGACTCATCGATCGTCACGAACCTATTCACGGGGACATCCTTAAACTGCTGGCGCGTGCCACTCGGCCATTCCACTGAAAGCAGCGCCACCTTTTGGTCTGTCCCCAGCCCGAAGGTGAGCGCGAGCTCACTTTGGGAACAGTAGCTCGATCCGCTGTGTATCCTGTTCCACTGTTTACCCGATGCGCTTTCTATCCGGACGACCGCCCCCAGCCCGCTTCGATTCGACCGCGTCCCGTTCAGGCGAACCGTGAGCCAGTGATTCCGGTTTCCACCCTCGTTTGTATAAAGCACGGCCGGTCCATCATTCGTATTAATGAGGAGATCGAGGTCGCCATCCCGGTCGTAATCCGCGTATGCCGCCCCGCGCCCGACCATAGAACGGCGGAAATCGGGGCCCACCTTATCGCTGACATTATCGAAACGTCCCTTCCCTGTATTGCGAAATAGTAAAGGAGGCTCGCGATACACAACTTTGGGCTGTATGCGATTAATGTCCGGCTCAATATGCCCGTTGGCTGCGAAGATGTCCGGCCATCCGTCCAAATCGTAATCGAAGAAAAATACAGCGAAAGTCAGGCTAAGCAGACTGGCCCGGCCCACTGTCGAAGAAGGAGCCTCATCGACAAAGAATCCGTGACCTTCGTTGTGATACAGCCCGAGCATCTGATTCGCGAAATTGCCGACCAGCAGATGAGGTCTCCCGGAGCGGTCGTAATCGGCAGCATCCACGCCCATCGCCCCGCGCGCCACCCCATCCTCGCCATAGGCCACGCCCGCCTGCATGCCTTCTTCGGTGAACGTGCCATTTCCATTGTTCTTGTACAATTTGCTTGGCTGCGTATCGTTGGACACGAAAATGTCCGGCCATCCATCACCGTTGTAGTCGAACACCACGACGCCTAAAGCCTTACTGGCGCTGTCCGCCAAACCCGCTTTCTGGGTAACATCTTCGAATTTCCCGCCACCGAGGTTCCGGTACAGCTTCGAAGATGTTCCTTTATACGATTCCGGCGTGCAGTAAGACTTCGCCGCGCCATCGAGTGAGCACCACAAATCCTTTTCCCGAGACCAGTTCACGTAGTTCGCGACAAACAGGTCCGCCTTCCCGTCGCGGTCATAGTCGAGCCACGCAGCGCTGGTGCCAAAACTTGCGTTCCGAATGCCGCTCTGCGCCGTTACGTCGCGAAAATGCCCGTGCCCTTCATTGTGGAAGAGCCGGTCACCCTCGAGCGCAGTGATGTAGACATCGGGCAGTCCGTCATTGTCGTAGTCCGCGGCAGCAACCCCCATCCCGTACATTTCGATATCGAGCCCACTACCCCGAGTGACGTCGGTAAAAGTGCCATTGTGGTTGTTACGGTAGAATCCCGGCAGCGAGTTCTGCGTATGCGGCCCGAAGTCTTTGCCGTTAATCAAAAGGATGTCCGGCCATCCATCTCCATCCAAATCGATAAAGGCGCATCCCGCCCCAAGAGTCTCGGGAAGGTACTTCTTCCCCGTTGCGCCCGTGTGATGAATGAAATGAATCCCGGCTTTCTTGGTTGAATCGACAAATCGGATTCCCTCGTCGGGAGTATTTGTCCCAAATCCCAGCAGGCAGAAAATGCCGAGCGTACAAAATACTAATTTCATCGTTACGGAAGTGGCACCGATTCGTGGTCGTGAATCAGTTGCCGCTCATTGTTATCCTCGGGGCTCGCCATGCGCGGTATGGCCGTGATTGTCTGTGCGGACTCTTCGGCTTTGAATCGGCGGAACAGAATCTGCTCCCGATTTGCATGGGCAGTATCCCCCAAACCGCGGTAGCAAAGCATCGCCGTGTAATGCATTTGCACATCTTCGGGATCGATATCACAAACACGCTCGAGATACCCGATTGCCTTTGCGTACTCTCGTTTCAAAAACAGAATGCGCGCAATTTGGTTCAGCGTGACGCGGTCTCGTGGATACTGAGCCTCGACACGCTCTAAAGATTTCAAGGCGGCGTCATAATCGCCATCGGATTTTTCGATCATCGCCCGGAAAAAGTATGTCCGCCCTAGTGAGGAATCTATTTTCAGAGCTCGCTCGACAAACGGCTTGGCGGCTTCGGTCTCACCTTCCTGAATCAGCGCCCGCGCGACATTCAGCCACGCGTCAGCGTAGCCGGGCTGGGCCACAGTAGCCTTGCGAAACGCGTATTCGGCGCCCTTCAGATCGCCCTGCAGAAGCAAGCCTATACCCCAGTCATTCCAGCGCTCTCGTGTACCCGCGCTGGTTACGGGCTGCCATTGAGGCGCTTGCGCCGACACAGGAACCGAGATCTCTTGCTGCGCAAGCGTGAGTATCGGCAGATCCGGGATGCGTCCCTTGATTGCGCCTGACACGTTTCCCGGAATGTTTTTGGCATCGAAGCCGTACGCCAGACTGTTGTGATCGCTTGCTAGCAGAAGAGGGCTCTGTCCAGGCTTCGGTTCGCCGGCATACGAAAAATGCGTGTAATACCACGAAAACTTCCGATAATTCAGCTTGGCCGTGAAGTGAATGTGACCTTTCGCGTCCGGAGGCACCTGCACAAGATAATGCGCAACGTCGGCCGCACCCGGTGGAATCAGATGAACGTAAAGAACACTGCGCGCTTGCCACGCATTCCGTTTATTAATCGGATTCCCAGCTCCATCGAGCTGGTACGAGCGATAGAAATGCGCGCCCGGCTCAACGGGACCTTTTCCGTCGTCCTCCACCTTGCCGCTCCAGAAAATCGTCCGGCCGGTATCGTCTTCGCCTTTCAACTCGAGCCAGACGTCGAACGCGTCTACAGTCCCACCGGGGAAAAAGTGTCCTATCGTGCGAGTCCGAACGACAACATCGACGCGCGCCGTGGCCCCAGGCTGAAGCGTAACCTCTGAGAGATCGATCGGCGCCGCAACCCTGCCGACATCCCGGATCACTGCGGGTCCGCTCTGCTCCGCTTCTTCTCCTACGGCGAACGCGGTCATCGTTTGCGGTGTGCTGCTCGCCCGCCTGATCATCTCCGTGTCGGATTTCTGCCGTGTCACCGGACTGACTGAAAAAATATCTACCGTGATAAATCCCGATTTCAAAAACTTCTCAGTTGCCGCCATCTGCTCCTGGTCGCCGTTGACCAACGGGAGCGCCGTATTCGCGCCCGGGAACCGATGCGAATGGACTTTCCCGTGGATATTGCCGGGGTCATGAGAAGACACAAGCGGCATGTGGCAGTCAGCGCAATTGCTGCTCTTCTTGGGGTAATAGAATGACCGCGCTCCTTGGCCCGATACCCCGCTGGCCTGCCAGTTGTCGTATTCGTTGAAGCCACGAAACCAGCGATATTGATTGACCGGCACGTCCAGATGGACCTTGTGACAGGACGCACAGAATTCGGCGGAGCTGTCCCGCATGAAAGGCTTCATGAACGTGCGGCGGTGCGCTTCCGGAGCCGCGTACGTCACAAAATCCGTGATTTTACGAAGCGCCGGGTTGGAGCTGCTGGCGACTTCATGAAGCGGCGGATACGACATTGTAAATTCAGCATTGCCGACACTCCCGCCGACGTGGACTATGGAATGGCACGACATACAACTCAGGCCGGCCTGCGCTTCAGGAGTGTCGATCTGTTCCTTAATCGGCCGATCGAAACGCCCGTTGAAGAAGACCGCATGATCGTGACAGCCCGCGCACCATTTGCTCGGCTTTGTCCCGACCACCGACTGCATGTACTCAATCGATTTCCGGTAGAACTGATTATTAAAAGATGCGAAGTGGTGGGCCGAGCTCTTCCATTGCTCGTAGATATCCCGGTGGCACTCGCCGCACTTCTTCGATTCCATAAAGAACGTAGACGGCACGAGGCGTCCGTCCGAAGTGTTAGCGCCTGACGGAAAAAACGGGCTCTTCGGACCGGCACCTTCCTGATACATAGAGAGCGCGACATTTCGCGAATTAACGATGTGGTCTTCCGGATGCGGAACAAATAATCGATAGCAAGCTCCCGCCACTAAGACCAACCCCGCAGCCACGCCGGACACCTTCGCGATCCGGAAGCTTTCGCGACGCGCGAAAAGTATGGCTATCGCTACGAGTGAGATAACAACGTGAATCAAAAAAATCGCTCTATGATCGCGCGTGTTTCCGACTAGGGCGAGCAACACACCCGAACCCGCGGCGATTGCGATTGAAATCAGCCGTCTCTCTCTGCGTAAGAGCATCAGCGCGAGGACGCCGATAACTGCTCCAAGCACGATATGCAGCAGCACGTTGCCAATCCCAAAAATTGTCGCGGTCGTTGGGAATGCCGCCAAGACAGCACTGTTGATTAGCAGGATTGCTCCCCAAATGACGCAAATGACTGTAAGACGGCGGGTCATTGGGCTGGCGCTAGCGGTCGAATCAGCCGCAAAGCCGGGCGCGTTAGGGTATCGTGCACGTACTGCCGGTGTTCGACATCGGCCGGAAATTGCTCGTCCGGCTTATAAGGATAGGCGCTCATCGCGTGAAACGGCAGCGGATTGACGTTTTGACTGAACGCCGTGTTCGCGTCGGCGTCTTTCGCCCATCCATCAACCATCAACAGAAAATCTCGCGACCATCCCTGGGGCAATCGAGGCAATTGCGCTGACGGATACTGCAACTTCAGTTCATCGCCCGAGCCCATGACGACCATTCGATCATCAACTCTGTTTACGAGCGTCTGAGCTTCTCCGTAACGGGTATAAAAACCGGGCGTAGGATTCCAGCTTGATACCGGTCGCACCTGGTCGTAGATAAACTGTTCTGGTTGCTGGCGGCGCGGATCGATAACAGCCCGAGAAAAGCCGCGGAAATGCAAGTCCGCCGTCTGGGCGTCGATGGGTGTAAGACGTACCTGCGGCGGGCGTGAATCCTCCATCAGGAAAATTTCGTCCCAGTACACGCAAAGATTCGTTACGATGCGAACCTCGCGCGAGCGCGACAGAAACTTGCCGGTGAGATCGACAACGATGGTTTTGGGCTTGCCCGACGGGATGCCCATATCTTTAATGACCGTCTGCCAGTTACCGGACGCATCCTTCACTTGCACGTAGGGGAAGATCAGCCCCGTGCCGTCCTGTGATGCGCCTAAAAATGTGCTGCCGTCCGCCCAATCCACCCAGCCATTCAGCGCAATTGCAGCCCGGTTGCCCGGAGCCACATTGCCGAAATCCAAATCCAAGGTGTGAAGCTTGGCAACTCCCGCCGAGTCGTGAACGAAATCGTCCGGATACGCTCGATCCTGCCGAGCAACACGAGCGGCCACATCGTTTCCGTGATCATCAACAGCCCGAACCGGATGAATCTTCGATCGCGCACCGAAGAGCCGAAACTCAGGATATGGGGGCGACTTGAATTTATCGTTTGTGTAGATTTCAACGTCCGACGGGTGATCCACCGCGATCAGCCGTACCTGGTCAAGATAAGAAACTTCATGAAGCTCTTCAGTGACGTGGATCTGATACTCGCCCGCCTCCCCCCGCAGCGCAGAGCCAGGAATCTGGATGTATTCCCGATGATTCACCGGGAAATAGTTTCCATCTCCTGAGCTTGCTCCTAAAGGCGCCACCCCTAGAACGTCTGTGATGAATTGAAAAGCCTGGCCATTCCACGCAAAAATCATCGGGCACGATCCGGAAAGGCGCTGTGCCTCCGCAATGGTCAGCGATTCACTACTCTTTTTATGCGTTTCGTTCTGAATCAATCCGTTGGGCCAGGTAATGCGAATCGTGTCAGCGTCTGCATGCCCATCAGTAGCAAAAGCGAGCGGTACTCCTTGGAAAATCCGCTTATCGTAGAACGCCCCGGATTTCATCTCGACCGTCGCCCCGACAGCGTCTTTGATATTTTTTATGCCCTGAATTCGAACTGTCACCCACTTTTGTGCCGCAGATGCGTTCAGAAATACGTGGAGTGAGCCGTCCTCCAGAATCTGCGCATAATCTTCCCGGTTATCTCCGTTAAAATCGGCGCGGATCGGCGAGCGGGCACTGTGCGCGCTCTCAACACCCACCAGATTGCCGGAATCATTTTTCAGTGCGCGCACTTCCGGCCGATAACTTACTAGATCAAGCAAACCGTCGTGATTGAAATCTTGAACGTCCAGCGCAGATGTACCAGGGGCGAGCGTTACGAGGTCCACCGCTTCGAATACGCCGTTCAGCTTGTCCCGATACAGGACACCAGCCCGATCCGCATACGATACAAGAACGTCTCTCGCAGCCGTATCGCCGCGAACTGCAAACGCCACAGCATCGAGAGCCTGGCCTTTCACAAAAGGAAATGACGAAGTGTGATCCTCAAATTTCCCCTTGCCATTGTTGCGCATCAGCACCGGCTTAGGCCCGAAAAGCAGCAAATCCAAATCGTAGTCGTGATCGTAGTCCAACCAGAGAGCCTTCTGAACGCCAGCCGTGTTCGGCAACTCGACAAACTTTGAAAATGTGCCGTGATCGTTATGAAACAGCGTTGCGCCGGCGCCCGTAATCACGCATAGATCTGCCAAGCCGTCGTTATCGAAATCTCCGCTCGAAATGGTTCGAACATCCCGCAGGCCTTCCAAGCCGGACCTTTTCACCGGCTCCGTGCCGTGCTTCAACAAAACGACATTGTCGCGTGACCACACCAGGATATCGGCGTGCCCGTTTCCTTCCGAATCGATTACCGCCATGCCAGAGTTCGCCCGATCCCATCCCTTGCTAACCAGGTGATCTTCAAAGCGCGTCGCCTCATCTTCGGCGGATGGCCTTGGCTCGGGAGGATCGTACAACTCCGCATAGAAACACCACTCCATGTCCTCTGGAACCGCCGCACCTTCATTCCGTTTTTTCACTTCTTCGAAAGCTTGCCTCTCTCGCGCCGCAGCCTCTTTGTCGCCGGCACGCTGATAGAGAGTGAAGAGTTGAAAATGCGGGCCAGCCAGATTCGGGTTCAGCTTCTCAGCGGCAAGGAACTCTTCGCGTGCTGCGTCGGTCTGTCCTTTAGACCGCAACACCGCCGCCAGGTTGTAATGCGCGATCGGCTCGTTCGGCGTCAGCCGGATCATGCCTCGCAATTGCTCTATTGCTCGATCCCAATCGGCGTTACGCTTGTAAGCAATCCCTAAGTTGAACCAGGTATGCGGAATCGTGGCATCCTGCTTCTGCGCACGCTCCAGCTCTGTCATCCCTGGTTGCGTCTGACCCGCCCGCAGAAGCGCCAGCCCGTAGTTGATGTGCTCTCTGACGGAATCAGGCGCAAGCTGAAGTGCGGCGCGCAACTGCTCGACCGCTTGGAGATGGGTATCTGGATTCTCGTAAAACGCTTTGCCCAGATTGCGGCATTCCCACAGACGATCCTGCGCGGGCGGTACAACGTCTGCGGCAAGCAACAGGGCGCACAACCCCGCTACAGGAGCGATAACCCTGGAGCTTCTCATTACGGCCTAGAAACTCCCATTTTATAAAACGAACGATCCAACCCGCCGGTGGCTGCTAGATTGTGATCGTGCTGAATCAAAGTGCGATCGCCATGGCGAACATGATCCGCCGCCGTGAGATGCCTTCGCTTGAGTTGATCACGGCACATCTGGAGCGGATCCAGCAAGTCAATCCCGCCATAAACGCCATCACTGATCTACTTGCCGATGCAGCTCTTCTGCAAGCCGAAGCTGCCGATCGCATGTTGGCTGCGGGCGATGCGTGTGGCCCCTTACACGGCGTTCCATTCTCAATCAAAGACTCGATCGACCTCGAAGGAAGGTCCACCACCGCAGGCACTGTCGGCCGGAAACACGCGTCTCCTGCCCTTCAGGACGCGACTCTCGTCCAGCGCCTGCGTTCTGCCGGGGCTATTCCAATCGCGAAAACAAATCTTCCCGACCTGCTCTTTGCATTCGAGACCGACAACCTCCTGTTTGGTCGAACCAATAATCCCTACGACATCACGCGCACTCCAGGCGGCAGCAGTGGTGGGGAGTCGGCGCTGATTGCGGCATGCGGGTCGCCATTAGGCCTGGGGAGCGATGCCGCCGGTAGCGTCAGAATTCCAGCTGCCTTCTGTGGCATAGCCAGTATCAAACCGACACAAGGGCGTCTGCCGCGCACGGGCCATGTTCCGCCTGCGGGCGGCTGGATCGCGGACCTGTGGCAGATAGGACCAATGGCGCGCCACTCTGAAGATCTCCTGCTTGCGATGCATCTGCTTGCTGGTGAGGATGGGCTCGATTTTTCCGCGCCTCCAGTCCCGTTGCTCAAACCGGAAGCTTCCCAAGCCACTCGAGTTGCCTTCTTCACCTACAACGGAACCGCGCGCTGCACCCCAGAGGTTGAGAATGCGGTTCGCCGCTGTGCCGATTTTCTGTCTCGAACCGGAGTGATTGTTGAAGAACGAACTCCACCATTTGTTGAGCAAGCCTTCGAACTCGAGCTTTCTCTCTTGGGCGCAGACGGAGTGGACGGCATCGACGCTTATCTCAGCGCTCACGCCAGCACGCGAATACACCCTCTCCTCGGTGGGTTTCTCGATCGGTTGCGGCCTTTTCGCGCCACAGCCTCACAGCTAGCCACGCGTTGGGCGCAATGGGACGAATACCGCTCCGCGCTGGCCCGCTTCTTCCAGCAGTTTGATGCAATTGTTTGTCCGGTCTACACGCAGCCGGCGCTCGCGCACGGGGATTCGCTCAAAGGCGCCAATTTTGAAGGGTTCAGTTACACCATGGCTTGGAACGTCGCCGGAGCGCCTGCCGCTACGGTGCGGTGTGCTGAGGGGGGAGGGCTGCCAATAAACGTCCAGATCGTGACCAGACCGTGGCGCGATGTTTTAGCTCTGGAGATTTGTCAACTGATTGAACGAGAATTCGGCGGATGGCGGCCGCCTGTTATTCCACTTCAAAAATCGCTTCAATCTCGACAGTGATGTTTCCCGGCAGACTGCCCGCGCCTATTGCAGACCGTGCATGCCGTCCAGCGTCGCCGAACACCTCGACAAAAAGATCCGAGCATCCATTGATCACCTGAGGCTGTTTGTCGAAATCCGGCGTACCGTTCACCAGACCGAGCAACTTCACCACGCGGCGTACCCGCCCTAGATCGCCCAATGCCCGTCGAGCCACCGCCAGCAACTGAATGCCGGCAAGCCGCGCATGATCGTACGCCTCTTCGGCCGTCACTTCTGATCCGACCTTCCCAGTCTTGAATTCTTTAGCTCCCACCCGCGGGCCTTGGCCTGACAGAAACAGTAGATTCCCTGTCCTGCTAAAGGGGACATAATTTGCCATCGGAATGGGAGGGTCTGGAAGCGTAATCCCTAGCTCCTTGAGCCGCTCTTCAACTTTGTTGGTTTGTGCCATGTGATTACGGAACAGAATGACATACTGGAAATTACGTTAGCGGTCCAAATGCGACCATTCTCTTCTAAACTCGCCATTTACCTAGCAGGACTATCTATCGTCATGTGCGCTGTTTCAAATCTAGAAGCCTCATCCAAATCAGGGAAGGCAAAGTATTTTGTCTATGTCGGTACGTACAGCAATTCCATTTACGGCTACCGTTTTGACGCGAAAACGGAGAAACTCGAGCCGATGGAAAAAGTCGGCGAAGTAGTCAATCCATCGTTTCTCGCCACCGATCGCAACTACCGATTTCTTTATGCCGTTAGTGAAGTGGAAGGGGACGCCAACGGAGGCGTAGCGGCATTCGCAATTGATCGCAAGAAAGGTTCGTTGAACCCCTTGAACAGTGTGTCATCCGCGGGCGTCGCTCCATGCCATTTAGCCGTGGATAAGACCACAAAGATGCTGGTCGTCGCGAACTATGGGACCGGTGGTGTATCGGCATTTCCTATCGAACACGACGGCCGCTTGGGCGCAATGTCCGCACTGATGGAAGCCCACGGCTCTAGCGTCGATCATGAGCGTCAAGCGGGGCCGCACGCCCATGAAGTCGTAATCTCCGCTGATAATCGATTCGTCTATGTGCCCGATCTCGGACTCGATGAGGTTCGAATCTATCCTGTTGACCCCTCGCAAGCCAAACTCGCCGCGAGCGACCATCAGTTCGCGAAGGTAGATCCTGGCTCAGGTCCCCGGCACATGGCGTTTAGTCCATCTGCTAAATTCGCTTACGTACTCAGTGAGCTGAAATCCACCATCACGGTTTTTTCGCACGATTCAGCCACGGGCAATCTAACCTCAGTTCAAACCGTCTCAACACTTCCAGCCGGCTATTCAGGAGAAAACGCGCCCGCCGAGATCGAAGTGGATCAGGCTGGCAAATTCGTTTATGCATCGAATCGCGGACACGACAGCATCGCTGTTTTTGCGATTGATGAGTCCACCGGCACTCTCAAGCAAGTCCAAATCGTTCCGACACAGGGCAAGGAACCGCGCGGTATGCAAATCGACCCGACTGGCAATTGGCTATTCGTCGGCAACCATAAATCCAACCAGGTTGTTATCTTTCGGATCGATCCGAAAACCGGTCAGCTTACGTCAACTGGCAAACCCCTCGACGTGCCCACACCGGTTGCCTTCCAGTTCGTACCAACGTCTTAGTTCGATTCCAATAGGAAGAGTTACGACGCGACCAGCACCTTCCGTGCATCTTTCTCGGTCGTTAGCTCAAACTCGCCGCTCGCATTCTGCCTGCCGGACCCATTCAGCCCCAGCGCTTGTCGCAGCTCGGCCTCAATACCACGACATAGGTCCGGCCTGTCTATGAGCGTTTGTCGCGCATTGTCGCGACCCTGCCCGATCCGTTCGCCTTTATAGCTGTACCACGATCCGCTCTTCTCGAACAGCGCCTGCTGCACGCCCAAATCCAAAACATCGCCCTCGCGCGAAATGCCTTTGCCGTACAGAATATCTACTTCAACCTCCCGGAATGGCGCCGCCACCTTGTTTTTAACGATCTTGATCTTGGTTCGATTGCCAACCAAGGCCTCGCCGTCCTTGATCGCTGTTGCGCGACGCACCTCGACCCGAATAGAGGCGTAAAACTTCAATGCTCTGCCTCCCGTGGTCGTCTCAGGATTACCAAACATGACGCCGATCTTCTCCCGAAGCTGATTGATAAAGACCAGACACGTGTTCGCGCGCGAGACGCAAGCCGTCAGTTTCCGCAAGGCTTGAGACATCATTCGGGCTTGCAATCCCATGTGGCTGTCGCCCATCTCACCCTCGATTTCCGCTTTGGGCGTCAGCGCCGCCACAGAATCGATCACGATCACGTCGATGGCCTGCGAAGTCACGAGTGCCTGCGCAATTTCCAGTGCCTGCTCGCCGTAATCCGGTTGCGAAACGATCAAGTTCTCCGTATCCACTCCAAGCCGGGTCGCGTAGGTAGGATCTAAGGCGTGCTCGGCGTCAATGAACGCGGCAACTCCGCCCGCCCGCTGCGCCTCCGCGATCACGTGCAGCGCGAGGGTGGTTTTGCCCGACGATTCAGGGCCAAAAATCTCGACCACCCGCCCGCGCGGGAAACCACCTACGCCCAACGCATTGTCCACTGCGATCGATCCGGTCGGAATCACCTCAACCGGCAGCGCGGCACGGGAGCCCAGCATCAGCACCGAGCCCTTCCCAAACTGCTTATCCATCTGCGCTAGCGCTGCCAAAATTTGTTTGCGGCGATCGTCCATTCGACTCATTCCCCCGGTTTGCAAACAGGAAGTCGGTACCATACCGGGGGGTTCTCGATGGGGTGGCTAAAGAAAATCCCGAGGCCTAACCGTGGCGGACGCAAGACGAAATACGCTCCGGGCCAAGTAGTACGATATTCCGCAGCGCAGCATCTGGAAAATCTGCGCGGAATGTGCGAGGCTGTCCCATTGATGCTCGTTGAGAGATGGCCGGGGATTGGGAAATGGACGCCCCTCAGGGAACGGGCGCGGCTCGGGGAACGGGCGCGGCTCGGGGCATGTATCATTCTCTTCAGTTTCGCGGCTGTTGCTCCGCCGTTTGCCGACGCCGGAACTAACGGGGCATTCAAGCCGGAGACTTCATGGCGGCTGTACCGCAATAAGCAATGGGGATACTGCGTCAGCTATCCCTCGCGCTGGTTGAGGCGAGAAGCGTTCGAAGGCTCTGGTATGTTCATTGCAACGGGCTTGAAAAAGCGTTCTAGACCAGTAGCCGAAATCGACATCGGCGCGCTCCCGAACCCGTCCCAGGATCCCGCTCAACCAACTCCCATTAGCCTGATCGAGAACTTTCAGCTGCATGTAGAAGGGCTCAAGAAATTTCAGCGTGCCGAGCGCCTCGAAATTCTGGAGAAGCGGGCCATAAACCTCTCCGGCAACTCTGCACTCCTCACCAAAGACCGTTATTTCGATCCGCTGGATGGCGCGACTTGGGTCGACGAAATCGTCGTCGTGAGCCGCAACGCAACGCTGTACACGTTAGAGCTCGAGTGCCGCTCCGATCATCTTTCTAGCTTCGAGCCCGTCTTCAGCCATTTCGTGAGTACGTTCGAGTTTGACTGCCGAAGACGCTAGTGCGCCGGTCGCAAACCCCTTACGCACACCCATCATCAATCATTTCCTGGTACTAGTAGAACTATTATTCCTCCCCCAAAAAGGTTATAGTTCGGGGCGTTTGCTAAAAGTAGCCTTTTCACATTGGAGGATGAAAAATTTTGCTTAGAAAAGTTGTCGTTACGTCCACATTTATAACCGCGCTTGCAGCAGCAGCAAATGCGCAAAGTTCAGTTCAACACCCACTCAAGCTGACCGGAATCGAAGACAAAGTTGAGCTGGTAGGAACCGGGAGGCTCCCCGCGCCCAGCCCGCTCGCCGCTTTGGTGCAGCCCCACAAAACCCGATTGAGAGCAGAGCTTGAGCAAAATTTGGTGGCTGCACGCAGAGGAAGCATTAGGAACGGGTCTACATCGCCGCTTGCAGCCCTGAAGACCCCCAATCCCGCCTCCACCACGGTGGTCGGGCCAGAGCCAAGTTTCTTCGGCTTTCCCGGCCAGACGTCCCTCGACACTGCAATTGCAACCGGGTTTGTCAGCGAGCCTCCGGATCAGGGTCTCGCGGTGGCAGATGGATTCGTTTTTGAAGCAATCAACAGCGTGCTTGCCGTTTACGACCCAAACGGATCGCTGATTGCAGGTCCGGTTTCACAGAATGAGTTTTTCGGGGTAGCTCCGGAGTTCGACGAAATAACGAGCGAATACGGCCCTTTCATAGCCGATCCCCGTGCTTACTTCGATCACCAGCTAAAGCGCTGGTTCGTCTCTGTAACGGAGTTGGACACTGATCCTGTTTCTGGCGCACCGAGCGGCCGAAGCCATTTATATTTCGCCGTCAGCACGAGCGAGGATCCTTTTTCGCTATTCAACATCTACGTAATCGATACGACTAATGACGGTTCGCTCGGGACACCTGCGCATCCTGGTTGCCCTTGCTTTGGCGACCAGCCGCTCATCGGTGCCGACAAGTACGGCTTCTATATCAGTGCGAACGAGTTCTCGATACCCGGTTTCCCGTTTACCTTCAACGGTTCCAACATCTATGCCCTCTCAAAGGAACGTCTTGCCCTAGGTGAACTGCCCACGCCAATCCTTTTCAGCGGACTGCCGTTGGCCGAAGGCGTCGGCTACTCCGTACAGCCGGCGAGTTCGCTCAGTTTCGAAACCGAGTATGCTTCCGGGGTTGAATACTTCCTCAGCGCACTCGATTTCTTCGGCCCACTGGACAACCGAATAGCTGTCTGGGCGATGCTGGACACCGGTTCACTGCGTAATGTCCATCCCTGTCCGATCCTGACTCAGAACATCATCGCAAGCGAAGTATACGGGCTTGCACCACCAGCACGCCAGAACCCCGGCCGGTTCCCGCTCGGCATGTCGCTTGGCGAACCTCTCGAGCACCTCGACAGCAACAACGATATTATGCAGCAAGTCGTGTTTGAAGACGGAAAACTGTGGTCGGGCTTGACTACCGTCGTCGGAAGCTGCGATCGGCGGACACTTCGCGCAGGCATCTTGTACTTTGTAGTCACACCGAGTGTTAGCGGCGATATGCTCACCGCTCACATGGACAAGCAGGGTTATCTAGCGGCTCCCGGATTGGACAGCGTCATCAATCCGGCCATCGGAGCCACACCTGAGGGAAGAGCTGCCATGGTATTCACGCTCGTCGGTCCCACTCGAACCCCTGCATTCCTCTTCAGCGATGTATTTTTCCCAAGCATGGCATTTACTACGCTGAGCGCTACAGTCGGCACCGGTGACATTCAGCTTGGGGGCGCGGGCGCCGCTCCGGAAGATGGATTTACTGGATATCCAGAGTACGGCGGAGACGGCGTTGCGCGATGGGGCGACTACTCTGCGGCAGTGGCCGACACGGACGGCTCAATTTGGATGGCTACTGAATGGATCCCGCATACCCCGCGCACCGATCTTACGAATTGGGGCACTTTCATCGGGCAATTGCGTTAACTAAACTGACCAGCACGTGTGAAAAAAGGGGGGCCTATCAGCCCCCTTTTTGATTTCAGATCACAAGTGTGATCGAGCCGTCCGATGCTAAACTCGTGTTTTCTTGATGAAGTGGCTGTTTCCTGTCACGTTGCTGGGAGTTTCCGCCCTGCCGTCCTGGGGCTGGTTTACTCCCGAAGCGCCAAAACCCGAATCCTCGTCTCCTCAAGCTTCGGCCAGTTCATCCAAAATTCAGAACTCGCATAAGCGCGGCCACTCCTCAAAGGGGAAACGGTCAGCCCGTAAGCGCGGTCCCAGTTATCAGCTGCATCCTGATCCAGAGCGCTATCAGGAAATCCAAAAAGCGCTGGCCGAGAGAGGCTATTTCAAAGGCGAAGCGAACGGGCAGTGGGGGGACGACTCTGTTGAAGCTCTAAAGCGTTTTCAGGCTGACCAGAAACTTCCCGATGATGGCAAGATTAATTCACTGTCACTGATCGGTTTAGGGCTGGGGCCAAAACACGATGGTGCATCGGTAACTCCTGCTGCCGGCGCCGCCAGCCCGGCCGTTCAGCCACCGCCGCTTCCTGATTCGGCTGCGCCTCCCACTTCTGAAGAACTTCCACGCTAGTACGCCACAATAAAAGACGGGGAGATCACCCAGTGGTCATTGGCGTACCTAAGGAAATCAAGGATCACGAGACTCGCGTCGGCTGTGTGCCCAGCATGGTCACGGCTCTGCGCGAACATGGGCACGAAGTATTGGTCGAAACGCAGGCGGGCGTCGGTAGTTCTATTCTCGACGAAGAGTATGAGGAGGCAGGCGCAATCATTCTCGACAAAGCGGCGGATGTCTGGACCAAATCCGATCTGATCGTTAAAGTCAAAGAGCCGCAGCCTGCCGAGTTTTCGTGCTTTCGCCCGGGGCTGATCCTATTCACCTACCTTCACCTCGCGCCCCTGCCCGCACTTACTGAGGCGCTTCTCACATGGCGGGTCAACTCCGTTGCATACGAAACTATCCGCGAGCCGGATAATTCGTTACCACTTCTCACACCCATGAGCGAGGTTGCTGGCCGCATGGCGGTGCAAGTCGGTGCTCAATATTTGGAGCGGCCTAACGGCGGACGGGGAATTCTGCTTGGCGGCATCCCTGGTGTTGCATCCGCCAATGTCGTCGTGATCGGTGGCGGTGTTGTGGGGCACAATGCAGCGAAAATTGCCTGTGGGCTTGGCGCAAACGTCACTATCATTGATCGCAATCTCAATCGTCTTCGCGAGCTTGACGATATCTATTCGAACTCGATTCGCACATTAGCATCAAACTTGTACACTGTTCGCGACGCAGTTCATCAAGCAGATCTCGTGATAGGCGCGGTTCTCATCCCAGGCGCATCCGCGCCAAAAGTGGTTCGGCGTCAGATGATTGCCCGCATGAAAAAGGGCGCAGTTATCGTTGATGTTGCGATCGACCAAGGCGGCTGTGTCGAAACCGCACACGCGACCACGCATACCGATCCTGTTTACTACGTCGATGACGTTTTACATTACTGTGTGTCCAATATGCCTGCGGCTGTGCCGCACACGTCCACCTTCGGACTCACCAATGCGACTGTGCCGTATCTGCTGACGCTTGCTGATAAGGGTCTGGAGCAGGCCTGTGAAGAGAGCGATGCGATTAAAGAAGGTGTGAATACCTATCAGGGTGAAATCACCTATGCTGCTGTAGCGGAATCCCAAGGCAAGCCCTGGCGCGAGCTTACGGCCGTAATGTAGCGAGCGGAAGCAGGCGCGAAGAGTCAAAAACCGGCGCTGCCTGACTTACGCGTTATAGCATCTGGCGAAAGCTTGTTTGAATTTCGCCATTTCATCCTTCGTTCCAACCGTGACACGAACCCAGGTCGGCCACACCGGCCAGGTCCGGCCGACATACACTTTCTGCTGCGCCATTTCTCTAAAGAAATCTTTTCCAGATCGCTTCACGTTAACCATGAAACAGTTTGTTTCCGAAGGAATGAACTCGACGTTCTTCGCGCCCAGCCAGCTAAACGTATCGTTGCGGATATCGGCATTGATCTTGCGACGCTCCGGCTGCAGATTCTTCACTTTCAAGCTGGCGGTTGCGCCGATCGTGCCTGTTATCGGCATGGGAACCCAACTCCACTGCGCGATTTTTGCGAGCAGATCGGGCCGCGCGATTGCCGCCCCGGCGCGCAATCCAGCCATTCCGTAGAGTTTTGAGAACGTCCGCAACACAACGACGTCCTTACCAGTCGAGGCCAGGTCGGTGCACGGAACCGCATTGTTTGAGAAGTGAATATACGCTTCGTCCACCATCACGACTGAACCTTGTGGCTTGTTCGCCACCAGATACTCGATATCCGAGCGGCCGGTAACTGTGCCGGTCGGATTGTTGGGATTACAAATATAGAACAGACCAGCGTTCGGAGCAGCGGCTAACATCGCTTTCACATCGTGGTCGTACGTTCCCTTCTTGAGCGGAACGGAAACGGCCTTTGCGCCCACGTACGCGGCAGCCCTTGCGCCAGCTTCATAACCGGGATCTGCGTTTACAAATGGCCGGTCTTTCGAGCAGAACGCAATCACCGCCTGGTGCAGCGGCGCGCCGGAGCCGGGAAAAATCTGGACAAAGCTTTCTTCCTGGTCATTACTAAACTTCACATCCAGCACGCCGGCCAAGGTCTGCGCCAACAACTCCGTTTCTTCGAACATGTAGCGGCCGCCTTGTTTTACCGAGTTGTAGATGGCGTCGGCAGCCTCTGGACACGGCCCTAGCGGGTTTTCATTGGCGTTAATCTTGACCGCATCGGGCGGCAGATCGCGTACTTTCGATAGCTGCGCGAGGGCTTGCTCGTTGTAGAAAGGAAGCGCAGCGCCTGCTGTAAGAACAGTCGCAATTCGTCCGAAACTACGGCGGGAAAAACCGCGCCTGAGCAATTCCGGTTCTCGTTCGGAGCTCACAAGTGCTGGCATTCTGACTCCTGGACCGTACGAGAGAATTGTATCGAGATTCAGAAGCGGAAAATCGCCGATAGAGGAGCGCCGTTTGGCATCTTGCTATTTGGAACGACAAACACTTGGCCGGCGTGCAGAATGGTTTGGACCACGGCATCATTGACCAGGTCCTCGTCTTCGGCGCTGCCGGTTTCGCGACCTTTCACCGTATAAGTCGCTTCGTCAAAGGACCCGGTGGTCTCTAAGGAATCCGAGACGAGTAGGGTCAGCACGCGACCCTCATGCGCAGCCAGAATGATGTCTTTGAGCCGGTTCGACGCGCCTCCACCCACCTTGTGGTTGTATTCGGCTAGTGCATCGTCCACCTTCTTGCCGTATTGCCTGGACATCGCATCCAGTGCGCGGGCGTGCATTTCGCCGGCTTTGAGGCTATTCGGTGCTCCCTGTACTCCTTCTTCAGCAAGATGCGGATATGTGTTTAGAGACCGATACAGCGCGAGTTCATATTCAACGCCGGCGGGCACAACCGGTTCTGTTTTCCCTCGCAGGATCTCGTTCAACCCGCGGTCGATCTGCTTATAGAAGTGCGCCAGATATTCGTCTTTATCTTCTTTGTCTGTCGAGGTGCTGAACATCACTCCCTTTGATGAACCGGCGCCCGGTCCTGGACTCGCACGGTTGTCAGTCACGTGATCCGGCTTCGCACTGTTCATAAATGCGTCAAAGCTCTTAGGAACTGGCCCCGGCAGCGGAACCTCTTCGGAACTGCTCGAAGTACACCGAAGCACTCGGACATTTTTTTGACTAAGCGCCAGGATATAGAAGGTGCCATCCTTGGTCAGCTCCGGTAGCAAGGGACGGACGTAAAAGTGTGGTCCTAGAACAGCTTTGCCTTTGACCGTTTCTTCTAGGGACGTAGCGCAGAACACGTCCGGCGATCTAAAAACAGCAATCGCTTTTCCGGGTTGCCTTTCCTCGCCCCATATCGCGTCCCAATCGGAAATGGATTTCAAAAGTTCGCGCGCCTCTGAGCCATTTTGCTCAATTTTTGGTTCGAGACTGCGGAGGCAATCTCGCCACCGCAACGCATTCGCCTTCGCGCTTTGATTCGGCGGCGCCGCGTCGAGCGGCATATAAATGCTTACACAGGGCGGACGCGAGGAAAGTACCGGCTTCAATTCTTTTAAAGACTTGAAGTCTGCCAATTCAGGCTTCGTAGTGTTCATACGCTTAGGAGACCAGCGGCGGCCAAGCGCCGTTACTCGTATCTTTTTGGGGCGAAACTGGAAATGCGGGGGCGGGTCTTCAAATTGAGGAGCCGACATGGACAGAAAAACTAATTATCCAGACTCGGATCAGTCTGCCCGAAAAAGCCATCCTGCCGCAGGAGACGAGGAAGTCGCGGAATCGACAGACCAGACGGTCGATATCCAGACATCGCACAAGTCCGGGAAGCATTCGTCTGCCGAGAAGCTATCCGCGTCGCGTCCCGAGTTCGGTGAAGGTCGCGGAGCTCAGCCCGTGGACGGCGCCTTCGGGCACGATGAAGAAGGCGAACACCAGGTAACCGGACGGCTTGCCGGACCGGGTACGAACCAGTTTCGCTGCGAGTCGTGCGGCCGGTATTTCAACACCCGCGCGGAAATTTCGCAACATGAAATCGAATGCCGGACGGCGAAAGCTGCCACTGCAGCAGGGCGAGCTAGCTCCTGAGATCGTGGATCGCTATCAGGCGGCTTTCTTCGCCCTGGTGACTGAGCCGGATCTCGACTCGACGCTCGGGCAATATCTCAGGAAAACGCTCTCCCCATTCCACTAAGACAAGTGCCGGTTGCTCAAACAGATCTTCCAGCCCCAGCCGCCGTGCTTCATCTAGTGTGTTCAGGCGATACAGGTCGATATGGTAAACCCTGACCGGCTGGCCGTATTCGTGGATCAGAGTAAAGGTAGGGCTTGAGACATCTTCAGCGCTCGCAACCCCGCGCCCTTCGACCATGCCCTTGGCAAGCGTCGTTTTACCCGCGCCCAGCTCTCCTATTAATAGGATGACTCCCCGCTCCGGGAGCGTTTTGGCGAGTCGCCGCCCCAGCGCCTGCGTTTCGTCGTCCGAGTGCGTCTCAAACGCGAGGCCGGAGTTCATTCATGGCCTCGGGTAGAAAATCCAACATATCGGTGGCCAACATGGCTTGCTCGCCCCAGCGGCGTCCCGCCAACTCGCCGCACCGACCGTGCAGCCAAACAGCGGCAACCGCAGCCCGCTTCCAGTCATGAGGGTGTTGAGCGATCATTCCGGCGATCATTCCGGTCAGGATGTCGCCCGTACCGCCGGTTGCCATGGACGGGGAGCCGGTCGGATTCACCCAAGCTTCGCCATCCGGGAACGCGATAATCGTCCGGTCGCCCTTAAGGACGACCGTCGCTCCGCTGTGTTGGGCCAGATCCTGAGAGACCTTGAGGCGCTCGGTTTGTACCTCTTTCGCTGACTTCCCGATCAGGCGACCCATCTCGCCGGGATGCGGAGTCAGGATTCGAGTCCTTTGGGTCCAGGGCAGCGCTCCGGCCAGTGCGTTCAAGGCGTCGGCGTCCACGACGGCCGGGAGATCGGCTTCTTGGTAGACCTGTTTTACGAAACGAACTGTCTCATCGGCAGTACCCAAGCCGGGGCCGACGGCGAGAACTGTCATACCTTTCAACAACTCTGGCAGCGGTCGGTCAAGCGGCGTGGTCATGAGCTCGGGCCGAAATCCCGCCACGGTCGGCAGCGCGTCTTTTGGGATCGCAACCGTGACGAGACCCGCCCCACTGCGATACGAACCCATTCCAGCCATCGCGGGAGCACCGCTTTTACTAAACGAACCCCCGATGACCAGGACATGCCCGTACATTCCTTTGTTAGAGTTACAGGGCCTCGGGGCGAAGAAATTACGAATATAATCCGGCGTGGTCAGGCTAAGTTTGAGATTTGGGTTCGTTTCGCAAAATTCAGCCGGGCTGCCAATCGGAACCACTTTTAACTTGCCGATGAGCTCATAACTCGGGGACAGGCATTGAATGCGCTTCGGGGCCGTGAACGTCACCGTGTAGTCGGCCCAGACGAATTCGCCAGTCGGTTTCGTTTCGTCAGAAGGAAGGCCGGAGGGAATGTCGACCGCAACCTTCTTCGCGAGCGGAAACCGGTCATTAATGATGCGGATTCCCTCGAGTGAGGGGCCGCGCGCCGGACCGCTCAAACCCGTACCGAGGACGGCATCTAACACGATGGTTGCCAAATTCGCTTCGTTCTTGAATTCGCGGGAAACGGGGCAGCCACAAACATCGAGCATACGTCGATTCGCGAGCGCGTCCCCGGTCAGATTCTCCGGCTCGAAAAGTTCAATGACCGTGAGCTCGCGGCAAAGCTTGCGGGTAAACAGTTGCCGGGCTATTACGAACCCATCCCCGCCGTTATGGCCTTTACCGCACACTACGGCGACACGCTGTTCGCTTAAGGGGGCGAAGGTTTCACAAAGGAAGTCAACTACACGATTTCCGGCATTTTCCATTAAGATGACCCCGGGAATGCCGCGTTCAATCGTGAGGCGGTCGACCTCGCGCATTTCGGCAGCCGTCAGGATCTTCACGAGGCAGGCACCTGTCGGGCGAGAAGTAGCGTCATATCGTCATGGAGCTCAGGAGTTCCGGTCCAGCTCCGAACAGCTTCAAGCACGTTTTGAACAATTTCCTCGTCCTCGCGGTGCGCGTGCTTCCTTACAAGATCGATCAGCCGCTCTTCTCCGAACATCTCGCCATAGGCATTCTCAGGCTCAGTGATTCCGTCGGTATAGCAGACCAGGAGGTCGCCTTTGTCAACGTTAAGGCAACTCTCGTTGTATTTTGCAAACGGGAACGCGCCGACTACCGTGCCATTTGAGTCGAGCGAGACCACGTCACCATTCCGAAACAATAACGGAGAGAGATGACCTGCGTTTGTGTACGTCAAGCTGCGCGATTTCTCATCGAAGAGGGCGAAAAAGAAGGTTGCATATTTCTCGGGCGAGGTGTGCGCGTAGAGCTGCCGGTTGAGCTGCGAAACAAGGCTTGCCGTATCAAGCTCGGGAACGCCACTGCATTCATTTTGTTGCGTCGGCTGGTATTGGCTGAGCTGAGCTCGAAGAGCAGCTTGCAATGTAGCCATGAGGAGTGCGGCCGAAATTCCCTTCCCGGCTACGTCGCCGATCGCGAATGCCAGCTTGCCGTTGGCGATTTCCTCGTAATCGTAATAGTCACCGGAGACCATGCGGGCCGGATCACAGCGCACGGTCAGCTTCAATCCACAACTGGGCGGCGCTTCCTTGGGATAAAGCTGGGTTTGCACTTCGCGAGCAATCTCAATTTCCGTTTGCAGGCGTTCTTTTTCTTTTTCGACCGAGAGCAGGCGTTCGAGATTGCCGGTCATCTGGTTGAAAGATTCCGCGAGCTCGCCCAATTGATCCGTCGACCGGACCGGGATGCGGTGACGAAAGTCGCCGTGAATGACACGGCGCGTGCCTTCGTATAGCTGGTTCACAGCGCGCGTGATGCGCCGGGAAAACGACACGCCAATGACAAGCGCAACCAACTCAACAATCAGAAACAGAATGGCAATGGCAATGAACACATCGAACAGCAGGCCGCGAAGAAACTCAGAACCCGAGAAGAAACTGCTCAACACAGCGGAGGGTCGGGACTGCACCCATAAGGCGCCAGGATGCGTTTGTCCCGGCGTGTCCAAGTGAAAATGCGGCCGTGTGGAAGGCCACCAGACCTGAATATCGAGAGCATTGACCGGAGGAGGGATTCGACTTTGCCGGGTCCGCGCAGTAGGGGAAGAATTGGTGATGGTGAAATTGGGATTTTTTGAATTCCCATCAGCCGTAATGTGAAATGCACCGGCCGTGACCGGCGGGGTTCGTTCTTTACCCTTTTCGGGACGTTCAACGAGGGCAATTACTCCGAGATTAGGAACTAGATCAGCAATGATCTCGTCCGACAACGGCGCGAGAGCGGTGAGCTCTCCTTTGTCATCGATGTCGTGAGCCCAGGCGTAGAAGTGTCCGTCCAGAAACAGGAGCCCGTTGACGTTCTTCCATCCCGATGGAATTTGAAGTGGCGGCCTGGTGGAAGGATAGCGATGCTCGCCCGTTGCGTCTTTGAGATAGAACACGATGCCAGGAAACATCGGGTTCAGCGCTTCCACTATGTGAGGGATGGCGACCTGGCGCTCAGGCGGCGGTACTCTATGCACCGTTTCGAGAGCGCTATGGACAGATTCGATGCGGCGATCGAGAGCCGAGCTCGCGAGATAAATAGCGAGTTCACTGAGAAGCGCCCATGTGCCGAGGCCGAGGAGCACGAATAGCAGAAGAACCGGCAAAACTCCGAACAGGCCATAGACAAAGAGGAGCCGATTGCGGAGGCTCCACAGCATGTTTCGCTTTGCGAAGCGAAAGGCGCGAAAGCCCATAATCGCGCCGAACGGAATAAGAACGAGAATGTCGAGTGCGAGAAGCGCACCGTGGCCGGTGAAATAAAACAGAAGCGCGAGGGCGAGGGCGATGAGAAAAATGATGCCGACGACGCCGAGAGTTTGCGTGATGTGACGCACTCGCTGAGGAACTCGCGGCATCACTTGTGATTATCGCGTGGGGGGAGGAATTGGGTTGAACAACGACGTTGCTTTGTGGCGTGCGGGAGTGGAGTTGGTCGGTGATGCGGGCCTGCGAAGGGCGGCGAAGACCTGTGCCCTGAGCGCGTTAAACGCGAGTGGCAGTCGCAATCCGTATCATCGGACGAAAGCAGATGGGCCATCTCGGCGTTCCTCTCGCGTCGACAGACCCGATCTTCCCTTTCGGCGGCCCAAGACCCTGGCGCAGTCGAAATCTGGAACGCGGGCCTGGAGCAAGGGCCCGAAGGCGAACTAAAATGGCCGATGGAAGCACTGTCCATTGATCGAAACTGGATTTCCGTAATGAAGGCAAAGCAGACTGATCCGAATAAGCGAAGTGGAAAGCAAGGGGACGCCCACATCCTGCGATGGGCATCAAAGGTTGGCTGGGACCGGCGCGTCAAAGCTGTTTGTAAGCCGTGCTGGGAACTGAAGTATTGCCCGTACGGGCCTCTGGTCGAGCAATTTCCGCTACAAGCCGATCCCGACGAAAGAGCGTGCCGGATTTTTGGTCATGACTGTCCCGTCTTTCATGTAGCGGAACCTCTTACGGAAACACGCGAACTGAGGAACGTCAGCAGGTCCATTCCCAGCGAGGTGCAGTTTCGAGTCCTGAAGCGCGAAAACCAGATATGCCGAGAGTGCGGCGTTCGGTTCAAGATGAGGACGTGGAGTTTGATCATGTAATCCCGTTTTCAAAAGGAGGTTCGTCTGACGAATCAAACGTACGACTTCTCTGCAAAACATGCAACAGAAAGCGGGGAGCAAACTTCGAAGAGAGATTCCTTGTTGACACCATCCGTGACCATCTGGTAGAACCAGCGAGCATAGAGCTTCTGGAATGGCTTCTACACGTCGCGGCATTTGGCCGCGCCTTTGTCGCACGTTTCAGTGCAAACCCAAAGCCCGAGGACTATGCACGACAGTTTAGCTGCGGGAAGATTTCCAACCTAGAAACCGCCGCCGCTTCGAGCTTTCAGAACATTGATGAGCTCTTTCGCGGGAAGAGGCCGACTGACCTGCCCGCAAGGCTTTTTCGTGCACTGCAAACTAGGTGGGGACACCGAGACGGTCAAATTCACCCGGTGAAGGAAGTTTCAGATCGCTTCGACTGTTCTATAGCCGAATTGATTGCGGGCGAGAGAGATGTGATTCGTCGCCTAGGCTGGACGATGAGAAGAGGCGCCCAGCTCGAGAAGAAATGGTCCAGGCTCTGAACATTCGCACCCCGTGGGCGCCTAGCATCGCGCTTGTGTGTTGCGTTGACACAACGATGAATCCCCATAAACGCCCCTTGCGACGATGTACAGCACCGACACATCAAGAACCGCTTCGATCAGCCGCAGAACGCGGAACACGCGGATCCTCCAGGCCATCTTGCTTGGCAAAGCGAAACGCCAAAACCGCATGGAGAGGAGTTAAACGAGAATGTCCAAACGGAGAGTGCACCGAGGTTGCGAAGCAGAACAGGAGCACGAGGGCGAGAGCGATGAGGAAGATGATGCCGATCTCAAAAACGAGATCTAATGCACCTCTATGAAGACAAATCGCATTTCGCCATCGAGAAACCGGAACACAAAGCGCCACGGCTGCGTCTCTCACAAAACGTAACCTGAATTTTTTCAGCCGTATCTCGGTTCGGGACCGTTCAACGCATTATTTAACTAAGGAGACTAATGTGACTACACAGACCATGAGCACTAAGGAAGTTGCCGATGGGCTCGTCAAACTCTGCTCTCAAGCCAAATTTGAAGAGGCCATGAAGACCTTCTATTCGCCCGAGATCGTCAGCGTAGAAGCTGGCGCACCTCCGGGACAATCACGCGAGGCGAGGGGACTTCCCGCCGTGATGGCCAAGGGCGAATGGTGGACGGCGAACCACGAGGTCCACTCAGCCAAAGTTGAAGGCCCGCTTGTAGCAGGCTCGCATTTTGCGGTGGTGTTTAAACTTGACGTCACGTTCAAACCACAAAGCAAACGCTTCCAAATGGAAGAAGTAGCCGTTTACAAAGTTGCGGATGGGCAAATTGTGTATGAAGAGTTCTTCTACAACATGTAGAGATCCCGCAGTTTGAGTGTGCCAGAGTCGCCCGGCCAGCGGCTCTGACTTTCGATCCCAATTCACCTTATTTCGCTTTGCGAAGCGAAAGGCGCGAAAGCCCATGATCGCGCCGAACGGAATAAGAACGAGAATGTCGAGTGCGAGAAGCGCGCCGTGGCTGGTGAAATAAAACAGAAGCGCGAGGGCGACGGCGATGACGAAAATGATGCCGACGACGCTGAGAGTTTGCGTTATGTGACGTACTCGCTGAGGAACTCGCCGCATCACTTGTGATTACCGCGTGGGGGGCGCTCCGAATGCTGATTCTACGGCCTTGCCTCCGCGGGTTCGATTGGGTAAGTCAGAACAACCGACCCGCTAGACTCTTATCGGAGGCGAAGATGGCGGCGAGCCGTTTTCTATTTCTTTTTGCGTCTTTAGTGACCGGCTGCTTTCTCGGGACCTGCGGACTGGCCCCAACAGAGTCCAGGGAAGGACCTGTCGTAAGGCTGGCAGAGCTGGAGATTGATTCCGATCAGCTAGAGGCCTACAAGGCCGCGCTTAAGGAAGAGATCGAGGCTGCGATACGTACCGAGCCAGGCGTGCTGAGTTTATATGCCGTCTCCATAAAGAATCACGCCACGCAGATCAGGATCTTCGAGACATATGCTAATCCAGCTGCATACGAAGCACATCGGCAGACTGCCCACTTTAAGAAGTACAAAAGTGAAACGCAGAACATGGTCAAATCTCTCAGGCTGGTAGAAACCGACCCCATTTTGCTCGGCTCAAAAACAGGTCAGCACTGAAATCGATAGCGATCTGCGAGTCGCTGAGAAACCAGGAGCTATCCGGACAGAGTCCGCTGCACCTTCGTACGTGTAATATCTCTGCAGCCGGTCCCGCAATCGTCGCATCTTCATCCGGATAACCGGATCACGTTTGGATCGAAATCGGTGGGAAGTTCGAAGACGTCGATTCCTATGGTCGTTTCTTTCAATGTGCTCGCGCGACCATCGATCATCGCTTCGACGACGTACTGCACAGACGGCGTAGATGCTCGGCGTGCGCGAAAGACCGACTTTTCAATACCCTAATCGAGCGCTTTTCCTCACGTCATCGTGTGAGGGAGACAAAACCCGGCCTGCGCGGGGCGGACAACCCAAAACGATGCCCGCCCCACGTCTTGCCAGAGCAGAGTGATTAGCATTTCGTTACGGCCCTAATGGTGCTCGCTTCTCATCCTCCTACGCCTCGCTCTAACGCGTGGCTCTCTGGCAATCGGGAATGAGCGAGACTCTCACCTTCTCCGATTTCCAAAGGGCATGTGGATGCGTGCAAGCAAAGTCGGCTGCGGTCCATTCCGGCGTGTCCAGGTACGAGTACCCGACGAAACACTCGTCGCTTTTATGGACGCGTGCCGAGACATAGAATGGCGATATGAAAGCACGGGTTCCCAACGCGGTTGACGAGTACATTGGCGCGCAACCGGAGGCGTTGCGCCCAAAGCTGCAGCAGGTGCGTGCCGCGATCAGGAAAGCCGTTCCGGAGGCATCGGAGGGTATTGGATATGGTATGCCCGGCTACAAGTTGAACGGAAAACCGCTGTTATATTTTGCGGGCTTCAAGCAACACTATTCGTTGTTTGCGGCATCGGGTACGTTCTTCGCCTCGCTCGAAGAAGAGCTCAAGGATTATGAACAGCGAAAGGGGACTGTCCATTTTCCACTCAACAAACCCGTTCCGGTGAAACTTATCAGCCGGATCGCAAAGCTGCGTGCGGCAGGGATTTCCGCAATCACTAAAAAAGAGGAGCCTGGCCAACAGAAGAGAGCACGCACGTCGTCACGATAGAGGCGCTTTCGGACTAGCTTCGAACGTAATCATCCCTGGCCGATTGGCGTTCCGCAGTTCGACGTTGCGTTAGAGTGCTATGCCCTGTCCACGATGGAATTCCTGTATTGTTCGAACAGTCCCAGGAACTCCGACTGTTCTTGCAGGCCGACAGAATGGTTTTGCAGTGCTTTCCTAGTCATCTCAATGCTGGCTTCCCATTCAGATTCGGTAATCTGCAATCCGGCATGTGAGGTCCGCATGTCTCGCCCCATGTAATAGCAAGGTCCGCCGGATGCCGAACAAATTAGGTCGACCGTCAACTGCTGAGCTCGACGGCGTGAATCGAGGCTGCGTCCTACGCCAAAACGTGCAAATCGGGAATCTGCTCTCATAAACGCGAACAAATCGTCAACAACGGCTGCGAGGACGTCATAACCGCCGATCCGTTTGTACAGTGAAGCCTCGGGTGTGTCATTGCGCAGGTCCACCTGGCCATTATGCGACGCTTCCAAACAAGCACTGGACAGTACGCCGTTTGAAACTCCCTAGTGCGCAGACCGACTCTGTTGCCTCAAGGTGTCTATCTTTTTGTAGGAACGCCGAAGCAATGTGAGTAGCCGTCGTCGTCGGTAAGAAAAAACTCGGTCTGCCCGTAATCTCGATTTTCGAGTTCCGAAACCGTGTACCCGAGGCTCTTCAATCGCTCTCTGGTTCTGTGTATATCCTTCGGTGCCCAGTACAGTCGAATGCCTTCGTAGTCTTCCGGCTTGACCGCAGTCCCCGCGCGTTGGTTCAGCATAAACCATAAGTCATCTTTCCGAAGCATACAGAAAATCAGCCTGTCGCCTTCGCGCATTTCTGAACTGACCGAGAATCCGAGACCATCAACCCACAAACGCAGACTCTTCTCCAGGTTTGCGCTCGGAATGATCGGGATGCATGATTCAAGCGCCATAACCGCTCCTTCCGCCAAACTAAAGCACCGCTCATTCCATAAGCAATTGACGCGTGAGCTGTGCCTTCTAGATTACGTTTCTATGCGTCGCTTCCTCACCTCAAGGCGATGATGAGAAATATGCGAATTACTATTTGGATTGCCCTCCTTCTTTCAGTCTCTCCGGCCTTTCCCAAACCCAAGAACAGACAACACGCGAAGAACGTCATCGTCCTGCTGCAAGACGCGGGCGGCATCGCGACTTTGAACGGTGCGAGCATTTACGGGTACAATGCCCCTCTCAAGCTGTTTGTTCAGAGCTGGCCTCAAATTGGCCTGAGTAACACGGCGCCTGCTTCGCAGTGGGTGACAGACTCGGCGGCAGGGATGACGGCGATTGTGACGGGCCAAAAGACGAAGAATGGGGTCCTTAGCGAAACTTCCGATGCAATTCGCGGTGAGAAGGATGGTGAACCGTTAAAGACGATCTTGGAATACGCGGAAGAGCGCGGATTGTCGACCGGCGTGGTGACTAACGTCCAGGTGGCCGATGCGACTCCTGCTGCCTGCTACGCACACGTGAACGACAGAAAGAAGTGGGGCGAGATTTTTCTCCAGATATTTTCTCCGCGTTATGGAGATGGCGTCGACATCGCATTTGGAGCTGGGCGGCAGGCGATCTATGATGCCGTGAGAAAGTCAGGCAAAGATCTGGACGCGATTGCAGCGCAGCATCAGCGGCCGGTTTATGCGTCCCTCAACGATGTGCCTGCAGACGCTACACGAGCTCTGGTAGCCGTGGACGGCGAAATGGAAGTACCGGCTGCAGCCCGAAGAGCCATTCAGGCGCTGTCGAAGAACAAAAAGGGATATTTCTTGATGATTGAATGGGACGCGCACACCGACGACCCAGAGAAGGGCCTTTCGCATGTGGTCGCATTTGACAAGCTGATTCGCGAGCTCTCCGGAACAGTCGATTCAGACACACTGCTTCTGTATACTGCCGACCATTCGTTCGACTTCCGTATTCACGGGGGTGGTCCCGATCAGCCACTCTTGACGGGTCTGGAAGAGTGGCAGAAGCAACATGCCGGGCAGACGAAGGAGACGATCCGACTTCCTTACGTTCGTGTTGATGACACGCACACCGGGGAGGAAGTGCTTGCGACGGGGAAGGGACCGGGCGCGCAATTAATTCACGGCTATTTCCCGAACACGTATCTCTTCCACGTGATGCTTGATGCTTACGGTTGGAAGGAAGACGGTCAGGGCCGCTGACTCTAGTGACCTTCTACCTGCACGGATTACCGCTCCACGCCGGAGTTGATACGCTGCTCACATGCGTCCTCAACCTCTGATCGCCGTTACCGATGTGGAAGCAAGCAGCCGATGGTATCAGCGCCTGCTTGGCTGCCGGAGCAATCATGGGGGCTCGGCTTATGAACAGTTGGTTTCAAATGGCCAACTTATGCTTCAGTTGCACAGCTTCGAAGTAGAACACCATCATGGCTCGATCGGCAATCGTGATGACAAACCATATGGCAATGGGGTGCTGTTATGGTTCGAGGTTGAGGATTTTGAAGCGGTCGCGCAGCGCTCCGCCGAAATGGGCGTCGAGATTGTCGTTCCGCGCCATCGAAATCCACCTGATGGGAACGGCGGGCCGAATCACTGGGAATGCTGGATGCGGGACCCCGACGGCTATGTCGTGGTCGTTGCCAGTCCCTACGGGTCGGCCGACGGAAGTTGGCGTCCAGGCCAGCACCCCTTCGGTGAGTGAATTAAAGCTACTCGCGGCATCTTACGAGCTGAATCGGCTGAGTAGGGATACGCCGGCAGGTTCGATCAGCTCGCCGAAAGATCTGTGTCAGATCGCAAGAAGACTGGCCGCGCCTGTTTAGGGCGACTGCGTTCGACGCGAACCGCATTTGGAGGGATGAAACATGAATCGATTGCTTTGGGTTATGCAGGCGTTGCTGGCCCTGCTCTTTCTTTTTGCTGGCGGAGCGAAGCAGGCCATGTCAGCCGCCGAATTAACCGCCCAAACACCGCTACCTGCGGCGTTTATTCGATTTATCGGAATCATGGAGATTCTAGGCGGCCTGGGCTTGGTGCTACCGGGGATGCTGCGTATTCGCACCGAGCTCACTTCCTTGGCCGCTGCAGCCCTCGCGATAATTATGCTCGGCGCCGTCGTTTTGACTATACAGACGATGGGTTTAGCAATGGCTGCAGTTCCGTTTGTAACTGGCGCGCTCGCATTGTTTGTGGCTTACGGGCGTTGGCGAGTGGCGCCGCTCGGCAAGGCGAACACAACGCGGCGATCCGGACAGCGCCACCCATGACTTGATCTCCCATTTGTAAGGCGGCCGAGTATGCCGCCCGCGGCTTCCGGCAGCAGCACTGCCATGACGGAAAGATTAAGGCGAGGGTCAGCGCGACAGATTTGTTACCCAGATGTTCCCGGTAAGCTCGCCAAGATTGAATGCAATCTTGTCCCGGGCTACGGAAAGCCCCAGCACGCTGAATCCAACATTCGCCAGCGACAGACGCCCTCCGTGAAAATGCGCGATCGACACAGGCGTGCCGATTGGCCGTTTTGTCTGAGCAGCTAAGCGTTGCGCCCACAAGCAAAAGAATCCATCGCGATTCGAGATGAAGTAGATCAAGTTGCCATCCGGTGACCAGCGCGGCTTGTCGGCCCAGCTTTCATCGCCGGTCAAGCGGATCCATTCGTTTTTAGGCCCGCCGGTCACCGTGTCAAGAACTGGCGCGACAAAGACCCATGATCGGCCATGGCGCGCTGCTCCAAATGTTACCCAGCGGTTATCGGCAGACAATTTGGTTTGAAAAAACCCATCCTCATCGCTTCGCAAAAAAAGACCATCTTGGCGCGACCGGAGGTCGAAAGCACGAATGACTCTACCTTTTCGATAGAGCACTACCCTGCTGTCAGGCGAGAGATCGTACAAGGAAGCGCAGTCGGTACAGAAGTGATCGGGCACGCCACCTCGGACCGGGGCAACGAACCCATTCGCTTTCTGGTCACCGCTGAGATAAGCAACGCGCGAGCCATCAGAAGAGAGCTGCCCATTGCGCTCGCTCTCAGCGGTGCTCGTAAGACGCCATTCCTTACGGCTCTCGAGATCTTTGATCCAAACATGGGGATGACCATACTGCACGGAACTGTAGGCCAGCAGTTTGCCGTCAGCGGACAACGACGCCCATTGGTGAGGGCCGATTCGTTGGGTCGCTGGCCGCGCTTGCCCGGCAACCTTTCCAGTGTTGGCGTCCAGTGGCAGTGTCCAGACGTTCAAGGAATTGGTCAGGCTGGCAAACACCAGGCGTCCATCGGCGGTCAGTGAGGGATACACGTCCAAGCCAGTGCCGGAGGTCAGTCGTTGAAGGTTGCCCGTTACGCGCGAATCCGAACCGGCGATATGGAGCTTCCATAGATTTATGCTGTCGCCAACGCGAGCAGAGAAGAGCAATTCATCGCGACTCCAAGCCGCTACTCGCGGCGCGTCTCGCCAGCCGACTGCAAACCCTTGTTTCTGAAGATAGGCGAAGGCGCCAGTGGGTTTTGCCGAGCCGCCCTGGACGGGCACTACCCACCAATCAGCGGTTAAGGGAAACAATTCAGTCTTGGTTCCGTACACAAGAAGCCGTGTGCCGTCCTGCGACCACACGGGGGCTCCCGCTTCCTGCAGATCGGACCGGACACGTTGGGGCGTTCCGCCTGTACTCGGGACCAGGTACACCGTTCCGGCATTTGCGACGAATGGCGCCCCCATATCGACGCCCACCCAGTAGGCAATCCACCTGCCGTCGGGCGAAAAGCGGGGATCGCGGCCTTCTTTTGCCACAAGGTTCGCCTCGCCTCCGATGGCCGGAATGACATAGAGCCCACCACCCTCGCGCTCCGACCGGAACACGAGCTTACTGCCGTCGGGAGAAAAAGCTGGTTGATGATCTTCACCCTCCCCGCGAGTCAGCTGCATAGCTTGGCCGCCCGGTATCAACTGCTGTACCCAAATGTGAAGTTGGCCGCTTCCATCCCGATCCGATGCATAGGCCAGTAGCTTTTCGTCCGGCGACACAGCTGGGTCCGCAGTCAAGCCGGAGTCGAACGTAAGGCGTGTGACTTCGGGCGTCACAATCGGAATTGGGTGTGGTCGTATGATGATCGCGATACCGGCCGCGGCAAGCAGAATCGCAACAGCGGCTCCCAGGATCCAGACCTTCTTATGGTGCGTCGTAGTGGACGCTTGGAGTGTCGGCGGATGATTGACATCAGCCACATGCTGTTCTGCGATCTCCGGGCTTTGCCGTCCGATGCCAATTGCTGATTCTGACGACGCAATTGCTTCAACTGGCGCGATGAACCGGTAGCCGCGGCGCGCCACGGTTTCGATGAATCGTGGATTCTCAGCCGAGTCTCCGAGTGTTTGGCGCAGCTTAGCGATCGCAGCGTTCAGGCTTCGCTCAAACTCGACGAACGTGTCTTCCGGCCAGAGAACGGCACAAAGAGTCTCCCGGGTAATCACCTCGCCCGGGTTGTCTAGCAACAGACAGATAATGCGGTACGGCTGCTCTTGCAGTTTGACCCGAATGCCGCGTTTGCGCAATTCCGCGCTCCCTCGATCCAGCTCGAAGGTGCCGAAGCGATACTTCGCGGGCGCACTGACCGGCTGTCCCACAGTGACGTGAGTTTAACACCGATAACACGCCCGTGGACACGCGGCATTTGGAAATCACTTCTCACTTCAAAGCTTTCGTGGCCAGCAGGTTACCGGATGATGTGCATTTATTCGACTGATGTTCTCCGGACGCTAGCGGCAGTTACCGCCTGGGCCTACTTTGATCTCGCCCCTGGAGAGGGCGGGAATGTTCAAGGCAAAGGTCCAAGTTCTTTTAGCGGCTGGGTTCGCAAGTGCCTGCGCATCGGTATCGCTCGGTTCACAAACCGATTCGGCGGATGGCGATTCCGCATCGAGGACGCAGCAAGTCCAGATCCGTGTCTTTAACCTCGCTCGTGTGCCGAGGCGTGATTTGTCCCGAGCCGAAAGTGAAGTAACCCGGATTTTCGCTGAAGCCGGTATGGGGGTGCATTGGGTGGATGGCGCGCTCGATGACAACGTATCCTTGGTTACAGATTTCTCCGGCAAGAACTCAACGGCAACAGGTTGCAAGGTCGCCAGCCAGGCACGCAGCTTGAGCGTGCGATTGCTGCCGCACGCCCCACAAGGCCTCGCCGCGGGGACCCTTGGATTCTCGTTACCCTGTGCTGCGTTCGGCATTGACTCAACTATTTTTGTCGATAGATGTGAGGGCGTCACATACCAGACTCCCGCATCACTTAATAAGGTCCTGGCCTACGCGATAGCCCACGAACTCGGGCACGTGCTGTTACGCTCCAGCGAACACTCATTAGCGGGCCTCATGCGTGCGCGATGGGACAAAGCTGCCTGGCAACGCGCTGCGGTCGAAGGCATTCCCATTGATCGGCAACAAGCTCGGAGGATGCGCATGGAGCTGGCGAGGATGTCTGAATCAAACGGGCGAAATTGACCAGAATCCTGCCAAGTGATGCGACCGATCTACTCGCGCCTACCTCGCGATGGATTCAGTTGCGCGCAGGTACTCTGCAATTTGAGTTTTGCCTCCGTACGTCGCCCATGCTTCGGGTGTGCCCTGCCAAAACGTATCCTGCAAGTCCAACCGAGCACCTCGTTCAACGAGCAAACGGACTGTTTCTTCATGGCCCGAGAACGCGGCTTGATGCAGTGGGGTCGAATGGGCGTGGAATCCCGGCGGGTTATACCGGTTCGGATCTTCTCCTGCATCGAGCAGCATACGGAGGATTTCCGTGCGCCCGAATTGTGCCGATAAGGCTACGGCTCGATGGCGATCTTCGAGAGCCGCGGTGGGCAGCAACCGGCGCGCCTCCTCAACACGACCGAGAGCCGCTGCGACTGGCAAATCAACGCGGGCTCCCCTGCGAAGCAGAGCCTGAGCGGCTTCGAACTCGCCATGCGCGCCGGGCATCCCGAAGTTGGGATCTGCGCCATAATCGCAGAGCAGATCTATCAATGGAATCTGGACTCCGGATTCACGTGGCACGCGCCCGCTGCAAACTAGCCCGAGTGTCTCGATCAACATCGCCGGATCATTCTTCGCGCCCGCCTCCAAGATCACCTTGGCAATTTCGACGACATTCGTGGGCAGTTTCCCATGCCGAATTGGATTTTCCGCCACAAATTGCAGCAGCGACGGATTCTGAAAGTAATTGCCACCTTCGAATACGACGCGTTGATGAACCAGGTTCGGATACGCACTTAGGTGAGCCCTGAGTCCTTCCACATCTCCTGCGTCTAAGAGATCCACGGCACGACGAAACGCGGGGTCCTGGATGCGCTCTTGGAATGGAAGACTCGCGTCGTCTGCCGACATCGGCTGCTCGACTCGCCGTTTCAGTTTGGGCCAACTCGCAAATCCCCGTTCGCGCGCAATTGTCAGTTGCGCTTCGGCCAGAGCGAACTTCGCTTCGAAGATCGTGGCATCTGCCACCCGATTAAATCGTGGATGAAATTCCCGGATGCGCTGGGCCGCTTGCAGATCACGTTTGGCGTGTGCTTTGATCAGGTCCTTCGCCTGGTGCTTGAGATGATTGAGGTCGGCGTTGGGCGGAAGTGGCTTTACGGGCATGCACGAACTTCCTTTCTTGGTCGCCTGATCGTCCGCAGGTTTACAGGCAGAAAGTTAGTTCGTAAAAAACGAATCGCGACGAGGTGGACTTCTGTCCTTTCCGCGGACCGGATGCGCCCTGACGCGCGAACTCATTTTATAGCATTGCGGAAAATCAACAACGCCGTTGCGACCATCTACGACACCTCACTTAGCGTATGCTCGAAGCGTTCTCTATCTGTTTGCCGCGCCGCTGCTGTACCTAATCGCGGCCCGGTGAAGTTCCAGGAATGCTGGGCTGCCGCTCTCGCTATTGCACGTGACGTTTTCAGTGAGCGATTTCCGCGAGGGGTGGTGTAAACTCACCCGAGAACCTTCATGTCACATCCACTCATTCTGCGTTCGATAACTGCCCGAATCTCTGTGCTCACCTTTACAGTCGTCCTGCTGGCAACTATCGCCGTCCATGACGCGCTTGCCCAGGAACAAACGACGAAACCCGAATCTGTGGGCTTCTCATCAGCGCGCTTGCAGAGGATCGGGTCCGTTGTGCAGGGCAGTGTTGAGCGTGGAGAAATTGCCGGTGCGGTCACGCTCGTCGCTCGTCACGGCCAGGTGGTTTGGTTGCAGGCGAGCGGTAAACAGGATCGTGAAGCCTCTAAGCCGATGCGAACCGACTCGATCTTTCGCATCTGCTCGATGACCAAGCCGATCGTCACCTTGGGCGTCATGATGCTGTATGAGGAAGGGCGGTTTGTTCTCGATGATCCGATCTCAAAATACATCCCCGAGTTCAGTGATCCAAAGGTGCTGGTAACGCAAAAGGATCGTAAACCTTACACAATTCCCGCGACCCAACCGATCACTATCCGTAACCTGCTTACCCACACGTCTGGCATCGGCTATAACTGGGATCCCGATCTGGGATCGTTTTACCAACAGGCGAATATTGCGAGCGGTTTACTGCCCGTTGACATGAGCATCGGCGAAAATGTCAAGCGACTCGCTCGGCTACCGCTGCTTTTCAACCCAGGCGAGCGCTGGAATTATGGATTGAACATCGACGTGCTCGGGTATTTAATCGAGGTTGTCTCAGGTAAGCCGCTCGATCAGTTTCTTAAGGAGCGGATCTTTGAACCGCTTGGGATGCACGATACATTCTTCTACGTTCCTGACAACAAGGTCGATCGGCTTGCCGCCGCTTACACCTGGTACGAGGGGAAAGGGCTAGCCCGCTTCCCGGACACACCCATCACGGAAGGAACGTTTTCTTACTCGGCAGATTATCCGGTCCGCGGTCCGAAAAAGCTTTTCTCGGGCGGCGCTGGCCTCTGCTCCACGGCCTCGGATTATGCCCGCTTCTGCCAGCTGATGTTAAACAGAGGGAAGCTTGGCAAAACACAATTGATCAGCCGAAAATCGGTTGAATTGATGACGCATGACCAGCTTGGCCCCAAGTTTCCCGATCAGGAGTTCGGACTGGGCTTCGGCATAAGCGGCGTGAAGACGCCGTTACATGAGCTCGGCAGCGCGGGGCAATATGAGTGGGGAGGATTTTTCTACACTGCCTTCAATATCGACCCCAAGGAAGATATGATCACGGTTTTTATGGCCCAGCTTCATCCCGGATCCCCGAGCACCGCCGGCGAGTTCCAAACGCTCGCTTACGCCGCCTTGGAAGGCCATACAGAGGAGTGACCTTGAAGGGCCAATAGCAATTCGGCCGGCCCCCTCCGCCGTATTCTGGAAGTACGGAAGATACGAAAATGCAACCCCGCTTAGACGCTTACAAGGCCGGACCGGCGGCACTACATGCAATGTCGGCTTTGGATGGATACATTCGGAAGTCCTCACGCCTGGAGCCTTCGTTATTGGAACTCGTGAAGATGCGCGCATCGCAGATTAATGGGTGCGCTTATTGCCTGGATATGCACAGCAAAGATGCGCGGGCACATGGCGAAAGCGAGCAGCGGCTTTACACGCTGCCGGCGTGGAGAGAGACGCCATTCTTCACCGACCGCGAGCGCGCCGCTCTGGCGTGGACGGAAGCCGTCACTCTGATCAGTCAAGGGCATGCGCCCGACGAAGTGTATGAAGGCGCACGACAGTGCTTTAGCGAAGAAGAAATCATCGACTTGACGCTCGCGATTGTCGCGATCAACGGTTGGAACCGTGTCGCGATCGGCTTCCGCATGGTACCCGGCGAATATCGGCCAGCACCCCGCGCCAAGGCCGAAGGCGCTCATCAATAATGAGCAGTTCTCATTCACCGTATAAGGCGCACCGGTGCAGTTTTCAGCCGGATCGAGAGGACCCCTATCTGCGTCTCAGCACGGTCCCTATTTTCGTTCGCGATCAGAGTCGAAGCCTGCAATTCTACCTTGACCAGCTTGGATTCTATTTGGCCTTCGATACCCGCCTTCCCTCCGGCGATCGCTGGCTCACTGTTACTCCCCCCGACGGCACGGCAAACCTTGCGCTGATCGCTCCTGCGCCCGGCTCTGAAGAATACAAGCTGATTGGCCGGTCCCCTCAGCTCGTTTTCCTGACCGATGATGTAAGTGCCAAGTTCCACGAATGGCGTAAGCGCGGCGTCCGCTTCAACAAACCCCCGCAGGTAGAGCCTTCGGGCGCGACGTCGTCCACCTTCGAGGATGTGGATGGCAACTCGTTTACGCTTCTAAGCTTGGCTGAACTCACCGAGGAAATTGGGGAACAACGCCGCGCGCACGCCGAGAAATTGGAATCCGAACGACGTGCTGCCCAGGAGCTTGAAACCGCGAGAGAGGTACAGGCAAGACTCTTTCCGCAGAGGCAGCCGAATTTTGCGGGTCTCGATTACACGGGTGTTTGCATCCAGGCGCGGCACGTGGGCGGCGATTATTACGATTTTATTGATCTCGGTCGAGAGCGGCTGGGTCTAGTGATCGGCGACATTTGCGGGAAAGGAACCGCCGCTGCTCTCTTGATGGCCAATTTGCAGGCACACCTGCACAACCAGTGCGCAACATACTGGAGCCGTCCCTTTACGCCGTTCGCGTTGGAGCAGCCGCAACGCTTCCTGGTTTCGGTAAATCGGCTTTTCCGCGAAAATACAATCGATAGCGCTTACGCTACTCTCTTCTTTGCCGAATACGATGCCGGGACACGGCGGATACGATACGCAAATTGCGGACATCCTTCCGCCATTCTCCTGCGGCACAACAATGAGTGTGAGCGGCTCGACTCCACTTCCACTGTTCTGGGGCTCTTCAAAGAGTGGGATTGCGCAGTTGCTGAGCGCGAGCTCTTCCCGGGTGACACTCTGGCACTCTACACCGATGGTCTGACCGAAGCGTTCAACGCGGAGGGTGAAGAATTCGGTGAAGAGCGTGTCGTAGAAGCGCTGCAGCGGCGCCGTGATCTGTCTTCGAAGGCCTTACTCGCATCTCTTGTTGACGATGTCCGGCAGTTCAGTCCGCATGAACAGCAGGACGACATTACGTTGGTCGTTGCGCGGTGCAGCGCAGATTAGGCCGCTCAATCCCACACCTTGAGTTTCGTCACCTGAGACCTGCGGCAATTCCCGCCTCCTTCAGGTTCCGGAGGCGCGCAGGATTCTGTCATTGGCCGAGTGTTGCTTCATTTGGCCGGCAATGAGCGGCCATCCGTCCGACACGCTTCTCACTTGGGGCGTCCATGTGGAGACTTGCTTAAGCCGGGCATTGGACACTCTCAGGGAGCGTGATAGATATTTGAAAACGTCGCCGAACATCCACTTCGAAAGAAAGGCGGGCAGGCGAATCGGGCTCGGCAAGCCCATCGAGGCTGTGAAGGTTCGCAAGTTCTCGGCAAACGGCACCGGAGAATCGTCGCAGACGTTGTAGATGCCGGCAGGAACACTAAGAGCGGCAGCAACGGCGCGTCCGGCGTCGGGCACATGAATCGAGGAGAAGTAGTTCGAGCCGGAGCCGAAAAAGAACAGAAGATGATGCCGTGCCATATTCGCCATTTCTGATGTAGATGGCGCATCGGCTCCATAAAATCCACCAAATCGCAGAACGATGCCCCGTCCTCCTGCGTTCGAGAAGCGTAGCGCGTGCTGCTCGCCTTCCAGGGTGGCGCGTAGAATGTGTGAATCACCGTCGTCAACGGGAGCGTCTTCGGTCAGCCATTTGGTTCCTCCGTCCTGGTAAACGAAGGTGATCGATTCATGGACGTAAACGGGTACGTTTCGAGCAATCGCCGCGTCGACCATGATCCGCGCTCCCTCAGTGCGTAGGCGATTCGTTTCATCCCAATTTCGAGAGCTCCGCATTTTTGTAAGCGAAGGAATTTTAGTCGTTAAACGCAGGACCGCATCCATTCCGGAAACGGCCTGACGTACGGCACTCTCATCAAACAGGTCGATTTCGAGCGGCTCGGCGCCCAGGCTGCGAACAAGTTCTGATTTCTCCTTGCCTCGCCCTGTAGCGCGAACCTGGTGACCCGCTTCAATGAGCGCGTGAAGGCTGGCACGTCCGAGGACGCCAGTTGCACCTGCGACAAATATCTTCATAACCCCGCCACCTCTCGAAGTTCACCTTGATACAGATCTCGTTACTGTGGGCCACTCTAATATCTCAATCACGCTCTCCTCGGTAACACAAGCGCGCTGTCGAAGAAATTCGGCATCGCAGTTTGCAGCAGATGTTCTTTGCTGTCGAAGTGATGACAAACAGCTCCCTTCGTAACACCGGCTGCGGCGGCGATCTCGTCGATGGTAGTAACGTTGTAGCCTTTTTCGCAGAACAGCGTCAACGCTGCCGCTGCAATCTCTTCCGGCCGTTCTGCGGGCCGGCGCTCACGTTTTCTGAGGTGAGTGGGTTTTGACATGCGAGCCGACCGAGGTACGGCTTACCGGCTCAGATCGCCGGCACCAACGGGATGGATGACCGGTTGCAACCGGGTAATGAGGCTGAGCATCAGGAATTCATTTAACCATCTTGGACGGAACAAATTTCAGGGCCGGGCGTTCATATAAGTGGCGGGCATAAAACGGGTCGCTATGGCTTGGAATCGACAGGTGTGAGCTAGCTATGAAGTCAGAGTCCATCCAAACTTTGGGCGTTCATAACACCCCACGTGATCGCCTCGTCTGGACTGCACTGCTCATCTTGTGCGCGATTGGCGCGGCAGCCGTGATGCGGCGAATCCTTGAGCTACGGACTACAGCACTCGCCAGTTCCTCAGAATTCGCAGGTCTGGATGCGCACTTCGCGGCTAAGACGGGCATCATATTGCTGCATATTGTCCCGAGTCTGCTGTTCGTGCTGCTCGTCCCACTGCAGTTTGTCCCGTCGCTACGCCGGCGTCACCCGCGACTGCATCGCTGGACGGGCCGCGTAATTATGGGTCTAAGTATCGTGCTCGGCACTTCGGCTCTGTGGCTGAGTGTTCACCCGGTCGGTGGTCTGGCTGAGGGGACGGCAACCATTTTCTTCGGCTGTTTCTTTCTGCTTTCGCTCGCCAAGGCATGGTGGCACATCCGGAACGGGCGCGTGGAACTTCACCGTGAATGGGTCACGCGCATGGTTGCCATTGCGTTGGGCGTCGCTACTACCCGGCCAATCATGGGCGTCTTCTTTGCCACCCGCATGCTAACTGGACTTACACCACAGCAATTTTTTGGCCCGGCAATGTGGCTCGGCTTCGTTTCGACGTATCTCGCTGGCGAGGCCTGGATCAATTACAGCCGCCCGCCGACCGCTCACGGCACCAACAACGCGATCTACCTTTCGCAATCAGTAAAGTGATCTCCCGGATACCTCGCGAGAACTAAGCCGCTGGCGCTTTGCTGGCCTGCCCATCATTGTGCGTGCCTCCCATCGCCTCTGCGTTCGCTCTGAAGAACAGGTCCAGCGTTAGTGGGTTGCTGGAAGTAATTAGGCGGATGGCATCGGTTGCTTGAAACTTGTCTTCACCTTTCCGGAAATATTGCCACAGATGCGACAGGTGATCGAGCGCGTGCGGATTCACCCACCCTTGGACTGCATCTGCCCACTGCTCGTCGCTTACCTGGACATATCGGATCCGCCGCCCCAATGCGCTTTCTAGCCTGTCGACAATCTCATTGACTGTCGGAGTTTCAGTAATCAGGGCATATACGCTATCAGACGGCTGGCTGCGCTGCGCGAGTAAAGTTGCCGCAACGCGGGATACGTCTTCCGCGCTCACCAGCGGGATCACAGTGGTGCCGTCACCCCAGGGCAGAAAGACCGCGTTCTGTTCCGCGACGCTCCTGCCGACCAAAGCGCGTACGTTTTCGTAATACGGAGGAGCTTGCAGATGAACAGCTCCAACCTGCGCCCAATCGAATGCGGTCTGCCAGCCGGTGTTGCAGATTTCGAAAGCTGGGGGCGCGGCCTAAATCGCGAAAACCCGGCGCACCACGTGTACCCTGAAACTGCGAATTGTTCACCACCATCTCCAAACCTGCATCGCGAGCCGCGGCGGCAAAGATGGTCGCTGCTTCGAGCAGGCCGTCTGCAACCGGGTATGTGAAGTAGGCGCGCTTGACATCCTGCATAGCGGCGCGGACGGAAGCCGGATCCAGAAGATCCCCTTCTATAACTTCCGCACCTTGTCCCCGGAGCTTGTCCGACCGGGCATCGAGTTTGTGAACTAACGCGCGGACCGGAATGCCACGTTCGATTAAAAGATTCGCGACAAGGCGTCCCGTTGATCCTTGTGTTCCTCCGGCTGCGCCCGTGACCAAAATTGGGTGAGACATAAATTCTTCTTTCGGCCATAGGAGGATCAATATAATCCTATGGGTTCAAACTGTTCTGCGATTCGACCGGCAAAGTACTGGCCCTTGCGCTGTGGCGGACTGGTAGTACTGGGCTACTGTGAATTCTTCCTAGCGCCTCAACCGCTTAAGCAGGGCACGGATCGGCTGTACGGGAAAACACAAGGGATTTTCTCTTACGCAACTTCTGAAATCTCGCTGGTGGGATTTTAAAAGGGCACTCGGCGTGAACGGTGATCGTAACCTGTCGCGTTCGCCGTTAAGGTGATCTCAAGCCGTTCCGATCTACGCGCGTTGTAAACAAGTGCCGGTCGAAAACACACGATGCACTTAGACCCTTGATATCTGACGCTCGGGTAGACCAGCCCATTGGAGCCCTCATTCAGCAGGTGCCGTGCTAGGGTTTGCGACGCCGCATAACACTGCGGTACAGGCTCAGGTTTCAGGAACTCCGAAAAGCCCTCCGGCGGGTCTAGAACGTGAAATTCCGCTTGGAAGTCCGCCAGCCAATCGTCGTATGTGGACACATCCCGCCGAGGTCGCTCACCCGGTTCATCGGGAACGATAATTTCGCTCAGGCGCCTGCTCTTGTGGTAAACGACTTCCGCGAGGGACGCTTTTTGACGGTCCGCCGCATACCATGCACCCCGCGTGTGGTCGTTAAATCGCGATCCTGATTCATTCGGGTGTGTGTAGGCGGCATTCACGACATGTGCGTTTGGAATCGCATACACCAGCTCGAACGTGCTGATTCCGATCGATCCCCGCTGTTCGCTCTGCACACGATCGTTTGTCGCACCATCCAACAACACCAGGTCGTCCACCTCCTTGGCGTTCCCGGCGAGGTCTGAAAGCACCGTTCCACTTTCGCTATAAAGCGATGGGATTAGACGGTGGGAACTTTTCCAATGGAAAGAGCGAAGTTCAGGATCTGTCAAAATCTGTCAAATTCCGCCACGCCAGGCATCTAACATCCGGCGCACCTCAAACATCCCTGGTTGCCCCTGACGAATCATGTACTCGATCGGCGCAGTTCCAGCGAACATCGATCCACGATTGCCTAACGTGACCCAGCGATCAGCCCATTCTTCGCCAAAATAGATATGGAGCGCCTTGTAAATGCCGATCACAAGCGAAATTCTCAACAGCGTGTCCTGGGTCAGCTTTTGTTTCCTCGGTTCGCTTCGCCATGTATGGAATGTAGATGAGGCGATACCACCAAGCAGTCCGCGCGCCTGAGATTCCGTGAGGCCCCATTTTCCGACGATCTTTAGAAACGCTTTGATCGCACTGCCGCTTAACCGCTCACGCACTTTCGGATTGGTCAGATCGGGTGAGCGGTCGAACGAGTAGCCCGCGAGGACAGGTGCATGTGCGATGGTTGCCGCCATTGATTCTCGATTCCGTAACTTATTGTCCACGAAATCGAAGAATTGCGCAATTCGCCGAGAGGCTGAGCTAGTACTCCTCATACTGACCATCAAAAACCACCCGTGAGTTAAGAAAGCGATGGATTTCGCTGGAAGTCGATGACATCAAAGGACCAAGCAACAGCTGTAACTCTCGTCACCCGGCCCTACTGCGAATGGCGAATTCGCGGCCGCGCTTCTGATCTAACTACTAGGTTGAGCTGTTGTACCAACGCAGAACTCGGAGAGCGCGCAGCGTGTTCCAGCGGCTTGCGCTACCGACACCGGTTTCCATCTGTAATGGAATATGTTCGGGATGAAGAAGGTTGAGCGGCCAGCGCCCGTTCTGGTGGCGCCGCGCAACGACGATCTCGATCGCCTCACCGACGCGGCTGTCCGGTTTGATTCCTGCATTCCGCAGATAATCCAGTCCACGCAAAACGTCATAGTGCCAAAACGTCGGGAAGGAAAAGCGGAGCCAGCGTTTGTCGATGATTTCGCCGGTGCGAAGCGAGCGGAACATTCGGCGCTCGAGCAGATAGCTTTCGGCTCTCTTGCGGGCCTTAGTGACGGCCGATTTGCGCCCTGCTCGTTCGTATTCGAGCAGTCCTTCGAGCACGCAGATGGTTGTATGAAACGAAGACCGCCGGCTTTTCGGCGCTTCGCAGTTCCAGCCGCCATCTTCGAGTTGCTCGCTCAGGAGTCGATTGGCCAGTGCATCGTTCGGTTCCTTGAAATACGACCCGATACCGAGGATTCTGCCATTGATGCAGGGCTCCGTTTCGCCTTGAAGGAAGGGCCGGTTGTTGAGCCGCTTAAAGACTAGCCGCTTCTCGACGCGCTCGATCATTTTGCGAGCCTGCTTGCTGGCGGGGTCGAGGCCGAGGTCCATCAAGGCAACGAGAGTGTAGAGGGCAACTAGCAAGGCTCGGTCCTCCTTCGGCAAATCGTCTCTCCATCCGCGGGGGCCCGCACCCCAATGGCCGGCAGGAGATTGGAGCGCGAGAAGTTGGGCTCCCCAGCCTTCGGTTGCGACGCGGGACCGCTCGGCTGCAATCAGGTCAGGCGGTTCACCGGTGAGGTCCCTCATGACCTGCCAACGGATGGCCGGGTCAGAATCGAGGAGCCATTTGAGGTGCGCGGGCCGGGGTGCGTAATCGTGTGGGCGCATTGGTCTGTTTATAGCAAGCAATCTTAACGTACCGCTGTACCATGGTACATTCAAGACGTGCCTGATCGGTCACCATCGGTTGAGATTGAGCGCATCCAGACGGGCGTTCGCATCGAGAAACGCCTACTGAAAGTTTTAAAGGGCTTGGCCGAACTCAAAGACATGAGTTTGGGCGACCTCCTGGAAGGCATCGTCTTGCACTCTTTCGAGGGCAAAGCTCCTTTTTCGCAGCAAACGCTAAAAGAAATCAAACAGCTTAGAGCCATTTACGGGCTCACGCTCCAGGCCCGCGACAGTCATCGTTTGAAGGAGCGCCAGTGAAAGGAAGCGCTGCCATTCTCGTCTTAGTTGTTCCGATTCTTCTTATGGGATACAAACAGTCCACATCGCAGGAGCAGACTTCATCGTCACCGGCGCACGTTCGCAACACGTTCCGTTTCGAAGTTGCGGCGCCCGTGGACCGCGCAGCCCCCCTGTTCGGCCCGGAGGGCGAGCGGTGCTGGGCTGGGCAGACTTGGAACCCTGAGTTCCTTTATCCGCTACCGGCAAAAGATGTAGAGGGAGCTGTTTTCACCGTGCAGCACGGCCCGCATAAGAGCGTTTGGGTGAATACGGAGTTCGATCTCGCCGCCGGACGAATGCAATACGTCTCGTTCATCCCAGACTGCCTCGTATCCACCATCGATGTGCGCCTAACGGCGATAGATCCGACAACCACGGGCGTTGAAGTGACGTATACCCGGACGGCGCTTTCCGCCGCTGCCAATGATGACGTCCACGCCTTGGCAACCGGCGATCGCACGAGCGGCCCTCAGTGGCAGGAAGCAATTCAAAGCTGCCTCTCGTATTGATTTGCGGTAGTGGCATTCCCTAACAGTACCCAGAGTACTCATCAACTGAATGGCTTGGAAGCGTTTGCCGTTAAGATATTACGCATGCCAAACCGCCTCCCGGCCATTGAATTTGGGGACTGCGACGACGTTAGGGATCGCCTCAGCAAGGCCCAAAAAGCTTGGCAGACTTTCGTCGTTCAAAAGCGCTCCCAAGGACCCAAAAACTGGGATGCGATCGTGAAACACTCCGTAGGTCCCAATGCTTTTCGTGGGTTCCGGCATCAAACTCCCTCCAAGAGCTTTTGGCAGTGGGCTACCAAGCATTTTCGGAAGGAGCACTTTGAGGCGCTAATAGGCCAACCCAACGAAATGTCCTTTGATAAAGCTCATTCCGAACTGGTGGATAGCCTAATCGAAGGCTGGCCATCTGCCATCAATTACGGCCAAGCCGCGAAGCTAACCGATCTTGCAGTTCTATCCGGTTACGAGTCAAGTCAGTTGAGTCCGGAACTCCTAGACAAGGCCAGTTCGTTAATTCACGTTCCACTTGACGAGTACGTTCTCGTTGCGATTCGGATTTGCGCAAAAACGTTTCCCGGTCCTGATGCCATTCGAAATATATCTACGCGACCCTCGATGGGCTTCGTAAAGTCACAACGACAGTACAAAGCATTTCAGTCTGGTATTCGATCCGTTGCCACGAAAGCTGGTGTTCCTCCGCTAGTCCTGAACTATATAACCTGGACAAAATCACATTGACATCGGGAAAGCAGCGCCATCTCCACGCTAAGACCCCACTACCTAACCCCTACTTCCCCTTCTCCCTTTCCTGAACTTCTCTTTCGCGCCGCCAGATCGTCTCCTGCGTGCGCGCACACGCCGTACACCAACACCAGGTCCGCCGCTTGGGATATGGCACATCCTCGCCCGCATCGCCCAAATGCCCCGTCCCCGCCGCCTGCTCCCGCCCGAGCGCCTCTAACCAAGCCTCTATCGTGATCTGCTGCACGCCATACTTCGGGCTGTCCTGCACGTGCTCGAAAAGCCCCGCGCACCACCCGTACTCCACCGGAATGCCATCGTGAAAGATCAAGCGCCGGCACACCTGCTCCGGCGGCGGCTCCATCGTCCTGCGATCCTCGAACAACTGCTCGTTTGACGGCTCCAGCTTCGTCACCGCCCGCCCATTCTCAATCGTGATATCCGCCCACTGATTCAGAACGTGAATCGCTCCCACCTCAATCTCCCAAACCCCCGGCTTCCTCTCCATCACGTTCCGCACCGGCTCCGCTTCCACAACTTCTTCCGCGTCCATCTGTTCCGGTTCTGCGTTTTCCTCTTCCTGCCGCTCCTTCACGCGCACGCGCCGCCGCTTCACCAATTGCTCGACCGTAGTCGAGGCCCGCTGAAACGACCGCTCCGCCGTTGTCCGATACCGCAGGAACCGCTCCATCTTCTGGTGCTCTTCTTCAGTCCACTCCGTCGCCTTCTTCTCCTCTAACGCTTCCTCCAGCTCGTTAAAGCGATTCGTATTCCGCTTCAGAACCCATTGCGCTTCCACCGCCTGCCGCACCAGCATGCGCTCGCTCTGGCCGCCTGTAATCGTCCATCCAATCCTCGAGCAACTCGTTGAACTCCTCTTCGTTCTCGCCCTTGATAATCGGCTGCTTCGAACAGCACCCATGGGTGGTCGAATTTTGGCTCGCTTTCGCTTTCCCCTCGGGCGTCTTCGGCCCCGTCGAGCCGTGTGCGCGCGACCCCGTCGTCCGGTGCCGCTTGTTCAAATCTGACATGCGTTTTTAACCGCCCCGAGTATGGCTCCCGGGCCGATCCAGCGCCCTATCCAAATCCTTCTAAGTAAATGAGTCTAAAACAACAAAGCTCCTGGCCCGCCTGTGCGAACGCCCCCAACCCCGCTCCCAATCCCGGGGGAGTTCGTTTCGCAAAAACGCCCCAACAGCTCCGTTTTTCCTGTTATCCTGAAGCTTCCACGCGGTGTCCACCGCGCATCTTTCGCCAACGGATTCAGCACCACTTGAAAATTGGATTTGTAAGTCTCGGCTGTCCCAAAAACCTGGTCGACACCGAAGTCATGATGGGCCAACTCGTCTCAGCCGGACATCAGTTGACCCCGCAGCCTGCCGATGCGGACGTGATCGTCGTCAATACCTGCAGCTTCATCGACCCTGCCAAACAGGAATCGGTCGACACCATCCTCGAGATGGCCGAGTACAAAAAAACCGGCAAAGCCCAGCGCCTCGTCGTCGCGGGTTGCCTCGTCGAGCGTTACCGCTCTGACATTCAACGCAACATTCCGGAGGTAGATGCAGTTGTCGGTACGAATGAGCTGCAGCAAATCACCGCGCTGTGCGAAGGCCTGACCCCCAAACCGCACGCCCCCGAGCCCTATCTCTATCACGATCTCACTGAACGCGTTTTCACTACCCCGCGTCATTCCGCTTACATCAAAATCGCCGAAGGGTGCGATCATCCGTGCTCGTTCTGCATCATTCCGCAATTCCGCGGCCGTTTCCGCAGCCGCCGCTTTGAAAGCGTCATCAACGAAGCGTCACGCATGTTCGCGAGCGGTGTCCGAGAAATCAATTTGATCGGCCAGGACACTACCTGTTACGGCGAAGACCTCGGCCTCAAAGACGGTCTCGCCGCTTTACTCGCTCGCTTGGCCGACCTTCCAACCGAATTGCCGAAATGGGTGCGCTTTCTCTACGCGTACCCAAACAAAATCACCCACAAGCTGCTCGATACCATCGCCGCCCACGAATCTCTCGTCAAGTACATCGATATGCCGCTCCAGCATGCCAGCGCTCCGGTGCTCAAGCGCATGAAACGCGGTGCCCACGCCGATATTTTCCTTAAATTGCTCGAGCGCATTCGGACGACGATCCCCGGCGTTGCCATCCGCACCAGCATGATAGTGGGCTTCCCCGGCGAAACTGATGACGACTTTGAACAACTCTGCCAATTCGTCAAGACCGCTCAGTTCGACCGTTTGGGTGTTTTCTCATATAGCGACGAAGAGACCAGCCAGAGTTACCACCTGGATGGCAAAGTGGACAAGCGAACGATCTACTTGCGCAAACGAAAGCTCATGGCCTTACAGCGCCGCATATCGGCCTCCCGCAATAGCCGGCTGATCGGCACTGAACGGCCCGTTCTAGTCGAAGGCCCCTCGAAAGAAACCGGACTGCTGTGGGAGGCGCGTCTCTCAACCCAAGCTCCCGAGATCGATGGCATTTGCTACATCAACGATTTCGGCGAGACCGAACCGCGCCCGGGCGAAATCCGCACGCTTCGCATTACCGAAGCGCACGACTACGACCTCATCGGCGAGCTTGTCGGCCCACCCGAACAGTCCTATCATCCACGCCTTGATCCTTTCGTAATTCTTCCCTCCCCTCAAACCTCGGCCGCGAAAATCGCCGTTCGATAATAGGATTTGGAGGGCACTGCGAATGGCAGTAACTGTGCGTTGCCCCATTTGTAAAAAAGACGTCGGTTTCGACAACCCCAATATGCCCTTCTGCAGCGATCGCTGCCGTATCATAGATCTCGGCAATTGGGCATCGGAAAAATACGTGATCTCAACACCCACCCGACAGAACGAGACCGAGGAGTTCGAAGAATCCGAGCCGCCCGAAGGCTTGCAGTGAACCGGGTAGCGGTCGCGGTAGCCACGTGCTTAGGTTGCGGCTATTTCCCCTGGGGGCCAGGCACCGTCGGATCGCTCGCGGCCATCATCATCGCGCTCTTATTGCACTCCTACGCTGGCGCCGGTCGGCTCACTCTCTTGATTGCTACTCTGTTGCTTCTTGCGCCTGCCATTTGGGCGTCGACGCAGACCGCGCGTTTGCTCAGCAAGAAAGATCCGTCTATTGTTGTCATCGACGAGGTTCTCGGACAATGGGTCACGCTGTTGGGAGCGACTGCTTTACGATGGAAAAGCTTTTGTGCGGCCTTTCTTCTGTTCCGCCTTTTCGATATTTGGAAACCGTGGCCCTTGCGGCAATTTGAGAAACTACCCGAAGGCGTCGGCATCGTCGCGGATGACCTCGCCGCTGGAATTTACGGCGCGCTTATTCTGTATATTGGCGGGAAATTGAGACTCTACTAAGTATGGCCAGTAAACACGAGGCCCGTCATCACCCGAGGATGCGGCCGATCATCGCCACTGTCGAACCATTTGCGGCGATTACAGGGGGCGACTTGCATATCCGCGGCGATAATCTCGCGATGGACGGCCGACCGGCGGTCAAGCTGGGCAACGAACCTGCCCACCTGGTCGTAGCTGGCGACTCGTACATCATTGCGCGAGTGCCGGAATCCGCCGTCGTGGGTGATCTCATCGTCGCAAGCGGCACCGCCGAGAGCGACCTATTCGAAACTCACATCGGCGTCCAGGTCGCCGATAGTCTTCATCCGGTTGCGAATCCCGCAGTTGATGGAGAAGGCAATATATACAGCACGTTCAGTGGGTCGCGCGGCCAAAAGTCTCCCGTTTCTATCTACAAAATCGATACGAACTACAATCCCAAGCCTTTCGTCACTGACCTGATGAATCCTACCGGCCTCGCTCTGGATCGCGAAGGTTTGCTTTACGTGTCCAGCCGCTACGACGGGATCATTTACCAGATCACCCCAACCGGGAATATGTCCGTTTACGCAGAAGGGATGGGGGTCGCGACAGGTATCGCTTTCGATCCCGAAGAAAACCTCTATGTAGGCGATCGCAGCGGCACCATCTTCAAGATCAGCCGGTCGCGCCAGATCTATGTTTTCGCAACTCTTGAGGCCTCGATCGCCGCTTATCACCTGGCATTCGGTCCGGAAGACTATCTGTACGTGACCGGGCCCACCACTTCCAGCTTCGATTCCGTCTATCGCATCTCAAAGGCAGGCGAGGTTGAGACGTTCTGTCGCGGTGTCGGTCGCCCGCAAGGGCTTGCCTTCGACGCTGAGGGGCGGCTCTACGTTGCCGCTTCACTAGCCGGGCGTCGCGGCATCATCCGGATCGACGCATCGCGGAAACCGGAGCAGTTTCTCTCCGGCCCCGGAATCGTCGGCTTGGCCTTTTCGCCCTCGCGCTCCCTCATTCTTGCCACGCAAAACGCACTTTACCGGGTGGATGTGAATATCGCCGGTCGACCGATGCCATAGGAAATCGGACGTGGCCACCGCAGAGATCATTGCTGTCGGCTCCGAATTACTGACTCCGCAGCACGTCGACACAAACTCTCTCTTTATCACCGAGCACCTCAATGTTCTCGGCGTTGAGGTCATCACGAAAAAAGTCGTTGGCGATGATCGCGCCCGTTTAGCGGATGCCATACGAATGGCCCTCGATCAATACGATGTTGTTGTGCTCAGTGGCGGCCTTGGGCCCACCGAGGATGACGTTACGCGCGATGCTGCCGCAATTGCCCTCGGCCGACGGCTCAGCCTCTCTTTGGAGCAGGAATCGATCCTGGTCCGCCGCTTCCGCCAGATCAATCGGCCAATGGCACCCAACAATCTCCGTCAAGCCTACCTAATTGAAGGGGCTGAAGCACTGGCTAACCCAAACGGCTCGGCGCCAGGGCAATTCGTGCGTGTAGGTCGACGCGCCCTCATACTCCTGCCGGGTCCTCCGCAAGAGTTGAAGGCCATGATGGTCAACGAAGTGGTTCCCCGCCTCAAACCCATGCTTCCCCCGCAGGTCATCAAGGTGCGCACCTTCCGGATCACTGGGATCGGTGAATCCGACCTGGATGCGATGATCGCGCCCGTCTACACCAAGTACAAGAACCCAGTCACGACCGTGCTTTCGTCGCCCGGAGATCTGTTCGTGAAGTTGCGCGCCTTCGGCAAAACTCAGCAAGAGGCCTGCGCACTGCTTAGAGAGGTTGGCAATCCCATTGCTCAGCTGCTTGGCGATCGCGTTTATACTGAGAATCCCGAAGAGCCTCTTGAAGCAGTAGTGGGTTGTCTTCTACGAAGACATCGTGCAAGGGTTGCGACGGCCGAGAGTTGCACGGGTGGCCTGGTTGCCGCACGTTTGACTGAACGCCCCGGCAGTTCCGATTTCTTCGTCGCTGGATTCGTGACATATACCGAGGCACAGAAACGTGAGGTTTTGGGCCTCAAACCAGAACTGCTTGAAAGACATACGCCGGTTAGCGAACCCGTTGCCGCTGCCATGGCCGAAGCTGCTATTGCGCGTACCGGCGCGACGTACGCACTGTCGACGACCGGATACGCCGGACCCGACGGAGGCACGCCGCACGATCCGGTTGGCACGGTGTATATCGGGATCTCGGGTCCTTCAGGCACTCGCGTCGTCCGCGTTCGACACGGAGGAGACCGTTCCCGCGTCCGTACACTTGCAACACAAAGCGCGCTCGATCTACTGAGGCGAACTTTGCTTAAGTAATGCGGCTTAAGTAATGCGGCTTAAGTAGTGCGGCTTAAGTTTACTGCCGGCCGAGTTGCGGAAATTCCGCACCCGTAGCTTCCGTCGCCCTCGTGGAAGCGGAAATATCGATGCTCGACACCGGAATCTTTCGTGCTGGTTGTCTCGTGAAGTCCCAGAAAATGTGATCCATCACCGCGTAATTCTGGACCTGAATCTGCTGGCCGTTGCGTAACACCAGTGTGATTGGAACTTGCGGAGTTGTCTGCGGCACATCTTCGTTCTGAGGTGCTGCGTCGCGTTGCTGTGCGTTCGTCAACTGATCCAGCCGATCGGTCAGTCTCTGAATCTGTTGAGTTAGCGCGCCCTCAGTCATCATCATGTTCTGCACCCCCGGATCGGGAGGCGGTGGAGCATCGTATCGATTGTTTGCATAGCTGCTATCGCTGTACCCGAACGATGGATAGTAGTACGGAGCAAAAGAGGCTCCGAAGGGGGCCTGCGAGTAGGGTAAGTGATTACTTCTCTGAATCTGCCTCCAGGCCCCGGCACTGATCCCGCTTGCGGGAGGAGGCAAAGAGTTCACATTTCCGAAGCCCGGGTTTGCGAAGCCCACGCCCGAGCCCGTGTAGTGTATTCCGGAGACACCGCCGTGAAAGCCTCCTTGCCCGCCTGCATGATACCCACTCGCTGGGTTATACTGCGCGCTACAAATAGCCGCGGCCAGGGTGCTGAAGAGCACACTCCCTAAGATCAAGCGCATAACTGCACCTCATTCCAGCGTAGCGCCTTCAATTTGAAAGCCGCAACGCCACACAGTGTAGAAGATGCGCGCGGCGTACCGAAAGGTTGCAAGCAGCACCCGTACACGCCCCGCCGATACAATGGGTTTCGATGCGGATGGCCCTCGCGCAGATCAACACGACTGTCGGAGATCTGGACGGCAACTCCGCCAAAATCCTAGAATTCACGCGGCAGGCTGAGCGCGCCGGCGCCGAAGTGGTGGCTTTCCCGGAGCTATCTCTGACGGGCTATCCCCCGCGAGATCTGGTTGAGAAGGATTCCTTTCTCGACCGCACTGCGGAGTCGCTACACCGTATCGCGCAGGAATCCGCGAACCTCGATCTCGCCCTGATCCTCGGCTATGTCGCCCGATCTCCTGAAAACGCTCCCATCAAGGCCCAGAATGCTGCCGCTGTCATTGAGAACGGCCGCGTAGTCTTTGACCAGCGCAAAGTCCTGCTGCCCACCTATGACGTTTTCGACGAAGCGCGCTATTTTCAGCCGGCTGATCACCAATCCATCTGCAGGATCCGCGGGACGAGGGTTGCGCTGGCCATCTGCGAAGACTTCTGGAATGACAAGCAGTACTGGGAACGGCGCCGCTATTCCCGTGATCCCATTGAAGAGCTCGTTCAGCAAGGCGCTGACGTAATCATCTCTATCAACGCTTCGCCTTGGAATATGGGAAAACGTGAGCAGCGCCAGTCCATCTTTCACTCCACTACGAAGCGCTTCGGGCTGCCGGTCGCCTACGTACACATGGTCGGAGGTAACGATCAGCTTGTGTTTGATGGAACGAGCTTTGCGATGACCTCCGACGGCGCGTTGGCCGCGCGGGCGAAGTCTTTCGCTGAAGATCTGATTCTTTTTGATTCCTCAACCGGCGTGGGCGATGATCACGCAAATGATTTGGTTTGCGACGAAGCGGTCTTCGAAGCACTGGTTCTCGGCACCCGCGATTACATCCGCAAATGTGGGTTCCGCAGCGTCCTCGTCGGACTGAGTGGAGGGATCGATTCGGCGCTGGTCGCGGCAGTAGCCGTAGAAGCGGTGGGCAAGGAGAACGTCACCGGTGTTGGCATGCCCGGTCCTTATTCTTCGGAGCACAGTCTTGCCGACGCCCGCACCCTAGCCTGCAATCTGGGCATCCGTTTTGAAGTCATTCCTATCAAGTGCGGCTACGAAGCCCTGGTCGACACACTCGGTCCGTTGTTTACGGGTTTCAACCCCGATGCAACTGAAGAGAATCTGCAATCGCGGCTGCGGGGCGTTACACTGATGGCGCTGTCGAACAAATTCGGCGCGCTGGTGTTGACAACCGGCAATAAGAGTGAGATTGCCGTGGGCTATTGCACGCTGTATGGTGACATGTGCGGCGGCCTGGGGGTCATCAGCGACGTGCCAAAAACGATCGTTTACCGGCTTGCGCGCACTGCAAACGCGCGTTACGAAGCGAAAGGACTGCCCGGCCCGATTCCTGAAAACACCTTCACGAAGCCACCTTCTGCCGAGCTTCGCCCGGACCAGAAGGATACGGACACGCTGCCTGAATATGATGTACTTGACGCAATTCTGGCCGGCTATATTGAACGGTACGAATCCGCCGCGACTATCGCTGCAGAGGAAAAACTGCCCGAAGATTTAGTTCGTGACATCATCCGAAAAGTCGACCGCAACGAGTATAAGCGCCAGCAAGCCGCGCCTGGACTGCGCATTACCCCCAAAGCATTTGGTGTTGGACGCCGTTTCCCTATCGCACACAGGTTTATTGAATGAAATCTGCTTTGACGTTGGTTCTTGCGCTCGCAGGATTGCTGGTGGTGCAAGACGTTGTTCCACAGAGTCCTCCTCCGGAGCAGGTTGGTCCACTGCCAGGCGGCGGGTTCCTTCTGAATAGCGGCTGGACGATCCGCCCAGCAGGCGAACAGGTCGCAGTCGACACTCTGCCCATGAGCAGTGCAGTTTCAAAGGATGGCAAGTACTTGCTTGTCTTAAACGGGGGCTACAATCCGCCATCGGTCAGCGTTATCGACATCGCACAAAAGCGCGAAATCGGACGTACGCCGTTGCCCGATGCATGGCTGGGCCTGACAGTCTCGCCACGAGGAAACTCGGTCTATGTGGGTGGCGGAAGCCGCGCCTCTGTTTACGAATTATCTCTGAATCCACAGGACGGGAAGCTCACGCGCAGCCGCGATTTCGTTGCCGTTCCCGACATCAACAACAAAGGACTCTCGTTCATAGGCGATGTCGTGGTCTCATCCGACGCTCATCTGCTGTATGCGGCGGATCTGCACACCGATAGCATCGCGGTGATCAATCTGCAATCCGGGCAATTGATAGGGCGCTGGAAATCGGGCCGCCGCCCGTATCGGCTACTCCTGCCGCCCGGCGACAGGCAATTGATCGTGAGCAGTTGGGCTGACGCTGCTGTATATCAATATGACGCGAACAGTGGCGCACAAATTGCCATGACGCGTGTCGGGTCGCATCCCACCGATATGCTGTGGCTCAACAAACCTGCTCCGTCAGAAGAGAACGACAGTTCCGAATACGTGGCGCGGTTATTTGTTGCGGCTGCCAATACGAACTACGTCTATTCGCTCGGCGTCACCCGTGATTCGCAACTGAGGACGCTCGAATCTATCAATGTTTCGCTCAGTCCCATGCACCCGTTGGGCATGACGCCTTCGGCGCTGGCGATTGATAACCAGGGAACTCGCCTTTATGTTGTTTGTTCGGATGCAAACGCCGTGGGGATCGCCGACATATCCGGTCCGCGGAGCCGGGTGCTCGGCTTTGTCCCCACGGGTTGGTATCCGACATCGATCCGCAGCCTGGACGAGAACCGGTTGGTGATTTTGAACGGCAAGGGCCTGGGAAGTCGTGCTAACCCAGGCGGTCCGAATCCAGCCGTACATGGTCGCGGCGCTTCAATTCCCACAGTTCAGTACGTGGGCCGGATCCAGACAGGCACCGCAGCTTTCGTCGCGCCCGTTACCGAAGATAAATTGACCGCGTACACGGCTACCGTTCTACAAAATTCACCATATCGGGACGAATTGATTTACGGCGATGTCACGGACGCGCAGCAGCGTCGCTTCGCACGTACGCAGGAGCACGCTTCTCCGATTCAACACGTTATCTACATCATCAAAGAAAATCGCACGTATGACCAAGTCCTTGGCGATATGGAAAAAGGTAACGGTGACAAGTCACTCAATTTATTCGGGGAGCAGATCACCCCGAACCTGCACCAGCTTGCGCGCGAATTCATCCTTTATGACAACTTTTACGAGAACGCGGATGTGAGCGCCGACGGCCATAATTGGTCCACCGCAGCAATCGCGCCGGATTACACCGTGAAACTTTGGCCGAACAATTACGCCCATCGGCGGCATGAGTACGACTTTGAGGGCGGTGAACCTGCCAACACTCCGCCGGCCGGCTATATCTGGGACAACGCGCTCGAAGCAGGTATTAGCATCCGAAATTACGGCGATTGGGTGAGTAACATCCCTTTCGCAGCTGTGAACGGATCGCGCCAGGTTGCAAAGGTCAGAGATCCGGCGCTACAACCGTATACCGATATGAATTATCGTGGCTTCGACCTCGAATATTCTGACCTCGATCGAGCGCACGAGTTCCTCCGCGAATGGAAGGATTTCGACTCGAAGGGCCAGGTACCGCAGCTGATTGTCGTGCGCTTGGGAAACGACCACACTCAGGGCACCACGCCGGGAAAGCTGACGCCTTTATCGTACGCGGCGCAGAATGATTACGCGGTCGGGCTTATTGTCGATGCGGTTTCGCACAGTAAGGCGTGGAACTCGACAGCCATCTTTATCATCGAGGATGACGCACAGAACGGTCCCGATCACGTAGATTCGCACCGCGCCCCGGCGTGGGTCGTCTCGCCCTTCACACACCGCGGTATTGTTGATTCCGCCATGTACAACCAAACGAGCGTGCTTCGGACAATGGAATTGATTGTCGGTCTCCGCCCGCTTACGCACTTCGATGCCGGTGCACGCCCCATGTTCGCGAGTTTCAGCCAACAAGCGGATGTGCGGTCCTACACTGCCATTCAGCCGAAAGCGTCATTAACGGACCGCAACCCGGGCAAAGGCCGCGGCGCAGAAGAATCGGCGCGCTTGGATTTTTCGGATGCCGACCTAGCCGATGATGACGAACTGAATGCCATTCTTTGGCGCGCGATCAAGCACACCGATCCGCCACCGCCGACGCGCAGCGCGTTTGCTGAGTAAACGGGCTTAAGGTAATCGCGCACAAATGGACCGGTTGCCACCACGTTTTCTGCTGTTACTTGTGCTTTCTGCCGTCGTAATCAGTGCCAATCCAGTCGTGACCAAAGTGGAGCCGCCGAACTGGTGGGTCGGTCATTCGATCAATCCGGTCCGGCTCCTGATTCGCGGATCCGGCTTCACTGGTGCAACGGTGGGCGCTCCCACAGGACTGAGCGCGGGCGGTGTTCGGGTCAATGCGACCGGCACCTATTTATTTGTTGACCTTGAAATTCAGGCCACCCTCCGGTCTGGCGCGTATCCATTGCAAATTCGGACGGCAGACGGCACGGCAGCGGTTCCTTTCGAGATCGAGAGCCCACTACCTGCTGCTGGGCGCTTTCAGGGCTTCTCTCCAGATGACGTGATCTACCTGATTATGCCCGACCGTTTCGCTAATGGCGATTCATCAAATGACGACCCCGTGATCTCGCGCGGCCTCTTCGATCGAAGTAAGAACCGCTTCTATCATGGCGGCGATCTTCAAGGGATTATCGATCACCTCGGCTACTTGAAAAGCCTCGGCGTGACGGCGCTCTGGCTTACACCGGTTTACGACAACACGAACGAACTAAACCGGCGCCAAGCAATCGGCGGAGAACCCGTCACGGACTATCACGGTTACGGAACTATCGACTACTACGGGGTCGAAGAGCATCTCGGAAAGCTGGACCTGCTTCGGAAGCTGGTCGATGAAGCGCATCGGGCCGGAATCAAAGTCATTCAGGATCAAGTGGCGAATCATGTCAGCCCGTATCATCCCTGGGTGACTGATCCGCCCGATCCGACATGGTTTCATGGCACCGCTTCACATCACGTCGATGAGACTTGGCAAATCTGGACGCTTCCTGATCCTCATGCCTCCGTGGAATTGCGGCGGAATGTCCTTGATGGATGGTTTAAAAACGTGCTTCCTGATATGAACCAGGACGATCCGGAGGTTGCGCGATATGAGATCCAGAATGCGTTGTGGTGGGTTGGGATAGCGGGGTTTGACGGAATCCGGCAGGACACGCTGCCTTATGTCGACCGCCGTTTCTGGAGTGAGTGGTCCGCCGCTCTGAAACGCCAGTATCCAGATGTTCGTGCAGTAGGCGAGGTCTTCGACAAAAATCCGGCAGTGACCTCGTTTTTTCAGGGCGGGGCGAAACGCTCTGACGGCGTGGATAGCGGTATCGACACTGTCTTTGATTTCCCGACGTACTACGCGATCCGGGATGTCTTTGCGCGAGCGAATGCCATCGATTCAGCCGCGCAAACGCTCGCGGAAGACAGGTTGTACCCGAATCCCAAGTCGCTGGTCACCTTTCTCGGGCTGCATGACGTAATGCGCTTTATGAACGAGCCCGGCGCAAGACTCGAGAAGCTGAAACTAGCGTTCACATTTCTCCTGACGGCCCGCGGGACGCCGATGATTTATTACGGAGACGAGATCGGGATGGCCGGCGCCGATGATCCAGATAACAGACGCGATTTCCCCGGCGGGTGGAAAGAAGATACCCGGAACGCCTTTGAAGCTTCCGGAAGAATTGCAGAACAGGCTGCTGTATTCGATCACGTTCGTAAGCTGGCCGCGTTACGCGCCAGGTTAGAGCCTTTGCGGAGAGGCGAGATGATCGATTTGGCCGTAGCGAAGCAGATCTGGGTTTATGCGAGAAAGAGCGCCGCGGGAACAGTGATTGTTGCGATCAACAATGGCTCAGACGACGCGGACATCCCGGTTCGTTTCGAAGGTGACGCCGAGTTTCACAGTCAGTTAGCGGTGACTAAGAACTTGGTATTTCGTGATGGTGAGGCGGCGGTCCATTTGCCCGCCCATTCAGCAGAAATTTACGCCGGCCCGCAAACGCGATAACGTCAGCGGCGCGTATCTACTGCCCCTGCTTTTTGGGTGGCTGGTTCTGCTGTTCGCTTGAAGGCGGCACCAGCCCCTTGATCCGCATATAGGTGACCATGTTGCCGTAATGCTCGTCATCGTGAGCGTTGTTGATCGAAAGCACGGTCAGCTTGGCCATATCGCGCCCCATAAACTTGACCATCTGCGTCGCTTGTGCGTCTGTCATCCCGTCGTAGACCTTGTCGCAGTAAGCATATGAGTCGTTGAGCGCTTTCACCAGATCCGCCTTGGTGGTTTTGCTCTTCTCAATTCCGGGCGGCTTCATACCGTCGCCAAGCACGTTCGAGCAGAACATGTACTGTGCATCCGCCACATGACCGACGAGCTGCCCGAAACTTCGAACCCCCGGCGTGGGTTTAAAGGTGTAATTTTCTTCCGGCATTTTCTCGGCCGCCTTGATCAGGTTGCCCTTGAAGTAGTTGTAGAGTGCCTTTTGGCCCTCGCTGAGCGGATTCTGCGCGGACTGGGCGTAAACCGGAATACTGAGTAACGGAACCGCAAAGAACAGAACAATCGTTTTCATAGGGTCACCATCAGGGCATCATCGCACAATGTGGGCGGCAGGTGTTGGGCCGTTCGATACGATGAAATTACATCCATGAATGTTTCCTCGGTTGACCTGAAGAAGACCGTCAACCTCCCGAAAACAGATTTTCCGATGAAGGCGAACCTGCCTGCGGCGGAGCCTAAGACGCTTGAACGGTGGGAGCAGAGCAACCTGTACCAGCGCATACGCGAGTCTCGTGCCGGCCGTGTTCAGTACGTGTTGCATGACGGCCCGCCTTACGCAAACGGGAATATCCATATCGGCACTGCATTTAACAAGATAATCAAAGATTTCATCGTGAAATCGAAGACTATGGCCGGCTATGACGCGCCGTATATTCCTGGCTGGGATTGCCATGGATTGCCCATCGAGTTCAGGGTCGATCAAGAGCTAGGGAAACGCAAGGCTTCGATGAGCGCTGCCGAAATCCGTGCAGCGTGCCGCGCATATGCAGCGAAGTTCGTCGACATTCATCGTGCGGAATTCAAGCGCCTCGGCGTGCTCGGTCGCTGGGAAGATCCATATCTGACGATGAGCGCTGAATATGAAGCGGTCATCGCGCAAGCATTTGTTGATTTCCTGGACCGCGGCTACGTCTACAAGGGGCTGAAACCCGTTCACTGGTGCATCAAGGACCGCACTGCATTGGCTGAAGCGGAGGTTGAGTACGAGAATCATTCGAGCCCCTCGGTTTATGTGCGCTTCAAGCTGTCGACAGATCCTGCGCTGCTCGATAGCGCCCTCGCGGGGCGCGACGTCTACACCGTCATCTGGACCACTACGCCTTGGACGATCCCGGCCAATCTGGCGATCTGCTTCCATCCAAAGTTCGAATACGTTGCGGTTGACACGCCAGAAGGCGTCATGATAGTTGCCGAAGGTCTGTTGGCGCGAATCTCTGAAGAGCTCGGTTGGGATCAAACTGTAGTTGCGCGCTTTCCGGGTGCGAAGTTGGAAGGAGCTGTTTTTCGTCATCCATTTCTCGATCGCGATTCCTTCGGTGTTCTCGGCGATCACGTAACGCTCGAGCAGGGAACCGGCGCTGTCCATACGGCGCCCGGCCACGGCCAAGACGATTTCGTCGTGTGCCAGCGCTACGGGATTCCCGTGTATTGTCCGGTAGACGCCGCTGGCCGCATGTTTCAGGTTGGAGGCGTGAGCGGTCCGTTACCAGAAGAGCTCCTCGGCAAAACGATCTGGGAAAGTAATCCGGTAGTGATCAAGTTGCTCAGGGAGCACGGCGCGCTCGCCTCTCAGGCGAATGTCGATCATAGCTACCCGCATTGCTGGCGCTGTCATAATCCCGTGATCTTTCGGGCCACCGAGCAGTGGTTCATCGGTTTGGAGCGCGAAAATCTGCGCACAAGGACGCTGGAAGCTATAAAAACCGTGAAGTGGTATCCCGAGTGGGGTGAAGAGCGCATTTCGAATATGATCGCCGCGCGCCCCGATTGGTGCATCTCGCGTCAGCGCGTGTGGGGAGTGCCGATCATCGTGTTCTACTGCGAAAACTGCAGTCAACCGTTCACCGAGAAGCGTGTTCTGGATGGCGTTGTCCGGCAGTTTCGGGAGCACACCTCCGATATCTGGTATTCAAAGACAGCAGCAGAGTTGATGGCCACAAGCTGCACTTGTGAAAACTGCGGCGCTACCTCATTCCGCAAGGAAACTGACATTCTTGACGTCTGGTTCGACTCGGGGTCAAGCCATCTCGCGGTTTTGACGGCCCAGAATCAGCTGGACTGGCCGTGCGATATGTACCTCGAGGGGGGTGATCAATACCGCGGCTGGTTTCATAGCTCGCTCTTGATCGGCGTGGGCTTGAAAGGCGCCTCGCCGTATCGCGAGTGCGCTACTCACGGTTGGACACTCGATGCCGAAGGCCGGGCCATGTCGAAATCCATGGGAAGCCTTGGGCCGGAAAACATCACGAAGCAATATGGAGCTGATCTGCTGCGCTTGTGGGCTGCCTCGGTCGATTTCACTGAAGACGTTCGCATTTCAGACGTCATCCTGACGCGGTTGTCCGAGGCCTATCGCAAACTCCGCAATACGTTCCGGTTTATGCTCGGCAACCTGGCCGATTTCGATCCGGCTCGCGACGCCGTGCCGGGCCATCGGCTCACAGGTATGGATACGTGGATCCTGCTGCGTTGCGAGGAGGTCGTCCGTCAGTGCGTCGCGTCGTACAACCAGTACGCATTCCACAAAGTCTATCGAGCGATCTATGATTTTGCGATCACCGATCTGAGCGCGGTGTACTTCGATGTGTCGAAAGATCGTCTCTACACCCATGCGCCCTCTGCCCATTCGCGGCGGAGTTGCCAGACCGCCTTATACAGGCTGAATCTCGCGCTGGTTCGCCTGCTCGCACCGATTCTGTCATTCACCTGCGAAGAGGTGTGGCGCCACAGTAAAGTTGCTGATGCTGCGCCGGAAAGCGTTCACATTGAGTACTTTCCCACGCCGGAAATGCTGAGCGAAGGGGTCACGTCCGAACAGCGCGAACAGGCTGCGCACTGGAATCAACTTGTGCCGGTGCGTGAGCAGGTGCTGAAAGCGCTTGATAGCGCCCGCGAAGAGAAAGTGATCGGCTCATCACTCGAAGCGGCCGTGCGCCTCGATGCGGGTGAGGATCTTTACCCGCTTTTGGCGGAGCTGGTGGATGAGCTTCCAACGTGGTTCATTGTCTCTCAAGTGGAAGTCGCGCGCAGTGCCGTGGGGAAACTCGCGGTGCTTGTCGAACGTGCCCGCGGCGACAAATGCGAACGCTGCTGGAAATACACGCTGGACGTCGGCAGCAACGAAGATTTCCCAACTGTTTGCGCAGCGTGTGCGGCCGCGCTGCCAGAGTTTATGCGCTAGGTGACGGATCAGCGAACCAGAAGCGCCCGGCTCACGCCATTCCTCATTGCAGCGGTTGTCATCCTTGCGGACCGTGCTTCGAAGGTCTGGATTCACCGCTCAATGAGCTTATTCGATAGCGTGTCCATAGTTCCGGGGTGGCTCCGCATCGTACATACCGAGAATCCCGGTGCAGCATTCGGGTTTTTGGCTGAAAGCAACTCGTATGTTCGCGGCGCCGTGCTCGTGGGCGTATCAACGTTGGTCCTATTTTTTGTTGCATCGGCACTATGGGGCTCCCGGAAGACTTTCACGAGTATTGGCGCGCGATTGGGACTCTCGTTCGTTCTAGGCGGCGCAGTCGGCAACCTTTATGACCGGATCGCACATGGGACCGTAACGGATTTCATTGAGGTCTACCATGGTACTTGGTTCTTCCCGGCGTTTAATATAGCCGACAGCGCGATCACGGTTGGCGCGATCTTACTGCTGCTGGATGTTCTGTTCCACCGTCAGAAGCCAGTCGAAGAGCGTAGCCATTTCGCGCATAAGTAGTACAGTATGTTTCCTAAGCTCATCAGCATCGGTTCGTTTTACATTCCCACCTACGGCGTGCTTGTCGCACTTGGATTTCTGGCCGGGTTGGGAATCACGCGGCGGCTGGCCGGCCGTGTTGGCTTGTCTTCGGAGAAGATCACGAACCTTGCGGTGTATTGCGCAATTGGCGGGATACTCGGGGCCAAGCTGTTCATGATTCTTTTCGATGCCGGAGAGTATCTGAGTCATCCGGGCGAGATCTTCTCATTCGAAACGCTGCAGGCGGCAGGCGTCTTCCACGGCGGGTTTATCGCTGCTCTGGTGGTCGCAGCGCTCTACATCAGACGAGAGCGCTTGCCGCTATGGATCACGATGGATTCATTTGCGCCAGGTATCTCGCTGGGACATTCGATTGGAAGACTGGGCTGTTTCGCGGCGGGCTGCTGTTGGGGTAAAGAGTGCCATCTGCCGTGGGGAGTGTACTTCCGCTCCGATGCAGCCGCGCCTGTACCGCTTGATAGACCGTTGCATCCCGTTCAGCTTTACGAATCCGCGGCGAACCTGGTAATCTTCGGCATTCTGTACCGCCAATTCAACCGCTCGCATCATCCGGGGCAAGTGATCGGGTATTACCTGATCCTCTACTCCACTGCGCGTTTCATGATCGAGTTTTTTCGCACGCACGAACAATCGCTCGTCGGGCCGTTTTCGATCACGCAATGGATTGCCGTGGGACTGTTTGTGCTTGGCGCTGCCATTCTGCTTCGTACGCGGCGAATGACTCTTACCTCGCCCCAGCAAACCGAGATTGTTCAAGCTCAATAACGGTTCCGCCGCAGAATCCGGAACCGATTCTTGATTGAGACCAGATTGTAAGTTAATCGCAGGTATCGTTCGAGTTTCAGCTGATCATGAGGAGGCTGAACATACGCTGGAAACCACGTCCGCAAGTTTGCTCCATCGACGACGGTATCCCAAAGAACGTACTTCACGTGTTTACTCTCTAGACCTTGGATCACATCCTCGAACTGAGCCGCGGTGTTGTAGTGATAGATAAGAAGGCTAAGGCGCGTCGGATTTCTGATGTCGGCGAGATAGTAGTACATCGGATAATACGGATAAACGAACACCCACTCACGCTGGGCGACGGTATTGTTCAGAAACCCCAGTGCATCATCTTGTGTGACATCGAGAACGGTGCCTCGCCTCGTCTCGATTTTGTAGGACGGCCAGCATTCTGCCAATTTGAATGAGCCTAGCAGGACAACGCCCAGCGTTATCGCCGTCAGGAGTGCGTTTTTGATACGGCTACCAGCATAATTGCGCTCTGCCACCACGAAAAGCGCGAGTAGCAATACCGGAGCACCAAACAGTAAGTGGATCATGTCGTGCCGGTGTATTTCGGACAACCACAATGCGAATCCGGCAAGAACGAGCGGCATTATCGGGGCGCGGAAAACTAACCCAGGTACATGTGATTTCGAAGTGGGAATTATCGTGCTCCCGATCAAAACTAGCGGTAAAAAAACGACGACCATAAAGGGCACGAGGCAAAGCAACGCGATCAGGAGTGCGCACGCAGCTGGCAGATGCGGCAGAAAGGAAAGGGATCCAATCGCTAGATCGGCGATGCCCGCACCATATGGCATCCGATTTACTGTTTCGTAGCCGGAAAGCGGCCACACGAAGCTCGCATAGATCAGATCGCGGAGTGCGCCCGCACGGTAAAACAAAAACAAAACAGATGCGCCAATAGTGGCGTATGCGGCAACGACGTAACCTGCCGCCCTAAACGCAACGCTCCGCCCGCCAACCTGCCTCGGTTTTGCAAGTATCGTGATCGTGAATGCCAATACCAGCAGAAATCCCTTCTGCTGGATGAAGCACGAAGTGAGACCGGCAAGCGTGCCTGCCGCTAACAGCCATTCGAAACGCTCGCGCTCTTCCGATTTCAGAAAACAGAGGATGGCTGCCAACGCGAATAGGTTGCTATCCCAGTGATGGCTGCATCCGGGCCAGAACGGTAGGCCCAAGACAACCGCAAACAGGCACGGCAGAACTGAGATCGCTCCGCGAACAAAGTGGCGGGTAATGAAATAAATCAAGAGTGCGGTCGCGGCTCCGGTCAATAACAGGTAAAAACGTGTGACTTGCCAACCAAGCCCAAATAGCTTGAAAAACAATGCCAGCCAATAGAATGATCCGGGCCCTATCATTTCGAGGAAATCCCGGTACGGAACCTGACCTTCAAGCACGCGTTGTGCGCCGTAGACGATCGTCCCTTCGTCACCAACGCGATGGAGCAACTGAGTGACTGGGAAAAGATAGAGCGCGGATAAGGTTAATACGGCGGCGGTTCCTGCGAAAGAGGGCCATCGAGCCCCAAATGGAAATTTTGGAAGATCGGCCTTTATGCACAACGCATCAGGCCGACTTCTCAGCGAAGACTGCGTATTGCCCCCCCAGCGGAATGTTGCGGAAACAGGATTCAAGGAAGGCAGCTCTGTTGTACAGCGCTTCTGGCAGATACAGAAAAAGTTCCTTTGCGATTACGCTTAAGCCGACGGCTCGTACCAGTTGAGTTGATTCTGAGATACCGAGCAATTGTGCATTTGCATCCACGGGCGTGCGGTGCACTATTAACCGGGTGATCGGGTTCAGAGGGTTGTGTTCAATGAGACAGAAGATGCCGCCCGGCTTAAGAACCCGTTTGACTTCGGTGGTGAGTCCCAGGCGCATGTCTTTGGAAAGGACGTGATGATAGACGCAAACCGCAGTTACCAGATCGAAGCTCGCCGATTCGTAGGGCAGCTCGTCGGGCCGATTCTGTAGGCGCACGTCCAGGTCTTGTGCTTGGGCCAGCATTTCCGGGCTCAGATCGCATCCCCGGGCTTCCTGGAAGGAAGATTTGCCCAAGCGCAACAAATCGCCGAAACCACATCCTACGTCGAGCCACTTCTGCTCCCTCGTGGGAAGACGGTTGGCCAGAAAGCCCTTCAGCAGTTCCCATTTCCTACGAGTGAAAAACTGTGATCCGGGCGCAAATCGCTCCCTCAGAGGATCGTGCAGCAGCTTCTGATAAGACGCTGCGTATTCGTCAAACTCAGCCGGCATCAGACAGAGCTGCCGACTTTCTCACGAAGTCGCAGTAATTCATGTTCCGGCACGGGGGTTTCACGCGGCTGCATCGTCGCGATGCGCCGAACCGTGGCTGGGCGGAGATTAACTACATGATCCAGAATGTAGAGCGGCCGAAATTTGGCTTCTTCGTAGATCCGGCCGACGTACTCGCCGATAGCGCTGATGCCCAGCAATGTGATTCCAAAAAAAAGACATTGGAGAAATACGATGGAGGTCCAGCCAGGGACTACTCTGTTCAGAACGAACGCGCCATATGCGGCATAACCGAAATACAGCAGTGATACACCGCTTGCGGCGATGCCGCCGATCATTGTGCAGCGCAGCGGCAGTGCCGAAAATGATGTGATGGCGGTTAAGGAGAACCGCAACATGTTCAACAGCGGATACTTGGTTTCGCCGGCTGCACGGGGCTGTCGATGGAAGGGAAGCAGCGCCTCTCGCAGCCCGAGCCATGTGATCAAGCCGCGCAAAAAACGATGTTGCTCTCGAAATTGGCGCAACGCATTCACTGCGGCCCGGCTTAATAGGCGAAAGTCGCCAACCTCGGCGTGGATTCGGTTGTCCACGAATTTATGGATCAGCCAATAGAATAAGGAAGCCGTCCCACGCTTGAAGAAGGCTTCTCCTTTTCGAGAGATCCGCTGCGGAGAAACTACCTCGTAACCCTGGAGATAAAGCTGCAGCATTTCGGGTATCAGCTCCGGCGGGTCTTGCAGGTCGGCATCCAGGATGATTACGGCATCGCCGCTTGCGAAATCCAAGCCTGCAGTGACTGCGGTCTGGTGCCCGAAGTTACGCGGGAAGCTGAGCACCTTAATTCGTTCGTCCATCGCGGCTTCTGCCAGGAGCATCCGCAGAGATCCATCTCTGCTGCCATCGTTCACGAAGACAATCTCGTACTTCCATCCCGTCGCGAGCAGCACCGGCTGCAGTGTGCGCAGCAGGACCGGTAGCACCGAAGCTTCGTTATAGACAGGGACGATTACCGAAAGTGAAAGGGCATGCCGGTCGTGAGTTGTCTCCACCTTATTAGTGAGTGAGCGAAACGAGCCGATTTGCTCACCGAAAGCGACGGCTGCAAAACAAAGTTGAAGTGGCCGAGGCGGGCTAATTCGAGTCTGCGAGCGAAGGCGGCTACTTCGACCTGCCATTCGCAGTGGGAGTGGACGTGGAAGCGGAGTCCGTATTCGCAAGCTTGCGGTAATCGAAGAAAGTGTTATCTTCCTGATCTGACCGGTCGAACAAAAATAGAACTTTGGCGTTCGATTTCATTTCGAAGTGCTTGGGTAGCCAGATGCCTTCGTCTACAGGCATTTTTTCCAATTCGAAGCGCGTGCCAGGTTGAACCTGTGCTAAGAATCCTTGAATGCTGACGGGACGCATAACGTGCGCCGTCACCTTGACCCACTGAAAGGCTTTTTTATCGATCCAGAGCTCACCGCGCATCCCAGTAAGGACTTGCGTCTCCATATTGGGCGGCTTGTATCCTTTTCGAGGAGTCGCTCGCAGCACGTAAACGTCATGTGAATCAACGATGCGACTACCGATGAATTTAAAATCGAAGGCTTGAGTCAGCTGTCCCATCATCAGGTGATCCCGCGTTCGCTCTTTCTCATACTGGGCGATTCTCTTTTGCCTCTGGTCGGGCGATTCCGCGCGGCGCTGTGCTGTTACTTTTTCCAGTTTCCGTCTTTCGTTGGCGCTGGCTTGTGGCGAGAGCGGCTCCTCATTTTCCGCAATCAGGCGGCGATACCTGGACCCTTGGATCATGGTCACTTCGTAGGTCTTGGTAGTCGAACCTATGCGGTCCAGCTCACGATATGAATAATTTGGATCAGCTTTCCAGTCCGTTTCATTTGCAGCCACAGACTTTTTGATAATGGTTTGAACGTCAGGTGTGGAACAAACCGCAATCGTCGGACAGAGTAGACAGAGGGCCGCTGCCGCCCATTTGCTTGCCTTGATCAGACGTAAGTACCTATCATTATTGTATTAACTGCGAATCAAGTTTCTTATGAAGAAATCAATTGGAGACACGATATTCCCGAAGGGAATGAGTTTTGAGGATGGCCTGAAGCTTTTGAAGCACGCTGGCTACGATGGCGTCGAGCTTTGGTTGGGAGATAGACCGTGGTTTCAGATGCAGACGAAGGACACTGAACTTCAACAGATGCTTGTGAAGGTTCAGGATGCCGGCCTAGAGGTATCGAACGTTTCCAATTCGTTGGATTGGGAGGAAAATATCTGTGCGCGCGATCCCGCTAAGAGGGAAGCGGCGTTTCATCACATCGAAAGGCAAATCGAGGCTGCACAGATCTTTAAAACCGACGCAATTCTAGTGGTAGCTGGAGTCGTCACAAGCGAGACGCCTTACAACGAGGTCTACGCTCGCTGTCTGGAAGGGTTGCGAAAGTTAGGCGAGGTGGCGGGCAAGGCGAGAGTGAAGATCGGGATCGAGAATTGCAATTCGGAGCAGCGGTTTCTTTTAAGCCCGCGTGAGTTCTACACTTTTTTGAATGAAGTGAATAGTCCCTGGGTGGGCATTCATTTGGATGTCGGCAATATCCATGATACGGGCTTTGCCGAACAGTGGATCGAGATACACGGCCCACGCATCACCCGCATCCATTTGAAGGATGTCTATAAGCACAGGGGGCGATGTGGACAGGAAAGTGTCTATACAAACCTCTTCTTGGGCGACAACAACTGGCGGGCTATTCGCGACGCGATGACAAAGGTGAGGTATGACGGATGGCTGATCGCCGAAATGGAAGGGCGGTATCACTACGCGCCCGACCAGCAGGTTTACGACACTTCCACAGCGATGAGCCGGCTCATTTCAGGACAGCTCTAGACGGCCATGTCGACGCGCCGCGAACTTTTGTTCAATATCCTCTCGGCTCCGCTTGCGACTGCTCTCGTCGGCCATCCACGTGACGTTGCGCCCGCGCAGCCGGAAATTGTTCCCGAGCCGCACTGTCTATCGGAAGAGTCGGCGAACGGCTTTCGGGTGTTACTGAGCCGAAACAGCTTTATACCCAATCCGTCTTCGCGGAAGGTGATCATTGTTCCCGCGGCGCGGCAATTGACTCGCGAAGCTGCCGGCAAACTGCATCGCCACGCGGTTAACGGTGCATGGCTGATTGTTGAAAGCGGCTTGTGTTTCATGCCCCAACAGGCAGCGGTGATACAGATTCGGTTGCTGCGCGATGTGTTCGGGTTTGATGTGCAGCCGCCGGTCGCAAACGAGAGTGCTTACGTTGAATACAAGTGGCCGCTGCGGCGGCTTGTGAGAGATTTCGGCATGATTACCCCGGTGAGGTGCTCTCCTGCGGAAAAAATCGCAGAATTCGGCGGAGCGGCTGTGTGTGCAAAGCGGGCGATAGGGAACGGCGGGATCATTTTTCTGGGATCGATGCTGGGCCCAGGCTTATTGGCCGAAGAGAGGGAAGCACACCAAGTCGGAAGCGCCATGTTGTGGAGCATTCAAGCTCCGGTCAGATCTTGAGAAAGATCTTGCGCCGGTACATCCAGAAAAGAAATACCCAATACGTCAATAAAACAGCGGCTCCAAGCATCAGCGGTTCCAGCGCCGTTCCGAAGATCTGAAAGGCGCTTTCACCCAAGTGAATGCGGAAGGAGCTGGCGATGAAATCCTCAAAAAGATGCGCCATCATATACGCCGCGATGGAATTCATTCCAATCACGACCAGCGGAAATGCCCATTTTCGGTAGCCTTTAAAGTCGATCACCCAACTGAACGCGGCCAAGAGCAAGAAGCACGCGCCGCCGCTGAATAAGGTCCAGCTCGGCGTCCAGATACGCTTCACGACGGGACAGATGCCAGTCACATGCAGCAGCAAGCCAGCAGCTATGCCGATCACGGCCGCGAGGAGAAAACGCTTGAAAGGAATCTTCGGCGCAAAGGTGCGGAACCAGCGCCCCGCAACCAAACCGAGGATCATCGTGCCGAGCGTCGGGATGAAGCTGAGTGTAAGATAACCACCGTCGTTCGCGACGAAGGGCTTAACGCGGGGGAATAGATTCAGAAACCACTGATCGAACGCAACGCCGAAGTTGCTGTTCTTGTTCCAATGCGCGGCAAACCCGGAGAAATTATGACTCCAATTCGCCGGTACTCCAACCGCCGTGTAATTGAATCCAGGGCCGGGAGCCGGGTACAATGCCCAAGCCAGCCAGTAGCCACTAAGAATCACGGCCAACGCGCTCCACTGCCAGCGCGGCCTTACAAAACCAAGCAGAAACAGGAACGGGTAGCCCAATCCGATTTGCGAGAGCGTGTCTTCAAAGGTGAAGTAAGTCTGGGGACGGTTGATTGACCGGAGAAAGATGCCAAGCGCGATCAGTAAGAGAGATCGCCAGATAGCGTGGGCAAACATTTTGCCGAATGTTCCACCCCTGCGCAGCCGACTGGCGATGGAATAGGGCAAAGCTACGCCCACCAGGAACGAAAAGGAAGGCTGAATCAGGTCATGCAATGAGCAGCCGGCCCACTCCACGTGGGTTTGGTTGTACGAAAGAATGCTCCAGAACCAGTTCCCTGGGAACGCTTGGGCCACTCGACTGAAGTGCAACACTTCCGCCATCATGAGCAGCATGACCAACCCGCGATAAGCGTCTACCGCGATGTTGCGCTGAACGACCGCACTTGCGGCCGTGGTTGCAACACGCTCTTGGACGGGCTCGACAATCGGTACGTCGTTGGAAGCAATCGGTGACATCTTGGGCGCCGTTCTTGTATTTAAGCACGGCACCCTGGCCCTGACAACGTCGTCAAGAAATGGTCCGAGCGTCCGCCTGCGGAATCAGAACATCAGTTTCAAAGCTAGCTGTATCTGGCGCGCAGATGTGGTTCCGTCCGGCTGCGTAATGGTTGACAAAGACTGCCCGAACGTCCCCGGAGACGCGAGCGTGTTGCCTGATTCGCCCGGTTGGTCAAACTGAACGCGGTTGAAAACGTTATACACCTCAGCCCGGAACTGCAGATTGACTCTTTCTGTAATGCTGGTATTCTTCACCAGATTGAGGTCCGTATCGTAATACTTTGGACCTGTAAACGAATTCCGGCCCAGACTCCCTGGCCTGCCAAACGGCTGAAGATCAAAGGCGGTTATAGGGGGACCAGTCTGATTTCGGGGTGCGTCGGCAGGAATGGATGGATCTCCGATCAGATCCGGGCGATTGCTCAGCCCGGTGTACTCCGAGTCGCGGGAGCTATAGATGTCGAAAGGTCTTCCACTTTGGAATGTAGAAAGACCCGACAACTCCCATCCCCCCAGCACGCGCGCGCCGGGACCGTGATTGAAATGACTATGCCCTGGCCCGAACGGCATCTGGAAAACGTAGTTGAGAATTAGCCGATGCCGTAAATCGTAATCCGACGTGCCGCGCTCTTCCCTTAGGTTGAAAGAGTTTCGCGCGATGTTGCGGTTACCCGCGGTCGCGTCAAGAGGGTCGGCTGCGTCGTCGATTGCGTGCGACCAGGTGTAGGCTGCCTGAAACTGCACCCCATGGCTGAATTGCTTATTGAAGACGGTCTGCAATCCGTTGTAGGTGCCGTTACCGATGGATCGGATAACGATCGGCTCCGAGAGAGCTAGATTCCCAGTGACCTGGGGAAGCCCAACAATGGGTCCAAGCCGCAACGCTCCTCCGCCAAGATCCGGGGGCAGGCTGCCATCCGCATGGGCAGCGGCTACAAGCCAGGGCAGCGGGGGATTCCCATCTACAGAGCGGAACAGCCGATGGGTACCCGAGCCCACGTAATTCACTTCGAGAGTCATACCGCTCCCCACTTGGCGCTGGATTCCGAAGTTCCAGGCCTGGGTATACGGAGTCTTGAGGCGCGGATCCAAAATTGTAGCGCTTAGAAGAGATCCGTCCGGTACGGCCGCTGGCGGCGCGGGCTGAGTCGCCGGTGGGGGGACTCCGGCAAGTGTCACGACGGGTCCGGTGCCACTGGCGAAGTCTTCATTTGGGTAGTTTTGAAATCCCGCGACAAAGGGGGGATTACCTTTCAAGTTCGTGAAAAGGTTGCCGAACACCCGATCATGAAAGATGCCATATCCAATCCGGAGTGACGTCTTCCCATCGCTGAAGGGATCCCACGCCAAGCCGAAACGAGGCTCAATATTGAATGGATCGTTGTGGTAAATCTGTCGCCCGGTTCCCGGCCCGACGGTCTGGAAGGTAATGGGGGCTGGATCCCAGGGCTGTTGATTCAACAGGTTCGACACATTCCCGTTTCGCTCGAATGGAACGCCGTTGAATTCGTACCGAACCCCAAAGTCAAGCGTTAGGTTGTTCCTAACCTTCCAGGAATCCTGGATGAACGCGCCGTACTCATGCTGGACGAATCTGCTGAAATCTGTCGCCCTACGCTGCCCTTCAGCAGTGAAAAACTGCGTCTGGGATTGAATACCGGGTACTCCAAGCAATGCGGCCGCCATGGTCTGAAGCGTTTCGTCGCTTCCGCAGTCGCCGCCGCAGTTCACGATGGGAATGCCAAAATTCCCGAAAGCCGTGAAGTCGATTAGCGGGCGAGAACCGAACGCGTCGTATCCGTTGTCATACACGTACCTGAATTCACCACCCACCTTGATGCTGTGCTTTCCCTTTATCCAGGACAATTGATCGACGTAGTTCCACGTACCCGCGCGCCTGAACTGAGCGTTGCTCTCCCCCAGTGCGGTACAGCCAAAATCAGCGATGGTGGGGACGAGAGTCGAGGTCCCGAAGGTATAGTCCGTCCCGTTCCCGAACGGATCGGGAGCGCTGTTCTGGTCCAGAATGTTGCGGCCATTGCAACTGAAGAGGTCGTCAGTTCTGTTTAGCCCAAACCGGAACTCGTTCACCAGATTCGGCCGCAGCGTTGCAATGAAGTTGAACGCTCCATTGTGCCCCTGCTGGCCGGTCGCTACGCCGCCCACGCCAGGAAAAATCTCATTCAGATCGTTTCCGACCGTGAGGCCGTTGTAGATATAACGTGCAAACACACTGTATTTGTCACTGAAGCGGTGGTCCAATCGGAATGTTACGTTCGCAGCATCTTGCGGCGTTCCAGTGGGGAAGAAGTAGATGCCTCGAATGCTATCCACGTCAGGTCCGTCGGGATTGGGATAGAGCGCCAATATCTTTTGCATGGTCGGGTCAAGCGGCAGACCTAGTGCGTTGTCCGGCGAAGCCGGGTTAGCGAGGTTGATCGGCTGGCCGTTGTAATTGAAGATGCCGGTCTTGAAAGCCGCAGTTGGCACGACGGCGGAATTGGTTAGCGTCGTTCGGAAGCGGTCCCACTCTGTGTTCCCGAAGAAAAACGTCTTGTCCTTGACGATAGGACCGCCCACTGAAAAACCAAACTGATTGCGAACGAATGGATTCTGGGGATCAGGCGTGGGATTGAAGTAATCACGCGCAGCCAAAGCGTTTACGCGGTTGAACTCGTAAGCAGACCCATGAAAGTCGTTCGACCCGCTGCGGGTGACGACGTCTACAATCGCGCCAGTGTTACGACCGTATTCAGGGAGGAAGTTGTTCGTGATCACACGGAATTCCTGGGTAGAATCCGGATTGAGCGCGCTGACTCCGCCCGCTATACCCGGAACGGAGGCATCGTTGTTGTCAGTGCCATCCAACAGAAAGTTATTGTTTCGCTCACGCTGACCATTCACCGAGAACCCTCCCAGCCTACTCGTCGTTTGCTGAGTACCGGGCGAAAGCAATACGAGCTGGTAAGGATCGCGAGTGATCAGCGGCAAATCCTGAATGCGCCTCTGATCGACGATGTTGCTGATCTGCGCATCTTCGTGATTGACGGCGGCCGCTGCTCCAACTACCTCAATTTGTTGCGAGACCTGTCCGAGCTGTAGCGTACCGCTGAGGGTCAGAGCCTGACCGACCGTGAGTTCCACATTCTTAAACTCCAGATTCGCGAAGCCCCGCGCTTCGACATTTGCATCGTAGCGGCCCGCAGGCACTTGTGGAATTGAGTATGTCCCGGAGTTATCGGTTACGGCCGTGCGCGTGGCCGCCGTCCCTAAGTTGGTCAACGTCACCGTGGCCGATGGAACTCCGGCTCCCGAGGCATCAGTAATAGTGCCCGCGACGGTTCCCGTTTGAGCTTGAACCGTAAGCCCAAAGACCAGACTAGATATCAGCAATGTAAGCCATCTCATATGGATCCTCCTGCAGACTTCCCGGCGTGGTGGTTGCTTGAGCCAACGAAGGCGATTAGAGAGGAACGGAACGAGGGCTTAGATTGTCACCGGTTACTAACCCGCGCGACAGTAATCAAGACCCGCACACTCGACCCACCTTACGACCAGTTAACCGCTATTCTAACTAACTTTGTGTGACACGCAAATAGCTAACGCGCGAAAGGAACTCTTCCGTAAGGATGAAATTAGCTGGGGTCCATTGAGCCGCTGCCCGCAATCGTGAAAACTACTCATAACCCGAACCCAAGGATCTAGAGCGTTTGTTTTAAGCATTTCGATTCGCCCGCGCATTTTTGGGAGCCGAAAGGGTTTCACGGAATACGTAATAGCTATGCGCCGCGGTTTTACGATCTCGTTGCTATGGGCCGTCGCTATGTATGGAAGCGCTTTTGTGAACGAGGGAACTCCGGGATGGCAGGTTTTGCGTTCACAAGCCATAAGCGCCTCCGAGCGTGCTTCTTACGAGGAGGCGGAGCAGTTGTTCCGCTCTGCCCTTTCATCTTTGCCCGACCCCGCGGGCGTGGGCGCCGTCACCCTGTGGAACGAGTTGGGAGAGGCTCAGGCCGCGCAATCGCGTCTGGCTGACGCGGAACGGGATTACCACCGCGCCATCGAGATTAACCGAAACTTAAAACACCCGGACGACTTTGAGTTGGCCGTTTCAATGAACGACCTCGCGGCGATCTCTCACGCAGTCGGCCAGTTCGCTTCGGCGGAGGCCCTTCTTCGCCAGTCGTACTCTCTACTACAGAAGAATCAAACCCGTGCAAACGTGATAGCAGGCTCTGTTTTAAGCAATTTGGGACTGAACATTCAACGACAAGGCCGCTACGAGGAGGCCCGTCAGGTCTACGAGCGCGCGGCGGCAATTATCCGAGAGTCCAAGGGCGAAAGAAGCGGTGAATTCGCAAAACTTCTCACCAACTCGGCACTTCTGAGCTACGAGACCGGTCGTTATACAGATGCACTCGAAAAGGACAAGAAGGCGCTCGAGATCGAACAGGCTTTACAGCTTGCAACTGGAGACACCGAGGCGCTAACGCTCAATAACCTGGGACTCATACTCTACGAGTTGGGAAGGCTTTCCGAAGCCGAGCCCTTACTACTGAAAGCAATTGCACTTGAAAGAAAAAGCCCGGCTGGTCGCTATCCCAATTTCCCCGAAGCGCTCAACAATCTCGCCGTTCTTGAAATGAAGACCGGAAGACTTGACGCATCGCGCCAGCATGGAATGGAAGCCTTGAAGAGTATCCAGACGTATGGCGGAAACCAGGATCCCAGGATGGCTATCGCCTGGACAAATCTGGGTATGGTCGAAGCCGCACGAAACAACTTGCAAGAAGCGAAGGAATTGCACGAAAAGGCGTCCGATCTTTTGCTGAAGACGCTTGGGCCGGACAGTCCCAATTATGCTGCTGCCCTGTCAAATATCGCATCGATAGAAAGCAAGCAGGGGCATCAGAAGAAAGCACGAGCGCTCTACGAGAGAGCGCTTCATATCGATGAAGCGCGGTTCGGCCCCAACCACCCCCAGGTGGCTGCCGATCTATCTAACCTTGCAGTCGAACTCTTTAAGCGAAAGAAAATTGACAACGCGCTTCCGTTATTTCAGCGTGCCGAGCAAATACAGGAAAAATCATTTGGATCCGACAACGTGCGATTGGCGCAGACCTGGCGCAACATCGCCGTAGTCCACCGGACATCAAAGCAGTTTGACGAAGCCAGCACAGCTTATAGCAAAGCGATCCGCATATTCGAAGCTTCATCCGGAACAGACAATCCGATGCTGTCCACTTGGCTTCAAGAATATTCCGAAGTATTGAAGAAGCAGCAACGATTTGCTGACGCCGAGCGAGCTGTAACTCGGGCTTTAGGAATCCAAGTGCGAAATACGCTCAAAGCGGCCGGCGCCGAAAAGAAAAACCAAGCTCGACTGGATAAAAAGCCCGAGGACAAAAGCTAAGGTTGTTGGTGCGTTAGTTCGGCGGCGGACGCCTGCAGCTCGCGTTCAACTGCACCGCCCGCTCAAACGCGAAGTGCACTCCCCTAGAACGTGAGCTTCCCGACCAATATGATCTGCCGCGGATTGCTTGAGAACGCGAGATCAGGCCGATTAAAGATCGGATTTCCAGGGGTGAGCATGTTCCGCACGCTCGACGAGCTAACGAGCGTCACCAAGTTTGGATTTCCACCATCAACATGGTTCACGTACCCACCTGTATATTGCGGATGGTTCAGCGCGTTACTGAATTGGCCCTGGAACTCAAGCTTCACTCGCTCTGTAATTGAGAATCGCTTTACGAGACTAAGATCCAGATTGTTGGTCGGCCGAAGCGGAAGGGTGTTGCGGCCACCGTTCGGGAATGCTCCCGGACCGGCAATAACGTATTTCGCGGTCGGGTTGTTAGCAACGTACGCCGCAATCGCGGGATTCGTAGCAGGATTCCCATCTGCGTCCGTCACATTCATGGGAATGTTTGCACCTGTAGCATCGATGGCATGCACGTCGGTGCCGGTCGCGCCCAGGCCTGACGGATTGATAATCGCGCGGTCTGGCCATGGGTCACCATTCAAATTCGAATCGATAGCGCTCTGGACGGTCGCGTACTCCGGGCTCTCATACGTGTAGATTGGAGCAACTTCCCAGTTGCCCACCAGGTTCCTCATGAACCAGTTATGGTCCCCTTTAAAGAACGGAACGTCGTATATCGCTGTCAACGTAAATCGGTGTCTGCGGTCTAAAGCCGAAGATGCCCGCTCGCGAGTCAAATCCTGGAAATCCTGAGGTCTGCGCGGCGTTAGGACTGTTGTAAAGAAGTCCGCCGTGCTGTCGTCAATGTTGTGACTCCAAGTGTATGCACCGATGAGCTGCAGTCCGCGCGAGAACCGGCGGTTCAACTGCAAAGCCAGCCCGTGGTAGGACGAGTTGCCGATTGGCGCATTATCGACAATCGTGGCTCCAAATCCGGCTGCAGCATATGCCGGAAGCTGTCCGACGGGCGGAAAATCGCCGAAAGTTCGGGTCAATCCAGCCAACTGACTCGTTGTCGGGGAAGAGAAGAATGTGGGCAGCGAAGTAGTGGGAGTGACGGGCGAGCCGAAATTGATTCTCTGTTGCACGTCCAGGTGTACGCCACGAGTGCCGAGATATCGAGCTTCGAATGTGTAATCGTGCGCGAACTGATGCTCGATACCGAAATTCCACTGAATGGAGTAGGGGAGCTTTTGGTTCTCAACGAAAGCTGCCGTGGCTGCTCGCGCCTCAGCCTGTGTCAGTGGGCCAGTGGAGGTGCTGGGAAGAATCCCGCCATTCGCCAGAAAGTTTGCTCCGATATTGTTGGGATTGAAAGCGAGCAGGTCAACAGTTGTGCTCAGCTGCGGCGGAAGATTAAGAATGCCAATGTTGTCATAGATAACGTCGTAATTAATTCCAAACCCGGCTCGAATCGAAGTTTTGCCACTCGACCCTGGAGAATAGGCAATCCCAACCCGCGGCGCAAAATTCTTGTACTGCGGCTTAGGTTCGTTGAACTCGATCAGACCAGGCACATTAGAAATGCTGTTGAGAGGCTGCAGCCTGGTGGAGTAAGGAACGCTTGTGAACTCCCAGCGGATTCCCAAGTTCAGCGTCAAATGCGGGTTTACCTTCCATTGATCATTTCCGTATAAGTAAGTCGAAATCTGATCGCTATAGTAGACAGGATTTCCCAAGCTGCGCGCCGCTACCTGGTCCGGAAGGTGATCGAACAGATACATCGATAGAGTGGAGTACTCATAGTCTCCCCGCGACCGCTGCGTAAAAGTCGACGGCGAAATATACTTGCGTCCATCGAATCCAAACTTGAACGTATGCGCGCCCTTGGTCCAGCTCAGATTGTCCGTTACCTGATACGTGTTCTGAATCGTAAATTGTGGCGCATTGGGATCGGGACCGATCGGAAGGCCATTCAAGTCGTTGAACGCGAGGTTCGGGAACGAATCCAGCCCCGGGAAGCTCAGATCGGGCACTGGGTACTGCTGATTGAATCGCATATACCCAAGCCTTAGTTCGTTGGTGACGCTCGGCGTGAAGTTATGGAATTCACTAAGAGTCGCCATGTATAACCTGCTTGGCTGTAGATTGAAAAAGGCGGGCAGAGTTCCGGCGATGTCAATCGTGTCTACCTTGTTGTACAGGAAGCGGCCGCGCAACTGGTCGCGATCGGAAATGTTGTAATCAATCGAGGCAACGCCGTAGTAGGCATTCTGGTAATTCGGCGCGACAACCTGCAGCACCCCGACGGGTACGTTCAGTGTGGCGCCTCCGGGAGGTCCTACCTGGATAGTAGTGCTTGGCGCAGCCGCGGGCGCGACGTACTTCTGAAGGATGCCTAGGTTCGTCGCAGAAATACCGGGAATCGCACTGAGTTGCGCGTATCCTGCAGCAGTCGGTGACAGCAGCGGTGAACTCGGTACTGCCGCTTGACCGGTCGGATTGTACTCAAAGAGAGCGTAGTAAAAGAGCTTGTCCTTCTTGATCGGTCCACCGACCGATGCTCCCAGGCGGTTCTGATCGAAACGCGGATTCGTCAGTACTCCGGAATTCGCGGCCGATTGGTCCACCGCATTGAAATTCCGATTCGAAATGTAGTCGTAAATCGCGCCATGAATCTGGTTCGTTCCGCTCTTAATGTTGGTGTTGAACTGTCCGCCTGAGGAATGTCCGAACTCTGCTGAGAACTGGTTTTGCATCAGCGTGAATTCTGACACGGCGTCGTTCGGGACGTAGATCAATGCGCCTGTAGTACTCTTCTCGTTGTTGTCGATCCCCTCAATGGTGAAGTTGTTGTTATAGGGCCGCTGGCCTCCAACCGACGGACCCTCTCCGATGCCAACACCGCCGGCATTGGTAACTCCGGCACCGAGCAAGGAGAGATTCAGCACGCCGCCCGCCACTAGCCCTGCTACTGGCAAATCGGCCGCGAGCTTGGAACTGAAGTTGGTCTGAATCTGTGCCGTGCTCGTGTCGATCGTCTCAGTTGCTTCAACCACTTCCACGCTTTGTGATAGCTGTCCTACCGCGAGCGTGACGTTTTGAGTGGCGGTCTTATTCAGTTCGACGGCCACCCCCTTCAGGTTGGTCCGTGTGAAGCCCGGCGCATTCACTACGAGGTCATACTTACCGATGTGCAGATTGCTGAACCGATACTGTCCATTGGCTTCTGTCGTCTGGGTGGCTCGGACCCCAGTCGATTCCTCGACGACCTCGACTTGCGCTCCTGGAACCGCGCCCCCACTCGGGTCGACGACGATGCCGACAAGATCGCCACTCGTGACCTGCGCCCTAGCAGCCGGGCTTGCGAGTAAGGCTACGGCAAGGCCTATCAATGTAGCCGGCTTGCAGCTTCTGGCGAGGAGCGCCTGAACGCGCGTACTCGTTACAGCAGAGGCACGCCGCGCGAGTGAATAAGGTTGGAGTGAGAAGCCAAATTGTGTTTTCATCCGTATACCCCCACCGACCTGCGCGGCTAGCGGGACTATAATGCCGCTCGAAGTGCGCCGATCAGCTACTTGTCCTTACGGCGACAATACTGCTGATCGAGAATGCAGTGCTCTAACTTGTCCCTGAAGAGTCCCTAACCGCCGGTTGTAGGACACCCACTCCGAGCTACACACGCACCGTTGTCGCGTGTCCTGTGTAGGTTATGCGGTTAGCTGTACTGTAGACGCGGTCAACTACTGCCAGCCGGAAACCGCGAAGAGGTCCGACAAGCTTTGCATGCGGGAGTAGGTAAATGTCTTAAGATCCTGTGCAATATACAGGTGAAGAAAATGCGAACCACCCGCAAGCTCCGGCGGCGCGTAACGGCGGTCGGGTGTCATCCGCCCAGTGGTAAGGTTCAGCCTTTCGAGAACAACCGAGCCGCTGTCTTGATGTCTGGTAAGAACGGTTTGTGCGTCGATAAAGGCCGCTGGCCAGACCCTTTGCGGGGTCTTGATCGAACGTGCATTGCCCGTCGACAGGTCCAGCACGATGACTCCGGATGGGTCACAACCAACTGCCGTATGTCCGGCCGCGTCAATGATGGGGTCTTCGAGCTCCAAACCAGTCTTTACGAGGATCGGATTCATATCCGGTAGGCGCTGTCGGTAAATTTTTGAAGGCTGTTTCGGATAATTGCCCGCAAACAGGACCTCCTTACCGCCGGGGAAGAATTTGGCCCAGCGGTACGCCAGCCCATGTCCGGATATGGGCTGGGGTTGGGACGCGGTTAATGAAATGAGAGTAAGTTTCGTGGGATCGCTGGCACTCTCCGTGAGGGCCCACTGTCCATCGTCAGACAGATCCATGGCTCGTCCTTCGCCCAGCCGCTCGGCTGAATGAGTTTCGACTCTATACAGATAAACGCTGTACCGCTTTCCTCCTCCTTCTCCGCTTTCGTCAAACAGAACAGCTTTGCCATCGCGTGTAATGGCGACCGCACGGGACCAATCCAGCCACGAAATATCTTTTTCAGATTTTTCATTTAGGTTCCCCAGGAACATGGTCATGTGTTGGGTGGTGTGCGCAATCAGCACTTTCCCAGAGGGAGCTATATCCTTGAGCTGCAAATCTCCGGGGACTGTAGCAACCTGCCGCACCCGGCCCCGCAAATCCACGGCCATAAGGCTTCGGTTAGCGCCCGAACGCGCTGCCGTAAACCAGACTTCGCGTCCCGCGGGGTGCCACGCTAAGCCCACCGCAGACGCCCAGCCGGAGCTTAGGACGTGCGCCTCACCGGAGGATTTCACCACGACCACCTGCCCGCCGTCATCACCCGTTACGAGGTGTTCCAAAAAAGCAACGGCACTGCCGTCAGGAGAGACACGCGGAGTTGCTATCCAGCCGCTCGAAGAATAGATTTTGTGCCCGGCCGGAAACTCGACCGACGAAGTCGAATCTCCCTCGGTGATCACGCAAAGCGTTCCGTCGGGCGCCCAGTCGGCGCCTTCAGCTCGATCCGAGATCGGTCGCGGCGCGCCGCCATGAAGCGGTACGCGTTCGAGCATCATCTTCTGCGCACTGTTCGGTTTGACAAAGACGGCCATCTCGGCGGTCGGTGAAACACTGGCCAGCCATGCGTTTTCAAAGCCGAGATCTTGAGCTTCTGGACTCACCAGGTCCGCCTGAAATACGCGGCTCCCCGCTCCGTTCCAGTCGGCGCTGTAGATTATGTTTCCACCATCAGGAGTGAACCTTGCTCCCGCTACGGACCCTTTACGGAACGTGACTTGATGAAACGAGGGCTCCGGATGCGACCAGCCGTTTCGAAAAAAAATAGACGCCGCGGCCAGTGCCATGACCACGATGGCGGAGCTTCCGACCATGAGGCGCCTGCGGGAGCGAAATGCAACTCTGTGGTTTGGAGGTGTAGTCGGAACCGAATGCTTTGTATCGACAACGCTCAGTTCAGGTGCCACGCTGGAGGGTTGTGGCCGAACCGCTTCTATTTGGTGTGGTGCCTTAGGAGGGGGATTAGAGACCGAAACGGGGCCAATAAATCGATAGCCTAGGCGGGCCAGCGTCTCAACGTAAACCGGGTTTTCTGCCGAATCACCAAGCGCGACTCGTAAGCGGTTCACGGCAGTGTTCAGTCCACTTTCGAAATCCACAAAGGTGTCCGCAGGCCAAAGTCGCGTTCGCAACTCTTCCCGCGTAACCACGTGTCCCGGCTCCTCTAGCAATGCACTGAGAATATGGAAGGGTTTTCCTTGCAGCCGCACCCGAATCCCAAGCTTCCGCAATTCACCCGTATCCAGGTTGAGTTCAAACGGACCAAACCGAACGACGCGGTCTCCCCGTAGCCCTTCTCCCCCGACTGTGGCGTAGCCCATAACTATGGCTCCATGATAAGTGCTGGAGAGGCACTTTTGTCGCCATGCCGTTGCCGCCGTCGATATCTGCGGGGAAGCCTTTGGTATGAACTGTTTGCCTCTTGTACGGAGTTTTACGCTCGCTAGTAGCAGATGTTCGCATCCGGGACCGAGTAGGTCGGATACGAGCAACTTCGTAGCTGACCAGGCGTCACGTTCGGTAGTGTCCAGTAATGTTTCGAGATGTGTTATGATCGGAGAGTTCTTACCTGCGGCTGTGTCTTTGTTGAATATTTCTTCTATGGGTCCTGGCTGCTTGTGTGACAAATTCAGCAACTAGGAGTTCTTATGACAAACGTATTTGTTGGAAACCTCAGTTTCCAGACAACTCAAGACGATCTCAATTCGATCTTTTCTCAATATGGCGCCGTTGAGCGGGTAAATGTAGTGACAGACCGCACGACCGGTCAACCGCGTGGTTTCGCGTTCGTCGAAATGGCGAGCCGATCTGAAGCCGAAACAGCTATCTCGGCGTTAAATGGCACGGATCTGCACGGCAGAACACTGAACGTGAACGAGGCTCGCCCGAAGACTGACGGTCCGCGTGGCGGCGGCGGTGGCGGTCGGGGCGGCAACGGTGGGTTTAGAAAGTCCCGCTGGTAAACACTAGGGCGTCCGATAATTCGTAATTACGGGCGCTTAGTCGCTCTCGTTGTTCGTGCAATTACGGTAACTGGAGGTCCGTTGGCAGGTCGCGATTCATTTCAAAAACGTCAGAAAGAAGCTGCTCGCCGCGAAAAGCGCCAGCAAAAGCTTGAGCGTCGTCAAGGTCGCCAGCAGCCCTCCAATTCTGATTCGGAGACTGACGAGAATGGCATCGCTAAACCTGTGGACCTGTCCCAGTTACCGCTTACAACCGCACCCGGAAGACCTTCGGCAGACCCTCTTGCAAACGTACCCGTAAGTGCCCCCATCCCCGATCCCGCAATCGAGCGCCGCATAAGCGCATTCAAGCCGTCCTTGGTTGAGCCGGAGCGGCCAAAAAACGATAGCCCACCCCACGAACCGTAAGCAGATGTCGAGGACGCGTGGGATCGTCTTCCATGTAACGCCGCAGCCTCACAATAAAGTTGTCAATCGGCCGCGTGTCAGTGTCGTCCCGTAATCCCCACACCTGATCGAGCATCGCCTTCCGCGAAACCGGCTGCCCCTCATGGTCGATGAGATATCGCAGGACGTTCGCTTCCATAAGTGTGAGCCGAAACACCTGATCGCGCACCCACAGCTCCAGCCGATCGAAATTCACCGTCTTGTCCGCATTGCCGCCAAATGTGAAGACGTCCTTTGTTTGCGCCACTGGGGCAACGTGGTTCGAAGGTCCCTCCAGCCATTCCCGGCGGCGAAGAAGCCCGCGAAGCCTGGCAATCAGAATCGATAACTCGAAGGGCTTTGTTAGGTAATCGTCCGCGCCTGCCGCGAAGCCGCGCAGCACGTCGTCCGGATGGCCGCGCGCTGTCAGCATGAGAGTAGGAATAAATTGGCCTACGCGGCGGAGTTCGGAGATAACGGCAAAACCGTCCTGGCCCGGCAACATCACATCCAGGACCAGCACGTCGAAGCTCGCCTCTCCCGGCGTCAGTCGCTGCAGTGCCTCTTCGCCCGTCTCCACAATTTCGACCTGGTATCCTTCCGCTTCCAGTTTGTAGAGTATCAGATCTGATAGGTTGTGCTTGTTGTAGTGTATGAGTTT
>JBJMGM010000060.1:0-34026 GCA_045807905.1 Bryobacteraceae bacterium | reverse complement strand
CCGACTGGGATGACCCGTCATCAGAACTGAAGCGACCGTGAACGCTGGATTGATGTGTGCATCCGTATCACCGATCGAGATGCTGACCGCAACGGCAGAAAAGACAGCCAGACCCCATCCAGCGGCGATGGACAGCCAGCCGGCACCTTCGGCTTTCGAGCTTGCCAGCAAAACACCTCCAACGACTCCGTTACCCAAGAGGATGAGAATCATGGTCCCGACAAACTCGCCTAGCATGGCAGTGCTCACTTGCATGGAATCAACCGAACCATCGCATTTGTATCACAGCTGAGCCCGTCACCCTGCGCCCGGCTCGGTTTGAGCAAAGGACTAAGTCCAGAGGTATCCTTCCGCGAGCTGGCGATATTTCATTAGCTGTTCCTGTTCCCAATGAACATCCTTCCCCAGTTCGCGCGCAAGCAATCGAATTGTAATTGGCGCGGCCTCCAAGCTCGCGCTCGCATTTAGAAAGAGCGCACGCGTGCGCCGAGCTAGGACATCTTCCACACAGGTGGCCATCTCGTGCCGTGCTGCCCAGATCACCTCACGACGACGAAAGGGCAATTTCGGGTGGAGAGGCTGGTCCAAATCTGGATCCTCTTGCCCCAATTTTTGTAAGGCGGGCAGATCGGCTCCATAAACCCGGTCCCATACGTTGTCAATATGCGGACCCTGAATCCAATGTTGTTGTGGCTCTTCGATCCAGCCGTGCAGCTTTAAGTGGGCTGTCTGAGATCTTACCTCAGGGAGTCCGGCCAACGTTGCAGCCCGATCTATCGCATCTTCGGCCATTTTGCGATACGTCGTCCATTTGCCGCCCGTTATCGTGAGCAGTTTCGCATCTGAAATTAAAATCGTATGATCGCGCGAAAGCGCCGCTGTCCTCGAGATGCCAGCTCGCCGCACCAACGGACGCTGTCCTGACCAGACGCTGCGAATCTCTGCCGGTTGTGGATAGCGGCCTAGGAATCGGTCAATATGCGCCCCCAGGAACTGCCGCTCCTCTGGCATGGCTCTAGGTTCGATTTCGGCGTGACGGACTGGGTCATCTGTTGTGCCTACCAGTACGCAGTCATGCCAGGGAATTGCAAACAGAACTCGGCCGTCGGAGGTACGTGGAATCATCAATGCCGATTCGCCGGGGAGAAAAGAGCGCGGCAGTACCACGTGCGTTCCTTGGCTGACCATCACCACTGGGGATGTTTGCGGCTCATCCAGGCGACGCAACTCATCTGCAAACACCCCGGTCGCGTTGATGACGACCTTAGCCGGAATCTCGAAGCGCGAAGCGAGTTCGGTGTCCTCTGCTAGAACGCCGCGAACGCGATCCTTGTGTTTCAGCAATCCCGTAACACGAACGTAATTGAGAGCCACGCCCCCGAGATCAAACAGCGTGCGTAAAAGGGCGATGGCATAGCGGGCGTCGTCGAATTGTCCATCGTAGTAGAGAATGCCACCTTTCAAACCTCCTTGTCGAAGAGTGGGCAGACTCTCCCGAACCTTCGCCGTTGAGAGTATGCGGGAGCGACCCAGCCGCTCACGTCCTGCCAACAGATCGTACAGGGTAAGTCCGGTTCCGTAGAACGGAAGCTCCCAAAGCGCATACGCCGGGATTATGAAAGCCCGGCGATGTGCCAGATGCGGAGCGTTGTGCAGCATGCGGCCGCGCTCACGAAGGGCCTCCAAAACCAAGTGAATATTGCCTTGCTGGAGATATCGCACCCCGCCGTGCACAAGCTTTGTGCTGCGGCTGGAAGTTCCTTTACCGAAGTCGTGGGCCTCGAGCAATAGCGTTTTGTAGCCACGGGCTGCTGCGTCAACAGCCGTTCCGAGCCCTGTGGCACCACCCCCCACTACGACGATGTCCCATTCGCCTGGCGCGGCGTCAATTCCTTCTAAAAGTTGTTCACGCCGCAGGCTCAAAGTGCTTCTCTCACGGCGTTTCCCAATGCCGGGCGCGTTCGAGCGCACGTGACCATCCGGCCTGTCGCGCGGTGCGTTCTGCATCGTCTATCGCCGCGGTAAACTGCCGGTCGGCAGTCCACTGTTGGGCAATCGCGTCCTGATCAGGCCAATAACCGACGGCCAGTCCGGCGAGATAGGTTGCCCCAAGCACGGTCGTCTCTGGAATGGAAGGCCGGGTCACGAGCACGCCGAGAAGGTCAGCCTGAATTTGCATGAGCAGGTTGTTGCACGCTGCGCCACCGTCCACCCGCAATTCTTTCAACGTCACACCGGAATCGCTCTGCATAGCGGCGAGCACATCAGCCACTTGGAATGCGATGCCTTCGAGGGCCGCTCGCGCAAGGTGTCCGCGATTCGTGCCGCGCGTCAAACCGACGATAATGCCACGAGCGTACTGGTCCCAATGTGGTGCGCCCAGGCCGGAAAACGCGGGAACCAGGTAGACGCCACCACAATCGGGCACGGATGCGGCGAGCGCTTCAATTTCCGCGGCGCTACGAATTATTTGCAGCTCGTCTCGGAGCCATTGCACGACCGCTCCCGCGATGAAAATGCTGCCTTCAAGTGCGAAACAGGTGCGGCCGCCTACACTCCAGGCGATCGTCGTTAGCAATTTGCGTTGCGACGTGACGGGCTTCTCGCCTGTGTTCATGAGCATGAAAGCGCCTGTTCCGTAAGTGCACTTCACCATTCCCGGCTGCATACACATCTGCCCGAAGAGTGCTGCGTGTTGATCTCCTGCGATGCCAGCAATCGGGATGCCATCCAGGACACCGGCCGTGTTGCCGCAGACCTCGCTAGAACTGACGACCTCAGGAAGAAGAGAAGCTGGAATATCAAACAGCGCGAGCAATTCCCCATCCCACCGGGCGGCATGGATGTTAAACAGCATGGTACGCGAGGCGTTAGTCATATCTGTGACGTGTCGCGCGCCCCCGGTGAGTTTCCAGACCAGCCAGCTATCCACGGTGCCGAAGGCCAGTTCGCCGCGTTCAGCTCGCTGCCTCACGCCAGGTATGTTATCGAGCATCCATCGGATCTTGCTGGCCGAGAAGTACGCGTCGACCACCAACCCGGTCTTCTGCTGAATCAGTGGCTCATGGCCCGCAGCACGAAGTTGATCGCAAAAAGCTGAGGTTCGCCGATCCTGCCAAACGATGGCATTCGAGATGGGCTCGCCGGTCTTGCGATCCCAAAGAATAGTCGTCTCACGCTGATTTGTAATGCCTATGGCGGCCACTGAGTCTACGCTCGCATTGGCTTGCGCGAGGGCTTCCATGGCGACTCCAAATTGAGAAGACCAGATTTCGACCGGATCGTGCTCGACCCAACCGGGCTTCGGAAAGATCTGCCGGAATGGACTTTGTGCGTGTCCATGCACGCCACCATCGGGTCCGAGCAGCAATGCTCGCGAACTGGTGGTGCCCTGATCGAGTGCAAGAATGTATTTCATCGGCTGCCTATATAGGCTAACGGAGCACCGCTGGTCTATAGCCGTGCCAACCTTGTGCGTGCCTCAATGATACGAAGCTGCGGTTCTTGTATACTGAACGTTTAGGTTCAGTTGGACCGCTAGCGGTGCCTCTCTGCGCGGTTACTGTGCGCAACCCCAATTTGGACACGATCAGGATCTATCATGCCAAAGCGTACGTTTCAGCCGAATAACCGTCACCGGGCGAAGACTCACGGGTTTCGAAAGCGAATGAAAACTTCAGATGGCCGGGCTGTGCTGGCGCGGCGGCGCGCTAAAGGACGCCACAAATTGACGGTAAGCGACGAACCGGCTGTTCGGGACGCGAAGTAATCTGCGCGCATTCAATTGCTCCGCTGTCACTCCCTAAGCCAAGACGGGTTCTCCGGTCCTCAGAATTTCGCAAGATCTATGAAACCGGTGTTCGCATGACCAGTCGCCTCTTTGCGGCATTTTGTTTGCATAGCGAAGGAGAAGCGGTGCCGGCGCGATTTGGATTTACCGTTCCGCGCAGTCTGGGAACGGCAGTCGAGCGGAATCGCTTGAAACGGCGGATGAGAGAGGCAGTCCGGAGTCAAATAGACGTACTTCCGACGAACTGGGTAATTGTGTTCAACCCAAGGCGCAGTGTTTTGCAAGTGCATTTCGACGATTTATCCCGGGAAGTCGGCAGGATATTTGTGAGATGCAGAGAGTTCTGATCGGTGTTCTCAGAGCCTATAAGCTATTTCTCTCGCCATTATTGCCTTCTGCCTGTCGGTATCATCCAACCTGCTCGGAGTACATGATGGAAGCGATTGCCAAACATGGGACTTTGGGCGGATTCTGGATGGGCGTGAGGCGTGTTGGCCGTTGTCATCCGTTTCACGAGGGCGGATTCGATCCAGTCCGGTAATGAAGTTCTGAGACCGAATTATGCAAAAGATCTATGCCCAGTAACTCAGGTGATGCGAATCAGCCACTCTCGCTAGAGAAGCGTCTGCCGATTGCTTTGGGGCTGATGATGCTGGTGCTGCTGGTCTCGCAATATTTTTTCAAGCCGGCGCCGGGGCCGAAGCCAGTTGCGCCAGTGAACGATAAAGCTGCGGCGAAACTCGCTGCAAAACCAGCAGCCGTGGCTACTCAGCCGCAAGTCATACCGCAGGCAGGCGAGATTCAAGGTACTGCCGAGATTACGAGCAGCATCGACACAAAACTGTATCATCTTGTGTTTACAAATCGAGGTGCTGCGGTCAAGAGCTGGGTCTTGAAAGGCTATCGAGACAACGCGGGGAAGCCGCTGGAATTGATCAACCCGGCCGGTGCGAATGTCGGGCTGCCATTCACTATTGAAGTCAAGAACCAGAAGCTCTCCGTAGACCCCAATACTGTTCTTTATCAGCCGAAAGTGTCGGCCGATGGCACTGAGATCGACTACCAGTTTTCGAACGGGAAAACGAACATACAGAAATCGTTCCGCTTTGGTAACGACAGTTTTCTTGCGAATGTGCGGTCCGTTGTACTCGAAAATAGCGTTCCTGTTTCGCACTTCCTGGTCTGGCGAGGCGGTTTTGGCGACCTGACGATCCGAAATGCTGCCCCAACGGAACAAACCGTGCGTTATGACGCGAATGCCGCGAAGTTAATCCAGAAGAGCGCGAAGGATGCAAAGAACGGGCCGATTACGGATACGGGCAACTACACGTTTGGCGGTTTGGAAGATAATTTTTTCGCGGCAGTGGCGATGCCGCAAGATTCCGCCCAGTTAGAGATCCGCACGTACAGCGATGAGGTGAAGACTCCCGGTGAGGAGAAAGCGACGCTGTATATCGGTGTTGGCGTCTCGACGGGCGGGCAAAACGATTTCTCGCTTTATGTAGGGCCGAAGGATATAGATATTCTCCGCAAGGTGAATCCAAAGCTAACGCAACTTGTAGACTGGGGATTCTTCGGGATCCTCGCTAAGCCCCTGTTTCTTTCACTGAACTGGGTTCACGACCATTGGACGAACAATTACGGTTGGGCCATCATTCTGGTCACGTTGATCATTAACCTGCTGTTGTTTCCTTTCAAGCTCACCAGCTTGAAATCGGCGCGCAAGATGCAGAAACTACAACCGCAAATCCAGGCGATCAACGCCAAATACAAAGACATCAGCCTTCGCGATCCGAGGAAAGCCGAGCAGAATCAGGAGGTCATGGCGCTCTACAAGAAAGAAGGGGTCAATCCTCTGGGGGGATGTTTGCCAATGCTGCTGCAACTCCCGTTTTTCTATGCCTTTTATCGCGTGCTGAACATTGCGATTGAACTGCGCCACGCGCAGTGGCTGTGGGTACCGGACCTGTCTTCCGCCGAGACGCTGCCGATTCATCTGCTTCCGATCATTTTGATTGCGACCCAATTTTTTTCTCAAAAGCTGACGCCCGCTGCAGGTGTTGACCCGAATCAGCAGAAGATGATGATGCTCATGCCTCTTATGATGGGCTTCTTCTTCTACTACGCATCGGCGGGACTTGTACTATATTGGTTAACCGGCAACCTGGTGGGAATCGCTCAGCAGCTTATTATTAACAAGTTCATGCCGCCTGCCGCGCCTGCTACGCCACTGCCCAAAGCACCGCTCAAAAAGACGGTCAAGAAATAATTGCATGAAATACACCGTGGACTGGCTGCAGCCCAAGCTGGACAAGTTTCTAAGGCCATTACTTCAGCGCGCTGGCTTGGAGCTTACGTACGAATTGCGCACGCGTGAGAACCCCCACCCGGAAGTAGAGAATCCTGAAGTCACTGTGACCTTTCAAGGCGGCGATGTCGAATTCCTGCTGAACAATCGCGCTGAGGTATTGCTCGCATTGGAACACCTATCAATGGAAGCGCTGCGCATTCCAGTGGAGGACCACTCCCTGATTTCGTTCGACGCGAACGACTACCGGTTGCTGCGGGTACAGGAACTGCGCATGAGCGCCTTGGCCGCCGCTGAAAAAGTGAAGCGTACGCATGTGCCCTTCCATTTCAACCCGATGAGCAGCCGAGAGCGCCGGGTGATTCATTTGGCCTTGCGCGATGAAAAGGACCTGCGCAGCGAGAGCGTAGGTTTTGGACCAGCTCGCGCCGTTGTGATTGTACCCGCCGACATGCCGACGCCACCGTTGCCGCGACCAGGTTTCGATCATGGGGCGCGCGCGCATGGGTATCGTGGCGGAAATGACCGGCGAGGTAGAGATAACCGCCGACAGGAGCAGCACCGCGGAGGTAATCGTTCCCCCCGTGGCGGTCCCAACCGAGGCCCGCGCTAGTCAAGAACTTTTGGATGAATGCGCGCGATACGATCGTCGCTATCGCCACACCCTTTGCTCGCAGTGGCCTGGGGGTCTTGCGCCTCTCGGGGGACCAAAGCCGCGAAATCGCCACACGTATGCTGCGATTCGCTCACCAGCCGCGTTGGCGTAGTTGGGCGAGCGAATTCGGTGAATTGATTGATGCCAGTGGGGCGGTAATCGACCGAGTAGTTGTTTCTTTTTTCGAAAACCCGCGTTCCTACACCGCAGAGGACGTCGTGGAGATTTCTTGTCACGGAGCCCCAGTGGTGCTGCGTTTTGGTCTGGAACGCGCAGTCGAGGTAGGCGCCCGTATCGCGGAGCCGGGCGAATTTACGTTACGTGCGTACTTAAACGGCCGGATTGACCTGCCTCAGGCCGAAGCGGTGCGCGATCTAATCGATGCAACGACGCTTTATCAAGCTCGAGTGGCCGCGCAGCAGATTGAGGGCTCGGTTTCACGGCGCATCCGCCCCCTTAAGTACCAACTGCTCGAGTTAATCGCCCTGCTTGAGGCCGGTATCGACTTTGCCGAAGATGACATCAGCGTTGCACCTTCAGACGAGATCCTGCGGCGTGTTGAAGCAATTCGGAGCGGACTCCAGGATTTGCTCCGCAGCTTCGCCGTCGGCAAGCTTGTGCACCAGGGATTCACTCTAGCAATTGCGGGGCGGCCGAATGTGGGCAAGAGTAGCCTATTCAACCGACTGCTGGATCAAGATCGCGCTATCGTCACGGAAGTTCCGGGAACGACACGGGATCTGGTCTCAGAATCGACTTCGCTTGAGGGCATTCCTGTGAAGTTGGTGGATACGGCTGGAATCCGACAATCGAAAGATTTAGTCGAAACGCTCGGCATTGAGCGGACGTATCAGGCCATGGCTGATGCAGACTTGACGGTGCTGGTGCTTGATCTCTCTGAGGACCTAACTCAAGAAGACAATCTGCTCATCGAAAGATTGCGGGATCGAAGGCCGATCGTCGTCGGAAATAAGTGCGATCTCGGGCGGCGCCTTGGTGGCTCCCTGGATTTGTTATCGGTTTCAGCCATCACCGGCCAAGGCATCCCTTCTCTGGAGGGAGCTATCTTGCGGCGGCTCGCACCTAATGGATTGGCCAACCCAGAAAGTGGGAACATTACGAGCATCCGTCACGAAGCGCTTTTACGCGAGAGCCTCGAGGCGCTCGGGAATGCGCACAGGGCCGTCGAGTTTCAGATTCCGCACGAGATGCTGCTGCTTGACTTGTATGCCGCGCTACGGCCCATTGACGCTGTAACGGGCGCGACCACCGCAGACGATATTTTGAATCGGATTTTTTCAACGTTTTGCATTGGGAAGTGAAGCCGGTGCGTGGATTTGAGCGTCAACATAACGGAGGAAAATCTTATGGCGGAAGTTGACGTCAAGAAATCTTCTAAGCAGAGTTCGACAGATACAGAAGGCTCTAGAGCAAGCGAGGGATCACTCCAGCGGCAAGAAAGAGGAACGGACGTGTCACGTTCGCGCCGGTGGGATCCATTCGGCTTTTCTGTGACTCCAGCCGATTGCTTCTCGGCAAACCCATTCTCATTAATGAGGCGCATGAGCGAGGAGATGGACCGGACTTTTGGCAGCTTCTTTGCTCAGTCAGGTCGCGTGGCGCTACTTGGTTCCCTGCGATCGAGGTAGTGGAGCAGAACGGCCAGCTACAAGTGCACGCCGAGCTACCAGGTCTTAAACCCGAGGACGTGACAGCCCGCTCTTTCGCTAACGCCCAACAGCTTTCATTGCCGCTTCCGGATAGCGGCTGCCCGAGGCAGCTCCCTGCGGCAGTGCACGGTGAATTCGGGCTAAATCTTCCGGGCTCAATTGAATTCGATTAACAGCCAAGTTTTCCTCAAGGTAATGAGTTCGCTTGGTTCCGGGGATCGGCACTATGTCGTGCCCCTGCGCTAATATCCAAGCCAATGCAAGCTGGGAGGGCGTACACTTGTGCTCGCGTGCGATTGACTTAATTTCGCCAACCAGTTGCAGGTTGCGCTGGAAGTTATCGCCCTGGAAGCGTGGGGAGTTCCGTCGCCAGTCATCGGGCGCAAGATCTTCGACCCGCTCGATTTGTCCGGTCAGAAAACCGCGTCCTAACGGGCTGTACGCGACGAACCCTATGCCCAGTTCGCGAATGACGGGTAGAATTTCGTCCTCGGGGTCGCGAGTCCACAGCGAATATTCGGTTTGCAGAGCCGTAATGGGATGGACCATGTGAGCACGTCGAATCGTTTTGGGCCCTGCTTCTGAGAGGCCAACGAACCGAACCTTCCCTTCGCGCACCAGCTCCGCCATCGCGCCGATGGTGTCCTCGATCGGCGTGTTGGAATCCACGCGGTGTTGATAATACAGGTCGATGACATCAGTCCCAAGGCGGCGCAGGCTCGCCTGGCAAGCGGATCGTACATAATCAGGCTTCCCATTGACGCCAAGGAATCTCCCGTCGCGGTCGCGAACATTGCCGAACTTTGTTGCTACAACGACTTGCTCGCGGCGGTCGCGAAGGGCACGACCCAAGAGCTCTTCATTGTGCCCAATCCCGTAAATATCTGCCGTATCTAGAAAAGTGACTCCCAAGTCAATCGCCTTGTGAATGACTGCGATTGATTCAGCCTCGTCATGGGGCCCATAAAACTCCGACATACCCATACAGCCAAGGCCAACTGCCGAGACTTGTAGGCCAGTGCGGCCGAGTGTGCGTTTCTCCATTTTGGTTTCGATGTCGGAACAAGCGTAAACGGTGCAGTTTTCTAACCCTACAGCGCTAAAGGCCAGAGGATTCTTTTCCGTTGAGATCGGATTGTTGCGCCTTATGTAGGCGGCCGCGCAACTCTGCTGTGTATTTATGGTGGCATTTCAGACAGAGAGTGCGCATATTGGACAGATCGCATTCACCGCCCCCCTCAACGACGGGAATTATGTGGTCGGCATCCCAGATGCTTTTGCGTCCCCGGAGTCCCCACTCAGCAATTGCCTTTGACCGCGCAGCACCGCGTAGACGTTTGATCCAGTTAAGCTCAGCGATGCAGTTCAGCCCGCATACCGCACATACGCCGCGATCACGTTGGAACACCTTTTCGCGAAGGTGACCTGGATTGCTGCGTAGCTTCCATTCCTCTACGCACCATTCCGAACAGAACGTCAATCGACCACGCGGTACCTCCAAGTTGCACCAGCGACACAGAAAACGCCCGTTGCATCCTGCGCGAAGAGTGTCGCGGTCAACACGCCCGCCAGGCATGATGCGCCGCTTGCTCATGAGAACAGGATACAAGCGAAATGTTTGAGAGCGCCGCAACGTTATGGAACACTGGAACGACGGGGAATCATGAAACTCATCTCAAGCGTGTTTGTTGTATTCGCATTCTGTGCTGTTAGCCTTTTTTTTTGCGCTGACACCGGGGCCCCGATGGCCCGAATGTCTGATGGGCAGTTCTCAATGCTAAAACGCGAAGTAGTTTCGCTCGCCGAGGTGATGCCGCCGGACAAATACGAATTTGCACCTAGTAACGGTGACTTCAAGGGAGTGCGCACGTTTGGACAGCAGTTCTCTCAGGTCGCTACTGTGCTTACGAAGTCTCGGCAGGGGTTTTGGGAGAGAAGAGTCCCGTAGACCCCGGAAAGTCTGAAAATGGTCCTGACTGTCTGAGGATCAAGGGCGCGATCGTGAAATATTTGAAGGATGCGTTTGCTTATGGCCAGAAGGCGGTGAACTCGCTGACAGATCAAAACTTCACGGAGTTGGTCGCGTCCCCTTTCGGTGACAAATCAACGCGCGGCTCGTGCGCAACATCACACTTCGGCACACGTTTGATCCCTTCGGGCAGGCGGTTTTATGCGCGCCTGAATAGTATTGTTCCCCCCGCCAGCCGGCAGCAGTAAGGGCTTGCACCCGTCGACTAGAGAGCGACGGGATGTATTTTAAACGACGATCTTGCTGTTACCGAGCGCTAGTGGCGTTTCGTGCCCACGTGCTGTAACGGGCTCGATTGCGCGCACTCGCCCGTCCACCACAAACAAGGCCTGGTCGAAATTATTTACAGTAGGGCAAATGTGTCGAGGAATCAGGTAAAGCTTGTCCCCGATCGAAGGGATGTTGTCTTCTGACAGGCTTTCGATTGGGAGATGCTCTTCGCTCGGTTTCAATGGTTTCAAATGTGGATTCGCAATAACAGAACAAGTCGGCACGCCGGCATCAGCTGAAACACTTTTGTGTCCCGCATCGCATGTAATATATCGCGGTGTTGGATGGCTGACGACCGTAGAAAGAACAAGCCCCGCTGGCACATAGCCGGATTCGGGTGGAAGTTGTTCAAGGCTGGTCGTATCGTTAAACACGACCGTTCCGGGGGACACGCGATGTAGAAGCGAAGCATTCCGCAACCCAGAGTACGTAACAGCGAATGGCGTGGCTGGCGTTCCTGACGTGATCAGTTCGCCGACGTTCAGGCCGGCCACTTTCAGTTCTCGGACGATCTCAAAGAGGCGGTCGTAGCCCTGATGGACATACCTTTCCCGGTCTGAGAGGGTATAAGCCGACATATGTCCGTCATAGTAATGAAGCCCACGGAACTGGCGCCCGAGCGGCCGAGCTAGTTGGACAATCTCCGCGATCCGCTCTTGCGCAACGCCGGTACGATTCATCCCGGGATTCACGTCTATAAACAGCCCTATGCGAGTGCCTTTCCATCGCGCCGCTTGTTCGGAAGCTTCGACCAGGACCGAAATGCTCGTGCGTGGAAAATCTTCGGCGATTTCGAGCGTGCGCTGCGCATTCGCGCCCATTACCGGATATGCAAGGAGAATGTCGGCAGCGCTAGCCTGGCATGCAGTCAACAGTTCCAAGGTGGTCGAGCATTTGAAATTGCCAATGCCGTGATCGATCAATTGGCGGACGATAGCGGCGAGTTTCGCTGTTTTGATGTGAGGACGCCAACGGTTCGGATCGCCTCCCAGCATCTTCAACGTAGCTTTGATGTTCGTGTCGACCAGCTCAGGGTAAATGAGCAGGGCGGGAGTTATGATGCGCTCAACATTTTCGATCTCGTACGTCTCAAGGCTCGGCTGCATATCACTCCGGCTTTCTTTTGCGCGGCCTGCGACCGGCAGCCGCCCCGGCCGGGGCACGTTTTCGCGGCGCAGCCTTTTTCGGTTTGGGTGGCGGAGGATTTGGCTCGAAGATGGTCGGCTGACCCTCCACAATCGGTTGGGGCTCGTCCTCTTCTTCTTCGACTGCAGCTTGCGGACCGGGGTCTGGCAACGCTGGCGGGTAAAATTCCGCCCCCAATTGCACGATAATGCCGCGTTCCTCATCGGGCTCCGTGCGAACAACGGTTTTATCCTGCGCATAGTTCAGGAATTCAGAGAATTGCTGGAACCCGTATTTCGCCAGATCGAATTGGGGGTGCTCGGCTTGTACCCACTGTTCAAGCTCTTCCGCAGTGGCGCCATTCTCAAGCTCCATGCGATGTGTCTCCAGCACGTCACGCAACAACGGCAGCGCTTCCTCCGGCCTCGGCGCAGCCTTCTCTGGCGCGTGCCCGCCACGCCGCTCGATAACGTAGCGACCGCCCGAACCGCTCACATTAATGAAATCGGCCTTCTTGAGCTTGTCCACAAAATCAGAGAAGCTTCCAGCGCCATAAGCACGCTCGCTGAACGCTGGATCGAGCTGGAGCATAGTGCTTTTCAAAAGGCCGAGCTGAGGTTGCACCGCGCGGCGCTCCAGTACTTGTAAGGCCCGCTCGACGAGCGGCATGACCTGTGTCAGATCGAGAGGAGCAGGGCGCTGGCCGCGTTCCTTCCTGTCTCTGCGATCCGGGCGATCGGTGCGTTCGCGGCGATCGGGCATCGGCTGCGCGACGATACGTTCGCCATCTTCGAGCAAAGACTCGTAACTTACGAATTCGTGGCAATTCTGCTGGAGAATCGTGCTGGTAAAGGCTTTGCCGCCCACCACGAATACAGTCTTCCCGTATTCTTTGAGCTTGTTGACCAGAGGAATGAAATCGCTATCGCCGCTGACGATCGCGAACGCGTTGACGTGCGCATGGGTGAACGCCATTTCGAGCGCATCCAACGCTAGGTTAATGTCGGCTCCGTTCTTGTCACCGCGCGGTGAGGGAATCCGCTGGACCATCTGCACGGCGTTCTCCGCCATCTGACGGGTGGCTCCTTCCTGGCGGCCCCAATTGGCATACGCGAACTTTGCGACGATGTCGCCCCGTTCTTTTAGTGCACCGAGCGGGAGGGACACGTCGAATTCACGCCGCAGCGTCGATTTCACGCCAATCTCAATATTGTCGTAATCGACGAACACGGCAATGCTCAGTCTGTCTTGCATCAATTTCCTTTTCCGTCCGTTGCGCTTCGGTTCGACAGAAGCCGGAGGCATACGGATCATCTTATGCCGAGACTACGCTCAGGCAATCTGTTTCACTGAATCGCGAATGAACTGAATGATCTTTCCAAGTGAAGCCCCGGGCTGGAACACCTCGGCAACTCCAAGCTTTTTAAGTTCCGCAGCGTCTTCATCGGGAATAATCCCGCCGACCACCACCAGAACATCGCTCATCTCCTTCTCACGCAGCAATTCCATAAGGCGCGGCACAATTGCGTTGTGTGCGCCTGACAAGATGGATAACCCAATCACTTGGACATCTTCCTGCAAAGCTGCGTTTACGATCATTTCCGGTGTTTGCCGGAGACCCGTGTAAATCACTTCCATACCCGCGTCGCGCAGGGCGCGTGCGATCACCTTTGCCCCGCGGTCGTGTCCATCGAGGCCAGGCTTGGCGACGAGTACACGGATGGGAATGCTCATACCTACACTGTCCAGATTATAAAACGCAATTTGCGGCCCCGTGCCCGTTGAACATAGTCCGCACAAAAGCACGCGCAATAGAATTGTACGAATGATAGTGAAGACTGTGTTGCGTAGAGAACCCCGCTTACGAGGGACATCGGCGTGAGCGAGAGGATGTTCCATGAACCGCGGGTCGCGCTCAATCGCATCTATACGCGCACCGGTGATGCCGGCGAAACGGGCTTGGCGGGCGGGCAACGCGTAGCCAAGGACGACGTCCGCATTGATTGTTACGGCACGGTTGACGAATTGAACGCCTTTATCGGTGTGGCCCGAAGCACGGTTGAAGAGCTGGGGCGTGGCGCAGAAACACTCTCGGTATTTTCCACGATTTTGAAGCGGGTGCAGCATGAGCTATTTAATCTTGGATCTATTCTGGCTACCCTGCCGCAAGATGTGCATCCCAAGCAGCCGCGCGTTACTAGCGCAGAGATAGAGCAGCTCGAGCGGGAGATCGATCGGGCGAATGAGGATTTACAATCGCTACGTTCATTCGTTTTGCCTGGCGGGACTCGCCTGGATGCTGAATTGCATGTGTGCCGGACGGTATGTCGAAGAGCCGAGCGGCTTGTGGTGGCGCTGGCACGAGAGCAGAGTGTTCCTACCGAAGCACTACAGTACCTGAATCGGCTCAGCGATGCGCTTTTTGTCTGGAGCCGTTGGGTCAATCACGCGCTGGGCGCGTCAGAGACTCTGTGGGAACCGAATGCAGCTGCAAGCGGCAATGAGCGCCAATAGGAAGTGCACCGGATAGTGAGCGCCACGCAAACGGCAGGGCTCAGATCTGGCGATCATTGGGCGGCTCTAACGGCTAGCTTTCTCGGATGGACGCTAGATGCGTTCGATTTCTTTCTAGTAGCGTTTTGCCTGACGGCGATTGGCAGGGATTTCCACCAGCCCGATAAGGCCGTCGCTCTGTCGATCACGCTTACCCTCGCATTCCGGCCTGTTGGAGCGTTCGTCTTCGGATTAGTCGCGGATCGGTACGGGCGTCGGCTGCCGCTGATCATCGACCTGATTTTTTACTCCGCGGTCGAGGTGGCAACAGCTTTCTCGCCAAACTTCACCACGTTTCTGATTCTACGGGCGCTGTTTGGAATAGGGATGGGTGGCGAATGGGGGGTGGGGGCGTCGTTGGCTATGGAAAAGGTTCCATCGAAGTGGCGCGGTGTATTGTCAGGCGTGCTTCAACAGGGTTATGCGCTAGGCTATCTGCTCGCAGCGGTTTGTTATCTCATCTTTTTCGAGACATGGGGTTGGCGTCCGCTGTTTTTTCTCGGCGGGCTCCCGGCGTTGCTGGCGTTGTTTGTGCGGTTCCGAGTTAAGGAATCGGAAGTTTGGGAGAAGTCGAAGCAAGAGAGCTGGGGCCATCTTGGAAAAGCGATTCAAAAGCATTGGAAACTGTTTGTCTATCTGACGTTGCTGATGACCGCCATGAATTTTTCTTCTCATGGCACGCAAGACATGTACCCCACTTTTCTGCAGCGGTTTTGGAAACTCGGTCCGGTCGAGCGCTCGGCGATCTCGGCCATTTCAATGGTCGGAGCGCTGATAGGTGGCGTTGTCATTGGCTGGCTTTCCGATCGGATCGGTCGAAGGCGTGCGATGGTCTATTCACTATTGGCGGGAATTCTTGTAACCCCACTTTGGGCTTATGCTCCGCAGCTAACGTTACTGGTAATCGGCGCGTTCCTCATGCAGTTCTGCGTACAAGGCGCGTGGGGCGTCATCCCCGCGCATCTCAGTGAACTTTCGCCAAACGAGATACGTGGATTTATGCCCGGCTTTGCCTACCAATGCGGCGTGCTGCTCGCGGGCTCAGTTGGATATTTCGAAGCCGTGCTTGCGGAGCACGTGAGTTATGCGACGGCGATGGCGCTGACCGCTGCCAGTGTGTTTGCGTGCGCGGCTCTGATTGCGGGTTTTGGCCGCGAGAGGAAGGGAGTTGAATTCGGTGCCGCATTGCAACCCGTTGCCTCGAATTCTTCCAATTAGATATTGATTCCAATTTGCCAGAGTGAAAAGCCAATGGCCTGACGAAAATACATCCAGCGAAGCTGCCTAGGACTAAATGAGCCGGCTGGTGGGCGCGGCGAACCGTAGACCTGAATACCTTGAGCTTCAAGCAGGCGCTTGACGCGGTAAATGTGATAGCCATCGCTCACGACGATGCAGGAATGTAGGTTCATACGGCGCATGATCTCCGCAGAGGCGTTCACACTCTGGACTGTTGTCGCGCCCTCCGGCTCCAGGACAATTGCTTCTGAGGGAACGCCGTGATTGCTCAGATAAGCGCGACCCACCTCACTTTCCGTATAGACCGGGTCGCCGCCCGCCCCGCCTGTTGTGAGAATGTAAGGTGCCAGACCCTTTAGATAAAGGAATAGAGCGTGATTTAGACGGCCCTGTAAGACCGGCGAGGGTCTGCCTCTGTATTCGGCTGCGCCAAGAACCATAATGATATCGGCGGGTTTCGCTTCATCGATCGTGGACTGCCGTTCAATTTGCTTGGCTACATAGAATAGATACCCTAAGAGCAGGGTTGAGAGCAGGACGAAGAAACCTGCAATCGCGCGCTTCATAAGGCATATTTCAGCGCTCGCACTTCGATTTGGCTGAAACCATCAGTCTACGCCGGACACGCGGTTAGAACCACGCATGCAACTCACGAGCACGAAAAATCCGGTTCTGCAGGCAATCCGTCGCGCCGCGTCAGCGGGGCGTCCAACCGAAGATGATTTGATCGTTGCCGAAGGACCGCACCTGCTTGAAGAAGCACTGCGTGGCGAGTGGCAAGTGCAGCAGGTATTTGCAACTGAACGTGCGCGGGCTCGTTTTTCAGAGTTGTTACTCAGGGTAGAGGTCGAGATAGTAGAGGTTTCGGAACGGGCGTTTGCTTCTACGGCGCCGACCGAGACGACGCAAGAAATACTGGCGCTGCTGCGGCCACGTACCTGGTGCTGGAAAGAGCTGCTGGCGCCAGGTGCCTTAGTTGTGGCTTTGGATGGCGTGCAGGATCCGGGCAACGCAGGCACCATTGTTCGATCCGCAGAAGCATTTGGGGCTACGGGGCTGGTTTTCTTGCAGGGCTGTGTGCGCGTAGCGAATGGAAAGCTTCTTCGGGCCGCAGCTGGATCTCTGTTTAGAGTCCCGTTTGTTGAGGCAATTGCAGTGAATGAATTCGTGCGACAGGCCCGACGCGATGATCTGCTTTTGTATGCATTGGTGAAGGACGCATCGTCAACCCTGCATGATGCCGATCTGCAGTCCAGATGTGCCCTGGCCGTCGGGAGCGAAGGTTCTGGTATTTCGCGGGAACTCCTGATGGCAGCACAGCCGGTCTCGATTCCGACTGCAAAAGTGGAGTCCCTGAATGCAGCGGTTGCTGGTTCCATTGCACTTTTTGAAGCGTACCGTCGAAGGAATGCACGATGAGCCTATTTGATACAGCTCCAGTGTCTCCCGAACACAGGGCCAGAGGGGTGGAGCGCCCGCTTGCCGATCGCATGCGCCCGCAAAGTCTAGATGAATATATCGGTCAAGAGCACATCATTGGACCCGGCAAACCGCTTCGCGCGCAGATTGAAAGCGGCCATCTCAGTTCTTTGATTTTCTGGGGGCCGCCCGGCTCCGGTAAAACCACATTGGCCGGTTTATTGGCACAGCAATGCAAATCCCATTTCCTTCGGTTCAGTGCTGTGTTGAGCGGGATCAAAGAAATCAAAACGGTAATGGCGGATGCCGAAAAGGCCAAGCGTTCAGGGCTTAGCACCGTGCTGTTCATTGATGAAATCCATCGCTTTAATAAAGCGCAGCAAGATGCGTTTCTTCCGTATGTGGAGCGGGGAGATGTGGTTTTAATTGGTGCAACAACCGAAAATCCGTCCTTTGAAGTGGTTTCCGCTTTGCTTTCGCGAACAAAAGTGTACTCGCTTCGCGCACTCGAAACCTCCGAAATCGTTGCGCTGCTCAAGCGTGCACTCACAACGCCGGGCAGAGGTCTAGGCGAGCTAGAACTCGCGATCAGCGATGAATTACTGAACGAGATCGCCGTAGCTTCGGATGGGGACGCGCGTGTTGCGTTGAATGCGCTGGAGATTGCGGCCGAGTTGGCCGAGGAGGCAGTGATCAAACCGCAGGCAGTAGCTGACGCATTGCAGCGTAAGGTATTGCTTTACGACAAATCGGGCGAGGAGCATTACAACCTCATTTCAGCGCTGCACAAATCTGTACGATCCAGTGATGCAGACGCTGCCTTGTACTGGCTTGCACGCATGATGAAGGCCGGGGAGGACCGGCTATACCTGGCTAGGCGGCTGGTGCGCATGGCAATCGAGGACATCGGGCTTGCGGACCCCAGAGCGGTTGAACAAGCAATAGCGTGCATGCAGACTGTGCACTTTTTAGGCATTCCGGAGGGAGATCAAGCGCTCGCGCAGCTAACTATCTATCTAGCGCTCGCTCCTAAGTCAGATGCGGCATATCAGGCGCTCAATAAAGTGAATACAAACATCGAAAATGCGGTGGCTGCTCCTGTTCCCATGCACCTTCGGAATGCTCCCACCCGGCTGATGAAAGAGATGGGATATTCAAAGGATTACAAACACGCGCACAACCAGCCAGATGCTGTGACGGATATGCGATGTCTTCCTGACTGCTTGCGCAATGCTGTTTTCTATGAGCCCACCGGCCGGGGATTTGAGCAAAAGTTGCAAGAGCGTTTGCAATGGCTGCACAAAAGACGCAGCAAAAGTGACGGATTAGCGGAATAATGGGAATAATGTCGAGGAATTGTGTAAGCTTAAGTAGCGGAGTTTTGACGCTGTGACTGAAAATACTCTGACCCAGAGCAGGCGCATAGAAACTTCTGAAGCAGCCGCTGAGCGACGGCGGTCGAGCCGTTTCCCCATAGAGCGCGAAGTGCGTTATAAGACATTAAACCAGCGAACCGAGATCCTTTCTGGCGCTGGGAAGACTCTAAATATAAGCAGCTCAGGTGTGCTATTCACTTCTGACCATGATCTACCCGTCGGAACGCGTCTTGAAGTCTCAATCAGTTGGCCCGCCCAATTAAACGAGAAGTGTCTCCTCAATCTGGTGGCCCGGGGGCGTATTACCAGACATTTGAAGGGCCAATTAGCGCTGCAAATTCAACAATACGAATTCAGAACTCAAAGCCGCCCCGGAACACTCAAGGAAAAATAGCCCAAGCGGATTGACTGTCACCACGTGTTCTCGTGGGCTACCATGACAGTGTTGTGCGCCACCGTCTCGCCTTTGCCGCTGCCGCGCTGAGTTTTGTCATCCTACTTGCGTTGGTGATATGGCAGGGCTCGTTCCGTGTGGCGTACTCGCCCTCCGGGCTGATCGAAACCATAGTCTTATGGGCGGTTTCGACGCTCATCTTCGTCCTTACGGTCACGCTTGCATTCATGCTCTTTCGAGCGGGGGTGAAGCTTTATATCGATCGGCAGAGTAATAAGCAAGGGTCGCGCATACGCTCGAAATTACTGTTTGGAGCGCTGGCGCTCACATTGGCACCCGCCCTGTTTTACGTGCTCTTCAGCGTATATGTGCTTAATCGGACGCTCGATAGATGGTTTAGTCGACCCGCGGAGAACATTCAGCTGAAGTTGCAGGATCTGGACAATTCCTATAAGAGAGAGGCCCAAAAGCGAGTTCAAGCCGAAACAGACTGGATCAGCTTATTGCCACAAGTTCGGCAGGCGGCACAGGGGGGCTCTATAAATCGGGCGTTCTTCCGCAATCTTTGCGCAGCCCGAGGCATTCGTCAGTTCGTGCTAACGCCGCAGGTGGGTGCTCCGATCTCGCTATGTGAAACCTCTGACCAGCAGAGTGGGCCATTGCTGCATGCACATGCGGAAGTTGTGAATGGCACCGCCGGGCTGGGCCGCGTTAGCACGCTTTCTACGATGAGCGATGAGTTGTTGCCGGACGAGAATGCCATCCAGCAATTTGTCGAACAGCAGAATCAACAAGCTGGGCGGCGCAAGCTCTATCACGATACGTATTTCCTGCTAATCTGCCTGATCACCCTTTTTGTTCTTTTCTTTGCTGCCTGGTCTGCGCAGATTCTTTCACGACAGATTAGCGTACCCATTTCTGCCTTGTTAGGTGCGGCACAGGAGGTTCGGCGCGGTAATTTGTCATATCGGGTACGTGTGAATGCGATTGATGAGCTTGCCACACTCGTTCGCGCATTCAATGAAATGACGAGCGAATTGGAGGCTAATGCGCGAGAACTCGAAGCTCGGCGCCGGTTCACTGAGGCGATTCTCGAGAGCATTCCGACGGGGGTCATTTCGGTTTCGGCAGACGAACGGATAGAGCGTGTCAATCGCGCATTGGCTGGAATTTTTCCAGGAGAAGTCGCGTCATCCGCAAAACGCCTCGAACATCTGTTTTCACCCGAAGATTTGGCTGAGATCCGGTACGTTCTTAAACGAGCTCGCCGCTCGGGCACGGCTGCTTGCCAGCTGGAAATCCAGCGCCCTTCTTCTGTCCTGCACCTCGCTGTCACCGGCGCGTCGCTGGAAGAGCAGCGCGGATTCGTGCTGGTTTTGGAAGACACAAGCGACCTGTTGCGTGCTCAGAAAGCGGCCGCCTGGCAGGAGGTAGCGCGACGCATCGCGCACGAGATCAAGAATCCGTTGACGCCGATTTCACTCTGCGCCGACCGGATCGCTCGACAACTGCTTCGGCTTCACTTAGAGGAGGGCGCGCGCGCCATTCTCGAAGAATGCACCGGGATCATACAGCAGGAAGTGCAAACTGTAAAGTCATTAGTCGACGAGTTCTCGCAGTTCTCAAGGTTTCCAAGTGCACAGCCATTGGCAGCCGATCTTAATGAGATTGTCGAAAGCGCCATGGCTGTATTCGCGGGCCGGCTCGACGGTCTCAATGTTTCTCTGGATCTGGACCGCACAATTCCACTCGTACTTGCCGACAAAGAACAGCTGAAGAGAGTGATTGTGAATTTAGTCGATAACGCCGTGGAAGCTATGAGTGATGCACCGGTCCGGAAACTCCTGCTTGCGACCTCGCACGCATCTGCGGAAACGGTTGAATTATGCGTGACCGATACCGGCTGGGGCATCTCTGCAATCGACAAAGAGAAATTATTCCTGCCCTATTTCTCGACAAAAAACCGCGGAACCGGCTTGGGTCTCGCGATTGTGAGCCATATTGTCACTGAGCATCATGGCAAGGTCAGGGTTGAGGACAATCGGCCTACAGGCGCGACTTTTATAGTCGAGCTGAACGCGTTGCCCCAAACGGATTCGGCTTTATCCCCTGATGCGAGTGATGCCGATCCCGCTACCCTGAGAGTGTAGTAATTCGGAGATGCCTGTTCGCGGACCGAGAGTTCTTATTGTCGATGACGAAGCGACGATTCGCCAATCTTTGCGCGGGGTGCTCGGCGATGAGAATTACCAATGCACGGCGGTAGATAACGGTGAGGCCTGTCTTACCGAACTCGCCCGCGAATCGTATGAAGTGGTGCTGTTGGATATCTGGCTGACGGGCATAGACGGGTTGGCCACCCTGTCGCAGATCCAAAACTTGCCGCCTGGATCGCGGCCCGCCGTGATTATGATCTCCGGACACGGCAACATCGAGACCGCGGTGAAGGCTACCAAGCTGGGCGCCTTTGATTTCATCGAAAAGCCACTGACGATTGAAAAAGTGAGCGTTGTTGTGAAGAACGCGGTAAAGCAGCGCCGCATGGACCTGGAGCTGCAAAGGCTGCGCGAAGATGCAGGGTCGCCCGAAATTATCGGAGAGAGCGTCGCGATGAAGGCGCTTCGACAGCAGCTTAAATTGATGGCCGGGACGAACGGACGAGTCTTGATATACGGCGAAAGTGGGACTGGCAAGGAACTCGTCGCGCGGGCAATCCATCGCTGCAGTCAGCGCTCCAGTGGCCCGTTTGTAGAAGTGAATTGCGCAGCGCTACCGGAAGACCTTATCGAAAGCGAACTGTTTGGCCATCGCTTAACCAGATTCGACGGAAGTGCTGACCACAAAGTCGGCAAGATGCAGAAGGCGCACGGCGGCACGTTTTTCCTTGACGAAGTTGGCGATATGAGCCTCAAAACGCAAGCAAAAGTGCTTCGGGCTCTCGATGAGCACCGCTTTGAGCCAATTGGTGCGCCGCAATCGATTCAAGTGGACGTGCGTGTGGTCGCCGCGACAAACAAGAATTTAGAGAAGGAGATTGAGCGCGGTAATTTTCGCGAAGATCTCTTTTACCGTTTGAATGTCATCCCTTTTACTGTGCCGCCGCTACGGGAACGGGCGGAAGACATTCCATTGTTGGCTGCTCATTTTTTGCGCGAATTCGCCCTTGCGTACGGACGCAAGCCAAAGGAGCTAAGTGACGGTGCGTTAGCTGCGCTTATGAGTTATCAGTGGCCCGGGAATGTGCGTGAGCTGCGCAATCTTATGGAGCGGATCGTAATCTTGCATCCACAACATCGGATCGAAGTGCGCCACTTACCATTGGAAGCGGCTCGTAAGGCGCAAAACGGTAAGCCGTGGAACGGATTCGGGAGCCTTCACGACGTCAAGGAAGCGGCAGAGCGGGAGTATATCTTGCGAAAGCTCGAAGAAACGGGCGGAAACGTGACGCGTGCATCTGAATTGCTGGGACTCGAGCGAAGCAATCTCTACCGGAAGATGAAAGCGCTCGGAATCGCTCCGAAGGAATAAAACAGCACTGCTCCCGCGACTTGGTACACGATAGGAGTCGTGAATTACTTAATCACCGGTGCAAGTGGATTTATTGGCAGAAAGCTGGTCCACATGCTCCTTCATGACGGCCATTCTGTCGATTATTTGGGGCGCAAACGCAACCCAAATCTCGATTCACGTGCTGCCTTTCATCCTTGGAGTCCGGGTGAGAGGCCGCCCTTGAGTAGCGTCCCGCCTGTTGATGCAATCGTACATCTTGCTGGTGAACCCGTCGCGCAACGTTGGACGCCCGAGGTGAAAGAAGCCATATACGCGAGTCGAGTGGAACGCACTCGGAAGCTCGTTTCTGCAATCGAGGAACTACGCCACAAGCCTGCCGTTTTGGTCACCGCCTCCGCTGTTGGATATTACGGTGATAGAGGGGATGAAGTACTGACAGAAACGAGCACTCCCGGTGCCGATTTCCTTGCGAAACTCTGCGTTGATTGGGAACACGAGGCGATGCGCGCGCGTGAAGTCGGACTCCGTGTCGCATGCATCCGAATCGGAATCGTTCTAGGCCGCGACGGGGGAGCTTTGAAACAGATCATAACGCCATTTCGATTCGGAATCGGCGGGAGACTCGGCCGCGGCCAGCAATGGATGCCTTGGATTCACGTAGATGATCTGCTTCGCTTGTTCGTGTTTGCCGCCGGCAACTCATGCATAGACGGACCTCTAAACGGTAGTGGTCCTGTGCCGGTCACGAATGCGGAGTTCACACGCACGTTGGCGAAAGCGCTCAACCGCCCGGCTATTCTTCCCGTGCCGAAGTTCGCTCTGAAGATCGCCCTCGGTGACTTCGCACGTTATATGTTTGCCAGCCTGAGGGTCATTCCGGAAGTAACAAGCCAGACAGGGTTCGTGTTCACATATCCGGAACTTCGTGGAGCTCTGGGCAATTTGTTGTGAGCCGCTAGCCTCTCAGATATTGGTCAGTCTTATTGATCCAATCTGCACGAGGTGGCGTGAAGATATCAATGTTGACCGTATCTTCAAGCGCCACCGCCTGGTGAGGCACGTTGGGCGGAATACAGAGGAACTCGCCCGCACGGACGACGATCTCCTCACCATTGATTGTGAACCTGAGCGCACCCGCCTGCATATACGCGACCTGCTCGTTTATGTGGCTATGCATTGGGACCACGCACCCCTTCTTGAGCAGAATGCGCGAGACCATAATCTGGTCACCGACTGCAAGTTGACGGTCGAGTAAAGGATTTAACGATTCGACCGGGAGATCAGACCAACGAAAGTGTTTGACCTCACTGTGGGCCGCGGGCTGAGCGCGTCCTGATTCGCTCATAACGTTTTTGTCCATTGAATGTGAGATTAGCAGTTCGCGTTAGAGGCCTTTGTACATTCCGCCATCAACAAGGATCGTTTGGCCGGTGACGAATGAGGCGCGCTCGGAAGCCAGCCACAGAATTGCGTCCGCAACTTCCTCCGGCCTTCCTAAACGCTGAATTGGAATCTGCTCGATCCAAGTCCGCTCGATCTCCTCTTCGGTCTGTCCGGACACCGATGCCCGGCGCTCGGAAAGTTCTTTAAGGCGCTCAGTAGCTGTGTATCCTGGAGCCACATTATTGATCAGCACTCCGTCTTTTCCGAATTCGTTGGCGAGGCTCCGAACTAGGCCCATTACGCCGGCACGCACAGCATTTGAAAGCACCAGTTGCGGTTGGGGCTGCCGCACAGTGATGGAACTAATCGTAATGATACGCCCCCATCGATTTCGCTGCATGTAGGGAATGACGGCCCGGGCGAAGGCAGCGGCACTACGTAGGTTCGAGGCAAACGCCTGGTCCCAATCTTCATCAGTAGTTTCCAAAAATCCCTTAGCTGGCGGTCCACCCGCATTCGTAATGCACACGTCTATCCGGCCGAATTGCCTGTCGACGTTCTTTACGAACTCGTCGACCGCCGGCGTGTCACGGACGTCGACGGGTTCCGTGTATACCCGGACCCTGAAGCGTTCCCGAACTGTTGCGGACGTTTGTTCGAGCGCTTCTTTCCCGCGTGCGCAAATGGCAACATGAGCGCCTTCGGCAGCAAGCGCAAGTGCGGCAGCGCGTCCAAGCCCCTGACTTCCCGCGGCTACGATCGCAACTCGATTTGCTAAACCTGTTTCCATTGCGTGCTCATTGCCAGCCGTTCATTTCCCAATAGCGAAAAGGGGACTTGCGTCCCCTTTTGTCGCGTCGATCGTGTTCGACCCTGGATTTGTGACTAGTTGGTCCCCTTCGCATCGGGGCAGAACCAAGTATACCGCCCTGTTCTAACTCACCTTTTCGGCGATTGATTTCCCCTGTACAAACTGGAGCAGATAATCGGGGCCACCGGCCTTCGAATCGGTTCCTGACATATTGAAGCCGCCGAAAGGATGGGCGCCGACCATTGCTCCGGTACATTTGCGGTTGATATACAGGTTGCCTACAAAGAACTGGCGCTTGGCCTTATCCACCTTTGCCGGATTGCTTGTGAATACCGCGCCCGTGAGCCCATATTCGGAGTCGTTGGCAAGGTCTAATGCGTGGTCAAAATCACGGGCTTTGGTCACTGCAAGGACAGGTCCGAAGATCTCCTCCTGGAAAATGCGCGCTTTTGGGTCTACGTCGGCAATCACGGTAGGCTTAATGAAATACCCGTCACCGTCGGCGGGCTCGCCGCCTGTGATCAAGCGTCCTTCTTTCTTTCCTGTTTCGATGTATTCGAGAATGCTCTCTCTTGCGCGCCAGCTGATCACAGGTCCCATGTAGTTGCTGAGCTCGTCCGAAGGGCCCAGCGTCAGCCGCTCCACTTTGCTCTTGAGTTTTTGTAGGAATTCGTCGTAGACGGCTTCATCAACAATGGCACGGGAACAGGCCGAGCACTTCTGACCTTGGTAGCCGAAGGCGGACTGCAGAACACCGGTGACGGCCTGATCGATATCCGTTTCGCGATCTACGACAATCGCATCTTTGCCGCCCATCTCAGCCATCACTCGCTTGATCCAAAGCTGTCCTTTGGGTGTCTTGGCAGCGAGCTCATTGATGTGAAGCCCAACGTCTCGAGATCCTGTAAAGGAGATGAATCGGGTCTTCGGATGGGAAACGAGGATATCACCGATTGCAGCTCCACTGCCTGTCAATAGTGAAAAGCTTTGCGGCGGAAACCCGGCTTCAACCAGAGCTTCAACGAACTTAGCCGCTACGGTAGGTGTCTCACTCGAAGGTTTGATTACTACCGTGTTGCCAGTCACTAGGGCAGCAGTTGTCATGCCGAGCAGAATGGCGAGAGGGAAGTTCCATGGCGGAATGATCACGCCTACACCTAGAGGCAAATAGACCATCTCGTCGCGTTCGCCCGAGAGTTGAACCGTCGGCTCCGGTTTCGCGAGCTTGAGCGCCTGCCGGGCGTAGTATTCACAGAAATCAATTGCCTCAGATACGTCCGCTTCCGCCTCTGCCCATGTCTTGCCGGCCTCGACCACCAGCCAGGCATCGAATTCGTATTTGCGGTGCCGAAGAACTCCAGCGAGTCGAAGTAGAAGGCCAGCGCGTCGCTCGATCGGAATTTCGCTCCAGGTTCGAAAGTAGGAGTAAGCGGCCTCTATTGCGTGGCGCGCATCTTGCTCTGAGCCCTTTTGATGGATGCCTACCACTTCCGAAGGCCTGGATGGGTTCACTGATTCGAGCTTGGAATCAGACCTACGGCGGTCACCAGCAATCAACAGGTCGTATTCCTTGCCAAACTGGGAGCGAACGTTGGCCAAGGCAGCACGGATCTCTGCTGCTTTGTCCGGCTTGGTGAAATCGGTATAGGGCTCGTTAACGAAAGGGTTGAGTTGGGTGGGAGATGTCGCAAGGGCAGACATGGCGATGAGGTGATGTTTTAGATCCTCTCGTCGATATTCTTTTCAGCTAACTTGCGGGCGCGGTCGAACATCTCCGCGGCGTCTTCGGCAATCTCACGTCCACGTTCGTATAGGTCGCGGCCACGCTCGTAAATTTCACGACCGGATGCCATCACTGTTTTGCTGCCGCGCTCTGCGTTTTTGGCTAATTTGCGCCTGGTGCGCTCGCCCGTTTCGGGCGCTATCAAAAGGGCTACCGCGGCACCTAAAGCTATGCCGCTGACAAACCAGATAACACCGTTGCTATTCTCGCGTTGCATATCTTTCCTCGCCTATCATTCTATGCTTCATGCGCCGGAATGGCACGATTTCCGACTACGGATGGGTGGTCGCGCCTTTTATCGGAATGGCTCCAACTCGACCTTGTCACCGTCCGTACGAAAGGTAATGAGGCCGCGCTGATCCGTGCGAAAAACGACAATATGATGTTGTGCGAGGCGTTCCAACACGTCGGGGTGTGGATGATGGAACTGGTTTTTATAACCGTCCGAAATGAGGGCGAATTGTGGATTCACTTGGCTGAGAAACTCTTCAGACGAGGATGTTTTGCTACCGTGGTGTCCCACCTTGAGTAGAGTGACATGACGGAGTTCACCGTTCGCGAGCATGTCATCTTCGATAGGGCGTTCCGCATCGCCCGTCAGAAGCACGCTTCGCTTCTTGTATGTCACTTCAAACACCAAAGAATCGTCGTTACTTGGCGCATTGCCGGTGACGTAGTCTGGCGAAGGCGCCAAAATGCGCACAAGCGTTCCGCCGATCGTTATGGGCGGCGAGGTGCGATTTAGCGGGACGATACGGACATTGTCCACTGCGGCATGTTGCCGGACCTTATTCCAATCCTCCGTTTCGGGCTCTGCCCCAATCCATAAGGCGTGTGGCCGAAAGTTATCGAGAACCGAAGGCAGGCCGCCCATATGATCCGAATGTCCGTGTGTGAGCACTGCGTAATCGAGATGTCGTATACGGCGGCTCCACAGATATGGGGACACCACGTCTTCACCAACATCGAGTTGCGGTTTTCGCATCATGCGGCTCACACCCGGAAATCCGCCTGCGTCAACGAGCATCGTCTCGCCATCGGGGAAAACGAGCAATAAACTATCGCCTTGACTTACATCGATTGCGGTCAACTCCAGGCTGCCTGGGTAAATTTCCGGCTTCCACGGCTGCCAGCAGATCAACGCAAACAGTATCAGTGAGCAGGTGAGAGCGGGTATGATCCAACGCCGCCTTCGGCGGATTGTCATCGCCAGGATTACGAGCGAAACACTGAATGCAAGGCCGATCCAAAGCGGCAGGGCGGCTATTCGCCATCCAGGCTCGAATTGGGCATGCCAAGTTGCCGCCGCTTCTGCCCAGTGCAAAAGCAGCTTGGTTGCGATGGCAATGGGGTGCCAGCCCGTGACAATGGAGGCGAAGCCTAGCGGCACGACCACGCAGAGCAGGGGTACCACGATAATGTTTGCCGAAAGGCCCGTGATCGAAAGCCGGTGAAAGTAGCTGATCATTGGCAGGGCCAGGCCGAATTGCACACACGCGGAGATTATTACAATTTCCGCGATGAAGGTGGAGAATAATACTGCCTTAGATACCGTGAAGTGCGCTACTCGTTTAGAGCACCCTGTCCAACTTCGGAGCGTTTCCGCGATCAGACGCAGCTCGACTCGCCACTGTGCTGCCCTCGGTTGTACTTGAGGATCGTATGCAATCTGATCGAGCCTCTTCACTGATGTCCGTGGTGGGTGAGTGAATCGTTCCACAACCGGAATGGCAAGCGAGCCGATAACCGCGCAGGAAAGGAATGAGAGTTGGAAACTCGGATCAAATAACTGGTTTGGGTCGAACGTTAGATACGCAATCCCGATAGCCGCCAGGAGGTTCAGAGTACGCGTCTTTCGGAAGCAGTAGCTTGCCGCCATAAAGAGGGTGAATCCGGCCGAGGCTCGAACAGCTGGTGAGTTGAGCCCTGAGATGAACGCATATAGCCAGCATGCGAGGGCGGCAGCGAGGAGCGCCGGCGCACGTCTGAAACGAAACAGGCGAAAGATCCATAGCAACGTAATTGCCAGAACTGAGATATGCAGGCCGGAGATGACGATAGCGTGGTAGGTGCTCGTCACGCGGAAATCGTTCGTCCAGCGCCGTTCAACGCCAGCCGTTTGGCCAATTAAAGTTGCGTTTAGAAGTCCGCGAGTCTGTACATCGTTGGATACAGGTAGGCTAGTTGCGCAAGAGCCCGCGTTCGAAGTGCGTAGAGCCAGGTAAGCAGCAGAGAACCGCACCGGCCAGGGAGGACGCGAACACCGCTGATTCCTGAGACGGAGCCGCTCCAATAAATATGTTGATTGGCGAGGTACGTTACTAGGTCGAACGCTCCCGGGTTCTGGTAACTGCGGGGCGAACGGATCTTCGCCGCAACTTCGACGGCCTGACCGTAGGCTAGGGGCAGACTCATGTCGCCTTGAACATTCACCGATATTCGCGCGGCGGCCTCCGGGGCCAGTTGCAACGTAAATTGTTCCCGATTGGGCGAGAAGACCGGGGGATTGATTACGCAGCCTGCGAGCAGGACCGTTTCGTTATCATCGGCGTTGAGGCGGGGTCTTCGCCCTTGGCGGTGAACAACTTGCGTCAATATTCCGGCCATGAAAAAAAGGGTGCAAGCCGTAGCCAAGCGCATTCGCCGCCCCGCGGGAACGAGAAATGTTGCTCCCACAAGTACGCTAGCGCCCGCAATAGGTATGATCAGGTCAGAGAATCTGAAAAAAACGAAATGCGCGATCAGAATACCCGTTGCCAGAGCAGCAAACGGCAATAAGAGGGGCTCGCGGCGCACTACGAAATCAGTGGGGCAGGCGGCCGCCTTGTTCTCCTAGTAGAAGAAACCGAGTAATTCGATATTGACAATGACGGAGAAGTAGTCTCATACTGAAAGAAATTTAACGGACCATCACAGATCGTCGGATTGTAGCGCCGGCCCAGTGAGGCCGCCGGACGTAGTAACGTTCGTGAATGCGGTTCGAAAATTGTCAGATTTCCTAATTTTAGAGTTCTCCTCCAACCCAAAACTAAGGTAGGCTGATCGGGGTTAAACCCGATCAGCCGGTTTTTTGTCGCCCGGGCGTTCTGAATCAGAACAGGGCGGCCGATTCAACCCCAACGGCAGCCGCGAAGCTTCGCTTTACCTGAACCGCAGAACAGGTACACGCTCGCTCAAATTGAGCCACGGCCCAAATTGAGCCACTACCCGGCACCGCGTAGAGTTGACATGCTGCCCTTTTCGCTTTTATACTCATAAAGTTTGGCGAGTTGATTCTTCGGCCTCCGTGCTACCGTGTCTGTAGAGGCATCCGGCCGGAAGTCGGGCCCCGCTGTCGGACCGATAAGCTTCCCTTACCTAAAGCAAGGGAGCGACGTCGCGATCCGGTATGGACCATATCCGAAGCAGTTACCCTCGCGTTTGAGGCTGGTAATCCTAAAATCAGCCTTCTGGTAGTAATTCACTTGGCAGCCGACCGTGTTCGCGCCTGCTGAAAAACGCCCGTAGAGGCACTACAAAGCTTTTGAATTGACCTGCGGAAAGTGGCGCGTGCAGCGCGTCCGCGTGGGCCATGAGGTTTGTTTTTAGTTTGAGAGAGGACGCTCCGAGCACACCGGGGAATTGGTTCCCGTTGTGCGCGGTTAGAAATAGCATGCCGACGTTTAATCAACTTGTGCGAAAGGGCCGGATCGCGACCCGGTACAAAACCGCCAGCCCGGCGCTTCAGGCTTGCCCCCAGCGGCGCGGAGTTTGCACGCGCGTCTACACCACTACCCCCAAAAAGCCGAACTCAGCGCTCCGAAAAGTAGCCCGCGTGCGGCTCACGAATGGCATTGAGGTAACAACTTATATCCCGGGCGTCGGACATAATCTCCAGGAGCACTCGATCGTGCTGATCCGCGGAGGGCGTGTGAAAGACCTCCCAGGTGTGCGCTATCACGTGGTACGCGGAACGCTCGATACGGCCGGTGTCGCAAACCGCAAGCAAGGCCGCTCTAAATATGGTGCGAAACGCCCCAAAGGCGGAGGCGCAGCTACCCCCGCCAAGGGCGGGAAGAAGTAGGAGAGGTGATCTAAATGCCACGCCGTAGACGGCCAGAGCCGAGAGAAGTTGTTCCGGACCCGCTGTATAACTCGACGCTGGTCGAGAAGTTCGTCAACTCTATGATGTGGGACGGAAAAAAGACCACCGCACAACGGCTTTTTTATGAAGCTATGGATACGCTCCGCGACCGTTCAGGCGATGACCCATTGAAGCTCTTCAAGAAGGCGGTCGAGAATGTCAAGCCGCTTCTCGAAGTGAAGACGCGCCGCGTCGGTGGAGCCAATTATCAGGTGCCGATCGAAGTGCCGCAGAACCGCCGGGTTAGCCTGGCACTGCGCTGGTTGATTACAAACGCGAGGTCGCGTCCGGATAAGAGCATGGCTGAGAAATTGGCTAATGAGTTGAGTGATGCCGCCAACATGCGCGGTGGCGCCGTGAAGAAGAAGGATGACGTGCATCGCATGGCCGAGGCCAACAAGGCGTTTGCGCACTATCGCTGGTAAACGATTTCGGATTCAAATATCCGGCTGGATTAGAGAATATGCCCCGCACCGTACCGCTCGAAAAAATGCGCAATATCGGCATTATGGCGCACATTGATGCCGGCAAGACAACCACGACCGAACGCATTCTGTATTACACAGGGCGCACACACAAAATCGGTGAGGTACATGAAGGCACGGCCACTATGGACTGGATGGCGCAGGAGCAGGAGCGCGGGATCACGATTACCTCCGCGGCAACGACTTGCGAGTGGCGAGATATCACGATCAACATCATCGATACGCCAGGGCACGTAGATTTCACTGCCGAAGTGGAGCGTAGCTTGCGAGTGCTCGATGGCGCCTGTGCCGTGTTCGACGCGGTTGCCGGCGTGCAGCCGCAGTCGGAGACGGTTTGGCGGCAGGCCGATAAATATCGAGTTCCACGCATCTGCTTCATCAACAAAATGGACCGCGTGGGCGCAGACTTCTATCGTTCTGTCGAGACCATCGTAGACAGGCTGAATGCCCGACCGGTGCCGATCCAATTGCCGGTGGGCGCTGAGGATCAGTTTAAAGGCGTCGTAGATTTGGTCACGATGAAGGCGCGGATCTGGCGCGACGAGGCCCTGGGCGCCAAATACGATGACGTCGAGATTCCGACCGATCTGGTCGACAAGGCCCGGGAGTACCGCGACAAGCTTATTGAGGCGGTGGCAGAGACCGATGACACTTTGTTCGAGAAATTTGTCGAAGGCAAGCCAGTAACTGAAAAGGAGCTGGCGGCCGGTATCCGCAAGGCAACCATCGCGCAAAAGATTTTTCCTGTGATCTGTGGCTCGGCGTTCAAGAACAAAGGAGTTCAGAACCTTCTCGACGCAGTGTGCGATTACTTGCCGTCGCCACTCGATGTTCCTCCGATCAAGGGAGTCTCTGTAGACAATCCAAAAGAGGAACAGGAACGAAAGGCAAGCGATTCGGAACCTTTTGCCGCATTGGTCTTCAAAATCATGACCGATCCGTTTGTGGGACAGCTTTGCTTCATTCGCGTGTATTCCGGCAAGCTGAACACCGGTGACTCAATCTACAACGTTACTAAAGGTAGGAAAGAACGGATCGGCCGTCTGGTGAAGATGCACGCCAATAAGCGCGAGGAGATCCAGGATGTGTACGCCGGGGACATCTGCGCGGCAGTCGGCTTGAAGCAAGTGGTGACGGGAGACACGATCTGCGATGAGAAGGCTCCCATCCTGCTCGAATCGATCGATTTCCCGGCTCCCGTTATTCAGCTTGCGATAGAGCCTAAAACCAAGGCGGATCAGGAAAAGCTAGGCGTAGCGATCCACAAGCTCGTTACAGAAGACCCGACGCTGCATGTTGCGACGGATCCCGAAACCGGTCAAACCATACTTTCGGGAATGGGCGAATTGCACCTCGAGATCATCGTTGATCGTATGCAGCGTGAATTCAATGTCGGCGCCAATGTCGGAAAGCCGCAGGTTGCTTATCGCGAGACGATTCGCCAGCCGGCTGAGTACGATTACACTCACAAGAAGCAGACCGGCGGCAGCGGTCAGTATGCGCGCGTTAAGCTGCGCGTCCAACCGGATCCCGAACAGAACTTTGAATTTGACAACAAGGTCACTGGCGGTAACATCCCAAAGGAATTCATCCCTGCCATAGAGAAGGGCGTGGTCGAAGCGCTCGAGGGCGGGATTCTGGCCGGTTATCCGATCAACAACATCAAGGTCACGGTGTTCGACGGCGCCTATCACGAAGTCGATTCCTCCGAAATGGCTTTTAAGATTTGCGGTTCCATCTGTGTAAAGGAAGCTTGCAGCAAGGCAAAGCCGGTCCTGCTAGAGCCTGTGATGCGCGTTGAAGTGACCGTTCCCGAAGAATACATGGGTACCGTAAATGGCGATCTGATCTCGCGGCGCGGGCGGCTGGAGGGTACTGAGATTGCTGGAGGGACACAGATTATCAAGGCAATGGTGCCGCTGTCGGAAATGTTCGGCTACGCGACCGAGCTGCGCTCCCGCACGCAGGGCCGGGGCAGCTTCACCATGCACTTTGGCCAGTACGAAGAAGTTCCGAAGAATTTAGCCGAGGAAATTATCAACCGCAATAAAGGCGGGATCGCAATCAAGTAACGAGACGGACCGACAGGAGAGATTTGAGTCATGGCGAAAGAGAAATTTGACCGCAGCAAGCCGCACGTGAATATAGGGACGATCGGGCACATCGATCACGGGAAGACGACGTTGACGGCAGCGATAACGAAGACGTTATCGAAGCACAATCCGAAGGTGAAGTTCCGGAGCTTCGATTCGATCGACAACGCGCCGGAAGAGAAGGCGCGTGGGATTACGATTGCGGTGGCGCACGTGGAATACGAGACAGCGAATCGGCATTATGCGCACGTGGACTGCCCGGGTCACGCCGATTACATCAAGAACATGATCACGGGCGCAGCGCAGATGGACGGGGCGATTCTGGTGGTAGCGGCAACCGACGGGCCAATGCCGCAAACCCGGGAACATATTCTGCTGGCGCGGCAGGTAGGGGTGCCCTACATTGTGGTGGCCCTGAACAAGGTGGACATGGTGGACGATCCGGAGCTGCTCGAGCTGGTGGAGCTCGAGGTGCGTGAGCTGCTGAAGAGCTACCAGTTTCCGGGCGACGATCTTCCGGTCGTGCGAGTGAGCGCGCTGGGGGCGTTAAATGGCGAGGCGCAGTGGGAGAAGTCGGTAGACGAGCTGATGGCGAAGGTGGACGAGTATGTTCCGGTGCCGCAGCGAGCGATTGACAAGCCGTTCATCATGCCGATTGAAGACATTTTCTCGATTCAGGGGCGCGGGACAGTGGTGACGGGGCGCATTGAGCGGGGGATCTGCAAGGTTGGCGAGGAGATGGAGATTGTAGGATTCGCGGACACGCGCAAGACGGTGGTCACAGGCGTGGAAATGTTCAAGAAGCTGCTGGATGAGGGGCGAGCTGGGGACAACGTAGGGTTGCTGCTGCGCGGCATCGAAAAGAATGATGTGGAGCGCGGGCAGGTGATTGCGAAGCCGGGGACGATCAAGCCGTACAAGACGTTCAAGGGTGAAGTGTACGTGTTGTCGAAGGAAGAAGGGGGGCGGCACACGCCGTTTTTTAATGGCTACCGGCCGCAGTTTTATTT
>JBJMGM010000059.1:0-8544 GCA_045807905.1 Bryobacteraceae bacterium | reverse complement strand
GCCTTGGGCATAGATCATTGCTCCTAGTCTATCTAGGATAGTAGCGTGGCTCTCCTAGTTTGGCAATAGGAGGCGAACCAGCCTCGGGCGGCCGATGCAATACGCCGTGACGTGGCCGCTTTCAAAGAAACAGATCGGGGATAACCCTGCCGCACTGGCGGTCGTGAGCCATGCTAGGGGCCTGCAGGTTGAGTGTTGCGTCAGACGTTGATCAGCCTGATTTTCCAATCGACTCCCAAATCCGTCTGTTTTTGATGCCCGCGATCGCGGGGAACTCGAAAGATCGGCAACGCGCCAACGAACTCCAGGCCTACGCTGATGAACACATCCCTTCCAGCGCGCGCCGGGCCGCGCAGGCGGCAATCGCGGATATCAGCTTGAACGTAAAGTTCAGAAAGGAATGTCTGCCGCGTATTGACGAATGGCTAGCCAGCAGAACAGGGCCCTGAACTGCCGGAGCAGAATTGCTCACGCGATGCTAGGGTTCTGTCGCAACGGCCCGACATTTTAACCATGTCGCGTTTACTTTCAACAACAATGACGGGTATTGAACGTAAAGTCCTGGATGAGGATATACGGCGAAAGCGGTAGACTCGCCTCGTGGCATTCTGCCGGGGCAGTTACCGTGACATCGAAGGCATTGAGCATTCCGTAGAAATCGAAGCGGAAAGCTCCCTTTACGAAGCTGTCGAAAAAGGCAGTGCACCGCTTTCGGCCTCATGAATGCTGGGGCATGCATCCACCTCGCCCAGGGCTGCCAGTTTCATCTAAAGGCGCTCAAAGACGCGCCAGTAACAGATACAATCTCGGTTCCCAAAGTGCAGGACTAGCTTTGCTTGAATTATGCCGGGGCGTCCGTCTTAACGTGTCTCACTGCAAACGCTCAAGTAGGACTGAACTGCGGAGTTCCGGTATCTCGATGAACAGGCGCTGAGATTCAATCCCCGCAAGCTAACGGATTCAGAGCGATTCGCGTTTGTCTGCTCTCACGTTACTGTGCGTCGGCTGACTTGGAATGAAATGACGCAAAAACCACAACTGGCAAACTCGAAGGGTGGTAAGAAGCCAAAACGTTAGGGACGCGACAAAGTAAAAAAGCTTGACAGCCGCAAGTTACCTTTTGATATCAGACGGGCCGGAAAATAGGCATGCTCAATTTGAGGATGAAGAGCTTTTCGCTTTGGGACTGTGCAGATATACGTGTTCTCGGAACGCTAGCCCCGTGGATTCCACACGCCGCTGGGCCTCGTCTACTGCATTAAACAGCTGAGTGTAATCATGCGTTGATTTGACGGGATCGGTCGTCAGCAAGACGACAGCTTCGGCATACAAGCGTGCAGCAGTCGCAAACTGCTCGGCTAATTGCTGTACTCTTTCGGGGCAGATAGGCATAATCGCCTCCAAAAGTGTATCTCAAAACGATCGGGTGAAAACCCGGCCCAGTGTACCCAGGCTTCTAATTAAAACGGAACCGATTGGGCTGTTGTGTGTGGAGTTCGGCTTCGTGGCGTTCTATTTCGGTGATGAGCACTTCGCATTCGCTACGCAAGGTTTCGGCGCGACAAAACCGCTTGAAACGCCTCCAGCGTCCCAATCCCGCTGATTGTGCGCATCTGCAATATAGCTAGAGCAAGGCTGTCCCTAGCGTTTCCTAGAGAAGTTGCAAGACCGCTACACGCCTGACATCGGACGGTGGCCGCACTTCTATGATCCTGTCGTTTGTCACTCGAAGGAACGAGGGAAAACCCGTCCGTAACTGTATGAGGAGCTCGCTCGCTAAACTGCAGCAGTTCGCTCAGCACGGTACAGCAACAGGCCCGCGCAAGATGTCATTCAGAAGAACCGGATTAGGGAGTGGCTGGGGCTCAGCTAGCCCCGCTTGGCTGTTGGCGTCACGGATCGGCTGTGGAAAGCGTCCGAAGTCGTTGCTCTGATCGAAACTGAAGAGCGGGGTTTAGAAAGAGCGGCGTAGCTCTGATCCGTGCGGCTATTTTGGCTGCCCAGGCGGAAAGTCTTTAAGTAGAGATTGTATTCAGTTTTTTATCTGTTCATGAGTGGCGTGGCATCTACGGTCTTTGTGGCAGTACCACTCCGGACCAACTTCTTGGCTGCCGTATCGTACATGTCCACCGCAATTGTTCCCACCTTGATGACGAACTTCTTCTTCGTGGGCATTCGGGCTTGCATACCCCATGGCACTCTCACACCGTTGTTCCAAGGACGAGTCTTGATCACTGATCGTCACCAAACAAATTTTGATGACCAATAGCTGGCGCGTCTCGAAACTATTTCAAATGACACGCTGCGACGATCTGGCCCAGTATGCTCCTTGCGGTATCGAAATCGAAGTCGTCGATCGAGGCGCGTAGCCCCGCAATCATCGGGGCATCTACCTGCCCCGCCAGAAGCTGGATAACCACGTGACCAATCTCTCCGGCATCACCGTCATTCGCAGCGAGCAGAGCCTCGAGCCGCGCGATGGCCGCCGCTGCTGCGACGGGATCAAATTCCGATGCACTTGCGACATGCGGCATTGTTTCGCTCAACGCGGTACCGATAAAGCTGATCTGAGAAGCTACGGCCGATTCGAGTTCCAGTAACAATGTCGGAATGGCCGGGTCGTTGTCGCGGAGAGCTTTTTCGATTTTACCGGCGGCCTCCTGAGTGTGTATCATACCGATGTTACCGGCCACGCCCTTCACGGTATGGGCAAGCCGCTCCGCCAGCGCCCGATCATTCCTCTCAAGAGCCTCGGCGATCCTGGCTGAGACGTCTGCCTGTTTGACTACGAACTGCTCCAGCAGACTGCGATAGAGTTGCCGGTTGCCTGCAACTCGCTTCAGGCCAGCCGCAATGTCGATTCCCTCGACCTGGGGGAAGATCATTTCTGCAGGGCCAGCCGCTTGCCTGACTAGAGGCGACGCCCGCGCGCGGTGTTTTGTCCAGCGCGTCAGCGCCGCGAACAAGGCATCCGGGTCGATCGGTTTGGTGACATGGTCATTCATACCCGCGGCAAGACACCGCTCGCGCTCCTCTACGAGTGCGTGCGCCGTCATGGCGAGAATCGGCAATTCATGGAAACGAGGATCGGCACGCAATACACGCCTCGCCTCATAACCGTCCATTTCGGGCATCTGGAGATCCATAAGTACGATGTCGAATGCCTGGGGCGACGGCCCTTCACGGAGCAGTTTCACGGCTATGCCGCCATGCCCGGCAATGGTCACGACCGCTCCTGCACTTTCCAGCAGTTCCTTGGCGACCTGCTGGTTCATGTCGTTATCTTCCACCAGCAGCACGTGAACACCACGAACGTCGTGCCCGGCCGAATCGGCCTTGCGAGGCTCAATGTCCACACTCGCCAGATGCGACGCGCCGAACAGTTCCATCAGCGCGTCGTAGAGCATTGACGCATTAACCGGTTTCGTAAGGAAGCCGTCAACACCGATCTGCTCGGCCATTGAACGAACTTCTTCACGACCGAATGCTGTAACGATGACGATGCGCGGCGCGTTCTTCAGGCGGCCTTCCCGCCTGATGATGGCGCTCGCCTGTAGTCCGTCCATTACCGGCATCTGCCAGTCCATCAGCACGAGTCGATATGGGTCGATCGCATCGGCACCGGCAAGAGCCCGGATTGCTTCCCCTCCGGAGGAGACCGCATCGGCGCGCAGCGCAAAGCCGCGCAGCGAGTCACTGAGGATTTCGCGTGCCTGCGCGTTGTCGTCTACGACCAGCGCCCGAATCCCGGCAAGATCAGGCACGAATCGCCGGTGCTCAGCCGCCGGCCCGACGCCGAAATACGCCGTAAACAAGAAGGTGCTGCCGACTCCTGCTTCACTCTCCACCCAGATGGTGCCTCCCATCATCTCCACCAGACGTTTGCTGATGGAGAGACCGAGTCCGGTGCCTCCGAACTTGCGCGTGGTGGAGGTGTCGGCCTGCGAGAACGCCTGGAACAGCCGCGCAGACTGCTCAGGCGTCATGCCGATTCCTGTATCACGAACCGAGAATTTCAACTTCACGCGCCCAGCTGCCTCTTCCTCTACACCTGCGGTCACAATGACTTCGCCGCGCTCCGTGAACTTCACTGCGTTGTTTACGAGATTGATGAGGATCTGGCCAAGACGCAAGGGGTCGCCGACCAAATTATGGGGAATGCCGGGCTGGGCGGCGATGAGAAACTCCAAATTCTTCTCATACGCCTTCTGCCCGATCACCGTCGAAAGATTGTCAAGGACATCGTCAAATCGGAATTCCGCGTTTTCAATGTCGAGTTTACCTGCCTCGATCTTTGAAAAATCGAGGATGTCGTTGATAATGCTCTAAAGTGTCCCGGCCGCGCCACGCACCTTCGTCAGGTAATCGCGCTGCTTCGGCGTCATGTCGGTTTTGAGCGCCAGGTGAGTCATGCCGATGATCGCGTTCATCGGAGTGCGGATTTCGTGACTCATGTTGGCGAGGAACAAGGATTTGGCCCGAGTGGCTTCTTCGGCTACTTCTTTGGCGGACAGAAGTTCCGTCTGGGCTCGTAACCGCTCCGTGATGTCCCTGAAGGAAACGACAGTTCCCACAGCTATATCACCTTTGAGGATCGGCGTGGTGGAGTATTCGACCGGAACACTCGAGCCGTCTTTGCGCCATAATACTTCGTCCGAGACAACCCGACGCTGACCATCCTGGGCTGTCTTGTACATGCTGCACTCTTGTCCGGGGAATAGCGAACCGTCAGGCCTGGCATAATGAATCTGTCGATGCATTGGCTGTCCGATGAGTTCCTCCGGCGCATAACCCAGCATCATTGCGCCCGACGGATTGATAAAGATCATTAACCCGTCGTTACTCAACCCGCAGATACCTTCATCCACAGAAGACAGAATTTGGCGGGAGCGCTCTTCTACCGCCGTCAGGGTCTCGGCCTGCATCTGCGTTTGCTGGAGAAGTTCTTTCGTCCTTATATTGCTGGCAAGTATCTTCGCGCTCATCGCGACAGACGGAAGAAGGGCATCGAGCAGCGACTGCTGACGTTCAGAGATCGGCGCAACGGTCGCAAGCTCGAGCACAGCGATCAGGGTGTTCTGATGGAGAACAGGAACGAACAGAAGGTGCCCGGCGACTACCGCACCGAGGCCAGTAACGATTCGAAGAGGCGTATTTTTGGTAGGCGACAGATCTAGAGTGCGGCGCTCGACGGCGGCTTGCCCCACAAGTCCTTCCCCGAGGCGGAACTCTGTCGGTCCGGTGGATTCCTGAAGGGCGAAGCTGCCTGAACGGATCAGACGGGATTGCGTGTCGTCCGCGATATAGAACCCACCGTACAGGAGGGGAATGGATTCCGATAATCGGGAGAGGAACTCGCACGAGAAAGCGGAGAAGGCGTCGGTGCCCTGGAGCCGAACGAGAGTTGCGGCGACCTCGTTTTTGACCCACGACTGGATCTCCGTGGCCCGAGCGTAAGAGTCACATATGAGAACCAGGTCGACATCGAGCAGTTTCCCGAGTGCCTGAGAGTAAGAGTCATTCTCATTTCGGTCGGGGAATTCCTCGCCAAGACGCTCCAGCAGGAACGACCGGATTACGCCCATGGCACTGATCACGTATTTCTGATCGAGGCCAATGCGAACGTGGCGGAAGCCTATCCGGTAGCGATCTTCGGCATAGCTTTCGTCGTAGATACCTTTGAACAGCCCCGCGCCCCAGCCCTGCAGGGTTCGCTTCAGCCGATCGATCTGCTCCTGACCACCGGTAAAGACGCGGCTTGCCGCCGGCTGGTGAGGGATTTGCGAGTAGAACCGCTCTGCCATGCCGGGCAGGTGACGAGCCATCCGAGGGCCGAGCAGTTTAAGGAGCTGGGCATCGGAATCGCTGAAGCCTACATAGCGCTTCATCTCGTCAATGAAGCTCTCGTGATTTTCGGGACCTGTTACGCCAACAGGCATGCTGACGCTCATACGCAAGATGATGCTGGAGGAACTCTAGCGTCGTAATTGTATATAGCGACCGCTCGAGGGGTATTCCTTGCGGACATAGTGATGCGCGCTTTACTCATCGCACTCCGAACATTGAAAAAGGATAGCAGCGGCGAGCCACTCCTGACACCGTTTGTGATGCTGATTGAAGGTATTGCTATGATTGCTCTCGCCGCCAACACAGGTAAAAGTGTCCAGCCTGCCAATCTCGCATCCATCCGAAAGCTAGTCGCTGTCCGAAGTGTCAGGCGAATGTGGCTTGATCTGCTCAAGCCGCAATATCGATTGCCTGACCGCCTCTATTTGTTCCGCTAAGTCCTCATCCATACTGGCGGCATCTGGCGGCTCGGGCTTGGGGTTTCCAAGTGGATGTGACCGGGTATCGATTCGAATTCCTGAAATGCCCATCTGTCCGTCGGCGTCGAGTACAGCATGCGAGCAGCATCAAGATAATACTCATAAGTGACCCATCCAGCGGCCTGTAATCCGACAAATGGATCATGGCTGAAGCCTTTCCTATCAGTATTTGGTTTGCTCCACGTGAAGTCCGGCTCCGCAAATCCATACTCACGAAATAGCGTCCGAAGCTGATCCTCTGGATCTCCCTTGTCGAATACATAACGGATATTTCGAGTGATCCCTTCGCGTCTGGCATACGCCTGAAACGCTTCGACAGCCCTCATCGCGGTAACGGCGAAAACTTCAAGGAGTGGCCAGTTTTTGAGTTCATCAGCGTGTTTGTCGATTGAGTATCGGAAGTCCTCAAGGCGGATCATGGAGTCGAACTTTCTCAATCCACACTCCCTGATGATTGACATCAGATCCGAAGCTAAGGCTTGCCGCCGTGACTCGTCGTCCTTCCAGCCTTCGCTGAAAGGGCCTGTGGAATGCGCGAACTTGCCTGCATGGAAATACGGCAGTTCATCCTCTTTCAGGCGTGCTTCCCATTTTTGGGTAAATTCTGTCCACATCCCGGCGAAGCTGGCAAAGCCAGCAACCGCTAGAACCTTGTGCTCCGGCGTGTCCTTACCGGCACCGTCATAACATACAGTCAGCATCGCCATGCAGACATCCTTCCAATGAAGGGGCGAGACCATCCTAGCGAAATGCTCAATGCTTGAGCCATCCTCAAGAGCTCTTGCTCCCAAGCATACGTGCTCTTTAGGAATAGTTGCTACAACTCCCCTGGGTGGCATTCTGCCGCGTCAGTTACCGTGACATCGAAGGCATTGAGCATTCCGTAGAAGTCGAAACGGAAAGCCTTTACGAAGCTGCCGCAAGGCGGTGCATCGTTTCCGCCGCGATGACTGCTGGGCCATGCGCCCGCCTGGTTCAAGCTGCGAATTCCACGTGAGGGCGCTCAAAGACGCGCCGGTCACGTATACGATCTCGTTCGCGAAAGTGCAACCCTTCGCTCGGCACGGGACAGCCCGCGGGCCCTCAAGACATAGTACGCAAGAACCGCATCAGAGAGCTTGGTAGGAGATAAATCGGACGGGTGAGTTCCGTGCCGCGTTTCCAGAACCGGCCGCACCAGAGGTAGACGCTGGCACTCCACTAGAGTTTTTGAGCCTATTCCTATTCGCTTACTCGTTTTCCTCGCGGTCGCCGCTTGGACGCTCTTCGCCCAAGAGCCGAATTCAGGCCGGGTCATTGGCACCCCGGACGGCGATACCATTTCAGTGCTCCACAACGGCAGGAGGGAAAAAATCAGATTGTGGGGCATCGACGCTCCAGAGACAAAGCAGGCAATCGGGACAAAAGCAAAGCGGTGTAACGGCTGATCTGGCATGCCTTGGGCGTTTTTCCCGACGCTATCTCAAAAGCTGCAATTCGAGACGCTTTGGGCGGTCGCGGCCGACGATGGCGAAAAAAGGATTTCGATCCGGCCGCTGGAATCGTGTCTCAAGCCAAGCTTCTCACGACAAAAAGCGACGGTCGATCGACGTTGCTGACGATCAAGAACGGCGAAATCGCCGCCCTGAACCCTGACAATGGCGTCACCTAACTCAGCCCGCCGTTCTGAGCAAGAAACACGAGGTTCGGGTACTGCTGAAGATCGTTCAGCGTTTGCAACTCGTTGTTTACGTCGATGCTGCGGTTGTATTGTTCGGACAACGCCGGATAGGTCGGATCATCGGAGTGTGTTGCGAGTCGCGATGAGACGCAGGAAGTGAGGCTTTCTTTCGTCGGCCCACTTCTGTAGCCTACGACGATAATGACCAGTAAAACAGCTAACAAACGGATCATTTGAAAACTCTTTCTACCGCGAGTCGATTCTAGGCCTGTTCTATGCTTCCGTTCCTTTTAGTACCTTCCTTACTACTTTCCTGGCTTCAGCAAACGCACAAGTGAACGACGAAAGCACCGGTCCTCGATTGAGATAACCGGTGCCTTCTTTTGCCGCGCTGTTGACCTGATAAATGCCTCGGATCGACACCTACCTGGTTAGCGGAGCGGAACTGAGATCATTGCAGCCACTTTGCCCAGGCGTACTGGCGGCTTCGCCGTCGGGTTATAAGAATCGCCTGCCATCCGGATCTGGGATAGTGAGCAATCGCCTGCATAGCAGCTG
>JBJMGM010000058.1:0-183008 GCA_045807905.1 Bryobacteraceae bacterium | reverse complement strand
TTTGGTCGGGCCGCCGGGATTTGAACCCGGGACCTCTTGCACCCCAAGCAAGCGCGCTAGCCAGGCTGCGCCACGGCCCGAGATCTTCAGTTTAGCTCAACATTGCTATTCAACCGTTTGCCTCTCGTGCCTGCGATCAGCCACAATCGTGACTTCCATATCATGAGCTAGGCCGACGATTTGATTCACCAAACTCTTCCCAAGAAGGCGATCAGTTCCCTTGCCGACCAGGCGCGGCAAAAAAATTTGGCGGGCGTTATGCTGCCTTGCGAACTCTACAACTGTCGGCGCGTGATCATGGCCCACGAGGACGCGAGTCTCGATATGCAAATTGCGGGCGAAATTTAAGTGACGTTCTACTGCATCACGTTTAGCCGGGGGCAAACTTTGCAAATCTGCCTGTTCCGCGACAAACACGGCAAAGCAGTTTGCGTGCGTGATATCTGCTACGCGCTTGCCGCGCCGAATTAGCATTGCCGTTGACGGGTCGTCGCTGATGTAAATTACCACTGCCTCGTCGCGCCGCTTCCCATCGGACGGCCATGGCTGAGAATCCGAAACCGGCTGCAGTGCTCCATCGTTGTGCCCTAGTCGCTCTTCCACCTCATGAGCTGTTTGGCGCAATGCCATCTCACGGAGTGCAACCAACGTGGATTCTTTGAAAAAGTTTTGCAAGGCCCGCTGCGCTTTGTCGGCCGGATACACCACTCCGCGCTCGAGCCGATTCAAAAGCGCGCGAGGCGTCAAGTCAATCATTACCACCTCGTCCGCCTGCCTTACGACCCAGTCGGGAATGGTCTCCCGCACTTTAATGCCGCTAATTTGGACCATTTGGTCATTCAGGCTTTCCAGGTGTTGCACATTCATCGTGGTGAGCACGTTTATGCCTTGTTCCAGGATGAACAGCACATCTTCCCACCGCTTCTCGCGCGCAGATCCAGGAACATTCGTATGCGGGAATTCGTCGATGACGGCAACCTGCGGATGGCGGCCGCTGATCGCCTCGCTGTCCATCTCCTCGAAAACAGATCCACGATACTCAATAATTTTTCGAGGGACCATCTCAAGCCCCTCTGCCTTCGCAATGGTGTCCTTGCGGCCATGAGGCTCGAAATACCCGACCACTACGTCGACGCCCTTCGCCTTCAGGGTTTGGGCCTCATCCAGCATCTGGTATGTCTTCCCTACGCCAGCTGCGTACCCCAGAAAGATCTTCAATTTACCGGTTTCACTCATGCGTTAACAGGCAAAACGAAATGAGAGGCAAACCCCCATTTATAGGGATGTAACGAAGGCCAACGCCGGGGCACGTGATCCATCAGTAACTACAGTGTACAAACCTGGACCGCGAAGTGCGGCCGGTAAACTGTAACCATGCTTTATCGGATTTTCTTAGCCGGAGTGCTAATCACGTTCAGCACGACGGCAAAAGATCTTCATAGATCGCGGTCGAGAATCCGAGATCACGTTAAGTATCTCGCGAGCGATGAATTGGCAGGGCGAGGCGTCGGAACCAGGGGTGGAGCACTTGCAACTGAATACATAGCTTCGCAGTTGAAGTTGGAAGGAGTGCATCCCGGTGGAGATCAGGGCACGTATTATCAACGCGTGCCATTGGTCGGCTCAACACTTCTGCCCGAGGCAACGCTGTCAATTTCCGGCAGCGCCGGGACTGTACCGCTTAGCTTCGTAAAGGATTATGTTGGAAGTTCCTACTCGCAGCTGCCAGAGAACGATTTTGATGCGGAAGCTGTTTTCGTGGGGCATGGCATTTCCGCTCCTGAGTTCGGGTGGGATGATTACAAGCACCAAGACGTCACGGGCAAGGTACTCATCTACTTCACGAACGAGCCACCGTCCGATGAGGTTAATTTTTTTGCCGGTCCTGCGCTGACTTATTACGGACGCTGGACCTACAAATTTGAAGAAGCGAAGCGGCGTGGGGCGGTTGCAGCGCTGATCATTCATACGACCCCAACTGCTGGGTACGGGTGGCGCGTAGTGAGCGGGTCGTGGAGCCAGGAGCGGCCGCAGATGAAACTGGAGCCGGGTGAGCGCGGTTTACAGCTCGCAGCATGGGTTTCGCAACAAGCGGGAGCGAAACTTGTGGCCTCCACCGGTAAAAGCCTCGACGAGCTGTTAGCACTCGCAAACCAAAAGTCGTTTCATCCAATTCCTTTGGGCGTTCACGTAATCGGACACATTCCAGTAAAGTTGCGTGCGATCGAGAGCAGAAACGTAATCGGGCGAGTAGACGGGTCGGGTCCTCAGATGAAGTCTCAGGCGGTCTTGTTCACCGCGCATTGGGATCACCTCGGAGTTGGTGTACCGGTGAATGGGGACAGTATTTATAACGGCGCGGTCGACAACGCTACGGGATGTGGCATGGTGCTCGAAATCGCGCGCGTGTGGGCGGCGCTGCCGCACAAACCGAAACGTAGTGCATTATTCATTTTCGTGACCGCTGAAGAGGCGGGGCTGCTTGGCTCCGAATACTATTCGAAGCATCCACTAATGCCGCCCGGGGAGACTGCCGGCGCGCTTAACTTCGACGCGTTCTTTCCGTTTGGAAAAACGCGGGATGTCTCCGTAACGGGCGCTGAACGGACTACTCTGTGGCCGATAGTGCAGCGTGATGCGAGACGCATGGAACTGGAGATCAAATCGGATCCAGAGCCGGGACAAGGCCACTTTTACCGATCCGATCACTTCTCGTTAGCGCGAGTGGGCATCCCTGCGTTCTCAATCTCGGCGGGCACCGACTATGTTGGGAAACCGGCAAATTTCGGAAAAACAACCTTCGAGTTGTACAACGCAAAGCACTATCATCAGCCATCGGACGAATATCACGACGACTGGGATTTTGGGAGCATGGAGCAGATGGCGGACTTTGGCCTCATGCTGGGCATGGATTTTGCAGAGATGCCGAAGTTAGCGACCTGGAACGCTGGAGAAGAGTTTTTGCCCGCAAGGCAAAAGAGCGGCATACAAGACGATCGATAATCTTACGGCCGTTCGGCAGCTTGAGCCGCGTTTACTGCCGCCCCAATAGCTGCCACCGCCTCGCCACCAGGTACCACCTCAACCGAATAGCCTTGCAGCGGACTCAATTTCACCATGTCGTGAAGATATTCGTTTAAAAGCGTCACATTCAGGAATGAAGCGTTATAGCCCGTGACAAAGAATTTGCCGGGCCCTTCCAGATGGATGCTGGTCGCTGTTGCAGCAGCTAACGCGCGATGCCACAGCTTGACGAAATCGCTACAACGCGTGTCGCCGGCCTGTGCTTGCTGAAATACCTCATCGGGTTCGAGATCCATGAACCGGAGACGCATCGCTCGGTGGCCCATAATGCCTTCGAGATGTCCTCGGCCTCCGCAGCCGCAGAACTGTTCCTTAGGATCGAGTGTGACGACGGAATGGCCTGCTTCCCACACACCTTCTCGAGAGGGATATCGGCCAAAGCCAATGCCATTTCCTAAGGTCCAAACGCGGATCAAGCGGTCCAAGTGTCCGCGAACGGCAGCAATGCCGGCCGCCATTACGTCCGCATCATTGAAAATCGAAACTGACAATCTCCCGAACGCGGGGGCGAAAGCTTCCGTCATCAGCGCTTGCATATTGACCCCCTTGAACTGAATGAGATTTGGCGAATCCTCGACGATGCCATTTCGCACGATGCCCGGTATTCCCACCCCGACGTGCGTCGGCGTACCGGTCAGTTCAATTTGCTGAACCTGCTGAAGTGTCGTTTTCACGATCGTTTCGGCAGGAACACCTTGCAGCGAATCGGTATTCGAGCTATCTTCCGGATACACCCGCAGCAGTCCCGAAATGGCGTCGTCCGACACAGCAGCAGCTGCAATCCGTTCAGTGATGATAATGCCTATTCCATACGCCATACTTATCTTGTGATCAAGGGCGCGCCAGCTTGTTGAGGCCGTTGAAAGCAGCGGCTTTGTAGCATTCGGCCAGCGTAGGATAGTTGAACACTGTATTCACGAAGTAGTCTACCTTGCCCTTCAAGATCAGAACAGCCTGTCCGATGTGTAGTAACTCGGAAGCGCCTTCTCCAATAATATGGACACCTAGAAGGTCCAGGTTCTCGCGGTGGAAGATAAGCTTTAGCCGGCCAGTTGTATCACCCCGGATCTGACCGCGCGCAATTTCGCGGTAATAAGCTACGCCAACTTCGTACGGGACATCTTCATCCGTAAGTTGCTCTTCAGTCTTGCCGATAAAGGAGATTTCAGGAATGGTGTAGATCCCGAAAGGAAAGTAATTCGAATTCGACGCGATGGGCTTGTTGAATGCATGTGCGGCAGCAACTCGGCCCTGTTCCATCGAAACGGAGGCGAGACTAGGAAATCCAATGACGTCGCCGACGGCGTAGATATTTGGTTGGCTCGTTTGATAGTGCTCGTTCACCGTAATGCGCCCGCGGGAATCAGCTTCGAGGCCCGCAGCAGGCAGATTCAGTTCATCTACATTGCCCTGCCGCCCAACAGCATACAAAAGCGCATCGCCAGGAACTTTTTTGTTGCTCTCAAGATAGGCAATAACGCCGGTTCCGTCGGGGCTTTCTTCGACGCTCTGAACTTCCTCATTGAGTCGCATCGTCACCCGGTGATCGCGAAGGTGATAAGAAAGCGCTTCGACAATTTCTGAATCGGCAAATTCGAGCAGACGCGGGCGCCTCTCGATCAAAGTGACCCGTACTCCGAGAGCCGCGAACATGCACGTGTACTCGACGCCGATAACACCGCCCCCCACGACGATGAGCGTCCGTGGGACAGAGGGCATGTCCAAAATCTGATCGCTGTTGATGATTGTTCGCGCGTTCAGCGGGACCTTCGGAGATGAGGCCGGACGGGTACCGGTAGCGATGATGATTTTGTCCGCCTTAATCTCAGCGGGACCACGCAAATTCGTTACTTCTATTGTTGTCGGGTCCTTGAAACTGGCGAGACCGGTAAGAACCTCGATCCCATTACGCGAAAGTTGCGCCTGTGTGACGTCGATCTCGGTTTTGATTACATGCTGAACGCGGAAAGCCAAGTCAGCCATCGTAATCTTCTCCTTAACGCGATAGCTGACGCCGTAAATGTTTTGGTAGTTATACCCGGATAAGTGCAAGACTGCTTCACGCAACGTCTTGCTGGGAATGGTTCCCGTATTGATGCCAACCCCGCCGATCACGTCGCGCTTCTCGATGATGGCTACACGCTTGCCACTTTTGGCGCCTTGGATCGCAGCGCGCTGGCCCGCGGGGCCGGTTCCAACTACAACGAGATCGTATTGAGCCATGCGCAGAGTGAAGTTGCAGCCGGAGTCAAGCCGCATCGATGACGCGTTCTTGTCCCGCTAAAACGACACTCCGAGTATAGCCCGCCCTCAGCCCGGGTAAGCCGATTAAGAACTACTGCTTCGGGTTCGTGTCCGAAGTCTTATCTGCCACTTTGTCGGCGCCTTTCGAAGTGGCGGAAGCCGCTTTATGGGCCCCCTTCTTTGCGGCGTGTCCGGTCTTCTTGGCGGCTTTCTTAGTGCCATGCCCGACGTCCTTAGCCGCGTTCTTAGTGCCATGCCCGACGTCCTTAGCCGCGTTCTTAGTGCCATGCCCGACGTCCTTGACCGCGTTCTTTGTGTCTTGACCCGCGTCCTTCATATCCTGGCCGGCATCTTGCGAATAAGCCGGAACAATCAACCACCCAGCAATGAGTAATGCGGTAGATAGAAATGCAGTTTTCATAATTTTATTCGAGCACACTAAATCATCGGGAATCCTGAATACGATGTTAAGATCTACTTATTTTCGGGCGACACACCTAAGCGGAACGTGACGTGTGGACTTCCGGCGAGAAGCGGTTCAGTAATCCGTCCTCAAACGTAAAATCGGGCCGTGGAAATCCCCGCTTTTTGAGATAAGCCCGATACGTGACTTTTAGGCCGGCCGCAAACTCCACGGGTTTAAAACCCAGCATGCGTTGAGCTTTGGTGATGATCTGCGTAATGGCTGGAACGTCGTAGTAGGAGCCAAAATATAGCCTCTCGCCCATGACCTGACCTCCTGCTCGTTGGATTTTTTCACGCGGAATCGACACCAACTGGGGTTGTTTCACGCCCGCCAGTCGCGCCAGCTCCAGGCAAAGTTCATGCTGCGTTATGGCTCGCGGATTAGCGACATTGAAGGCATGCCCAGCCACATTCGACAGCTGCAGCATTCTAAGCGCAAGCTCCACTAGGTCCTTCACGTAAACAAATTGCATCAGCCGATGGCCGTCACTGGGGAGAATTACGGGGCGACCTGCCCGGAAGCGGTCCCAAAAAAAAGCCTCGCGGTAAAACGGGTTATCCGGTCCATACACGAATGGCGGACGCAATGTGACGATAGGAAATCCAGAACGCTGATGTAAGCGGAATAGCGCTCGTTCGCTCATGGCCTTATTCCGCGCATACGTGTTCGGATGGTCGTCTGGAGCCAAGGCGTCACCCTCGTGGTGGTTCAATCCATCCCCATAGGCAGCGACGCTCGACATGAACACATAGCGGCTCACGCGACCATCAAAAATCTGCGCCGTAGCTTCTATTTGTGCACTGGTAGTGCCTCGCTCCCAGTCGTAAGCATTATCGTAAACTGCGTCAAATCGCATGCCTCCGACAGCTTTACGCACGCTTGCTGCTTCATTACGGTCCGCGATCAGATTGTGGACGCGCTTGCTGAACGGGTGCCGAGATCTCCGGTGCAGAATGTAGATTTCGTGCCCGGCCCGCGACAACTCATTCACGAGCAAACGTCCGATGAATTTTGTCCCGCCGATCACGAGTATCCTCAACCGTGGGGACCCTATGGACGCGCGTTGATTATCCTTCGGATCTGAGTGCGCAACGGAATGTCGCCGCGGCATGCTGTACCTGCTAAGTTGGACGGCTCAACCGCAAGCGCGTCTCAATCATAGTATTCGAGGGCCAGGTTTGTAATGAGTCTTCACCTTGGATCCAGCGAAGCGTGTTGTTTAGCTTCATTCCGGCGCTCTGACCCAGATCCAGCAACAGAACCAAATCCGGTATGAGCGGCGCAGCTGGCACTGCGTGATAGAAATTTTTGTAAAGTTCAGGACCGAGATCGGGCTGCAGAATGTGCTCCAAAACTGAAACCTTGGTCTCCTGCTTCGTTTTGAAGGAGCAGGGTCGTCCAATACTTCCGTCACGATTGCCTATAATCTTCATCACTTTGATCCGCGAGAGCGGATCTTTAAGGCGCTGCACAAGGGGGCCATCAAGCACCTCGCGTTTACGGCGCTTCGAGGGCGTTGTCTTCATAGATGTCCAGGCTCCGAACGAGAGGCCCTGAAGAGGCGCTAATGGAACGAAATCCTTGATGCGGGACGTGCGCGCTTCAGTGTGTTTGCCCAGCGGTATAGTGCCAAGTTGGGTAAGCGAACCGATACCCTCTCCTATACCTTGCTTCACGGCTTCTACACCAGCAACAAAAGTTGATATCACCGCATCCATCCCGGAGATAAGCACGCCCAGTCTGCGATTCGCGGGGCGGTTAGGGTGCCTTGACACGCTGTTATACTAGCATTCAAATGTCACAGCGTGGTACGGGAACCATCTCGGCGCTCGTTGTGGATGACGAGCGGCTGGCTCGCGAAGAACTGTCTTACCTGCTGAAAGATTTCCCTGAAATTGAAGTGTTACAAACTGCTTCGAACGGGCTTGAAGCGGTTGACTTGATTGCAGACCTCGAGCCTGATTTGGTCTTCTTAGACGTGCAGATGCCGGGCTTGGATGGTTTGGGTGTTATCCGTAAGCTTCGTGACGATGGCGCACACATGCCGCACTTCGTACTCGCGACTGCATTTGACCAGTATGCCGTCGAAGCGTTTAGGGTAGAAGCGATTGACTATCTATTGAAACCCGTCGAGAGAGAACGCCTGGCGGAATCCGTGGGACGCGCCAAACGAGCCATCGAGGAAAAGCAGCACCTTCAAGAAAAATCGCCGGAATCGACTGAATCAGGCGGCGCCCCCAAACGTAGCAAATTACTGGTGAAGAACAACAACCATAATCTGATCATCGACGCAGAAGACATGATCTACGCGACCATCGACGATGGACTCATTACCGTTGTGACGTCTAGTTTTGAAGGACAATCGAACTATCGCACCATCGAGGAATTACAGTCTAATCTGGACCCCAATCTTTTTTGGCGCGTACATCGCTCATTTCTTGTGAATATCAACCGCATACGGGAAGTCATACCCTGGTTTAAATCGAGTTTCCAGCTCAAGATGGACGATAAGAAGCAAACCGAAATTCCCGTAAGCCGAATTCAAACCAAGCGGCTGCGGGCGCTTCTCAAGCTGTAGAATTCTCGCTAACTAGTTGTTTCGGTCTGGACCCTGCTCTTTTGCCAGCCGTACTCGGGCACCATCAAGTTTTCGCTGGACTTTCGCTACTTCGTCGGGCTCGACCTCGGCAGGCGAGCTTGCGTTCCACTCTTTGAGCGAGGATTGCCATTGGTCGATCGCTTCTTTGAGTTTGCCCTGTTTGAAGTACACGTCGCCCAAGTGATCGTGGATAGTTGGATCTTTGGACATCAACTGCAGAGACCGCGTGAGCTGCCGTTCGGCCTCGTCGAGGCGGTTCAAACGATAGTAAACCCAGCCAAGACTGTCGAGGAAGGCGTAGTTGTTCGGCTCGATACGAACCGCCCGGCTGACAAGATCCTGGGCCTCTTGTAGCCGGACGTTTTGGTCGGCCAGCATGTACCCCAAATAGTTCAGTGCCGACGCATTCGCCGGGTCGGTGTCAAGTACCTGCCGGAACATCTTTTCTGCTTCTTCGTACTTCTTCTCTCTTTCCAACATCGATCCACGCATGAACAAGATCGTTGCCTGAGCCGCTCTATCTTGAGATAACTTCTCGGCCGCATCGAGTGCTTTGCTCATTTCCGAGTAATTGTGGCTCTTTTCGTAAACTTCCGCCATTGTGATGTACGTCTCGCGGTCGTTCTTCCCATCCAGAGATTTTTTCAGCTCAGCGATTGCAAGATCGGCTTTGCCCTGATCGGCCAATAATTGCGCATGGACGGCACGAATAGTACGATCGTTCGCGAACTTCTTTAATGCGGCATCGCTCTCTTGTTGAGCCTTGGCGTAGTCTTTAGCAACCCGGAAGGTGTCAATGATCTGGGCTTCAGCGCGCGGCGCGAATTGCGGATCGAGAACCATAATCTGGCGATAAGCATCGGCGGCTTGATCGTATTGTTCGCTATTGCGATACAAAAGTCCGAGTTGCTCTAACATCTTTGCGCGATTCGCCCGCTGACTTAGATCATAGGTACGCCGGGTTGTACTGTCCAGGATGCCCTCCAGTGTTGTAATCGCCTCATTCGTTCTGCCCTCATCCTGTAAAAGAGCAACTTCGTTATAGCGGACCTCGAGATTGTCCGGGTCCAACTCCTTGGCCTTATCGTTCATTTTGCGAGCCAGGCCGAAATCCTTCTGCTCTCGATAGATTTGTGACATGCCCAGATAGGGCTGCGCGTCGCGCGGATTAGCGTCTGCGAGCTCCTGGTACGTCTTAAGCGCGTCCGCAAAGTTGCCTGACAAGGCCTGATCCTGTGCCAATGCTGCCTTCAGTTCCAACCGGCTCGGATCTAGATTCAACGCTTTCTTATAGGCCTCGGCCGCTAAGTTATACTGCCGCATCTGCTCATAGTTATTCGCGAGAATGACCAAAGCCCGCGGGGAAGGACTTTTATTAGTTAGCTTCTCCAACAACTCTGAAGCTGCGCGAGCATCCCCGCGATCTGAATAAACGCCAGCAAGCCCGGTGATTGCATCCTCATTGTCTGCATCAACGGTTAAAACCTTCTTGAAAGCCGCCTCGGCATCAACCGAATCGTTAAGGAGTTTTTCCAATCGCCCCAACATGACCAGGCTGTCCACATCTTTCGGGTCTTTGTGTGTGATTAGCTTGTACTCTTCGACCGCCCGCCGTGCCATGCTTTCATCGATATGGTTCGTCTGGGCGTCACCGATTTGCTGCGTATAGATGCGGGCCAGCACTCGCCGGGCGTTCAAGTCGTCAGGGTTGTTCTTGAGCGCGTTTTGCGCTTCCTCCACCGCTTCGCGAATACGGCCTGAAACACGATACAACTCAGCTATTTCTTCGACAAGGAAAGACGCGCTAGCATCTTCCTTCATCGCAAGCCGGTAATTTTCGATGGACTTATTCACATAATCACTGCGATTCCCGGAGCTTCCGGCAAGCTCTTCATAAAGATGCCCGAGAGAATAGTGATAGTAAGCAGCCGCTTTAGGTGAACTTGCCTGCTTGCTCGGTTGCGGCAGCGTTGAACCGCCATTTGCCGACTTCTTGACAGGTGTTTGTGCAGCAACGTTCGCGGTCGGAAGCGCGGGTGTGAGGACCAGGGCGAGACTAAGGAGACAAGTAGGACGAAAGGGATTAAAGTAGAGATGAAACATTCGACCGCTTCGAAAGTGCTGGCGTTAACAGCTAAATTTTGCTGCTGATAGTCAGTATAGCTCTGACAGGAGCGATGTGTGCGCCGCTCGGGCCCTTCGGCTTGAAATGGGACTAGGGCCGCCAAGGTTCACTCCATCCAAGTATTGCTAACTGATCGTTCACCGCTGATCGTCGTGCTGGGCCCCACAGGTGCCGGAAAAAGCGAGCTTGGCCTAGCTCTGGCCGAAACATTTCATGGCGAGATCATCAATTGTGATTCCATTCAGGTGTATCAGACGTTGGACGTTGGATCGGCAAAACTCCCCGTCGAAGCTAGGCGGGGGATTCCACATCATCTCATCGACATTATTTCCCCTGATCAGGAGCTCACCGCGGCTGCTTATTCGCATTTGGCCAGAAAGATAATCGAGGCCTTGCGGGTTGAGCAAAGGCTTCCCGTCGTGGTAGGAGGTACAGGTTTCTACCTCAAAGCACTACTCGACGGCTTGTCACCCGCGCCCAGTCGTGATGCGCGGATCCGTACGCGGCTTGAAAAAATGGTCGCTAGGCGGCCGCTTCTGCTGTATCGATTCCTGCGAAGCCGAGATCCAGAAGCTGCAAAGCGCATTCACCGTAACGATCATCAAAAATTGATTCGAGCGATAGAGCTTATGCTGTTAACCGGACGGCCCGTTACGAAAACGCAGAGCCTGCCTCGCGACTCATTGCGAGGTTTCGACGTGCTAAAACTCGGGTTGGCTCCTGAGAGAGCTCTGCTGTATCAACATCTCAACCAGCGCTCGGCTCAAATGTTCGCAGACGGCCTCATAGCAGAAACAAAAGTGATTCTCAGTGCCGGTCTTTCGCCTGCCGCAAAGCCGCTTCAGGCTCTTGGATATAAGCAGGCGGTGAATGTGATCGCAAATCGCCTGGATATGGGAGAGGCCATTCAAGAATGTCAAGCCAAGACAAGGCAGTACGCAAAACGGCAAATCACGTGGTTCCATCGCGAGCCCGCCGTCAATTGGCTCGTGGGCTTCGGGCATGAGCTCCACGTACAGCAGAAAGCTCTAGAAGTCACAGGTGCTTTTTTGCGTCGATTGTCGAAAAGAAAATCCAGTAGTGAGTAAGTGTGCGTAAGTTATCTGAATGCATTATTAGTATGAGAACGGTGAAGTTGGGGCATTTTCTATTTCTTGCCGTCGGGTTTCTATCAGCTCTGCCGGCGCACCCTGCTAGCATCCTGGTTCTTCAGTTTCACAACAACTCGCAGTACTCAGATCTTGATTGGGTCGGCGAAAGCATAGCAGAGACCTTGATGAACGAATTCGGCGCCGCTGATGAGATCGTTCTTGATCGGGCGTCTCGAGCGGAAGGCATGGACCGCTTATCGTTGAAATCCAAAGCTCCGTTTACAAAGGCGACTCTCATCAAATTAGGACAAAGTCTGGATGCTGACTATATCTGCTACGGCACTTATGATCCGAAGCTGCCATCCGGTGATTCTCAACTGAGAAACAGTTCCATTCAAATTAGCGCCCGGTTTATAGATTTGCGAAAAATGCATGATAGTCCGGAACTGTCGGAAGCAGGAAAGCTGACGGACCTATCACGCCTGGAAGAACACTTGGCTTGGGGGTCACTGACGTACCTCGAACCTCACGCAAAATTCGCGCTTCAGCAGTTTATGGTTCCTCAAAAGTTTACCCGGGTCGACGCGGAAGAAAGTTACGTTCGCGGGCTGCTGTCATCTGATAAGGAGCAACAGCAAAAATGGCTCGCTCAGGCGCTGGTGCTGGACCGGCAATTTACGGCCCCCGCCTTTGAGTTAGGGCAGCTCGCTGTGGAACGAAAGGATTGGCATCAGGCGATCCGGTGGTTTCAGCGCATTCCCGCCGGAGATCCCAAATATGCCGAGGCACGCTTCAAAATGGGTGTGAGCGCTTACGCGGCGGGAAACTATCCGGCATCTGCTAACTACTTTCGTGAGGTCGCGAAAACGGTCCCGCTGAACGAGGCGTATAACAATTTGGCCGCCGCGGAGAACCGCCTAGATTTGCCATCCGCAGTTGATGGCTTTCGCCGCGCACTTGACGGCGATCGCAACGATCCGACTTATCTGTTTAACCTCGGCGTCGCGCTCGTTAAAAACAATCATTTCGATGAAGCATCAAAACGCCTTGCGGAACTAGTGAACCGTGATCCCGATGACGCCGAGGCCCGTGCGGTGTTGGACCGCGCTCAACGTCACGAGCCAGCTTCCACGGATGAAGCTCTGCCACCCGAACGCCTAAAAGACAATTTCGACGTGACTGCCTTTCGCCAGTTGAAGGCCATGGCGCGGCCCGCGACTGTGCACTAAAGAAGCATCCCTGAACGCGCCCGGTTCATGGCGACGCAAAACGGCGCATCGCCTCCCCCATCAGGGCGCCGTAACACAGGTTGTGATCGAGATATTCAGAGCAGGTATAATCGAAGTCCTGATGCTAGAGGCGTTTGGCCTTTCGGACCCAGGCTGCGTCCGGGCGAACAACGAGGACTATTTCATTAGCGATACCCAGTCCGGGATCTTCGTTCTCGCTGACGGTATGGGCGGAGCAAATGCCGGTGAATATGCATCGCGGCTGAGCGCCGAAATCATCTATGAATCGCTCCTGAACGCTTCTGATGGTGACGGACTCGCGACGCTTGAGCGGAGTTTCCTCCAGGCAAACAGTGCAGTTCGGGAAGCAGCTCGGAGCAGCCCGCAGCTCGACGGCATGGGGACAACGCTGCTCGTCGCCCGCGCCGGCCATGACGCGAGCGTGCAAGTGGCTAGTGTTGGCGACAGCCGTGCCTACATATCCTCGAATCACGAATTTTCGCTCATTACTCAGGATCAGACATGGATCGCCGAAGTCGGGTCGCGGCTAGGGCTTACGGACGAAGCCCTACGGAAACATCCTATGCGCCATGTGCTTACGATGGCGGTGGGAACGGCGGATGAATTGCGCATCCACTCACATACTGTTCATCTAAGCGCCGGCGACCAAATCCTCCTCTGTTCTGATGGATTACACGGTGTCCTGGACGAAAAAATCTTACAGCAGACTCTGGATTCAGAGAAATCTCTGCCTGAGAAATGCCACTATCTTGTCGAAGCCGCGAAGCAAAAGGGCGGACCTGACAACATTACTGTTGTTTTGATCCAGTCCACCTAATTGTCTGTGGCTGTATGAGGCCGCATGACATTGATTCCCCGGTTCATATCCCTTCTATTAACGACCACTCTGATCCTCGCACCGCTCGCGGCGCAAACGTCCGTAGCTCCGCTCGAAGCGCCCACAGCCGCCACCCCGTCCCAGGTTTTGCAACTTCGGATTGTGGAAGGCGAGAGCTCGGAAGTCCGAGCGGGCTTGCAAGCAACCCAAGCTTTCGTGATAGAAGTAACAGGGCCGAACGGAGCGGCTGTTCCTGATGCTGCGGTTGCTGTCCGGCTGCCTGACATTGACCCCACAGGCAGGTTTGCCGATGGCACTCATGCCGCAGTTGCATATACTGACCAATCCGGGCGAGCAAGACTGAACCGGATTCGATGGGACGCCGCTCCGGGTACAGTCGCAATTCGTGTCACTGCGACCAGAGGGACAGCGCATGCAGGTATCTTGATACAGCAAACACTGACTCCCGTGACGACGGTGGCGGTTGCAGATGCCGTTCCGGAGACGCACACATCCGCGCCTCAGCCGCCGGCTACTCCGCTGCCCGTGGCACCAGCATTTGAGAGACAACCCCTCGCAAGTGATAGAGAACCCCTTCCAGAGGTGTTTGCTCCAGGGCAGCCGGCGAGCCCCATTCCGCCTAGACCCGCTCAAGCGCCGCTTCAGGATCCTGAGCCGGCTGTTTCGGTAACCAGCGCTTCCCCGGGCGAGAGCAAGCGCAGCAGCAAGACCAAATGGATCATTCTAGCCGCTGTGGCGGCCGCAGCTGGCGGCGCTGGAATCGCAATGATGGGTAAGAAATCGAGTCCCTCGAATCCGACGGGCTCGGGGATGTCGATAGGTCCGCCCACAGTGAGCGTCGGCCATCCATAACGGACTTACTCACGCCGCCTGCGCGTAAAGACAAAATGAAAGCTCACATCTTCGTCTTTTGGGCAATCCCAATATGGCTAGCGGGGGGGCTGCATGGGCAGGTGAGCACGCCTGAGATCGGCATCGTGAGATATGCCGACAGTGCCGTGAGGCCAATCTATGGAGTCGAAGCGAATCTCGTCGTCGGGAAGCAAATCGTTAGAACCGCGGACGCCGTCAGCTTCTCGGATTTTGGCGGACTGGTCGCAGTAAATGGGCATATTCAGCTAATCGACCGTCATGGCTCCGTTCTAGGCGAGTACCACTCGACTGAGACGAAGCCTTTACTGAACATCGACGGAAAGCTCACAACAGCGGTCGCATACCTGCCATCGCAGGAAGCATTGCTCTATTGGACCGGAACGTCGTTCGTCGCTACACAACTGGGCAAGGGGAGCTTCTCTGGCATTCCAACTTCGGTTCAAATCCAAGGAGCACACTCGGCAAAGCTGCTTGCAACAACCAACGGCGGGAGCGTGTCCGAAATCACCATTTCGCTCGACACGAACCAACCGACATCGGTGAAATTTTTGCCAGGAGTTCAAGGTCCTGCGTTTCTGCACCATGCCTTTGTCGTATTCCATGACAAGCAGGGCTTGGAAGTGGAAGCCCCTAACGGAAGCCGCCAGACCGTTCGTCTTGCGTCAACCGATCTCGTCATAGAACGCATGTCTTCGGATTGGTTACACCTGAGTTCGGCTCGCACCCAACAATCCTGGGCGCTGCATTTGAACAATACGGCCCTGCACCTGTCAGAAATGCCGGTCCCTCGGCCAGAGGAAGGCCATAGGTGAGGGCGTTATTCGCTGCGCTGTTGTTTGGCACCTCGCTTGTTGCCCAAAGTCCTTCCTTCTTTATCGTTGACCCGACCGGCGCTGGCGTTCTAGGACCCCTTCCTTCCGTCTACCAGTTTGTGGACACGCCGGCAGGTAGCTCCGCCAGCTTGGTTGTACGAGCGACTAACTCCTCGACAACGTCCATCGAACTGGCAATTGTCTTCGTTGCGGATACCCCGGGTTCTACGGTTCTGAGCCCGAATTTCACGCTGACCGGTGCTCAAGTCGATAAAGTCCTATCACCTGGATCTTCGAATTTCGAAGATTTCACCGTGAATTTTACGCCGCCTTCTCAGGGCCCGCTTTCAGGGGTTTTGCGCTTGGTCTATCGAGTTCAACAAAACGGCTGTATTTTGGGAAGCTCAGACCCCGCGACACGCTGTCCCGATACCGTCGCAGACGCCTCCACCTTTCAGGGAAATGGAACGGCGCCTCAGCTCGTTGCCAGCTACAACGGTCCTAGTGGAAGCGGTCTTCTCCAGCCCAACAGTTCTTCCACTCAGCTCAACTTTGGGAACGTATCGACGAGCGCGGCCTCGTCCTTCACCATCACGCTTGCGAACCAGTCCGGTGGGCCTTTGAATACACCCGCGGTATCGATTCACACTCAGGTATTTGGCATCAGCGCCTTTCTGTTGAATACCTCTAGCCTGCCGACGACGATTGCCGCCGGTTCATCGGCCAACTTCACGGTTACATTTGCGCCCGGACAAATAGGGCTTGCCTCAGCCACGTTGGCAATCGGTACGAACTCTTATCCATTGGCAGGCACAGGCATCGTTGTGGCACTTATCGATGCACTTGAGATTTCGTACGTTGATAAAACAGGTGTGCGCGGACTTCCGCAGGCAGCAACGCCCATCGACTTCGGACAGGTCACGTCAGGAACGAACGAAGCAGCAACGCTCACTTTCACCGTAACCAACCCTATAACTTCCTTCGATCCAATCACAGTTCCCACCCTGACAGTTTCTGGCGCAGGCTTTACTCTGACCGGTGGCCCCGCAATACCTGTCTCGATTCAGCCGGGTAGAGCCATTTCGTTTCAAGTCACCTTCTCCGGCTCGACCACCGGGGCTTACAAGGGCGTGTTGGCAATAGGAACACGGCAGTTCTCACTGATAGGACAAAGCGTCAGCTCGCCGCTTCCCGATCTATCCTTCAAGTTAGACTTACAGCCACTCACGAGCCAACATCAAGTCCATCTTTCGATACAGGTCGATAGTCCATCACCCGTGATCGCGATCGGTGAGCTAACGATGCAGTTCACGTCATCCGTGGCCAATATCGGGGATGATCCGGCTGTCTATTTCCTTGCGACAAGCGGCCGCAACTTACAGGTGACCGTGGCAAAGGGCGCGCAAACCGCAAACTACAACGGGCAGTCCGCTTTGACATTTCAGACCGGAACTACCGCTGGAACGATTACGTTCACCGTAACGTTTCCCGATAAGGCACCGCTTACGAAATCGTTCACTATTACACCGGAACAGATCCAAATCACCTCCAGTAAGGCCATCCGCCAGTCTCCAAACCTAGTGCTCACTTTGAGCGGCTACGACAATAGCTATAGCGCAGGCGAGCTGTCATTTATTTTCTATGACACCAACGGGCAGCCCATCTCGCCAAGCCCCGTTACTGTAAATGCAGCTTCCGACTTTCATAAATACTTTTTCGGCCCCAGCGATATCGGCGGTGCATTTTCGATGCAAGCGAGCTTTCCAGTACTGAATGGCGATGCGGCCAAGGTAAGCTCGGTGGGGGTAACTTTGACAAATTCCGTTGGCTCGACCACGCTGACTCAGACCTTCCACTAAACGTCGGCTAATCCGGCCGTACGCTACGGTTGGAGCATGTTAGCCGTAGCACTCACCATCGCCGGGTCCGACCCAAGTGGCGGGGCTGGCATTCAGGCCGATCTCAAAACCTTCCAGCAGTTCGGCGTCTACGGCCAAGCTGCCATAACTTTGCTAACCGTACAAAACACGCAAACCGTATCGCGCATCCAGACAATGCCTGCCGATTTGGTCGTCGAGCAGATTGAAGCCGTGATCAGTGACATGCCGCCCGCCGCTGCCAAAACAGGTGCGTTGGGCAACGTTGCGATTGTAAGCGGCATTGCCGAGCTGGCTGAATCATTCGGTTTCCCGCTCGTTATCGATCCTGTGATGATCAGCAAGCACGGCACACGGCTCATCTCGCGCGAAGCCGAAGAAACATTGAAACGAGTGCTGTTGCCTCGTGCGTTTGTCGTTACTCCCAATATCCCTGAAGCTGAGTCATTGACTGGCATGACAATTCGTGATGAGAATGATATGCGCGCAGCTGCGAACCGATTGCGCGACCTGGGCTGCAAAGCCGCCCTGGTGAAGGGGGGACATGGGCGGGGCGAACCGGTCGACGTCCTGAGTGCTCCCGGTCCGGCCGAAAATTCTACCTTCTCGGGAACGCGAATCAAGACGCGCCATACCCACGGGACCGGGTGTACATATTCGGCCGCCATCACCGCGGGCTTGGCTCTCGGTCAAGATTTGCGGCACTCTATTCTAGCCGCAAAATCATTCATTCAATGTGCGATCGAAACTGCCCCGGGCTTAGGCGGCGGCCATGGTCCCGTAAATCACTTTGCCGAGCGCCTCCGAAATTAATACTTCGGCACGCTCGGGTCTACCTTGTCGCTCCATGCCAGGATGCCGCCCGTCATATTGCGCGCTTTCTGAAAACCATTCTGCTTCAACAGATCGACCGCCTTCTGACTACGTGCGCCGCTCCTGCAATGGGCCACGATCTCGGCGTCACGATCAAGTTCATTGAGGCGTTTGGGCAAATCGCCCAGTGGAATGAGCTGTGCGCCAGGAATCCGCGCAATCTGGTATTCATACGGCTCGCGAACATCGATCAATGTGAATGGGTCGCCGCGATCTAATTTTGCCTTCACCTCCGTTACATCGATGAGACCGTCTGGGGGCGCTGGCTGGCTGGTCGGCGGTCGTACCCCACAGAATTCCTGATAATCGATCAGCTTAGTGACGGTCGGATGGTCGCCGCAAACCGGACACTTGCGGTCGCGACGAAGCTTCAGCTCCTGGAAACTCATGTTGAGCGCATCGTAGAGCAGTAATCGACTTTTCAGCGTCTCGCCTATGCCCAGGATGATCTTCACGGCTTCCGTTGCCTGAATCACCCCAATCATCCCTGGCAAGATGCCGAGCACTCCGCCTTCCGCACAACTTGGTACAAGTCCCGGCGGCGGTGGCTCCGGATACAGGCAGCGATAGCACGGGCCGTCCTCATACGCAAACACGCTAGCCTGTCCTTCGAAACGAAAGATGGACCCATAGACATTCGGCTTTTTCAACAGCACGCAGGCATCATTTACGAGATAGCGAGTCGGAAAATTATCAGTACCGTCGATCACCACGTCGTAGTCCTTCAAAATCTCCAGAGCGTTCTCGCTCGTAAGGCCCGTATCGAATTTATCGATTTTCAGATTCGGATTAATATCGAGCATGCGATCGGCAGCGGAATCCAGTTTTTTACGGCCAATATCCTTGGTGCCATGGATCACTTGCCGTTGCAGATTTGAAGCATCTACGACATCGAAATCAACCAACCCAATACGGCCGACGCCTGCCGCCGCCAGATACAGACCAAGCGGCGCGCCTAAGCCACCCGCGCCAATTAGTGCAACCCTCGACTGCTTCAGCTTGAGTTGTCCCTCCATTCCGACCTCAGGCAGAATCAAGTGGCGGCTGTAACGTGCGAGTTCTTCATTGGACAGAACAGCACTTTCTGGTTCCGCAACCCCAATTGCACCGCCTGCAATGCTCGGCACGATCGAGATCGTCTCGTCACCCTTCAACTTCGTGGCATCTTTGTCCAGATACCGAATGTCCTCGTCGTTCACATACACATTCACAAAGCTGCGAAGCTTGCCTTGCTCATTAAAGAGATTCTTCTTGATATTTGGGTATTCGCTAGTAAGCTGGGTAAGTACATCCCCGACGGTTGCCCCAGCCACTACCACCGAGTCCTGCTGGCCGGTGAACTGCCGCAACGCGGTCGGGATTAAGATCTTTGGCATACCAATTCCTCACGATCCGCCCGTGTTTGGTCAACATCAGGCAAAAAACTGTTTGCATGATCAAAGTTGCCGTTTTTGATCGACAGCACGATAAATGAGAACCAGGGGCAAGAGTTCCGTAGGTCCGTCTCAGAGAAATAAGCGTCGCAATCTGGGTGCGAATGAAAAATACCGATCAGATCGAGGCCGTGCTGCCGTGCCGATTTCTCCGCCGCAAGTAGGTCGTCAGGGCGCAGCTCATAACGCTGGCGCTGCTCTCCTGTAGAGGCGTTCTCAAGCGGTACCGCCCGCGTAACGGTCTTCTTATCGCTCTGGATGTGACCCAGCATCGCGCCGCAACACTCGTTTGGGTACGTTCGCTCGGCATGAAGAACCATCGTCTCCCAGGGACTTTGCTCTACTTCAATCATTCCAAAAAGGCTCGCTGAGATATTTTTGTCCTCCATCACAGAGGATCGTGACCACCACTCCATGCTGCCGCTGATCCGCTAATTGCTTCGCCACCCTGCTCGCAGCCACAACATTTGCGGCGGCTGAAATGCCGACCAGCACCCCTTCTTCGCGAGCGAGGCGGCGTGCCATGGCGTATGCATCTTCAGTGTCAACCCACATATTTTCGTCGGCCAGCTCCGGATCGTAGATGCCGGGCCTAAGGGCAGAGGGCATGTGCTTTGTGCCTTCCAGGCCGTGCAGCGGTGAGGACGGCTGAACAGATATGCAACGTACGTCAGGAAGATCCCGTCTCAGACGCCTCGTCGTCCCGGTAAACGTGCCACTCGTTCCAAGCGCAGCTACAAAATGCGTAATGGAGCCCCCGGTCTGCTCAATGATCTCCATTCCAGTGCTCGCGAAATGGGCCCGCCAGTTCGCATCATTGTTGTATTGGTCCGCGTAAAAATAAATATCTGGATTTTCCTTATAAATGCGCTGGCAAACTCCGATCGCGCCGTCGGAACCTTCTGCAGGATCGGTGAGTACAAGATCCGCCCCGTAAGCCATTAGAATCTGCTTTCGTTCAGCAGAGGCGTTTGCTGGCAAACATAGCTTTACACGGTATCCCTTCGACGCGGCGATCATCGCATACGCAATTCCAGTGTTGCCGCTAGTCGAATCAAGAATAGTCTTCCCCGGGACCAACATGGCGCTTCGTTCCCCTTCGAGGATGATGTTGAGCGCAGGGCGGTCCTTCACCGATCCACCTGGGTTAGAAAATTCCGCCTTTCCGAGTACGCGTACATCACCGGCCCCTGCCAGTGCAATATCAAGAAGGGGTGTATTTCCAATTCTCTCCAGCAAGTGAGATTGCGCAGAAGCTGGCGTTGCCAAAAGCATGCTCCTTCTAGTTTATGTCTATCGAGTTTGCGGAGTACGATCGTCGAACGGTGTTCCCAATTTGCGCTTTGTAGACTTACGAAGCTCTAGGCAAGCTGAGTGAAGCTCGGATAGCCATCGAGCGAGTACCGCCGCGATCACTCACCCCGGCAGGTACGCCTGCAGCGGCTCAAAGAATGCTTGCACGAACGATACTGCCGTATCAGTGGCGCTCCGTACATTTCCGTCGTTCACTCCCACAATCACGCGAATCAGTGATGTATCCGTCCGGTTATACCGGATCGCATCTGCAACGGTGAAAATTTTAGCCGAATACTCGCTCGCGATAATCCGGTTCCGCGCTTGGTACCAGTAAAGGACCACGCTTTCGTTCTGGCCCCGTGATACCACATAGCGGTTCACGCGGATTGGTTCCTTTCCGGTCGGAAGTGCAACGTCAATCATTCCCGATTGCGACGGTACCCAGCCACTCCCGGGCAGACAGTTCTTCGGTGAATGCGGTGCCTTTCCAGTGCGCTGGGTCTCGAAATAGGCAACGAACAGCGTTGCCACGGCACCACTGCTCTTGTTCTGATAAACGCGCGAAAGAATGTCGTCGGCTTTCAAAACCTCGAGCGTGTCCCTGTCGAGTTCCACGTTCTGGCGTACCAGCCAATTGCTGTCGACTAATGAAAATTCCTGTAGCGGTTGGTGAAGCGGAATCGTTTCGCTGCGCGAGAAACCGTAAAATGTCGCCGCTTGGGCCAGCAAGACGACGGTAAGTACCCGAGAACTTCTGCAACTGAAGAAGCTAGCCATCAGATCATGCCTTCATCTTTTCGCGGCCCAGCTAATCGCGCGGTGTGTCACAAGCAACGCAACAAACGAAACGGCAAACACGATGTAACCTTCCATTTCGTGGTATGCACCCTGCGCCAGCTTCGTGTTCACTTCCGACAACAAGCCCGTAGTAGCCACGCGAATTGCATTGGCCGCAATCGCAATAGGGACCGTTGCGAGAAGCAGAGCCCAGCGCATCCAGCTTCGCTTTTCAGCGAAGTAGGCATATACCTGAGACAGGAAGAGCAACGAAATCAATGAGCGAATCCCGCTGCACGCATCTACAATGTCGAGCGTTTGACTCGGTAACTCCAGCAAATTCCCTGTCCGGATAACAGGAATGCCCATCCAACTGATTAGCGTCTCCCCAAGTTGGCTTGCAAGTAGCTGTAACCCGAGCGTCAGCCGCGCGTAGATGATCTGCGGAATGGGGATCATGAACAGCATTAGCGTTAGCGGCAGTAACAGCGCCTTTACCCAGGCTGTTCCTCCGAGGTAAAGAATTACGCCGAACAGCGCAACTACAAAAGCGAGCCGCGCAGTAAAAAGTTCAGCGCCGAGAGTCCCTGCCAGCGCTTGAACCGCGGCAAATATGACAAGGGCCAGCCCCCATCCATTTGACTCGAGCGGAGTGGAGAACAATGTGGTGCGCCGCTGCCATACGACAAATCCCGCTACTACCGGTACGAAGAAACCATGACCCATGTTTTCGTCGGTCGCCCATTGGACTGCCATGCGATACAGAATCGGCGCGTAACACAGGAGCAGCAATCCGCCAAACCACGCCACCACTCGCCACGAAATATTTGCAGGCAACACCACAGGTTCATGTGGCTGTTCAACCGGCGCGCTTACCATGGAGAAGAGCTATTTCAGCTCAAGAACAAGGGAGCCCATGCAGGTGAAGTGTCGCACCAAAGCTCTGTGCCAACTGCTGGCGGTATCTGCTTTCGCTAGCGCCGGAACACCTGTCCTCGCCGCCGCGCAGGACTTTTTTCCGTTGAAAGATGTTCGTGCCGGACTCCATGGCGTCGGACGCACCGTGTTCCAGGGCAACCGAATCGAAGAATTCCAGGTCGAAATCCTGGGGATGATTGAGAACGTTGGTCCGAAGCAAGCCATCATCTTGGCAAAACTCAGCGGGGGTCCACTGGAACAAACAGGTGTTTTGCAAGGCATGAGTGGTAGCCCTGTCTATATTCATGGAAAGCTGGTAGGAGCCATCGCGCTCGGGTTTCCTTTTTCCAAGCAGCCTATTGCCGGTATCCAACCCATCCAGCAAATGATTGCCGACGCCGATTTCAGCCGGCACACAGAGGCGCTCGTTAGTCATAATGCCGGATCCTGGGGAAAACCACTCGGCATCCCAAACGCCTCGCAGGTCGATCTCCCGATCGGCAATTTGACGGAACTACTCACTCCGGTTGCGCTTTCCGGATTCACACCCGGAACTCTACAAGCCTTCAGTGGCGATTTCCGCAAGCTTGGCCTTCAGCCACAACAGGGAGTGTCGGCGGGATCTCCAAAATCTCAGGAGTATTCCGGCACCGTTGTACCGGGCTCGATGATCTGCGTGCAACTGGTGGCCGGAGATCTGTCTATTAGCGCCGACGGGACGGTCACTTACGTGGATGGCAAGCGAGTCTATGCGTTCGGGCACCGCTTTTTGGAAGGAGGCTCGACCGAGTTGCCGTTCGCCAGCGCAGATGTTGTGGCCTTGCTGCCCACCTTAAATACCTCATTCAAGATTTCTGCAGCCAAACAATGGGTGGGAACGATTCTTAGCGATCGCAATACGAGCATCGCGGGTGAGATGGGCCGCGAAGCTCATATGCTGCCCGTCACCATATCCGTGCGATCCCGCGCGCCGGCGCCCCATGATTACCACATGCAAGTAGTCAACAATCGTCTGTTAACGCCCTTCCTGATTCAAACAGCCATATTTTCTGCTCTTGATGCGACGGAGCGAATGCTCGGCCCTGGCACTCTCCGGCTGCGTGGCACGGTCCAGTTTGAGGGTGAGGTTCCGCCGTTACTGATTCAAGATATTTTTGTGAGTGACAGTGGTCTCGCGCAGCAGGTTTCAGCCGATGCCGTCGTTTCGCTTGCATTCACACTCAGCGCTGGGTTCACAAATCTGCACATCAAAAACGTCTCATTCGAGCTCGAACCGGTTGAGGCCAAACGGCAGCTCCAGATTTCTCAGGTGTGGACATCGCGTGGCGACGTTCGGCCCGGTGATTCTGTCGACGTAACCGCCTTGCTCGCGGGCGAAGATGGTCAGGAGTTTACGCGTACCGCCACTTACCACGTTCCGGTCGGGGCTCCGCTGGGTCAGCTGAATCTGACTGTAACGGATGCGAACGGGCTGAACTTTCCCGATTTTGCGGGTATGAGCCCTGTATCTTTGCACACCCCACAACGGTTGATCACTGTGCTGAATCGCTTTCGGGCGAGTGATGCGGCGTACGTGCGCATTTGGCGTCAGGAGCCCTCATTTTCCGTTGCTGGGCCACTCGCTGGCGGCGACCTGACCGATCCTCCCCCTTCAGTGACGCTGATCCTGGCTAACCCCTCCACTTCTTTAGGTGCTGGCTCTTCTGTCGCCCTCACACGTGGATCCGATATCGCCGAAATTTCGATGCCAGTCGGCGGATACGTCATCAGTGGCACGAAAACCGTTCAGGTGGAAGTAAAAGAGTAAAACGGTGGAATAGAAGAGTGATAAAACGTTTAGCCTTTGCGCTATGCGTGCTGGCGTTTAGTGCGCGGGCCGCGACCAGCACGGCTTGGGAGATAGCCGGCTACGCCGAGTTCTTGAAGGGCCGTCTTTCCGGATTATCGTTAACAGCAGATGGCGTCCTCCAGCTCGGCCCGGCCCTTCGCTTCAACGTGAAGCTCGAGCAGCCAGCTCTCTGGAGCCTGGCGGCAGCGCCGGACGGTAGCGTTTACGCTTCAACGGGCCATAGCGGGAAGGTGTTCCGGATATCTCCGGATGGAAAATCTGCCCTGGCCTGGAGTGCCGAACAGTCGCAAGTGTTTGCCCTCTGCGTGGATACCAAGGGCGTGCTTTATGCCGGCAGCTCACCAAATGGCGGTGTGTACCGCATCGAGGGCGGTAAGGCCAAAGAGATTTGGCATTCGCCGGCGAAATATATCTGGGCGCTTCAGTCGGCTCGCGACGGCACACTTTACGTCGCGACTGGCGAACAGGGCCGCATCCACCGTATCGATCCGAACGCTAATGCCGAGGTTTATTTCGAGACCGGTCAGTCGAATGTAACTGCGCTGGCGCTCGATTCGAAAGGCCGCCTGTACGCCGGCACCGAGCCGAATGGTTTGCTGTATGAGATCTCAGGCCCGAGGCAGGGAACAATACTGCTCGATGCCACGCTTCCGGAGATTCGTGCGCTCGCAATAGATCCTAACGGAGTAGTCTATGCAGCCGCGATGGGAGGCTCTGTAGCGAGCCGAACCAAAGCGCCGCCTACCCAGACAACTACCACGTCAACAGGGGCAGTCGTTGCGACTACGCCAACCGTTATAACGGTCACCGAAGCAAAGCAAACCGGCACTCCTTCGCAAGGCGAGCAGAACCCCGGCGGGGTGAAGCCTGGCCTGGAGCAGCCTCGCGGCACGGTATCCTCAACGGTCACAGCGGCGGCTCCGGCAACGACCAGCGTTGTAGAGGTCAGCGGTGTTGAAAAATCGGCCATTTACCGCATTGCTGTCGACCACACCATCGAGACGTTGCGCAGTTCCAAAGAAGACAATGTATACGATCTCCTGCTGGATGGCGATATGCTGATCTTTTCAACTGACGTTCATGGCCGGGTCTATCGCTTGGCTGATAAGAAGCCCACCTTATTGGCTGAAGCCGGGGAGGGCGAGACCACTCGCATTCTCAAATCGGGCTCTGTTCTGTTTGCAGGACTCAGCACCCCGGCCCGTCTGATGGCCTTTGACACAGCGGCCGGCGGGGAGGGCTCCTACGAATCGCAGGTTCATGATTCAACGACGGTTGCTCGCTGGGGTCATCTTCAGTGGCATGGCACTGGCTCCGGTATTGTATTCAAAACTCGCACCGGCAATGCGGCACGACCTGATCCGACCTGGAGTGCGTGGTCTGCGCCCATCAGCAATGCTAATGATGCACTGATTAAGAGCCCGCCGGGTCGCTTCATTCAGTGGCGAGCTGAGTGGTCCTCCCGCAGCACAGTCCAAATCGACAGTGTCGATGTGCCTTATTTACCGCAAAATACGCCGCCCGTGATCCACAGCGTTTCTGTCAGCTCAATTACCGGCACGAACGCAGCGAAGGCCGCAAACACTAGCGCGAGTTCATCCTCGGCTTACTCGGTAACAGTTACCGAGACCGGTGAAGCACCGGCCACGAGTTCCAGCACGACTGCGAGCCAAACAGTTTCCCGCCTTCAGACCACGCAAACGCAGGTGTCCTGGCAAGCCGACGATCCGGACGGTGACAAGCTTGTGTATTCGCTCTACTTTCGCGCCGAGGATGCAACTGCTTGGCAGCTCATCCGCAGCCGCATGTTCGAGAACACGTTACTGCTCGACCCCGACGTGTTCGCTGACGGACGCTATCTTTTTCGGATAGTTGCGTCGGATGCTCCATCGAACGCAGCTCAGTATGCGCATGAAACAGAACTCGTCAGCACCCCTGTGCTTATCGATAACACTCCTCCGCTGGTCACTCCCGGTGCGCTACACCGGAACGGCAGTTCACTCGATATAGACATTGAGGCGAGCGACAAAACCAGCCCCTTGCGCCGCTGTGAGTATTCTCTCGATGCAGGTCTGTGGCAGCCAATTGAAGCGGTGGATGGAATCACCGATTCCCCTCACGAGCAGTTCCGTTTACACCTTGACAGACTCCGCCCGGGAGAACACCTGCTGGTCTTTCGCGTCTACGATTCCGCAAACAACGCGGGCTTAGCCAAAGTGGTGCTTCATTGAAAAGCTCTTAATGTTAACTGCCGTACCTTAACAGGCAATTTTCCGGTACAATCCAGGAAGTGCCGTTTTGGCCGATAAGTAACCTCGGAGGGAACTGTAAATGAACATTGGAAGGTGCCGCGCAGCATTCATGGCATGTGGCTCGATCCTTGCTGTTGCAGGAATGTTATGCGCTCAAGATACACCTGACATTAACTCGCAAAGTGTTGATGGAACGCGTGCGAAAGGGCAATCCGAGGGCCGGGGAGCCCCTGAGATCATTCCCCACAGGAAGAATCCGGGGCTAGCAGGGGCGCCTACCGCGGGATCCACAGGCTTGATCAAGCCGGCTATCGGTAATCACGGCGGGCCTGTAATGGGCACACCGAACGTGTATCTCATCTGGTATGGGAACTGGAACCAAACTAATGGCAGTGATACCGCGACCGGCCAAACGATTATACGTGACTTTCTTCACGGCCTCAGTGGGTCGAACTACTACGTCACGAATGCATCCTACGGTACTCCCACGGGCATGTTCAACGTGGTGAAGGAAATCTCGGACAGTTATTCACAGGGAAAGGGAGTGCCGCTCTCGGATTCGGGGGTACAGGCTGTCGTTACGCGTGGGATCAGCAGTAGCGGAGGCCTCCCGAAGGATACGAACGGCGTCTATTTTGTGCTGACCTCCTCGGATGTTGCAGAGTCGTCTGGTTTCTGCTCTCAATACTGCGGCTGGCACACCTACGGCACAATCTCCGGCTCGAACATCAAATATGCTTTCGTGGGCAATGCTTACCGCTGTCTGAGCGCTTGCGCCGCCCAGACCACGGGGCCAAATGGCAATGCCGGAGTAGACGGGATGGTTTCGGTCATCGCGCACGAACTTGAAGAAACCAACACGGATCCTAATTTGAATGCGTGGTACAACAACAGAGGTTCTGAAGACGCTGACATGTGCGCATGGACTTTCGGTTCACACCAGCAAATGGCGAACGGCGCCTACTACAACATGACCCTGCCCGCCCTTTCCGTAAGTACCCGCAATTTCCTGATCCAACGTGAGCTCGACGTGAACAGTAAGTGCTACGTCGATTACGTGAACAAGACTCAGTAAAAATCTAAGTGCGTTAAGGCCCGGCAGCAATCAATGCTGGGCCTTTTCCAACCGCTGCGGCCGCGCGCGTCTTAGTACTATGGGCGTCGCATAGATCTGGCCGACGCTTTTCACAGCCTCATTTGCAGTCCAGATCTCCAAATCCGCATCGCCTTCAGCCTGCACCAGCAAACTCACTGCGCCGTTCTTCTCCGCCGTCGTAACGTCTCTTACTTTTTGCTCATGCCCGCGGTCAAGCGCGTCGGCTATTCGCAACAATGGCGTAAGGTTCGTAACCAGCCGCTTTGAATCGGTATCCAAAGCTTGAAACTGCGGGTGGGTCGCGTGTGGCATTGATTTCCTATGGAACCGGCAAAGCGCGGCGATCACGGCACGCTCCTTATTCGTGAATCCCGGCATCCCGGAATTGGCGACCAGGTACGCGGAGTGCTTATGGTGGCCAAGATCGCTCACAAAATGCCCGACATCATGCAAATACGCCGATGCTTCCAACAACTTACCCGCCGTGGGCGGCAGTTGATGAAGCGGCCGCAAAACTTCAAACAGCCGATGTCCCAGGCATGCTACGTGCCGAGCGTGCTTCAAAGCGACGCCATACCGCTTCGCCATGCCCTCTACAATGGAGCGCTGCTCGCGCGAGAGCTGCGCCAGCTCGCGACCAACACCGCGCGCTGCTAAATCGGCAATGATGCCATCGCGGACGCCCGCCGAGCAGTAATACAACGATGGCTGCTGAAACAGCTCTAGAACTCGGACAAATACGGCTGCGCCAGCCGTGATGATTTCAGCGCGTCTCGGCCCGATGCCGGTAATTTTGCGCCGGCCACTGACATCCGTTTCTACCAGCCTCGAATAGAGTTCGCGGATCTGGTTTCTCGGTGCCCGGAGCCGGTCAGCTTCATCGCGCTTTGCACGCGGTATCCGATTTACCGCGCTCACCACGGCCGCAGCCGTCGCCGATGTCGCCACCGTACGACTGAAGTTCTGATTTCCATGCTGCCTATGGAAAGAAGCGAGCTTTTCTTCTATATAGGCGTTCAACCTGTGCAGTTCTTCCGGGCGGGGCGGGTCCGTTTTCAGGAACACCTCGGTCAGTCGTACGGCTCCCAGCGGCTTCGACACAGCGTCGATCATTTCGCCACCTTCGCTAACGATCAACTCGCCGCTGCCTCCACCCACATCAATAATCAGCGTTCGCTCCTTGGGACGAGGCCAGCGTGACTCCACGCCCAAATGGATTAAACGTGCCTCTTCGGACCCGGAGATAATCTCCACGTTAGTTGCCAGCGCTTGGCTGGCTTTTTGCAAGAATTCATGGCGATTGCTGGCATCTCGCACGGCGCTCGTGGCAACAGCCCGCACCCCCAGGACGTCTAGGCGGCTATAGACGCTCGACATTCTGGCAAGGTTTGTACAAAGAAAATCGAGAGCGTCTTTGCTAATGCGGCCCGTCCGGAAGACGCTCTCACCCAGCCTGGTGACCTGCCTGTCTTCGGCAAGTATTTGCGTTTTTCCGTCGGTGACCTCGGCCGCCATCATCCGGACGGAGTTGCTGCCGATGTCGATTGCCGCATAACGGGGCATTTATCCGTTTATAGCAGCGACCCGTGTGTCGTGAGTAGTTTTAGCGGCGGCGGTCCCGCGAAGACGGCGCGCCATTTACATCGCTTTTGCCCTACACGCCTCGGCGACGAAAGAGTGCGTGGTAGATGACTAGGAAAATGATCGACCCAATCACTGCGACGATTAGGCTGTAAATATTCAGGCCCGTAACACCCGACGCGCCGAACGCACGGAATACAAATCCTCCGACTATTGCGCCGACGATGCCCAGAATGATATCGAGAAACATTCCCTCGCCGCTTTTGTTGACGATTTTGCTTCCGATGAAGCCTGCAATCAGGCCCAGAATGATCCACGCAATGACAGACATAACCCTCTCCTCTTCGTAAGTGGCTCTTACGATCCCGCTAAGTGGACCCAAACGCACTCAAAACATTTCCTTTTCTCTGAATGGCGAGCCGTACTTACAGGCGAACCCGTCGATACACTGAGAGTTCGTGCCTTTTCGAGCTAAAGCGCCAGCTGCACCACCGCCTTCGAGATCCTCGCGGCTATCCTTCCAGCAATGAGATTTTTGGTCAAGCCGGTAGCCCATCACTATCGGAGCTGGATGGATCGATGGGAGAACGAGCTTTGCTCTCGTGCCACGGATCGTGTCGTCCGTCCATTCGAGTATGGGCTGGAGTGGACCGATGATTGGCCCTGCTCGAGACAGGGTGCTGTAAACGGAGCGAATCCTAAGGAATATATCGTTCATCTCAACCAGTGCGCCATTGCGAAAAGCCAGGAGTTTTTCGGCTATAAATCACCCGCGCGATTCGAATTAAACAACGACTGGCTGGAATTCACATCAGCCATTCGCACGCCCTACAACGAAAATAATGTTGTCCGCGCACGCTGGTTTCCTGCTCGCAATGCGAACCGCAGGGCCGTGGTCGTCCTTCCACACTGGAATGCAAAGCTGCCCCAGCACAATTCCCTTTGTGCCGGTTTGGCGCGGCTCGGCGTTTCGGCGCTGCGGCTGAGTTTGCCGTATCACGATTCGCGCATGCCTGGGGGCCTAACCCGCGCCGATTACGCGGTATCTTCAAACATTTGCCGCACCATTGACGCGACCCGCCAGGCTGTAATCGACGCGCGCTGCTGCTTTGATTGGCTTCAGCAGCAAGGCTTCGATCGCCTCGGCATCGTGGGCACGAGTCTGGGCTCCTGCTATGCTTTCCTCGCGAGCGCTCACGATGCTCGCATTCGCGTCAACGTTTTTAATCATTGTTCGACCTATTTCGCCGATCCTGTGTGGGAGGGCCTCTCAACCCGCCACATTCGTGACAGCCTCGAAGGCGCCGTTGATTTGGAAACTCTCCGCAACCTGTGGCTCTGCATCAGTCCGCCCAGTTACTGGGAGTTGTTCAGCTCGAAAAAGCATAGATCGAAATTCATCTATAGCCGCTACGACACCACGTTTCCGGTGCATCTCTCGCGGGAAGTGATCAAAGGCGCGCGCAGGAAAAATTGGGATCATGCCGTCACGGTGCTGCCGTGTGGTCACTACACAATGGGCGAGTTCCCGTTTAAATACATCACCGGATACGAGGTCTGCTCCTTCCTTAGGCGGAATCTCTAGACTGTTATTCGAGACATGCAATGAATACAACGAAAATTGTACGGCCGCTGATGTTTCTGTACACAGGCTTCGTTATCTCTGCGGTCATTGGTTGCGGACAATCTCCTAGAACACCGGGAGCTGTTCCAGTCTCGGGCACGCAGGCAGATGGCGGGTTTGGTCCCGCTGTCGCAAACGGCCCCGCCTGGATGACCATTGCGCCCCAACTTGGCGATCCCGCTTATCAGGGCAGCGTACCGCAGGGAACCGCGTCCGCAGCCCCCATTCCTCTCACTCTGGCGGACGCAATCAATCGTGGTTTGAAGACGAACCTCGGCCTGCTCACCAGTGAACAGTCCAGCCGTCAAACGCGTGCCGAACGATATCGTGCGCTTGCCGGACTTCTGCCCACAGTTACGGGGCAACTGAGTATGACTGAGCAACAACTCAACCTTCAAGCCCTGGGATTCCTCGGCACCTTTCCTCGTAACCTCGGATTTGAAATTCCGAAAATTGTTGGCCCTTACTCGTACCAGTCGGTGCAAGCAAACGCGACGATTCCCCTGTTCGATTACACGGCCATCAATAACTACCGGTCCTCTCGAGAGAATCTGAAGGCCTCAGTCCTTTCAATAAAAAATGCGCGTGACTTGGTTGTGCAAGCCGTCGGCAACGCTTACCTTGAAATCATCGCTGACGCAGCCCGCATCGTCGCTACTGAGGCTGAGATTGAGGCCGACAACGCCGTATATGTTAACGCCACGCGCCGGCACGAAGCTGGGGTGGCCATTGCTATTGATGTGCTGCGCTCTCAGGTTGAATTAAAGCAACGTCAACAAGCGCTCGTCGCTGAAACGAATCAATTCGAAAAGAACAAGTTGAGCTTGGCCCGGATCATTGGTCTACCAATCGGCCAAGAGTTTACTGTCGCGGATCCGTCGCCGTCTGTCGCGCTAGAAGCCATGTCGCTTGCCGAGGCTTTAGCAAAGGCGTACGAACATCGTTCCGATTTTCAAGCCGCGAAGTCACAACTTGTCGCCGCTGAATTCTCGTTACGCGCCGCGAAAGCCCAACGACTTCCCACGCTCCAGGCTTCAGGCTTTTATGGCGATGAAGGTCTTCGCATTCTGACGAATTCCCATGGCGTATTTGAAGCCACCGGATCCATTCAATTCAACATCTTCGACGGCGGCCGGATTAAGGCCGACATCCTTCAAAATGAGGCCGAGCTTAGAAACCGCCACAACGATCTCGAGAATCTGCGAGGGCAGATCGATTATGAAGTCCGCAGCGCGTTGCTTGATCTCAAGTCCGCCGGCGATCAGGTGGAGGTGGCACAGAGCAACCTCCATCTTGCGAATCAAACCTTGACACAAGCCCGAGACCGGTTTGCTGCGGGCGTGACAAACACGGTTGAGGTAGTCCAGGCGCAGCAGTCCGTAGCCGATGCCAACGAAAATCTTATTTCGGCACAGTATCAATATAATGTCGCGAAGGTTTCGCTTGCTCGAGCCCTGGGATTAGCCGAAGAAGGCATTCGAGCGTACTTCAAAAAGCAGCCGTGAATACTTCTACTTTTCCAGATAGAACCGGCCTACGAACAAGGCGTCAATACCTGAAGAGTAAAAGCTCCGGACAGCGTCTCGCGGAGTACAGACGAGAGGATCGCCAAAAAGATTAAAGCTTGTGTTATACACGACCGGCAGCCCTGTCATCTCCCCAGCGTTCGTAAGCAGACCGTGATAAAGCGGGTTTTGGTCTTTTTCTACCGTGTGCACGCGGATTAAATCGTTCCCGAGAGTTGCGGCAGCGAACGTTTCGCGGTATTCAGGGCGCACCCGTCCGACTGTGGCCAAATAACACGCATTCGCGCCCACCTCGAAATATTGATCGGCCAACTCGGCGGGCACGGATGCCGCGAATTTCCGAAAGCTCTCACGATGTTTGATATAGACGTTGAGATTTTCCGTCGAGTACGGATTCAGGGGAGAAGCGAGAATGCTCCGATTCCCTAACGCCCGCGGACCGAACTCCATTTGCCCTTGCATCCATGCAACGATCTTTTGATCATTCAGGGCGCGTACGGCGTGCTCAATCAGTCCACCTTCAGTAAGCAAGAACCGAAAGCGCAGTTTACAATTCTCAAGCACTTGCTTGATCTGTTCAGCGGAGTATGCTGGCCCGAGGCACAAGGTATCAAATGGCACACGAGCTTCTTCTCCGTAGAAGTTGTGCCATGCGTACAGCGCCGCTCCCAACGCAGTCCCGGCATTTCCGGCGACTGGCTGAACAAATACATTTTGAAAGTTTCTTTCGAGCGAATGAATGAGAAACGCGTTGAGCGCGAGTCCACCGGCGATGCAGACGTTTTCAGCTGGTCCGATCATCGCGGTCACCGCTTCATGAATGGCCGTTTGCAGGCTTGCAGCCACGTTCGCCTTCGTCTCGGAAGAAAGCGGCTCGCCCGCACCAATCTTTGTGTCAGCATAGAATCGCCCGCTGAAACCACCATGCGTCAGCCGCTCTGCATCGAAGAAACCTCTATTCATTTGGGGCCATGACGGGCCCGCCCGAAAAATTAGCTCGCGGAAGGTCTGTAGAAATTTCGCATTTCCAGCCGCAGAGAGCCACTGAACTTTATGTTCATCGGCTCGGGGCTCGAAGCCGAGCAGCGCCGTTACTCGATTGAACAGATCTCCAAGCGAATCTGGAAAATAGAGCTCGCGAACCGGAGTCAATCGATTCTGTCGTGCAGTAAAGAGCACTGCGGATCGAAAGTCACCAGCGCGATCGATGCTCAACACCGAAGCAGAATCAAGCCGGGTCGCGTAATATGCGGAGGCAGCGTGCGCGTGGTGATGCTCGATGACCACAACATCCGCATCGGGGAAGCGAGCGCGAAGCTCGAGTTGCATGGCGCTTTCAGAGCCAACCGCAAAAGGCCTTGCGATGGCAATGCATTCAATTTCTCCCGGCTTCACTCCCGCGACGTTCAGGGCTAAATGGAACGCATCGTCAGGGAAGGACCCGACCCGACCCTGACGTGAAACCTTGGCTTGCTCGACTGCTGAAGCAAGCCGCCCGTCCTTGATGACGCAGCACGCTGGATCACTGAGCAACCCGCCCAGCCCGACGATAGTTCGCGACACGTTTATACTCTTCGCAGCCTCTGTATCACCCGCTCGCGCCCGACACAAACGAATACCGCGAACGCGCTCGGACCCACAGTCTGGCCGGTCAATGCTGCGCGACTCGCGTTGATTAGCAGCCCGGCTTTGACGCCCCGCTCTTCGGCAAGCTTCCTCAATTCAGCTTCCACGCTGGCCTCCGTAAACTGTGGGTTCGCTTCGATCCGATCAGCTAATTCATGCAGCAGTTCACGTGCGCCCGGCGCATTCAGCTTTTCAAGTGCCGCCGGTTCTATCGGATAATCATCGGCGAAGTAGGCCCGTCCCTTGGTTGGAAAATCAAGCAATGTAGAGAAGCGAGTCCGGATTGTATCTACTTCGTGCGTAAAAAACGCCTCGCCGCCGTAGGGGACAAGCTCATATGCCTTCAACGTCTCGCGAACCAGCGGAGCTATTTGATCTACCGGCAGTGATCGCAAATGCTGCGCGTTCAGCCACAACGCCTTGGGATCGATTGGATCAGATTCGCTGAAATTCACGACTGCATTGCTGCGGTGAACCCCTTCAAAGCTGAAAGCGCTGGTTAGCTCGTAGAGCGTCATCTGCTCCCGGTCGTCTTTCGGTGACCACCCGAGAAGACATAGAAAATTGATGTACGCGAGCGCGAGAAATCCGTAGTCTCGATAGGTTGTGACACTAACCACAGGACCGTGCCTGCGCTTCGAAAGCTTCGATCCATCTGGAGCAGTCAACAGGGGCAGGTGGGCAAACCGAGGCAAGGGTATGCCCGCCGCGTGAAAAATGAGAATGTGCTTGAAAGTGTTTGAAAGGTGGTCCTGCCCCCGAATGATGTGTGTGATTTTGAGATCGATATCGTCAGCACAAGAGGCGAGATGATACGTCGGCATGCCATTGCTGCGCAACAAGGCGAAGTCTTCAATGTCGGCGGTCAGCTTCGACTGTGGGCCGTAGACTTCATCTTTGAAAGCAATCTCGGCCGGCCTTTCGCGTGGCACCCGAAAACGTATGACAAAAGGTTCGCCAGCTGCAGCGCGCGCCGCGCTTTCTTCTTTCGAAAGACGGCTCATCGCTGGATTGCACAACCAGGGCCCGTCTTCATGCGGACGATCCTCTAAATCTGGTGCTGCCGGAGTAAAGTCGCGATAAGCAAGATCCTTCGCAAGCAGCTCATGAGCCAACTTTCGGTGATTATCGAGGCGCTCAGATTGCCGGTACAGTTCGTCCCAATTCAGCCCCAACCAGTTCAGTCCGTCATAAATGGACTGGAGTGAAGCGGCGGTGTTACGGTCCGCGTCCGTGTCGTCGATTCGCAGCACCATGGTGCCGTGGTGTTTCCTCACGTATAGCCAGTTGAATATGAACGTCCTCGCACTGCCGATATGCAGATAACCAGTCGGCGATGGTGCAAAACGAGCCCGAATCATGAAGTATCAGTGTACAGAAGCTCGCCGTCTCAGAAGGCCTGCCGTGAAAGCGTTGCGTGTAGATTGACGAATTCCTGAATCGCAAGCTGCTCAGCGCGCAGCCCTGCCTCGGGAAGAACGTCCACTCTTTCCCCATAGAACCCGCGCAGATTGTTGCGTAGCGTCTTTCGTTTGTGAGCAAAGGCGCGACTTACGAAACTTAGCAGTCGCTTGAGATCAACCGGAATCTCCCGCTTTCGACGAAATCGTACTGCAGCAGAATCCACCTTCGGTGGCGGGAGGAATGCCGAGGCTGGAACGCGGCAAACAAGTTCGACATCACAAACCAACTGAGTTGCCACTGTCAAATACCCGTATGCGCGTGTATGTGGCGTTGCGAGTATCCGCTCGGCCACTTCCAACTGCATCAAGAAGACTGCAATCGAGAATCTCTGGTCCAACTCAAGGAATTTCTCAATAATCGGGGACGTTATGTAATAAGGTAGATTGCCGATCACAACAGCCGGTCCCCACTGTGTAATGTCGATCGAGAGCACGTCAGAGGCATGCACGTGCAGCTTCTCTTCTGAACCAAACTTAGTTCGAAGGTAGTCCGCCAAAGAAGTATCTAATTCGATTGCGTGCAGTTCGTCGGTGCGCGGCAATAGGCGCCGGGTCAACGCTCCGCGGCCCGGACCAATCTCGACCACGCGTGGACTGTGCTCTGGGCACGCGGCAGAGGCCAAGCGTTCCAGAACCGCATCGCGAATAAGGAAATGCTGGCCTAACTTACGAGGCAATCCCTAGTTTAGTGCTCGAGGGTGCTCGGCAGAGTGCGAAGGGTTTCTCCAGAGACAAATGACGAGAATAGAATCGCCGATCCGGAATAAGATCCTTGTTCTTCTCTAAAAATAGATTTCTTTCGGACGAAGGGACAAACGCATCCCAATCCAGGTCCGACACTCCACTGAGAAATGGTGAATAAACAATGCGCTTGCCTGATCGAATGGCGTGCGCTCCGGCCCAAGCTCCCAGAAACGGCAGTGAAGCGTCGGGTGGAAGGACAGCCAACAATTCCAACATGAAAGTTGATTTTATGACCGTGAACTGAGTAGAAACCGCACTAACTGAACGTTGTTTCCAAACCTGGCCGAAATATCCTGGGTCTAGAACAGACCTGCCTCGGTCTGGACAACCACAAACTCCTTCGAACCCAAAATACCTGCCCGCTTCAGTAATCATGCCCTTTCCATTCCAAATCCGGCCGCCGATCATGACCGTATCCGGATGGAGTTCAAACAGCGTCAAAGCTTCCCACGCCCAGTCGCCGTTCCTAATGTCGGAATCCATTTGGACATGTTCGTCGATCAAATGCACCAGTCCATCCTCTTCCACCACTTCCTTTGCCAGCGACGCGAGCGAGCCAACTTTGGCATCCACCTGAACGAAAACTCTCCTTATCTCCGGATAATCGCCTTTCGCTTCACTTCCATTCGGTCTCGAGTCACTCGTCAGAACAGCGCAGACCAATGCTCGCGGATCGCTATGCTGCCGAGAGAAGTGCCAATGTGCAGCGCCGCCTAGCAGCGGGCTGTATCGAATGCTAAAGTTTGCCGGGTTCGGCTGTGCGTCCAAAAAGCGCTGTAGCGCTGCGCGCTGCGACGAATGAACGTACGGCTTACTCGCGGCATCATCCGCAGTCGACCGCGCGTGTACTCGCCAGCTGTACAGCACCTCGGGAATGTGCACAGGAAGATAACCGGCGATCATAAACCTGATGAAAAGGTCCCAGTCAGGGCTTCCTTCCGCTCTGTTGTCGCTGTAAGCTCCCAATTCGAGCGCCTTCTCGCGATTGATCACTCCCAAATGAGCGATATAGGCGGAATTTAGGAACAGTACCGGGTCCCAATCTGGCTTGAAGTAGGGCTGGAAGAATCTTGTTCCGATCACCTTGTCTTCATCGGTGTAGAGCAGCGCTGGATAGCCCGCACTCCGGAGAAACGAAGTAATTACTTCGAGTGCGTCCGGGTATAAGTAATCATCCGCATCCACGGGAAGGATGTAACGCGCCGTGGCGTGCTCCAAGCAGTAGCGCAGTCCTCCAATAATCCCGATGTTCGTCTCGACGCGGCACACTGTCACCCAGCTATGCGTCCGCAGATGGGCCAGATAAGAGACCAGGCTCGCCTTGGTGCAGCCGTTATCCAGTACGACCCATTTACAAGCGCCCGAGCGATTCTGAGCAGTGACAGATTCGGCCAGTTTCTCCAAATATCCGACGGGGCTTCCATCCCAGACCGCCGTCAATATACACAAAAGACCTGGTTCGAGAGCTTCTGTGCATATGGACTGGCGCTCTTTGAGGTGTTCAGCCATCCAGGCTCGATACTCGCGCGCCTCGCGGTTGGGGAATAGAATTTCCGACTGCCGTCTCAGGAACCCTTTTACGAAACCTAAAGTTCCGCGCCGCAACCGTTGCCAATTCACGCAAAAGGGCGATGCGATCGCATCCTTCGTCATCTCTACAACACGTCGGCGAACGCGGGCTGCAATCGTCGATACAAGGAGAATCCCAGTGTGAATACGAAAATTGCAAATATCGTTGCACGCGCAAACTCTTCCCACTGATCGAAACGCCCTACCAAAATCAAATTTCGATACGCGTCGATGAAAGCCACCATCGGATTTATTGAAAACACGATCGAACGAAGTCGTCCCGGAATAGCGGTGGGCGGATACACGATGGGCGTCAGGTAGAACCAGAGGTTGAGAATGATGCCTAGCGTCTGAGGGACATCTCTTACGTAAACCGTTAGCCCCGCAACGATGTAGGCAAAACCGAGTGTGAAAAAGATCTGCACTAGCCACACGAAAGGTAGCAGCAACACAGTTGCATGAATGTGATGTGTTACCAGCGCAAAGAGCGCCAATAGCGGGAGTAATCCGAAGCTGCTCTCGACAAGGCTTGAAAGAACGGGAACAATCGGTAGCAGCGACATCGGAAACACGACTTTTTTGACTAGGTTGGGATGACCGACCACCGAGTTAGCTGCCTGTACTAGACCGCCCGTGAAAGCAAGCCAGGGGAGCAAGCCAGCGAACAACCAGATTCCAAAAGCAAGGTTGGTGTTAGGAAGACCCTCGACATTGACTCGCACGCGCAGGACTACACCAAATACATACGTATAAAGCGCAATTTGAGACGCCTGTGTAACTAGGGGCCACAATTTGCCCAGCAGAGACCCCTTATAACGGGCATCCAGATCTCGAATGAGTAGCATGCTCAGAAGATCCAGAAGCGCGCGGACGCGGGCGACGAGCTGGCGCATAATTCAACCGATACCAGCTTCGCAAACCGATGGTCGCGGCAAGCGGACCCGGAACTTGAGTTGGCACGTTAGCTTGCTATCGTTCTAAAAGAACATGGACGGGCAGGATTCTCTCGAAGCGCGCCTCGATGAAGCGCAACGAACGCTTGAGCAGCTTCAATCCGAGCTGAAAGGCTGCCACCGCCAGATTGAAATCCTGTTGGAACTCGTCGAGAGGCAGGACGCTCAGCTCATTGCCCATGAATCCTCCATCGCTCGTCTCGACCGGATCATCATGGAGATCCTTACCGGACGCGTCTGGCGGACCTTGCGCGCAGCGGGGAATCTCGTAAAAAAAATCGCACCCTCAGGGGCGGTGTCGCAGGAGCCGATCGCTCGGAAGGGATCCTATCTAGTCTGTGATGAACCGAAGCTCAACGACCGACGGCCTCGCAGCGGAAAGATTTCCATTCGCGGATGGTGTCTGGCGCCGGACGGTGTCGATTCAGTTCAAGTAGACGTTGCAGGACTGCCGCTAATGGAGACGGTCCCAAACCTGCCTCGTCCCGATGTGAAAAAGGGGCATCCGGAACTTGATCGAACGGGTCGTTCCGGGTTTGCGCTGACGTTTGATTCGCTCCAACTTCCAAATGGCCGGCATCCAATTGTGATTCGGCTCATCTCGAGTGGAACTGTTGTCAATAGGGCCAAGACCGCCATACTGATTGATCACGAAAGGGGATTCTCTTCCGAGTACGATCGGTGGATTCATGAATTTGAGCTGCGCGATGACGAGCTGATTCAGCTAAAACTGCCCAGTCTTGAATCGAAGCCTCTCATCAGCGTCGCAATGCCGGTTTACAATACGGATCCTTCAGAATTGACGGCCGCCATCCAATCCGTTCATGACCAGTCTTACGCTAATTGGGAACTTTGCATCGCCGACGATTGTTCTTCCCGCCCGGAAATCAAAGAAATTCTCGATCAATTTGCCGGCAGCGATTCGAGAATGAAAATTGCTTTCCAAAATGAGCGAGGCGGCATTTCGCGCAACTGCAACAAAGCGCTCGAGATGGTCAGCGGCGATTACGCATGCTTCCTCGATCACGACGATACGTTAGCCCCCCACGCGCTGGCATACATTTGTGAGGTTCTGGACCGCTGCCCGGATGCAGATCTGATCTACAGCGACGAAGACAAAATCGATCAGCAGGGCAAGCGGTACGATCCGTTCTTTAAGCCGGATTGGTCGCCCGATTTGCTGCTGTCAGAGAATTACATCTCTCACCTGCTCGTCCTTCGCAGCGATCTGCTGCAAAATGTTGGTCCGTTTTGTCCGGAGTGCGATGGGAGCCAGGATTACGATCTCATCGTACGTGCCACTCAACAGGCGTCTCGAATTGAGCACATCCCAAAAATTCTCTATCACTGGCGAGCGGGTGTCGCTTCCACCGCAACGGGTATCGAGCATAAGGAATACGCTTTGAACGCCGCGCGACATGCGCTGGACCGGTATTGCGATCGCGTTGACAAACAGATGACCGTTGAACCGGGCCGGGCAATTGGGCGGTGGCGGGTGCGCTATCCCGTCCCGCAATCAACTCGCGTCAGTATCATCATTGCCGCAGGCGGCAGAACGAACGTATTGCGAACCAATCTCGACAGCCTTTTAAAAAAAACGACATATAGCGATTACGAAGTGGTCGTCATCGACAACTCCAAGCAGAAAGCAATCGAAAAGTTGGTTGGCGATTTCAAAGGCGCGCCGCACCCGGTACGCTACATAGATTGGCGCAACCAGCCCTTCAACTATTCGCTTATCAACAACACCGCAGCCGGGCAATGCGACTCGCCTGTTCTGCTTTTTCTCAATGACGATACATCCGTGATCGCACCCGATTGGCTGGAAGCGATGCTGGAAGTCATGATGCGGCCCGAGGTGGGCGTCGTTGGAGCCAAACTTCTGTATCCCGATAAGCGTATTCAGCACGCTGGCGTCGTCATGGGCATCTACGATAATTGCGGACACGCGTTCAAAGGTTTGGATGGCGAGAAACAGCACTACTTCGATTTCCCCGACGTGATCCGTAACGTCAGTGCTGTTACCGGCGCGTGCCTCATGACCAAGTCAGACGTGTTCTGGGAAGTGGGCGGTTTCGACGAGACTGAGTTCGCAGTAGCATTCAACGATATCGATCTCTGCCTTAAAATTGGAAGCCGCGGCTATCGCGTGCTCTACACGCCGCATGCTTTGCTGTACCATTACGAAGCGTTTTCCAAGACTTCTAAGGACCTCATACCCCATCCCGAGGAAGTATCGCGAATGCGGTCAAAATGGAGTGCGATTATCGCTGGCGATCCGTATTACAGTCCAAACCTAACCCGAAACAGCGAGGATTACTCGTTGCGGACGAAGTCAGGCGACTGATCTGATTGAGTGCCCTCCTTATTCGCTGATCTAGATGTTCGCGAGGCTTGATGTCGCTTGTACTCCTTCTCGAGTTCTAACTCGACGCGAACCGACACGCCTGCCCTTGTGTGATCTGCAAGATTAACTGCTTCGCCTGAACGTTAACATCGAGCGTGTACGGACCATCCCTTGTCCCCAGTTCGTCTATGAGGGTGATCTCTTTTCCGTCCAACTCATATCGCCCGTGCCGTTCGACTGTCTCGCCGTGGATATGAACTTTTTGTACGAACGTGTTGTCGGGATTTAGCGTTAAGTTACCGCTGCACTCTTCGGGATGCGGTTGACCATCAAAGCAAGTGTGCTTTGTTTGTATCCCGTTATCAGGGTCGCTGACCGTGATGTACTCCCACCCGCCCGAATCCTGAAGCATTTTCAACTCGTCATCGTTCAGATCGGCGTTTGCGTTCCGCGTAAACACAAATAGGAACAAAGCAATGAAGGTGATCAGCACACGCTTGACAACCACGCCAAAAGTCTACCAGTACTTTTTCGCGCGGGCCGACTTTCATCTACGAAATCTTTCGTTGACAGTACGAACGCTTTCGTATAACGTGGAACGTGATGGGCCGCCAGCAACCGCCGAAACCTACCTCGACCGAACTCGACATTCTGCGAGTGTTGTGGGAGCGCGGGCCCTCTACCGTCCGCGAAGTGCACGAGGTGCTTGCCCGCTCCAAACCCATCGGCTACACAACCGTCTTGAAGCTACTTCAAATTATGACCGGTAAAGGTACCGTTCGACGGAACGAGCAGGAGCGTGCCCACGTATATGAAGCTTATCAGCCGGCCGCGAACACCAAGCGGCAACTGGTAGGCGATCTGTTGCAACGCGCTTTTGCCGGCTCCGCCAGCCAGTTAATGCTGCACGCGTTGGACGGCAAAAAGACCTCGCCCCAGGAGATTGAAGAGATTCGCCGCATGCTCGATGAATACGAAGCAAGGGCAAAATCATGAATCCATTGTCTTGGCTTACGCCCGCGATAATGCAGACTCTCGGATGGACTCTCGTCCACTTCATCTGGCAAGGGATGGGGTTGGCCCTCATCCTTTATCTGGCAATGGCGTTCTGCCGGACGGCGCTTGCGCGATACACTGCCGCGCTGATCACGCTCGTCGTCATGGTCTGTGCTCCTATCGCCACATTCTTGCTTCTGGAACAGTACAACGACTCAACACTTCACATCGCCGGCATCCCAGAACTCTTGGAAAGAGCTCAGGCAGTTTTGATATCCCCTATGACGCCGCCTGGTTCCACGAGTCCGCGATTTGAGCCCGTGAGCTGGCTTACTTGGTTCGTATTGATCTGGTTCGCGGGTGTGCTGATTTTTTCCGTGCGGGCTCTCGGTGGCTGGTTCGTGCTCGAACGGCTCCGTCGTGAGAAGGCGCACGAACTGCCCGGGATTCTTCGTCAACGTTGCCTGGCTTTGCAGCGTCGGCTAGGCATCACTCGAACGGTTCGGTATGTGGAGTCCCGGCTTCTCGATTCGCCCGCCGTCGTAGGCTGGTTCCGCCCCGTCATTCTTTTGCCCGTCACCGCGCTGACGGGCCTGTCGCCGCAGCAGCTCGAAGCCGTCATTGTCCACGAGCTGGCGCACATCAAAAGGCTTGACTGTTTCGTGAATCTGTTCCAGATCGCCGCCGAAACTTTGCTTTTTTATCACCCCGCGGTTTGGTGGGTGAACCGTTCCATCCGAGCTGAGCGCGAGAACTGCTGTGACGACATCGCCGTAGGCGTGTGCGGAAATGCATGTGATTACGCTAAAGCCCTAACGCTAATGGAAGCCTGGCGCGCCGCCCCGGCTCTCGCTTTAGCGGCAAACAGCGGTTCGTTGAAACTGCGAATTTCGCGCCTGCTTGGCTTCCAAGCTATTACGCACAGCGTCCCTCGAGGCGGCCTCGCAATGATAGCCTTCATCTGCGCCGCTGGTGCACTGCTCGGCGGAAGCACATTTAACCGAACGTATTCTCACCTCTCCGATTTTGGGCCTGCCATAGCGGAACCGAGTGAAGCAAGCTCCCGGCCTGTACTTTCCGAGGTGGCTCCGGAGCTTGGCGCCGCACGGCCGGCTCTCCCAGCTTCAGCTCCGGTAGCGCAGGCCCGCACAGCAACTTGTCCAAAAGTCGCACTAGCACTTCGGGCCGAGGCGCAGATTGCTGTCGCATCATCCGAAGATCAGGATGCTTCGCAAGCGTCAGCAAAGAGCTCTGCGAAGGAGTCGTATATCGCTGGCCTCGAATCGGTCGGTCTCAAGAACCTCAAAGTCGATCAGATCATGGCGCTGAAAGTGCAAGGCATAACTCCCGAATATGTACGCGCCATCAGAGCGGAAGGCCTGGATCCGAACGTAAACGAATTAATCGGAATGAAGGTGCAAGGAATCACTCCGGAGTATGTGCGTGAAATCCGCTCGACCGATCTGAAGCCCACAGTGAATGAGTTCGTCGCTCTCCGCGTCCAGGGGGTCACGCCCGAGTATGTTCGGGCCATTCAATCGCAGCGCTGGAAAAGTGTTACCGTCTCCCAAATCATCGCTATGCGCGTGCAAGGTGCCAAGCCCGGCGATGCCGCCGAGTACCAGCGTCTCGGGCTTAAGGATGTCACACCCGATCAAATAATCGCATTGCGTGTACAAGGCGTCACACCCGATTATGTGAAGGCTATGCAGTCGGCCGGCTTCACAAACCTGAGCACGAACGATTATCTTTCTGCCAAAGTCCAGGGCGTCACCCCCAGTTTCGTCGAGAAGGTTCGCAGCCATGGATTTGCGAATCTCACGCTTCGCCAATTGATCGCGCTAAAAATGGCCGACGTTTTCTGAGGAGCTGACAATGTTTCAACCCAACAGATCCCTTCCCACTATGCTCGGCGGCCTCATAGTGACCGCAACTCTTTCTCTCCTCTCGGCCCAGACCCAAACGGGAGAGTGGACTCTGAGCCGCTCAGAGAACGACAGTAAAGTTCGTTTCTCCCTCCAAAGCTCTAGGAACGGCGATCACTTCAGTACCAACTCCGACTGGAACACGAGTGATTTCCGCGGCATCGACTGGTCCTCTGCTGCAAAACACGATGTTCATTTCACGATCACTCGTGACGCGGGAACCATTGAGTGTGAAGGATTCCTCAAAAACGGCGATGGTGCGGGACTCTTTACCTTTAATCCGAATGTCCGGTACAGCAGCGAGATGCAGTCACTTGGCTTGTCCGGAATCTCCGGCGCCGAACAACTCGCCTTCGCGATTCATGACGTCAGCCTTGCTTTCGCACGGGAAATGAAGTCGTTGGGCATCCAAGGCCTGGATAGCGACAAGCTGATCGCGTTTCGCATTCACGGTGTTTCACCGCAATTCGTAAGGGATCTCCGCGCCGCGGGTCTCGAGGTTAGCGACGCTGACAAGCTGATCGCGTTTCGCATTCACGGTGTTTCACCGCAATTCGTAGGGGATCTCCGCGCCGCGGGTCTCAACGTCAATGATCCCGATAAACTGATCGCCTTTCGCATTCATGGGGTCTCGCCGGAATACGTTCGAGGGCTTGAGCGGCTGGGTTACTCGCATCCTGATCCTGATCAACTCGTCGCAATGCGCATTCACGGCGTCACGCCCGAATACATTGAAAATCTTCGGTCACATGGAATGCGCAATCTTACCCTCGACCAACTCGTGAGCCTCCGCATTCAGGGCATCAATTAACGACAGTCCGCTAACCGACGCGCAGCCTCGACAGTCTAAACTGGCGGTGACGTGAGGACCCCAGTTAACGTGAGAACGAGGATGGGTGGTATCTGGAACGATGTTCGGTACGCGCTTCGCTCGTTTCGTCGGGCTCCTCTCTTCACCGCTGTTGCCGTTCTGTCACTTGGGTTCGGAATCGGCGCGAATACCGCAATTTTCACTCTGCTCGACCAAATCCTCTTAAGGCTCTTGCCGGTCAAACATGCCGAACAGTTAGTACTTCTGACGACGCGCGGTTCCCATTACGGCAGCAACTGGGGCGGCAACGCTATTTCCTATCCCATGTACAAGGATTTCCGCGACAACAACCAAGTCTTTTCGGGCATGTTTTGCCGCTTCCCGCTTTTCGCGACGCTCGGCTATGGCAATCGAACGGAACGCATCAGCGCCGACCTTGTTTCGGGCACCTATTTCCCAGTTCTCGGCGTCAGCGCCGCCCTTGGCCGGACGTTCACACCCGATGACGATCGCATCCCGGGCGGTCATCCGCTGGTCGTGCTCAGCTATAGCTTCTGGCAGTCTCGATTTGCCTCCGATCGCTCTATCATCGGCAAGACCCTCGTGATCAATGGGCGAAACATGACGCTGATTGGTATCGCTCAGCCCGGCTTCGACGGTGTCGAATTGGGCTTTCCGTCAAAAATGTTCATCCCTATCATGATGAAGGCCCAGATGACACCATTCTGGGACGGCCTGAAGGATCGCCGCCAGCGTTGGGTAAACGCATTTGGGCGCCTCAAGCCGGATATCACCAGGAATCAGGCCAAGGCTTCTCTCCAGCCCCTGATGCATAGCATGCTTGAAATGGAAGTCCGAGAGCCCGCATTTCGCAACGCCTCTACCTACACTCGCCAACAATTTCTCAGATGCTGGATGGACCTGTTACCCGGTGGCCAAGGCCGTTCCGAGCTCCGGAGTCAGCTTTCGACACCGCTGTGGTTGCTCCTGGGCATCACCGGTGCGGTACTCCTAATGGCTTGCGCCAACATCGCCAATCTTTTGCTGGCTCGGGCTACCGCTCGCGAAAGAGAAATTGCTATTCGCCTTGCGATCGGAGCCGGCCGGGCGCGGATCGTACGGCAACTTCTTTTGGAGAGCTTACTGCTTTCGGCCTTCGGAGCGCTCCTCGGTTTAGGTCTGGCGTTTTGGGCCGACCAGTTGTTGGTGACCGCCTACCTACCCGTCGAGGCGGGTGATTCGAAGCTCTCAACCAATCCGGATCTGCGCATCCTCGCTTTTACATTTGCCGTCATGCTGGTGACCGCTCTCCTATTCGGTCTCGTACCTGCTTGGCGCTTGTCGAGGCCCGATGTGGGGTCCACTCTGAAGGATCAAGCCGGATCAGTGCTGAGCGGCGGCAACGTAACGCTTCGGAAACTGCTTGTAACAGGCCAGGTGACGCTCTCCCTGCTTCTTTTGATCGGTGCAGGACTGTTCTTGCGAACTCTCGGCAATTTGCGCAACCTCGGGCCGGGCTTTTCTCCTGAGCGGCTGATCGGGTTCAATATCGATCCATCGCTCAACGGTTACAGCAGCGGGCGGGCGAAAATCTTCTATCAGCGTCTGGTTGATGATCTCGGCTCTGTGCCGGGCGTAAAATCTGTCGGGCTTGCTTCCATGCGCATCCTCGAAGACAACGAGTGGGATAGCTCGATGACGGTCGAGGGCTACACGGCCAAGCCCGGCCAGAATCCGGAGCCTTTCATGAATTCGGTGAGCCCGAACTATTTCCGAACTCTCGGCGTGCCAATCCTCACGGGCCGGGACTTCACGATCAACGACGCGGCGGAAATCAAAAACGGGCCGAAACCGGAGGACTGGTCGCCAACCACCGTGATTATCAACGAGAGCTTCGCGAAACGCTACTTCGCAGGCCGTAATCCAATCGGCCTTCACGTCGGATTCGGATCCGATCCAGGCACGAGAACCGTTATGCGAGTCATCGGTGTGGTTAAAGACACCAAGTACACGAATCTACGGGATGAGATTCCCGTACAGGCCTATGTTCCCTATTTGGGGAGTCATTTTGTAGACGCGATGACTGTCTATATCCGCAGCACGCTCGATACGGACCAGATTGTGCCGGTCGTGCGCCAGAAACTCCGTGCACTTGATCCGAACATCCCCATTTACAGCATGCGCACGACCGAGAAGCAAATCGACCTTTCGTTGCGCACCGAGCGTCTCGTCGCTAGCCTCTCCTCCGTATTTGGATTCCTCGCGACGTTGCTCGCGGTGATCGGACTTTACGGAGTAATGGCTTACACGGTCGCGCGGCGGACACGCGAGATCGGGATCCGCATGGCGCTCGGGGCTATCCAGGGGAACGTGATATGGATGGTCATGAAAGAGGTGCTGATCCTAATCGCCGCAGGAGTCTTGGTAGGCGTTCCCGTAGCAATCGGCCTAAGCCGCCTCGTGCAGAGTCAACTGTACGGGCTCGCACCGCATGACCCGGTGACTCTTTTCCTGTCAATTACGATCTTGGGAGCCGTTGCCAGCTTGGCGGGTTTCTTTCCGGCGGTTCGTGCCAGCCGGGTAGACCCGATGCAGGCCCTTCGGCACGAATGAAGCTCGCTAACCGGAGCTGATCATGCCGCTGAAGGCTGCCCGTTCACCCGAATGTAGTGCCAGAATTGTACTACCGCTTCATGGGTGGGGAAAGGTATGGACGGATCGCCTATTTACCGGGATCGCACCGAAGCCGGCCAGATCCTCGCCCACCACGTCATCGCCAAAGTACCTGACGTAAACCCGTTAGTCCTAGCGCTGCCTCGGGGCGGCGTTCCAGTCGCCTTTGAAGTAGCCCGGGCATTGCGTGCGGAACTCGACGTCTTTCTGGTTCGCAAACTGGGGCTCCCTGGACATGAAGAATTGGCGATTGGAGCCATTGCGAGTGGCGGTGTGCGGGTGCTGAACCGCGAACTTATTGAAGAATTGCACTTATCAGAAGACCTCATCAACCGCGTTACAGCCACCGAAGAGCAGGAATTAGAACGCCGAGAGCGCTTGTACCGTGAGAACCGCCCGGCACTTGTCGTGGGCGGCCGTACCGTGATCCTTATCGATGATGGACTGGCCACGGGCGCTAGCATGATGGCCGGAGTCAGAGCCTTGCGGCCGCAAAGCCCTGTCCGGATTGTGGTTGCGGTACCTGTAGCGGCCCGGGAAACCTGTCAGGAATTCCGCGCCGAGGCGGACGAAGTGATTTGCCCCGCCACACCGGAGCCCTTCAGCGCCGTGGGAGCATGGTACGACGACTTTTCCCAAACCACGGATAGCGAAGTGCACAGACTCCTCGAACAAGCTGCGCGCGAGCGATCGTCGTGGAGCCGCGGCGTAATAGAACCGAAACCGTAACCGGTAAGCACTCTGGGCCGTCTTGTCCGGTTAAACTAGTGAGCGGAAGGGGCACGCAACGTGGCCTCGTTGCCAGAGGAATCGCGCTATGCGCCAATTTGTAGGTCCCCTTCTCGTCTCAACCGTACTCCTGACGGCTTTTCTGCACCCGAGTGCACGCCCGCAAGCCATTCGACCGCCCGGCGGAATCGGCCAATCCCGTATAACACAACAAGTTAGCGAGACCAGCCTGGTCACTTTGCGCGGAAACACCCACCCCCTTGCGCGCCCCGTCTTCGACCGCGGCGCCGCGCCCGCCGATCTTCCGCTTGATCGTATGCTATTGGTTCTTAAGCGCAGTCCCGCCCAAGAATCAGCGCTGAAACAGCTACTCGACGATCAACAGAACAAGTCCTCGCCAAACTACCACAGATGGCTGACGCCCGAACAATTTGGGCGGCAGTTCGGCCCGTCGGACCAGGATATCCAGACCGTCACTTTATGGCTCGCGTCGCAGGGCTTTCAAGTTGTTCATATAGCAAACGGGCGGACCACCATCGAGTTCTCAGGAACTGCCGGCCAGGTTCAGAATGCGTTTCACACTGCGATTCACAAATACGTCATCAACGCTGAGGAACATTGGGCCAACGCGAACGACCCGCAAATACCGGCTGCGCTTACGCCCGTTGTGGCGGGCATCACAACGCTGAACACTTTTCGCAAGAAGCCTTTCATTCACATTTCCAACCAGCGCTTGACGGTAACGCAGCAGTTCGGGTCGCAAGTTCCTCAATTCACAGCGAGTGACGGCAGCCACGGCTTGTCACCGGCTGACTACGCCATCATTTACAACATCAATCCGCTATATCAGGCGGGGATTAATGGCGACGGAACGACGATCGCCATCATCGCGAAATCCAATATCAAGGCCCAGGATGTCGCCAGTTTTCGGAGTCTTTTCGGCCTTTCGACCAAGCCACCGCAAATCATTTTGAACGGCAACGACCCCGGCCTTGTGAAGGGAGACGAAACGGAAGCTGTATTAGACACCTCATGGTCTGGCGCTGTTGCGCCCAACGCGACAGTGAAGGTGGTGGTCTCCGCCGATACGAATGCGTCTGATGGTGTAGATCTTTCGACTGAATACATCATCGATAACAACTTGGCGGACGTCATGACCGAGAGCTACGGCTCCTGTGAGGCTCAGTACACCGCGGCAGAAGCTACTAACGTGCAAAGCCGGGCACAACAAGCCGCCGCCCAGGGTATCACCTACATAGTTTCGACCGGGGACTCGGGCTCTGCCGGGTGTGACGATCCCAATACCAAAAAGACCGCCACCGGACCGTTCTCGGTGAACATTCTCGCCTCCACTCCTTACACCATCGCGGTGGGAGGCACCCAGTTCAATGAGCACGGCAACAATGGCGCCTACTGGAGGTCGCAAAACAGTTCAGTTTTCGAATCGGCGATCTCATACATTCCTGAGGATGTGTGGAATGAGGCCTGCACCGCCGCCGCATGCGGCACCACAAATGCGGGTATTTGGGCATCCGGCGGTGGCGCGAGCACTTTATTCGCGAAGCCGAGCTGGCAAACCGGAGTCGCAGGTATACCGAATGACGGAGCTCGCGACGTTCCCGACGTCTCACTCTCGGCGGCTAGCCATGGTTATTATCTGCTTTGTCTGGATGGTTCTTGCACAACCGACAGCCAGGGAAAATTTTCTTTTCAGGGAGTAAGCGGCACCTCCGCCTCGGCCCCGGCTTTTGCCGGCATGATGGCACTCGTGAACCACAAAACAGGATCGCGTCAGGGACAAGCGGCTCCTGTTCTTTACCAGCTCGCGGCGAGTGAGGGCCTGGCCCAATGCAACGGCTCCAACATCTCAGGCCTGCCCGCGAGTAATTGTATTTTCAACGACTCTACAGTGGGCAACAATTCCGTGCCCGGTCAAGTCGGCTACGGAACCGCCACCGGCAAATATCAAGCCACGGCCGGTTTTGATTTGGCTACTGGCCTGGGCTCGATTAATTTAGCCAATTTGGTCAATCAGTGGAGCGGGTCTAGCTCGGGATCGGGGCAGGTGACCATTACTCCGTCAACTTTGGCGTTTGGGAACCAAGCCGTCGCTGGCACGAGCGCTGCGCAAACGATCACCGTTTCGAATTCAGGCTCGTCAACCCTGACGATCAGGACAATAGTCATGACAGGAGCGAATGGATTCGATTTCGCCCAAAGTAATAGCTGTGGGCCGAGTCTGCCGCCGGGAGCAAAGTGCACGGTTTCAGTTACTTTCGCGCCCACCACGACAGGCGCTCGCAGCGCCTCGCTAACATTCACCGATAGCGCAGCGAATTCACCTCAAACAGTCTCCTTGACCGGAACTGGAACGGCAAATTCGAAATTTGATTTTGGCGGTGAGCGCTCGGGCGACGTTCGGATCGTCGGAGATTTCGACGGGGACGGGGAATTGGACTATGCCACATGGCGACCCGCGAATGGAATCTGGTACATCTACGCGAGTAGCAATCCGGGAACCATCCTTGAAGAACAATGGGGCCTTCCGGGCGATATCCCGGTGGCAGGTGATTATGATGGTGACGGAAAAACGGATATTGCTGTTTGGCGCGCGTCCACCGGCATGTGGTTCATCCTCCCCAGCAGAACGCGCGCACCTTATTCTCGACAATGGGGATTTCCGGGAGATATTCCCGTAACCGGTGACTTTGACGCGGACGGTAAAGCCGACTTAACGGTCTGGCGTCCCTCTGACCAGACCTGGCATTTCGTCCTGAGCGGCGGCGGCGCTCCGCTCGCGTTCCAATGGGGTCTGGCCGGCGATATTCCCGTCGCTGGCGATTTCGATGGCAGCGGAAAACAGGAGATGGCAGTCTGGCGGCCATCGAATGCAATTTGGTACGTCATTTCGGCCAGTAGGGGTACGACGTTCCTTCAGCAGTGGGGCCTGCCGGGTGACATCCCCGTGCCCGCCGACTATGATGGCGACGGCATCACCGACTTCGCAGTGTGGCGTCCGTCCAGCCAAACCTGGTTTATCAGACCCAGCAGTCATCCCGCGGCAGCTTACACACAACACTCCGGTATGCCCAATAATCTGCTGGCAACGAAATTTAACGTCGGCAGCTTGGGAAGATCGGTTTATGTCCGCGTTGTCGGCGATTTCGACGGCGACGGAGAGCTCGATTTTGCCGTTTGGAAACCATCAACAGGCGACTGGTTTGTCATCCCAAGCGGAAACCCCGGCAATTCAGTCGTACAGCCAACCTGGGGCATTCCAGGTGACGTTCCGGTACCCGGCGATTTTGATGGTGACGGAAAGGCTGATTACGCGGTATGGCGGCCGTCGAACGGTTCATGGTTCATCATCCCGAGTGGCGGCGGAGATCCTTACTTCAAGCAGTGGGGCATTCCGGGGGACATTCCGGTGGTCGCCGATTTTGACGGCGACGGAAAGGCTGACTATGCTGTGTGGCGTCCCTCGAATGGTACATGGTACGTGACGCCGAGCGCCGGCGGCGCGCCTTACTCCGTGCAGTGGGGGCTATCAGGTGATATTCCAATGCCTGCCGACTTCGAGGGCAATTTGAAATACGACCTGGCGGTTTGGCGCCCTTCCAATGCCGTTTGGTACGTTGTTCCAAGTAACGGTGCGGCCATCTACACGCGGCAGTTAGGCCTGCCCGGCGATGTCCCACTCGCCGGCGACTCTGACGCTGATGGAAGGAGCGACTTCGGGATCTGGCGGCCGTCCAGCCAAACCAACTACACCACTCAAAGCACGCAACCGGGGCAGCCCGCAGTACAGCTGCCGTGGGGATTGACGGGGAACAGTCAGGTCTACAAAGCGCCGCGATAACCGGCGAAACCGCCTCGCAATAGTCCAGATGAGGTTCAAACGTCCGAAGATCATCTATCGCTTGGCGGCCCTGTGGCCGTACCGACATTTTAGGGGGTGGCCCAGATGAGCGAGGGAGAGCGAATTGCCTGCTGGACAGGTGCAATTCTGATAGGTTTCGGGGCATGGCTAGTGCTGTCCGGCGAACCCGGTACCAGCCTGCGGCGTCGACGAGGCCAGGAGGAGCCGGTTGAGGTACTCGCAGAAGAATTGAAGGACGCCTGGGCTGAATTTCACACGCCTTGACTGGTTTTAACGGTCCGACTGTTTGGGGCCGCTGCGGCCTAAGCGACTTTCCACAGAATAAACACTCGTCCAGCCTTCCGGGGTCCCAGAATCCATTAAAGGCTTGAGTGCTTTTTACCAAACGAACTCCCATTGGGTTTTGGGTTCGTTTTTTCAAATTCAACCCTAAACTGGTCGCCTCGGCCTGTCCGCGACGCGCCTGATCTCTCCTAATCCCGTGCTCGGTGCGGCGCATACTAAGACATGCGGATTGGGATCACCTGCTATCCGACGTATGGAGGCAGCGGCATCGTTGCTACCGAGCTCGGCCTGGAACTGGCGCAGCGCGGGCACGAGGTGCACTTCATCAGCTATGCGAATCCGATCCGTCTCGACCCGGATACGCCCGGCATTCATTACCATGAGGTGGAAGTCTCGACGTATCCGCTGTTCCAATACCCGCCCTACTCGCTGGCGCTCGCATCGCGCATGGCCGAAGTCGCCGAGCGCGAGCACCTGGATCTGCTTCACGTCCACTACGCCATTCCCCACTCGATCTCGGCTCTGCTCGCTCAACAGATGATCACCTCGCGGTATCTGCCGTTCATCACGACGCTGCACGGCACGGATATTACGCTGGTGGGAGCCGATCGCTCTTACTTTTTGATCACCAAGTTTTCGATTGAGCGCTCAAACGGTATAACGACGATTAGCGAGTACATGCGCAAGCGAACTGTGGACTTTTTCGGCGTGAAAAACGACATCGAAGTGATCCACAATTTCGTGAACTGTTCGCTCTACCGGCCCGATCCAGGGGCGCAACAGAAGGGTCGCAAGCGCATCTTGCATATCTCGAATTTCCGCCCTGTGAAGCGGGTGCTCGATTGCATTCACGCGTTCGCGAAAGTGCGGCAGCACGTGGACGCGGAGCTGATTATGGCGGGGGACGGTCCTGAACGCGGCAACACGGAGCGTTTAGCCCGGGAACTGGGAGTGGAGAGCCAGGTCCGTTTTCTTGGTAAGCAGGACCATATGGAGCGTCTGATCCCTCGAATGCACGCGCTGCATTTGCCGAGCGAAATGGAAGCGTTCGGGCTTGCGGCACTCGAGGCGATGGCGTGTGGTGTACCTCCAGTGGCAACGCGTACGGGCGGGGTTCCGGACCTGATCACTCACGGGGTGGACGGGTTTATGGAAGAAGTAGGTGACACCGATGCGCAGGCGGCACGGCTTACGGAGTTGCTGACGGATGAGCGGCTGCACGCCAAAATATCGGCAGCCGCCCGCAAGTCGGCTGAAACGCGGTTTTGTACTGACCTAATTATTCCCCGGTACGAGGCGTACTACGAGCGGGTACGTGATTATCAACTTGACACAGACAGGAGGTAAAGCGCATACTTGAAGCATGAACAAGGTAGCCCGCAAGTCTCTGATAGATGTCCGAGACCAGTTCGGCACGGAAGAGCAATGCTTGGCCTACCTGGAGTTCATGCGCTGGCCGGAAGGCGTCCGCTGCCTCAAGTGCGACTCAGATAAGATTTCGAAGTTTCGGACCAAGGGCAGTACTCGGACGCGCACGAGCCGCAAAACCGGAGAGACCAAAACCGTCACGGTTCCGCCGCGCTACTTGTACGAGTGCCTGAATCCAGAATGCCGTCATCAGTTCAGCGCGACGGCGGGAACGATTTTCAACGATACGCACCTATCCCTTCCGCAGTGGTTCATGGCTGCTGCCCTTATGGTCAACGCAAAGAAGGGTCTCTCCGCAAAGCAGATGGAGCGGGATCTCGGCGTAAGCTATCCGACGGCATGGTATCTCTGCCATAGAATCCGCAAGGCCATGGAAGACGGCGCACCTGGATTACTGACGGGAACCCGAACGTCCATACGAACTCAATCGAAAACTTCTGGAGTTTGTTTAAGCGCGGTGTCATAGGCACTATCACAAAGTTTCCTTGAAGCATCTGCGCCGATACTTGGACGAGTTCAGCTTCCGATTCAATAATCGCTACGCCGAAGATCTGTTCGGTCTCGTGATCTTAAACCTCGTGATAACGGCGGGGATTAAGCATGCGGAGTTGACCGCGAAGCCTTCAGATCCTGATTCGTCGGACGTGCCCTTCTAGGCTTCCGTTTTCGCTCTATCCCCGATTTTGGCAACGGTTTCGAGGCGAGTAGCTTTCGCATCGTCGCGTCGAACTCGTCTCTTGGAACTTCCACCTTTTCTTGCCCGCCCACAGGTGTTATACTCCTATTGTGATTTTAAAATCACAATAGGCTGTCGTTACGAGAGAGCGGGTCGCCAAGTCGGTTAAGGCGCATTCCTGCCGAGGGTGCATACGTCGGTTCGAGCCCGGCCCCGCTCTCCAGTCTGTTTTGGAAGCGTATGAACTCCTTGGTCGGCGTTTTGCGGGTCCGACTCCCGCCGCTTCCGCTACTCTTCTATAGTACTGCGGCTTGCCGTAACGCAGCCTAAATATATTTTTGGGCGTTTAGCTTCAACTAGTTGCACCCGTTGTTTGCGGCCAGGTACGCGCATCCCAAGCATAGTCTTCAAATAAGCAGATCCGGACAAAGATGGAGTTCAACGCAACTTCAGGACAACTACCCCAGTCGACCACGTACTACTCCCAGACAACTCAGATATTGAAGCTCGATACGAAGATGGTATATGTTAGTTGTGATCTAAAGATTACAAGGATGCGGGCCGGTTTAGGCAGTGGATGCGCGACCAAGGGAGATCCGAAGGTTTGAAGCCGCAAACGGAACAATCCCCTTCTCTGATTGAGATGGATACCCTTGAGGAAAAACGTTCAGATGTGTTTGGGTCAATCCTTGCTCGGCTAGATCGGGTTGAGGAGGGAAATTTTGGCGATTCAGGACACGTTGGCAAAGGAGTTTGGGAACTGAGAATCGATTTGGGTCTTGGATACAGAGTTTACTTTGGGGAGGATGGCGATTTCGTCATTCTCCTTTTGGGCGGGAGCAAGAAGACTCAAAGCGCAGATATAAATCAGGCACAGGAATTTTGGAGCGATTACAATGCCTAAACGCACAGCATCATACAAAGATTGGGCCGCGGAAAAGCTCAAGAATCCAAAGATCGCGACAGCTTACCTTGTTGCTGCCTCACGCGAATCCCTGCCAGCGCTCCTAAAGGCACTCCGCAAGGTCGCCGAAGCTCATCAGATGCCGAAGGTTGCCAAAACGGCAGGCGTGCAGAGAGAAAGCCTATACCGAATGCTGTCCGAGACCGGGAATCCTGAAGCGAACAATCTTTGGAATATTGCGCAAGCAATGGGTTTTCGGTTCATACTTGAGCCCATCCTTGAGCCCGAGCATGCACCTGGGACAGAGGACTTATCCCGTAGTTGGAGTGACGCCATAACTCAAAGCAACGCTGCTACTCATACCCCAGACAAATATCTTGCGGTGAACGCAAGTGGATCTCTTTCGACTCATAGCCCCGTCTATGCGGAAGCGCTGGGAGCTGTCACCTTCATTGCCGGACGCGCACCCGCTACGGCATGGTCATGGTCTGTCGGGAATCCAAGTGCGACCACACACTTCCCTGGCGACTACGATCCTACCCGTCAAGATCTGATGATGGGCGTACTCGCCCAAACCGCACGTGCAATGGAGACAAAAGTAGGAAATGTCTGAACCATCAAGTGCTCACGTCATTCCGCCAGCCATACGCGCAGAGGATTTCATTTCAACTTACGCTAACGCTCTCCGGTTCGAACCAACCGTTTACGATCTGAAAATTATTTTTGGGCAGACCGATGTGAGTCAGGGAAACGAACGTGTCGAGCAGCGCGCCGCCGCCACGATTCCGTGGGCGCTTGCAAAACTCGCGATCTACTTCCTTGAGGTGAATATCCGGATTCATGAAGCGCAACATGGCAAAGTCCATGTTCCCGTGAACCAGATTCCTGCGGAGCCCATCCCACCCGCTGATGAGATGAAAGATAATCAAGCAATTCGGGATGCTTTCAAGCTTGTCCAGCAGGTCCACGCTGATTTTCTAGCGAGCCTCTAGGCAAACTCAACTTCAGGTCGCGCCTCTCACGCCATTTCTTAGCGGGTCTCACATCCAACTCGCTCCCACTTGTCCTTTTGTTTAGCTGCGTCTCGCGTCTGCCACCGCATGTTTCCGGGTCCGTCGTCGCCTCCGCAAGCCAGCGGCTTGACGTGGTCAATCACGTAACCAGGGCATGCGCCTTTCGTCTCGCCAGTGGAAGGACAAGGGTTCTAGCGGAACTGCCTTCGTGCGCTGGTAGAACGCTTGGCTCTCGATGCTTTGCCTCCCACGGGGCAGTAGGGTAGGTGGAGTCGCGGAAACCGCTAAACTTTCGCACGTACCCGCCTGAGACGCGACTTCTTAGGAGGGACCCCCGTTCTAAGAAAAGAGGGAAAACATTTGCGCATGTAAATGTTTCTAGCTATGATAACGGCAACAAGAAAGAAGCGGCAGAAGTTCATCGGACGGGGCGGCTGCCGGGTAGTGAACCCTCCTCTAACGGCGGATCGGGCTGTAAATCAGACCGCGTAGGTCATCCGCAGGCGCTTTGATACAATCCCCCGTGGACTTGGCGTTTGCCGACCCACTGTATATTGGCGACTTAACAGGAGCCGAATGAGTAAAACGACGGATCAAGATCAGCTTAAAGAAATCCTGTGTTCCAAGTCTTTGAATACGGGAAGGGAATATGAGCTTCATTCCGGCGATAAGAGTAGCGTCTACGTAGACGCAAAGATCACGACATGCAACCCCAAAGCGATACGGCTAGTCGGTCGCGTGTTTCTAAGCAAAATTGAGGATCTGATGTGGGTTCCGGAGGCGGTCGGGGGTCTGACGGTCGGAGCCGACCCTATCGCGGTTGCGATAGCAAGGGAAAGTAGTGAGACTGACAGGCCGTTACAGGCGTTCATTGTGCGGAAGGAGCCGAAAAAGCATGGCATGGAGAAGTTTATTGAAGGATTGACCGCACCACGAGGATCTCGCGTCGTAATTATCGATGACGTCTGCACACGCGGCGATTCCACGGCGCAAGCGATTGAAACGGCTCGTGATGCTGGAATGCAAGTCCTCGGAGCAATTTGTCTCGTTGACCGAGAACAGGGCGCTAGCGATCTTCTACGCAAAAGATTCGGGGTATCCTTGGCAAGAATCTTTACACTTGCCGAACTAGTTTCGGCTGCCGACTCTGCGAAGCACATCACTGAACACGTACATGCGTTGTAAAATAAAGCCCGATGGTGCGAAATACCAACTGCGAAAGCTTGTTTCGCCAGTTCGAGGCTCGCGGGTTCGACGCACTAATTGAATCCCAGTTTACAGAGTTAGCCGACTACCTAGAGGAGCAGGCCGCTGCATCCGGATTCGCGGCACCGCTGTTTATAGCGGAGGCGATCCAGGCAGTACAGAACCTCCACAAGGAACACGATGAGTCTGGACGGCATCCGCACTGGCTTTCTGGAAAGAATAAATGATCTGGTTCGTAGTGACCTACCCAAATTACGTAACCTCAGTGATGATCCCAGCCAGGCAGCGCAATTCGCCCGAAACCTCAGGAACCAAGTCCTGCTCGACGTAGGCGGATACGACCCAGCCCAGACTTATGAGTAGAGTGGGCCAACTCCGGGTTTGGAACGGCCTGTCACGCCAGTTTCTAGTCTACTGTGTCAAGTTTATAATCGCGAGCGGGTACGTAATGGTTTGGGAACCCCGCAACCGGCCGCGGTGTCTAGTTAAATAGCTGGCCTTCCACAGAGCGCCATAAGCGGTAGAATTTCAGCGATGGGGCAACGCTTGTTGAACAACCCGGGCGGCCTGTCCATTCTGGCGGGCGCGCACGAAGGTGTTTCGGAAGAAGACGCGCGCATTCTGCGCGGGCTTCGAGCCGGGATTGAGGGCGCCTACGAAGAGTTGATCGCGCGATATCAACAGCCCGTTTACGGGATCGCGTATCGGCTGCTTGGGAGTTCGGCGGATGCTGCAGACGTGGTGCAGGAGGTGTTTCTAAAGGTCTTTCGCGGCGTGGGATCGTTTCGCGAGCACAGCAGTTTGCGGACTTGGATGTACCGTATTGCGGTGAACGAGGCGCATAACCACCATCGATGGTTCAGCCGGCATTGCCGCCGCGAAGTCGGTATGGAAGATGCTGCCGATCGTTCCATGGCGCTCGAGAGCGCTGCCGACCCGGGGCGCTCACCCTTTGATCAGACATTAGACAGCGAAAACCGTACGCTCATCGAGCAGGCTCTGGCCAATATCAATCCGGTGTTCCGGACGGCGGTGGTGCTTCGAGATATCGAGAATCTGAGCTACGAAGAAATAGCAGAGATTTTGCAAGTGTCGTTGGGCACTGTGAAATCGAGAATCCTGCGCGGTCGCGAGGCGTTGCGGCGTGAACTTACACAGCGGCTCGACCCCGGTTTCGCAGAGGCATTCACGTAGGGGATTTTCGGAAAGATGGTAAGCACATGACCTGTTTCAACGCGAAGCGTCAGATCACGGTGTACGTAGATGGGAGGCTGCGCGACCGCGAGCGTTCTAGAATTGCGGCTCATTTGCGCAAGTGCGATCCGTGTGCATCCCACTTTGAGCAGATCGCTTTGTTGCGGTCGGCTGCAAGAGAGCTGCCCAGCGCCGTGGCTCCGGCTCACCTGACGAGCGCCTTGCGGGTGATTGCGTCTCGTGAGCGGCAGATGATAGAGCAAAATCACGGCTCGCGGTTGAGAGCGATGTGGAGCCGCTGGAGATTCCGAATGGATGAGATGATACGGCCGCTTACCATACCGGCAACGGGCGGTTTGCTGTCCAGTTTCATTCTGTTCGGCGCGTTAGCTTTTACGATTGGAACCGCGACCCGCACGGTCAACTACGACGTACCTATCCTTTATGGCGACACCGAAGATGCGAACCTGGTTCCGCTGCAGCTTGGTTCTGGCGCCGTGGTTCTGACGATTGTTACGGACAGCAACGGGCGCATTCGCGATTACGCGGTGCGCGATGGGTCGGATTCTTTTACCGGGGATCCCGCACGGCTTCACTCGAACAACATCGCGCTGCCGCAGTTTCCGAGCGTTCTGGCTCTGGCACACCCGATCAGTGGAGATATCAGCATTTCGTTCACCCCGCTGGAGTTGCGGCCGTAGACGGGTCGGCGCTGATAACGGATAACCCGGGTATTGGGGATCTAAAACAAAGTCAACGCCTCATGGCGTTCCTGCAGTTCTTCTTTCCAGCCTCCGAATAAGGGCGCTCGCAAGGCACGCGCCAGTAATTCGGGATTCTTCTCTTCGCGACGATAGAGCCTGACTACATCGGCCACGCTGATCGCTTCCGGCCCCCGAGCGCTTCTTTCAATCAGGTCACCGGTCGCAACATCACCTTCCTCCACCACTGAAAAGTAAATTCCGGATCGTCCGCTATGCCAGAATTTCTTGACCATATCGGCTCGTCCGAAACGGATGCCGAGCTTGAAGCAGGGCATACGCGGCTGGGTGACTTGAAGCACGCTCGAGCCAACCCGGAATTGATCTCCGATGTACACGGCGTCCTCAACGAGCCCTTCTGTCGTCAGATTCTCGCCGAAGATCCCGTAGGGGAGATCCGTGCCGGGCAGTTGCTCGCGCCAAAAGCTGTAGTGCTCTCCGGGGTAAGAATACACAGCCTTGTATGGCCCTCCATGAACTCTGAGGTCCGATTGCCTGTCACCCGCAACGTTATGGCGCCGTACGGCGACTCTGCCTTCGACGGGCGATTTGAAGATGCTCGTCAGCACGGTACTGTTGCGCAGTTGCACTTGTTTCGGAGAGCCGACGTTCACTGAGCGAACTCGCATCGTTGTGGAAGCTGTATTATCCCCAAGCGGATTTCAGGTTGCCGTTACTTCGAACAACTTTGCCGTAATCCCCGCTTGAACCTACGGGTTTTCCCAGCCACCGCCCAGGGCGCGGTAGAGCTGCACGACCGAGAGCAGCTCGTTTTTACGCAGTTGAGCGAGTGTCAGCTCGCCCGAAAACTCGTTGCGTTGTGCATCGAGCACCTGAAGATAGCTGTCGATGCCACCCTTGTAACGCAGCGTTGAGAGGCGATCAGTGTCGCGGAGCGCCTTGACCAAGAGCTCCTGTTGCGAACGTTGCTCGCGACTTTTTTCGTAGTCAGCAAGAGCGCTTGAGACCTCCTGAAATGCAGTCTGTATGGTCTTGCGATAATTGGCGAGCGCTTCGCGCTGTTGCGCTTCGGTGAGCCGAAGATTATTACGGAGCTGACCCGCGTTGAAAAGAGGCAAAACTCCGGCGGGTGCGATGCTTTGGTTGCGTGCCGGACCGCTGAAGAGATCCCCGAGCGCCCTGCTCTGGACACCGAGCACACCGGTCAATGAGATTTGCGGAAAAAACAGCGCTTTTGCTGCGCCGATTTGCGCATTAGTTGAGACGAGTGTCTGTTCGGCTTGCCGTATATCGGGACGCCTTTCCAGAAGATCCGATGGGAGACCGGCAGGAACCTCTGACGGCCCAGCGAGTTCGACTAGAGATTTGCCGCGAGGCACATCGCTGGGATTTTGGCCTAGCAGAACATTGAGATAGTTCTCGGTCTCGGCGATGGCGCGTTCTGTCGCCGGAATCTGCGCAGTGGCGGTGTAGAGCAGCTGCTCAGCTTGACGAACGTCGAGTCCCGTCGAGACACCACGCTCTTTTCGAAGGTTCGTCAGCTTCAAGCCATTCTCGGCAACGTCTTTGGTTTTTCGGGCGATCTCAAGCTCAAGATCGAGCTCGCGCATGGTCAGGTAAGTAGTGATAACATCCGCGATGAGACTGGAAACGACAGCGTGGCGCGCTTCTTCTTGTGCGAGATACTGAGCGCGGGCGGATTCACTCAAGCGGCGAATTCGACCCCAAATATCGAGCTCCCACGAAAGGTTCAGTCCGGCTTGGGTGTAGCTGACGGCAAGGTTGCTGCCGGGCGGAATGAAATTGAACGACCCGACGCTGGGGGTGCGGTCTGCCGTGAAGGAGGCGGAAGCAGTGATCTGAGGCGCAAGCTGAGAGCGAGTGATGCCGAGCTGTGCACGGGACTCGAGAACTCGCTCCGTGGCGGCTTCGAGATCATTGCTTTGCACGAGGGCCGTTTTGACGAGCTGCGTAATTACCTGGTCCTGGAACAAGGCGGCCCAAGCGAGATCAGACAGAGAAGCTTTTTCGGCAGGTACTGTGACTGGAAGCGGCTGCCTGTATTGCGCCGGGGCTTGCACCTTCGGGCGTTTATAATTCGGGCCAATGGCGCAGCCGGTCAGCAATGAGAACAGAATGACGGCGATTGCTGCGGAACGCATTTAATCGTCTCCGCCAGCGTGAACGGGCTGTGGGGTTACCGGTACGGATGTGGCTCGACGCGACGCAATTCGATTCACGACGACGTAGAGGACAGGAACGATAAAGACGGCGAGAAGCGTGGCTGCAAGCATTCCGCCCAAGACTGTGGTGCCAAGAGCTCGCCGTGCACCCGCGCCAGCACCGGTAGCGATTACGAGAGGAGCGACGCCCAGGATGAACGCGAATGAGGTCATGAGAATGGGTCTGAGCCGGAGGTGCGCTGCTTCGAGCGAGGCGTTTTCGATGGACATGCCTTCTTCTTGGCGCAGTTTCGCAAACTCGACGATGAGGATGGCATTCTTGGCCGCCAGTCCAATGAGCGTGACGATACCGATTTGCGTGTAGACGTCATAAGCGTAATCGCGCAGGAAGATGCCGAGCAGCGCGCCGAAGATACCGAGTGGGACAGCGAGAATCACGGAGAAGGGCGTAGACCAGCTTTCATACAGCGCGGCAAGAAAGAGAAATACCAGAACACCGGCGAGCCCGAACGTATACCCTTCTTTGCCCTCTGACAGCTTTTGCTGGTAGACCGTGCCGGTCCACTCATAACCGAAGCCATTCGGGAGCTGTTTTGCGAGCTCCTCCATGGCAGCAGCAGCTTGTCCGGAACTATAGCCCGGTGCGGCACTCCCCAGAATCTTCACAGCGCGGTAGCGGTTGTAGCGGTAGATGACTTCGGGGCCGACGACGGGCTCCGTTTTCACGAGCGTGCTCAGCGGGACCATGTCGCCCCCGTCAGTTCTGACATAGAAGCGATTGATGTCCGAAGGCTGACGGCGAAAATCCGGCTCGGCTTGGAGATAGACGCGCCACGTGCGTCCGAAGCGGTTGAAGTCGTTTACATAGAGGCCACCGAGAAAAGTCTGGAGCGCATTGTAAACGTCGGTAACCGGGACGCCCAGTGTTTGGACCTTGTCACGATCGAGATTGACTTTGTACTGCGGAACGGTGTTGCGGAAGGTACTGATTACGTTTTGCAGTTCGGGCCTGCTGCGGGCCGCCGTCACCAATTGATCCGTCGCCTGGGCAAGCGCGTCCACATCGCCGCCGGAGCGATCTTCCAGCATAAACTCGAAGCCGCCGGACGTGCCCAGACCGAGAATGGGGGGAAGACCGAAAGCAAAAATGAAGCCATCTTTGATTCCGTAATATCGCTGTTGTACGGATCCCAGAATGCCTTCCAACTGAACGCTCTTAGCCTTGCGCTCGTCCCAAGGCTTCAGGGTTGCGAAGACCGTACTGACATTCGAGTTGTTGGTGGCGGTCGGGATATCGAGGCCGCCCACCACAGAAATGTCTTGAATCCCAGGCGTGGTTTGAAGGACTTTTTCGACCTGTTTACTGGTTTCGCGATTCCGTTGTATGGAGGCTCCGTCAGGCAAACGAACGGACGAGATGAAAACCCCCTGATCTTCTTCTGGAAGGAAACCCCCAGGAACGGTTTTGAAGAGCGCTCCAGCGCAGAGATAGATGGCCGCCAAGGCGACTAGGGCGAATACGGCTTTACGAATCAGGCCGCGAACTCCGGACAGATAGTGATGGGTGGTCCAATCAAATGCCTGATTGAATTTGCCAAAGACCTTCGCGAGTGGGCCCTTGGCGTCCCGTTTCGGTTTGAGGATGAGGGCGCTGAGGGCGGGGCTCAAAGAAAGCGCATTGAAGGCAGAGAGCAACACGGATGCGGCTATGGTGAGAGCAAACTGCCTATAGATCTGACCGCTGATGCCGCCGAGAAAGGCGACCGGAATAAAAACTGCGGCTAGGATACAAGCGATCGCGACGACAGGTCCTGATACTTCGTGAAGAGCGCGAATGGTGGCCTCGCGAGGACTCATGCCGCGGTCAATGTTGAGCTGGACGGCTTCCACCACAACAATGGAATCGTCAACGACAATGCCAATTGCGAGCACCAAACCGAACAGGCTGGTTGTATTGATCGAAAAACCGAGAGCTGGAAAAAGAGCAAACGTACCGATAACGGCAACCGGAATCGTGAGCAAAGGGATGAGCGTCGCGCGCCAGTTCTGAAGAAAAACGAACACAACTGCGATGACGAGCACGATCGCCACAAATAGCGTTTTGATTACTTCGGAGATCGAGGTGGTCACGAAACGGGTGGAATCGTAAGGAATTGCGTACTGCAGACCTTCGGGAAACGCCTGCTTGGCTTCCTTCATGAACTTCACAACTTTCCGCTGCGTTTCCACTGCGTTGGCCCCCGGCGCAAGATACACGATGATGAACGCTGCGTCGCGGCGATTCCAGGCAGTAAAGTTTGTGTAATCCTGGGCGCCGAGCTGTACGTTGCCGATGTCGCGAAGGCGCAGCAGCGAGCCGTCGGGCTGTGCACGGACGACGATATCACCGAACTGTTGCGGAGTGGTGAGGCGACCTGACGCGTTCACGGGGTACTGGTAGTCGACGCCCTTCTGGCCGGGGGGCTGTCCCAGAGAACCCGCCGGGTTTTGCCGGTTCTGAGCCTGGATGGCGTTGTCGATATCGGTCGCGGTCAGGCCCAGCTTCGCCATTTTGTCGGGGTTGACCCACACCCGCATGCTGTAATTCTGCTGGCCAGCAAGCACTGAATTGCCGACACCGGGAAGACTTCCGATTCGGTCGACGAGATTGATGGCGGCGTAATTATTGAGGAACAGCGGGTCGTAGCGATTATCCGGCGCAGTCAGCGCGACAAACAGCAGGAAGGAGGACGAGACTTTCTTCGTCGTAACGCCAACGCGCTGCACTTCGGGCGGTAGCAACGGGAGAGCGACGCTGACCTTGTTTTGGACCTTTACCGTAGCGAGGTCGGGATCGGTTCCGAGTTCGAAAGTAACGTCGATGGTGAGAGTGCCATTGTTCGACGCCCGCGCGAAATAATACAGCATGCCGTCAAGCCCGGTGAGCTGTTGCTCGATCGGTTGCGAGACTGTTTTTTCAAGATCAGTGGCATTGCCGCCTTGGTACACGGCGGTAATTTGGACGACCGGTGGCACGACTTCGGGGTACGTGGCGATGGGCAACGTAGGGATGACCACGCATCCAAGAATGACGATTACGATTGCGATAACAATCGCGAATACAGGACGCTCGATAAAGAAATGTGCCATCGATTAGCCTTGAGGTCGTCCATTCGCCGTTTCGCGCTCCTGATAAGGAGTCGGCTGAACGGGAGCGCCCGGGCGGACTTTCTGGACACCCTCTACGATGACCTTGTCACCGGGTTTGAGACCCTGGGTTACGATCCAACCGTCGCCCACGCGATCGCCGGTGACGATACTGCGCGCCTGAGCTTTGTTATCCGGACCGACGGTGAAAACCGATTGCATGCTCTGCAGTTCCTGGACAGCGCGTTGCGGGACCACGATGACATTCTTGGCCTCTCGCGTGCGGAGACGAATATGACCGAATTGGCCGGGTAGTACCGTATGTTCGGGATTTGGGAAAGTGCCCTGAATCTCAAGCGTGCCGGTCTTAAGATCCACCTGGTTCAGAGCGTTTCGGATCTGCCCCTCATGCGGGAAAGCAGTGTCATCCGCGAGAACGAGCCTAATGGGGAGATTTACGCTGTTCCGCACGTCTTTCGATTTCTGGTAGGCGAGATATTCGGCTTCGCTGACTTTGAAGCGCACCCAGATAGGATCGAGCGGAACAATAGTTGTCAAGGGCTGTGCGGCTGCTTTTGAGACGAGGCCTCCGACCTCGATCAAACTATCGCCGATGCGTCCGGAGATGGGCGCCGTGATGGTAGCGTAACCAAGATTCAGTTCAGCAGTACGGAGAAGAGCTTTATTAGACTCGACCTGGGCGGCAGCGGAATCGATACTCGTCCGGGCTTGTAAGCGGGTTTGATCAACATTCGCGGTGAGCGCAGCGACATTGGCTTTATTCGCCTCGAGGGCATCCAGCGCATTGTCGAGATCCTGCTTGGCAGCAGCCTCCTCACTGACGAGGGGCCGCAGGCGATCCACATCCTGCCGGGCTTTGAGGAGATTGGCCTTGGCTTGGGCGAGGGTGGCTTCCGCCTGGATAAGGGCGACCTGTTTACTGGCGAACTCCAAGTTGGCTTCACTTTGCGCGACGTCACCTTTTGCCTTATCGACGTCCGCCGAATAGGGTCGGCGATCTAGTATGTAAAGCGTTTGGCCGGCAACGACATCCGCGCCCACTTGAAATAACCGCTTCTCTATATACCCGTCAACACGCCCGCGCACTTCTACCATGTTGCGGGCGAACGTCTGAGCCGCGTATTCGCTGTAGATCGGAACGTCTTGCGAATGAACTTCCACCACCGAGACAGGAGGCGGCGGGAATGCCATCCGGCTTTGGGCTTTGGAAGAAGATTGGCAGGCTACAAGACTCACAGTCGCGGCAAGCACGACCGTAAGCTGTGCGGCGTGCACAACTCTAGAAGCATTCATCATCGTCTGGTTCGTCCATAGTTATCTGAAGCGCCTGAAGCCGATTAGACGCAAAAATCTCTCCACAGGAATGTATGCATGTTACGAATAACTGAAGCGTAGAGTTAATGCGGACGATCTTGTGGATTGATTGTCTCGCGCACTCTGATGCACTCTTAGCGATGCTCGTCGGGAAGTTAAGGATTCAGAGATCAGTCGTATATGCTGAGGGCTAATGTTCGCTCCGCGCTGGGTGATTATGGTCATATTTTCGCTTCTGTCGCGTGCTCTTTGGTGCGCGGACGGTACTATCCCGACCTGGGGCGGCGTGCTACGAGACGAAGCTGGCAATGTCGTCAGCGGTGCGACTGTAACGCTTTCGGCGCCGGGGTTACACTTCACCTCTAAGACCGGAACAGACGGAAAGTTTCGCTTTGTAAGTCTTCCGCAACGCCGTTACAACCTGTGCGTTCAATGGAATCGGCGCCAGATCACAGATCCCGAACCTGTCGATCCAGAATCCACTGCGGCGAGCGTAGAGATTACTATCTCCGAGCGAGATGTCTTGTCGATCAAATCTTCGGGTGGGGAATCTCGGAATTCAGGCGGCGAGCAATTGTCCAGCCGCGCTGTATCTGAGCTCCCATTGAACAAACGAGACTTTAGCCAATTGCTTCTTTTGGCGGCAGGCACAATGACGGATGCGAACGGCGCGACCAATTTCACCCAACAATTTGCGATCAATGGCCAGCGCGGGGTGGAAGCGGTATTTGCGATGGATGGCGCCGATAGCTCTGATCCGGAGATGGGCGGAGCCAGCTTCTCCAACTTCAACGTAGATGCCGTAGAGGAGATCCGGTCGAATTCGGGTTGGATGCCAGCGGAGATTGGGCGTGGCGCGGCGGGATTCACAAACATCATCACGCGATCGGGAGCCGCGGGGTTTCACGGATCGGTATTCGAGTTTGTCCGTAATTCGGCTTTCGATGCGCGAAATTTCTTTGACAGAAGATCAATTGCAAATCCGGGGCGCATTCCGCCTTTCCGAAGGAATGAATTCGGCTTTACAAACGGCGGCCCGCTCGTTATTCCGGGAGTTTACAACGGGCGGGGAAAGACCTATTGTTTCGGTGAGTATCAGGGCTTTCGGCAGGTGTTGGGAACGACGCAAGTGCTTGCGGTACCAACATTGGCCGAGCGGGCAGGTGTAGATACGACTGCATTTCGTGGTGATGCGTTGCTCGTCCCCGTTGACCCAGGCATCTCGAAACTAATCAACCGCTATCCTATCCCAAACGACCTAGGGGGCCCCTATGGGCCTCACACGTACGCGACGTCGTCAAAGGTGACGACGAATGCGGACCAGTTCTCGATACGGCTAGATCATAAGCTGTCGGAAAAGTCCCAACTGTTCGGCCGTTTCACGTGGAATAACCTTAGTGGCCCAACCACCAATCCAGATCAAACGGCAATCGATCCGAGCTTTGGAATCCGCTACGTTGATCATCAGCGTAACGTTGCAATCACGTACACTCGCGTGGCGTCGCCGCGATTTTCGTTCGAATCTTCCCTCAGCTACACGCGAACAACACCATCGTTCCCCACCCCGAATCGGACAGATCCAGCGCTGACGTTCAATGACGGGCTATTTGAAGCCTTCAACTCGGCCTCAGGATCGGTCACCACCTCTCTCGGGAATTTGTACCAAGGACGTCAGAACTTCTCTTGGGCGGGCCGGAAGCATAGTGTGAAAACTGGGGCTGAGTTCCGAGCGAATCGCGATACGAGTTACTTCGGCACTAGTCCGAACGGTGCTTATACGTTTGGTGGAGGCACAGCATATGCGCCAGTGAATATCCGCTCGCTGAGCGGCGCACACGATATTCACGCTGGAGATCCGCTGCCGGATACACTCGCAGCGCTGTTAACAGCAAGTCCTTTTGCCTACACACTCGCAGTCGCACCCGCGTTTTTCCCGCAGGGCGATCAAATTGGTGTTGCGGCGGTTTCAAGATACGGAGTCAATTTTTTTATTCAGGACAACTGGAAGATTTCAGATCGCCTGGCTCTTGATTACGGGATGCGATATGAGGTGTATACACCGATCAGTGAAAGAGCCAAAAGGGCAGCCGGCATGATTACGGTGGATGGTTCGAATGGACCACAGCAGGAATATCTTGTGAACCCAGAGCCCAGATACAAGCTCGACCTGAACGGCTGGGGCCCTCGGCTGAGACTAGGGTGGAGGGTCACGCAAAAACTCCAGATGACGGTCGGCGGCGGGATTACAACTATACCGCCCAATATCTGGCAAGACAATCTGCTGACGGGATCTGCACCCTATGTGTTCTATCCGCGTTTGACTGCAGGTCAAGGATCGCCCATACCATTTGGCGTGCCAATCACCCCTGATCAGCTGCCACCGGTATTCACTCCCGCGGGCATCGATATCTTTGCGGCTGCCAAGGGCGATTCGAAGGCTGTCCCGGCGAACACTATTATGGACGTGAATCGCTTCGAGCAAGGCATGGCGGCGCTGAATCCAAGTCATCAAATCACGCCCCTGAACACGGCAACGATGTGGCGCGGCTTCGGAAACGGTTACCTGGAGACCTGGACGTTTGGCCTAGAGCGACATTTTGGCGGTCTGGACGCGAACGCCACTTACATTGGAACTGCAGGCGTAAGACTTCCGGCAGTCGATTTTCCGAATGGATACAACGGGGCAGATCCGGCCTTTGCCCGATACACTCAATTCGATGCTTCGGGAAGAGTGATAGGCGGGTTTGGTACCGAGATGCTGATGACCAATCGTTCGCACTCGAGCTACCACGCTCTTCAAACGTCCGTGCAGGGCAATGTCGGGCGCGCAGGACCTGGAATCCAGGCGAGCTACACGTGGTCGAAATCGCTGGACGATACGAGTACTGTCATAGGCGGTAATGTCGCCGGAGGCGCTGGAGCGCCAGCCTGGCCGCAAAATCCATTTGACACGAGAGCCGAAAAGGGTCCATCTACATTCGACGTTGCGCATGCATTCACGGCGAGCGTAGTGCAGGATCTGCATGCAGATCGAGTGTCATTTCTACGTCCTCTCGGGCGGAAGCTGACGGCTGGGTGGCAACTGCTCAGTATCTCGACAATCACAAGCGGAACTCCATTTACGGTCTATTCAGGAGTGCAACAGACTGGGGTTGGCGCGAACGGCGTTGATCGGCCAGATCAAATTGCCGAGCCTGATTTGTCCACCAGCCGGAAGATCCGCGAAGATTATTTTGGGCTTGGCGAGAACAATGGATCATTCTTTGCCATTCCGCTTAATGCGCCGGGGGGTACGGGCCCAAACCATGGGCGGTTTGGAGTGCTCGGCAGAGACACGTTTCGCGGACCGGCGTTCCACAATTTTGATTTCGCTTTGATCAAAGACACGGCGTTCGGGACGCGAGGTGGTGGTGAGCTTTGCGACTTGCAGTTTCGGGCAGAATTTTTTAATTTGTTCAACATCGTCAATTTTGGGCTTCCGGCGAACATAGTGAGAGGGTCCGGATTCGGTGAAATCAGCAGGACGGTGAGCTACTCGCGACAGATCCAATTCTCTTTGAAACTGATTTTTTAGTGCAGATAGGAACGAAAAGCGATCTTTAGATCGAGCAAGTTCTATGATCAAGGCAAGGCGGCAGTAGTCCGCCGCCTGAACAGCTGAGCACGGGAGGTAACGTCAATGCAAGACAGTTTTGAGAAACCAGCGCGCCGCACGTTTTTGAAAGCCAGCGCTATGGCCGCCGCAGGACTGGCGAGCGCCTCCTCGGCAAAGAAAGTCCTCGGCGCGAACGACCGGATTCGCATAGCAGTGGTAGGCTTGCGTGGCCGTGGATGGGATCACGTCAAAAGCTATCATCCTATTCCGGGAGTTGAAATCGCCTATTTTTGCGACATCGATGAAACCATTCTTCGACAGCGGCTTGCCGACGCCGAGAAGATGGACATCCCCAAGCCTCAGACGTACGTGGACATTCGCAAGCTTTTGGAAGACAAAAACGTGGATGCGGTTTCCATCGCAACTCCGAACCACTGGCATTCGCTAATAGGAATCTGGGCCGCACAAGCGGGTAAGGACATTTATATTGAAAAACCGTGCTCGCACAACTGGTGGGAAGGTCGCCAGTTGGTACGCGCGGTTGACAAGTACAAAGTGATTTGCGAACACGGCAGCCAATGCAGGTCGAGCGCCGCGATTCGGGACGCGATGGATCAGATGCGTTCTGGCTTGTTAGGGAATGTTTACATGGCGCGCGGGCTCTGCTACAAGTGGCGGGACACGATTGGGCATGCAGAGCCAGCGCCAGTTCCTGCGGGCGTTCACTATGACCTTTGGACCGGGCCAGCGCCGATGAAGCCGTTCACGAAAAACCGTTTTCATTACAACTGGCACTGGATTTGGGACACGGGCAACGGGGATCTGGGAAACCAGGGCATTCACGAAGTGGACTTGGCTCGCTGGGGACTGGGTGTGACGTTGCCTACAAAGGTGACGGCTTTCGGCAATCATTTCTTGTTTGATGACGACCAGCAGACTCCGAATGTGATTACTGCCGCGTACGAATTCAACACACCCGGTGACAAGAAAAAGATGATGACATTCGAGGTCCGCGGCTGGATGACGAACCACGAAGCTGGTATAGGTACTCGAGAATTCGCAGGCGGCGGTGTACCGACCGCAGGGTTGAATACCGCGACCCCAGGCGCGGGTCAAAACAAGAAGTCGCTAGGGCCCGCTTCGGGGAAACCTTCGACGATCGGGAACTTGTATTACGGATCGAAAGGCTACCTGGCTATCTCCGACTACGATTCATATAAATCGTTTCTCGGCTCGACCGAGGAGCCGGGCCCGGAAAAACACTCGCCCGTCAAGAACGAGCATTTCGTGAACTTTATCGAATGCATGCGGAGCCGCAGAAGCCAGGATCTGCGCGCGCCGATTCTGGAAGGGCATCTTTCGGCCACTCTGGTCCATTTGGCGAATGCTTCGTATCGGCTCGGCCGCACTATCAACTTCGATCCCGAGACTGAATCGGTGATCAACGATGCGGAAGCGACGGAACTTTTGAAAGGTACTTACCGTGCTCCGTATATCGTTCCTGAGCAAGTATAAACGGAGTTGTAGCGATCACGAACGCGATTCCGAGAGGCGCTTAATTGCAGCAGCCACGTGGTCGCTAATGCGTCCAGTGTAAGCGTGTTGCTTTAATTCACTCTGGAGCTTTTTGAACATAACGAGCGCCTCAGCCGGCTTGCCAACTATCTCCAGAATGTTTGCTCGAATGAATTCGTGCCGAAGGCGCTGCTCCTGCACGTCATCGCCTGTAGCTTGCGTGTCATCAAGCCAGAGGAAGGTTGCCCAAGCATCCTTCGGAGGAACGGCGGACAGCGTTTCCGTCAGCTCCTCACGACTGTTGCCAGGGCTGTAATACGAGAGGATCCGCCGCCTGTCCCGATCCCCCATCGGCTCGGAGTTGACCCTCATTTGGTTAGCAATGAGGATGAGTTCCTGCCGAACTCCTGGGGTCTCGTTATAAATCATTCCGCCTAACTGCATCTCCCTCACCAACGGCCTCTGCTCATTCGTTTTCAAAGCAACATCGAAACAATGTACTGCTTCCTGAAAGCTTCCGTGGTTCTGAAGCAACCAGTTACCCAACATTGCGTTGGCGTAAACGTTTGTTGGATCGAGCGTGAGGGCGCGACGCAGATCCTGTTCGGCGGCTGGTCCAAATTCTTTTTGAGCTATGTGCTGATTCAGCCAATGTGCCCAACCGAGGTGCGCTAATATGTCAGCCGCGCGCGCTCCGCGTCCGCTCGTACGAGCTAATCCGGCATCAAGGACGGACATGATTTCAGACAACGACGGCCCGGCAATATCTTCTGCTTTCTGACCTTCTCCGACGATCGTGTGAAAATCTTGAAGCCACAGCATGGCGGTGTTTACCTGGCCATCCATCGCGGTTCGGTTTCCTGGGTCTAACTTGAGCGCATCCTGATACGTTTCGAAGGCCGATTCATACTCAGCTTGGCTTGTCTGCGTCCGGGCAGTATCGAGGAATTGATGAACTCGACTCTTCTGCGCCTGATAGTTACTAATCGGACCGATGCCAATAAAGGTCGAGACTACGACAAGTAAAGTTACGAACGCCACTAAGCCGCCGATCCATAGGAGCCGCGCGTCTTGTGCAAGCTTGTTTTTAAGAGGCCGGATATCCAGTCCGGGATGTGCTTTAAGAGCGTTCGCCAAACGCGTACAATCTTCTTTGAATGTGGTGTCGCGGAGCTCCGCGGCTTGATGGAGGGGCAAGTCAGTCAGAGTCGGGGGAAGATCGGTGAGCTGAGCCGCGTTAGCTCCACCGACTAGAACAGGTATGACCGTCGCTTTGCGTTGGAGCGCTTCCTCAATCTCGATGCGGACATAATCTTGTTGCTGTTCATGTGAGCGGTTTCGCAAGATTTCCACCCATCTCGGGCCGATGATGACCAGTACCGCGGCGCAGTTTGCGATTGTTTGCTCAATGGCCTGAGCGAAATTTTGCCCGGGCGGAATATCCTCGATGTCCATGAAGACTCGCTTTTCGCCGAATACAGACGTAAGGTGATCGCACAACCGACCGGCATAAGCAGCCGAATCTTCACGGCGGTAGCTGATGAAGATATTCCCCGTAACCAGTCCCTCGCGCAATTCTAACTCTGGCCGTCATCCGGTACTTAGAGGGCCGTCTTCTGTTATAGTGGATAAGGTCTCTCGCCCGCATTCGTCCTTCTAAGTGGCTTTCCACTTTCTCGAATCCTTCAGTTTCGTTCGATATCGAAGCTCTGGTTGTTTCTTAAGGACGTCGTGCCGGTTACTCGGCGCATTGACTCCTTTTGAATATGAACCAATTTTCTGAACTTTCTCTATCACCATCGGTCCATCGAAACCTGGCAAACAACAGCTTCGTTGAACCAACTCCGGTACAGGCACAAGCCATTCCTCCGGCGCTTACAGGGGCCGATGTAGTCGCCACCGCCCAAACTGGCACCGGAAAGACGCTCGCGTTTCTATTGCCGATTATTGAAAAACTGCTCAAGGCGGCAGAAGCTAACGGCAATCGCAGCCTTAGAGCGCCCGTCCGAGCGCTCGTACTGAGCCCGACTCGCGAACTTGCGATCCAGATAGCGGACATGTTCGCGAAGGTCGCGATCAACACTGGCTTTCGTACAGCAGTTGTGGTCGGTGGTTTGAGCGAACAGACGCAACTTAACGCGATAAAAGGAGGCGCGGAGCTTGTGATTGCAACACCAGGCCGGCTGGAGGATTTTTTGAGTCGCCGGCTGATCAGTCTAGGCTCGGTAGAAACGCTCGTTTTAGACGAGGCGGATCGCATGTTAGATATGGGCTTTCTTCCGGCTATTGAGAGGATCTTGTCTCGCTTGCCGCGGGCGCGTCAAAATCTGTTCTTCTCAGCAACTATGGAGAAGAACGTGGAGCGCCTGATCGCGCGACACTCAAAAAATCCAGTTCGCATTGCTGTTGGCGGGTCGAGTATGAGCGCGCCCGATCAGATTGATCTGCATGTCTACGAAGTTGAGAATCACGTCAAGACGGGCTTGCTCCGTCACATGCTCAATCAGGAGACTGGATCCTTTCTGGTCTTCGCTCGCACGAAGCACAGCACTGACCGGCTGGCGAAAAAGCTGTCGAACTTTGGAGTTCGCGCAATTTCCATGCATGGCGATCAGACACAGAACCAGCGCATTCGGGCGCTGTCAGGATTTCGTCAGGGGAGTTTACCGCGTTTTAGTGGCGACCGACGTGGCAGCACGCGGCATTCACATTGACAGCGTAGCCCATGTGGTCAACTATGACCTGCCGCAGGCACCCCAAGATTTCATCCATCGGGTAGGACGGACGGGTCGAGCGGGGCAACGCGGTTCTGCATCCACGTTCAGCGTGAGAGCGGAGTGGGGCGAAATCCGCCGTATCGAACGTGAATGCAAGGTGCGTTTAGTGCGCCAAGAGGTATCCTCGGAAATTGTAAGGGAAGCAAATGAATCGGCGAGATTTGAACTGGGCCCCAAAACACGCCTCAGAGGGCGTTAGTTCAGGAAACAAGTCCCGCGGCGCATGCGAAGGGCATCACGAATCGCGATAGCTTGAGGGCACAATCATCAGCACTAGCGATAACCTTACGCCGTGTGATCCAACACAATCTGCCAGGTTCCCTTACGGAGTTGCAGGACGAGACTGAAAATTCCGCCGATGGGGCCGCCAGAAGCTGTGGGACGATCGATGTGCCACTCGCCGATAGCGGTAGCGATTTGCGCATCGAGTTGGTGTACCGTAAGATTCTGGAACGTTAGTCTGCCCATAGACTCCGGTGACGGATACGTTTTCTCGTACCGAGCCAGCAGTTTCGATCGACCCTGAAGCACTTGCTTACCGACGAAGACACAATCTTCCGCATACGTACTCACAAATTTCGGAATGTCTCCGCGATTCCAGGCCTGCACCTGAGTATCGAGTACTTTCCCGATGGTTGCCTTTGCGTCGGGCGTTTGAGTAAGTAAAGAAGGCGCGAATGAGGCGATTGCGGCGAGAATAATACCGAGGCGAAGAGTCATCGCCATATGGTACAGCGGCTCGCGACAATTCGGATCGGGACTTCGGGGTGGCACTACAAGCACTGGATTGGCACGTTTTATCCGGCTCGAACACCTGGGTCAAAGATGCTGGCTTATTACAAGGAAAACTTCGACACCGTCGAGTTGAATAACAGCTTCTATCATCTGCCCAAAAAGAGCAGCCTAGAATCGTGGCGGAATTCTACTCCGGTCGGATTCTGTTTTGCTGCGAAGGGAAGCCGGTTTCTGACTCACATGAAGAAGCTGAAGGACCCGGAGCAAGGGTTAAGCAGGTTTCTAGATGCCATCGAAGTCTTGGAACACAAACTGGGGCCCATCCTGTTTCAGTTGCCACCTAATTGGGAGTTGGATTTAGAGCGGCTGGCAAATTTCGTCAGCTTTTTGCCGCGTGAGCATCGCTATGCATTCGAGTTCCGCAACGCGAGTTGGAGCGTGCCTGAGACATACGAACTTCTGGCAAGGCACAACATTGCATACTGCATTTTTCATCTCGCCGGGATGCATTCGCCACTACAGGTGACGGCCGATTTCACTTACGTGCGCTTGCATGGACCAGGCGGGAAATATCAGGGGAGTTACAGCGACACGGATTTGGGTGAGTGGGCAAAGCGCATTGGAAAGTGGCGGCGCGAACTGAAAACAATATATGTATACTTCGACAACGATCAGGCCGGCTATGCCGCGCACAACGCTTTGAAATTGAAGGAGCTGGTCGGTCTACCGTTGGATGCGTCAGGCTAAAGCCGTAGATGGACTTGGACCAATGTTGATGTCATCAGGAATCAAACCGGCTCCGGTCGTGTATGCTGTCGCAAATTCAGCCAGGCCGTGCGAGCCGCCGTTGACGCACTTCCGTGCTTGTGCAAGATCATTCGCAACAAGCGCCGCCTTGATTCGCGTCAGGTTCGCTTTCATGAAACTTGCCATCAGTTTCGCGGCTATGACAGGATCACACGCCATATCCGGATTCTCAACGAGTTGGTTGCCGAGTCCAATTGCTTGTCCATGGCATTCGTAGTTTTTCCGACCAGTAAGTTGGATAAACCCGCGTCCACGGAAATTTGCGCCGTCAGGCGGACCTTGATTGCCTAACTCCGAGCGATTGTCATATAAGTCGAAGGGCTGTCCACCAGGCGAGGTATTGAAGCGGGAGTGATATTCGCTGATGGGCGCGAAGCATCCCACCTCTGCACGAATAGTAGCGAGCGCCATCAGGATCATGTGCTGGTCAGCAAGCTCAGCTTCTACGAGTGCGTTCAGCACGATTGGCAAATGCGCCTCAATATTGTGGACCGGCGTGTTCGGGAACATTTTCAACACGATCTCGACAGTTACGGCCGGGATGCGCGAAGTCACCTGTTTAATGGGCGGCTTGGTTCCATCAGAAATGTTCAGCGCCGCCGCAGTCACCGGATCGACAGAACCATCGGGGCGTAGGCCGTGTTGGGTCTGAAACGCGATCAGCGCAGTGCTTGTTGCGGGGCCAAATGAGCCATCAACGATTCCTGGACTGAAACCCGCGGCGGCGAGAGCGCGCTGAAGCTGCTCGACTTCGGGTCCGATGCTGCCGAGTTGAAATGGTCCCATTGTGTGTCTCCTGGCTGACGCTCGGTGTCGTGAGACTGTGAAGCCGCCTTGGGAAGGAATTTTATTCCGTCCGCAGAGTAAATGCAAGCCAGCCGCCCCCAGAATCCGGCTTCGAGATCTATGTGTAAACCCAAGAATGATTCGGCCATTGCCAATGGAGAGCGGAAACAGTCGCGATAAACTCAAAATTGAAAGCTATCTGCCCCGCAACCGGCATTCCGTCGCGAAACATCAAATCGAGGAAACGAAATGGCCGCGAATGAATCGGGTGCTCCCTCGTCAGAAAATTGGCGGCCCTCGGCTAATCCATGGCTGATAGCGGTATCGGTCATGTTGGCGACGTTCATGGAAGTCCTGGACACTTCCATTGCGGCGGTCGCCCTTCCTTACATAGCTGGCAGCGTTTCGGCGACCAACGACGAAGCCACTTGGGTCCTGACCAGCTACCTTGTCGCAAATGCAATCGTGCTGCCGGCAAGTAGCTGGTTTGGGCTGCGCTTCGGACGCAGGCGATTCCTAATCACATGCATCGTCATCTTCACAGCCTCATCGTTCTTATGCGGTGCGGCACCCAGCCTTGGAATACTGCTTCTAGCGCGTGCGATTCAAGGCGCCGGGGGAGGCGCGCTGCAACCGATATCTCAAGCTATTTTGCTCGAGAGTTTTCCGCCGGCAAAACGTGGTTTGGCCATGGCAGTCTTCGCGTTGGGGGTGGTCGTTGCGCCCGTACTCGGGCCGACGTTCGGAGGCTGGCTGACGGACAACTACTCCTGGCGCTGGAGCTTCTATATCAACATTCCCATTGGCATCCTGGCGATTGTGATGATTCTTCGCTATGTGGAGGACCCTCCTTACATCAAGAATGCAAAGCCGGGGCGGATTGACGGCTGGGGCTTAGGGCTACTCGCCCTTTGGCTGGGTTGCCTTCAGATAATTCTCGATAAGGGCCAGGAAGACGATTGGTTCGGGGCAACCTGGATCCGCTGGGCGAGTTTCCTTTGTTTGATTGCTTTCGTGCTGTTCTTGGTACGGGAATTGCGAGACCGCAATCCGCTGGTCGATCTTACTATCTTCAAAAACCGCAACTTTGCTCTAGGATGCTTATTGATTACGTTATTCGGGGCGGCCATCTATGGGCTCGTCACTTTATTGCCTCTGTTTTACCAAGAGCTAATGGGCTATACGGCCCTGAATGCCGGAGTGGCTGTAAGTCCGAGGGGCATCGGCGCGATATTGGCAATGCCCATCATCGGCCTGCTCACGACGCGCCTCGATAATCGCTGGCTGATCGCCTCCGGGTTTTTCATTTTTGCAATCTGCAGTATCTGGTTTGGGGAAGTGAATTTGGCAATTTCGCAATGGTCGTTTCTTTGGGCGATTATTTTAAGCGGATTTGGCTCCGGTATGGTGTTCGTACCTTTATCGACAACCGCGTTGGGCACTCTTCGGAACGAGCAAATGGGTAACGCGAGTGGACTCTACAACCTTTTGCGCAATGTAGGCGGCAGCATCGGTATTTCTGTTGTGAATACAATCGTGGCTCGGCATGAGCAGGTTCATAGAAGCTACCTGGTGCATTCACTCGCACCGAGCAATCCCGCGCTTCAGGATCGGGTGTCGGCGCTAGAAAATCTTTTAAGGTCGAGTACTGCTGCAGGCCCCGTACTGGCCACTAAGGGCGCATACGAGATGGTCGAGCATACGCTTAGGGCACAAGCGCGGTTATGGGCTTACGTGGACGATTTCCGCTATATGGCTCTGATGTGCTTTGCGTGCATGCCTTTGGTGTTTTTGTTCAAGAGGGCGAAAGCACGGCGTGGGGCGATTCATGCGGAGTGAATGAGTTTGGTTCGGCACACAATAAGACATGGCTTCAACACGAACTGAATCAGACAGCATGGGCCCAATTGAGGTGCACGCAGAGAGATACTGGGGAGCACAAACACAGCGGTCTTTAATTCACTTCGATATCGGCGAGGACAAAATGCCGCCGGAGATGATCTGGGCATTCGGCGTACTCAAGAAGGCAGCCGCTCTGGTAAACCGTGATCTGGGCAAGCTGCACGAGGAGAAAACGCGGCTGATTGTGGAGGCCGCCGATGAGGTGATCTCGGGCCGATTCAACGATCAGTTTCCATTACGGATCTGGCAGACCGGAAGTGGAACGCAGACTAACATGAACGCCAATGAGGTGATCTCTAACCGCGCTATTCAGCTGGCGGGCGGTGTCTTGGGCAGTAAAAACCCAATTCATCCGAATGACCACGTGAACATGTCTCAGTCGTCGAACGACACTTTCCCCGCAGCGATGCACATTGCGGCAGCTGAGCAAGTGAGCCGGAAGCTCATACCGGCCGTTGAGGAATTGCAGGCGGCGCTGGACGAAAAAGCGAAAGCGTTTGCGGACGTGGTCAAGATTGGCCGCACTCATCTGCAAGATGCGACACCGATCACTGTCGGACAAGAGATGTCAGGATGGGTCGCGCTGCTCGAGCGGGATGTAGAACGACTGCGCATAGCACTCGACGGGCTGTATGAATTGGCGATCGGCGGTACGGCCGTGGGTACGGGGTTGAATGCGCACCCCGAGTTCGCAGACCGGGCAGCGGCCAAAATCGCGGAGCTGACGGGTCTGCCGTTCCGATCGCATCCGAACAAATTTGCAGCTCTGTCGGCGCATGACGAAATCGTTTTCGCAAGCGGCGCACTGAAAACTTTGGCGGCTTCCTTGATGAAGATTGCCAACGATATCCGGTGGCTTGCGTCGGGTCCGCGCTGCGGGTTAGGTGAGTTGAGTCTTCCGGAGAATGAGCCGGGATCCTCAATCATGCCAGGCAAAGTAAACCCGACGCAATGCGAAGCAATGACGATGGTGGCAATACAGGTGTTTGGAAATGATACGGCCATCGCGTTCGCAGGCTCCCAGGGAAATTTTGAGCTAAACGTATTTAAGCCGCTAATCATTCACAATTTTTTGCATTCGGTGCGGCTTGTGACCGATGTTTGCCGCAGTTTCACCGAGCACTGCGCGCGGGGAATTGAGCTGAACCGGGCACAGATCGATCAGGATGTGCATGATTCACTGATGTTGGTAACGGCCTTGAGCCCGGTAGTCGGGTATGACAAGGCTGCAAAGATCGCGCACACCGCGCACGCCGAAAAGTCGAGTCTTCGTGAGGCGGCTATGAAATTGGGTTTCTTGAGCAGTGAAGAATTTGACAAGTGGGTGAAACCACACGAGATGACCCGTTCCTCCTGAGAGCTTTCAAGTGGGGGGCGGGACAGCGCACGACGGCTCTCGCTGAGACTTTATCCTTCTTCGGCACACGATTAATTCGGCAACCATCCCTCGTGGGATGGCGTGTCGAGAAACATGTGTGCAGAGACATTCACGCCATCCGCGCGTTGCGGTGATCCTCACCCAGCCATCCAGGTAGAGAACCGTCTCGTAGTCCACTCCGCTTCCTTTTCTCAAGATGGCGAGTGATCCAGCCGAGGAGATCAACTGGATATGCCTACGGCTTTGAAAATCATTTTGATTGCGATAGTGCTGGTCGCTGCAATCTACGATTTGCGTTTTCGACGCATTCCTAATTGGCTCAACTTGAGCGGGGTCATTCTCGGGCTGGTCGTAAACACGTTTTTGTTTGCGCGCAGTGGATTCATTATTGCGGTTCTCGGGATCGTCTGTTCGCTTGTCATCTACGTACCCCTCTACCTTATCCGTGGCATGGGAGCAGGTGATGTGAAGTTGATGGCGGCAGTAGGCGCGATAGCGGGGCCTTGGAATTGGGTTGGCATTTTTGTGGCAACGGCGCTGCTGGGTGGGTTAGTCTCGATCGTTTTCGTTGCGCTGAAGCGCCGTCTCCATCAGACCTGTTTCAACGTTGGGTTGATTATAACTGAACTGTGCCACTTCCGGCTGCCTTCGAAACGCAACTCCCAGTTAGATGTCCGTGATCCGCAGGCTGTGGGAATGCCTCACGGGACGTTGATCGCCATAGGTGCGGTAGCTTTTCTCATTATTTCTAGAAATGTCCCGGGATGAACCAGGTCATGAGCTTAGAACGAGTACTGAAATCGTTTCTAATTAAATACGCCAAACCGTCGATGAGACAACGTAACTAAGAAATACCTGAAATTTAGTCATATGGAATCAACGGCGGTTCACACTTGGGAGGCAGGTTACACCGGAAGTCGGCGGTGGTACATACGCGTTTTCCCATGTCTTACGGATTTGATCTTCCTATTACCGGCGTTTGTGGTTCTGTGCATGCTGCAGGGGACTAAGATCCTTCTCGCTGACGGGGATACAGGATGGCACATCAGAACCGGTGAATGGATCCTACAAAACAGAACAGTGCCGAACGTTGATCTCTTCTCGTTTACTAAACCGGACGCGGCATGGTTTTCGTGGGAGTGGGGTTGGGATCTGTTATTCGCCCCAGTGCACCAGATGTGGGGGCTGCCTGGCGTCGCCTTCGCGAATCTTTTGGTTCTCTGCCTAATATCCGCGCTCTTATACCGCTTGGTCCGTCGATGCTGCGACAACGATTTTCTCGCTCTAATCTTTACGGCTGTCGCGCTCGGGGGATCAACTATTCACTGGCTCGCCCGGCCTCATCTTTTCTCCTGGCTATTTCTTCTGCTGTTTTCTCACATCTTACTCACTGCAGAGCAGGGCAACAAAAAAGTTCTGTGGTGGCTGCCACTCGTAATGTTGGCTTGGGTGAATATTCACGGCGCATTCTTCATCGGAATCTTCATTGTGCTAACTAGCGCGGTTGGCGAGATGCTTAGAGCGTTCGTAACTGAAAAACAGATTTCCTGGCCGACCGCTTACCGGCGTGCTCGGCCCTATTTACTTTGTGTGATAGCATGCGTTGCCGTCAGCTTTATCAACCCGTATACCTGGCGTTTGCACCGGCATCTTCTTCGCTACTTGTTGGATTTTCGACTGCTGGACCAGATCCAAGAGTATCAGTCGACCAGTTTCCACCATGGTCTTGTATTCCTTTTCGAAGGCATGCTTTTACTTGGCGCAGTCGCGGCAGTCTGGTGCTTACAACACGCCAAATTCGGGCCGGCAATTCTGATCATCCTGTGGGCTCATCTGGCCTTAGTGTCTGCGCGAAATATACCGATTTTTATGTTCATTGCGACGCCGTGGGCTGCGTCTATGGTGAGCGATGCGCTTCGCTGTTACCGAGCATCAGGCTGGTTGAGCAGATTTCGAGCCTCGGTCATCGACATTTACCACGAGTTAAAACCAATCGAGAGAGTTGGACGTTGGCACCTGGTCTCGGCAGTTGCAGTTTTGTGCATGGCGTGTTCACTAGGGAAGGGAAACCAGAAGTTCGAAGCCGAGTTTGATCCCCAAAAATTTCCTGCACACGCGGTTCCTGTCATTCAAGGGATGAAGGAAGCCCATGTCTTCACTTATGACCAGTGGGGTGACTACCTTATTTACCGTTTATATCCATCTAATCGAGTTTTTGTAGATGGGCGGGGTGAGTTTTATGGAGCTGACTTTCTTTTTCGCTGTCAGCACCTCCTTAATAGCACTTATAACTGGGAAACGGAGCTTAAGCACTTCGGCGTTGATACAGTGCTGCTGCGAGCGGACGCACCGCTTGCGGAAGTTCTAAAAAGATCACGGAATTGGAATCTGGTTATTGATGATCGATCTCTCATCATGTTTCGATCTGGGTCTAAGATGGAGCACGCGATCGTTGCCCCTCCCCAGGACCAGGTAAAAGTTTCACCCGTTTTCCGTAACGGGCGGAAGAGACTTGGAGCCTCCTTTGGCTTGCAAGTTGATAGCAGGGACCTACAATCTACAACTCACGAAAGGAGGAGCTTATGATCAATTTAAATCTAAAAGCGTTCTGTCAGGAAGAGGGCGGACAAGATCTAGTCGAGTATTCTTTGCTGCTCGCCTTCATTGCATTGGCTGCCGTTGCTCTATTGAGCAGTGCTGGCTCAAGCGTTAAGACCATCTGGACAGGTATCAATAGTCAGTTGACGAGTGCCGCGGCTTCATAGACAGCGACCACCTGAACAATTTGAGAGCCGCTGTTTTACTGCATTGCAGTGCGGCTCTCTTCTTTTCTCGTTCTACGGTTAAGCCTTCGCTCGAGGCTGGTCTTACCTAATGTACACACCACAACCGGCGCTGCGGCGTTGAATCCGCAGGCCTGTGGATGAGAACACCAGCAGTGTTTTTCAACATCCTTATTGAACTCTCATGAATCGACGTTTAGTTGCTGTTTTTGGGTTTGCCCTCCTGGTCGCTAGTGCGGCTAGCTTCTTGATTTACAGGGTGATCATCTCGCATGTACAGACTCCGGTACGTGAGGCGGTTGCCAGAAATCTGTTGGTTGTGGCCGCGCATGATCTTCAGGTAGGTGCACTAATCCACGATTCCGACGTAAGGCAGGTCTCATGGGGCGGCTCACTTCCCGCGCAAGTAATCCCTAAATCTCAGGATGTTATCGGGCGCGGCGTGATCGCCACTATCTATGAGAATGAGCCGATTCTCAACACACGTCTCGCAGCTAAAGGCGCCGGTGCGGGTCTCGCGGCTACGATTCCCATGGGCAAGCGTGCCGTTGCTCTGCGGGTGGATGAAGTGGTTGGATTGGCGGGATTCGTTTTACCGGGCATGCGTGTAGACGTTCTGGTTGCCGGAAACCCTCCCGGAGGCGATCCAAATCACCTCGGAACCCTGTCGCGTACGGTGCTTCAAAACATCGAGGTGCTTTCGGCCGGACAAAAACTTGAAAAGACTGCAGACGGTAAACCGGAAACCGTGCAGGTGGTGAACCTGCTAGTGAGTCCCGACGAAGCTGAGGTTCTCAATCTGGCCAGCATCGAAACAAAAGTTCAGCTAGTATTGCGAAATCCACTTGATACTCAGGAGGAAGTCACGCGAGGAGCCTCCATTGCGAAGCTGTTCGGAGCAGAGGCTCTAGAACGGCCAGCTCTTTTGAAGCCCGTTTTGAGAAGGACTGTTGCTTCTGCGCCGATAAGCCGGGATCTGGATATCAATACAGTTGAAGTCTTCAACGGGACGAAGAAGACGGAGCAGAAATTTGAACCTTCACAGGAGACCAAGTAAGTGAAAATTGCGATCGCTACGCTCGTGTTCACAGCCTTGCTCCCCGCCAGGTCGGGCCCTCCCGGGGGTGGGCGGGGGGATGTAGCGAGTCCGACATCACCTGGAAAAGTCACCAGCAAACTCCCCGCCGAGGCAACGGATGTACCAGACAGTTCCTCAGACCTCAAGATAATGGTCGACAAATCCGCGGTCGTACAGCATACAATCTCGATTCGCCGCGTCTCGGTGGCTAACGCCGCAATAGCGGAAGCCGTGGCGGTCAGCTCAAATGAAGTTCTGATCAACGGAAAAGCGCCTGGCGAAACTAACCTCATCGTTTGGGATTCAAAGGGGTATCGCAAAAGATTTGACATTCACGTCGTGGCTAGTGACACCAAAGTCGAGGCTGTCCGCCATGAACTCGCGGAGGAACTGGCGGGCCAAAATGTTTCGTTGACTCTTCAAGACGGCAGTGTGTTTCTGCGTGGGACGGTAAACGATGTCGATGGCGCTGACCGTGCTGTGGCTATCGCATCGACGCTCGGCAAGGTAGTCAATCTTCTGCGTGTTCTGGTTCCCCTAAGCGAGCCACAGATCCTCCTCAAAGTTCGCTTTGCGAACATAGACCGCGCAGCAACCAATCAGCTGGGACTCAATCTTTTTAGCACCGGAGCGCTTCAAACAATTGGAAATATAACAACCGGCCAGTTTGGGCAGCCGCCAACCTTCGACCTGACTAAACAGCCCGTCCAGGCAACTATTTCGAATCTGCTGAATATTTTTTTTTATCGTCCGGACCTCAATTTTGGAGCGATGATTCAGGCCCTCGAGGCTAAATCGCTACTCCAGGTTCTGGCAGAGCCGAATCTTCTTACTATTAGTGGCCGGCCAGCAAGCTTCCTGGCAGGAGGCGAATTTCCGTTCCCTACTCTGCAGGGGGGCGGCGCCGGCGTGGGCCAGATTACGATTCAGTTCAAAGAATTTGGAATTCGGCTTAACTTTCTGCCCACCGTGACGGCTCGCGGCACAATAAATCTGGTCGTCACGCCCGAGGTGAGTTCACTCGATTATGCCAAGGGCCTCACGGTGAGCGGATTTACCATCCCCGGTCTCGATACCCGGCGAGTGCAGACCGAGGTCGAACTGCAGAATGGGCAGAGCTTTGTTATAGCCGGGTTACTCGACAACCAAGTGAGCGAGACGCTCAACAAGATCCCCGGGCTAGCGAATATACCCCTGCTAGGCAAGCTTTTCCAATCCCGCTCTCTCGCAAAGAGCAACAGCGAATTGCTCGTCATGGTTACACCCGAGCTGGTCGGTCCTATACCCGCGAACGCCAAGGCCGCGGAACTCAAGATGGACATGCCGTTTTTGAAGGGCACAGCAGTTACACCGCCGCAGAATCCCGGTCCGCAAGTGACGGGGCCGCTGCCGGCCCTGCCAAAGCGTGACTCAATGCCTGTAGAAGAGATCAAAAGATTGACGCAGCCAAGTGAACCCAACAACGGTCCGAGTAATCCGGTGTTCAATCCTGGAATACCGCCGATCCTTCCAGTGCAACCCATGCAAAATCCGGCTGCAACTGGTCCACAGCCCAAGTTGACAGGCTCCAGCCGTTGAAGGAGGCAGATATGAGTTCCGCGAATGTGTTGCTCTACATAGTTGATGAAAGTTTGCGGCGGGAGGCGCTTGAGGCCCTCCGACTCTCCGATACGCCGGTACCCTTTGATCAACACGATTCCGATTGGGCGGGTCTTCTCGAACGGATCGCGAAGACAAGACCGGAGGTTCTTCTCCTCGACCTCTCCGCCGTGCCAGTAGAGCTGAGTACCGGAATCCGGCAGATCAGGTATCATGTTCCACGAATCAAAGTTGTTGCGCTTAATTCGAGCGCAGATCCAAAAACAATACTTTCTGCGATGCGAGCCGGAGCGAACGAGTTCCTGCATCCGCCGTTAGCCGAGACTCTGCAGCCAGCGCTTGAGCAGATTCTGAATTCGGCAGATCCGGATTTGGTCGCCGTACACCGCGGGAAAGTGATTGGATTCCTATCGGCAAAGGGCGGCTGCGGCGCTACGACTCTGGCGTGCCACGTAGCGACAGAGCTTCAAAGGGTTACGCGAAAGAACGTTCTTCTCGCTGATCTGGATTTGACCTCTGGGCTAGTGGGATTTCTTATGAAGACTCCCAGCTCCTACTCGGTGCTGGATGCGATCAAAAATCTGACGCGATTGGACGAAAGTCTGTGGCGGGCACTTATTATCGAGCACAAGCAAAACCTATCTGTACTACCGTCGCCTGCCTCATATTCGCGCTGGGATCACCCGGAGGAAGAGCAGTTGCGGCAAGTTTTACAGTTCATGCGAACACAACACGACTGGATCGTGCTCGACCTGGGGCGTAGCCTAAATTCCATCGCGACTGCAATCCTGGATGAGATTGATCAACTGTTTCTCATATCTACGCTCGAAGTAGTCGCGTTGCACGGCCTTAAGGCGATTGTTCATGGGCTTTTCGAACAGGGCGAGAAGTTGCAATTGGTGCTGAATCGCACTCCGAAGATGATGGACATCAGCACCCAGGAGTTGGAAAATATTCTGGGCCGTTCGATTTACGCTGCGCTCCCGAACGACTACATGGGACTTTATCAGTCGTACTCAAGCGGCAATCTCCTCGATTCGAACAATCGGCTGGCACAGCACTTCGCTTTACTCGCCGCCAAAATAGCTGGTGTTTCGCCTTCTAAGTCCAAGAAGAAATTCGCGCTGTTTGGTTAAGAATCTTATGATCGCTACCGATGCAATTCGAAATGACTTACCAACTGGGGAGGGCGCCCGCCCCGCTGCAAAGACTCGAGACACCTCCTCGCCGCAATATCAAGAGCTGAAATTTTCTATTCACAGAAAGCTTCTTGACAGAATCAACCTCGAAGCGGTGTACGCGATGCCGGGAGATCGCGTCCGGCAGGAAATCCGGCCTTCTATCGCCAAGTTGGTAAATGAGGAGAAGACTCCGCTCAGCCTTGTCGAAAAGGACGCCCTGATCGAAGAAGTACTCGACGAGGTCTTCGGCCTGGGGCCTCTCGAGCCGCTGCTTCGTGATAAAACGATCTCGGACATCCTCGTCACCACGCCTCGCCTGATCTATATCGAGCGAGCCGGCAAGCTCGAGCGAACGCCAATACAATTCAAGGATGATGCGCATTTGATGCGCATCATCGAAAGAGTCGTGTCCCGTGTCGGGCGGCGGATTGACGAATCCTCTCCTATGGTGGACGCGCGGCTCCCGGACGGCTCACGAGTGAATGCGATCATCCCGCCGCTCGCCGTCGACGGACCTCTCCTTTCGATTCGGCGCTTCGGCGGTGATCCGCTGCAGCCGGCAGATCTGCTGCGTAATCTTTCCCTCACCGAAGGAATGCTGGAGTTAGTGAAGGGGTGCGTGAAGGCCCGACTGAACATCATCATTTCAGGGGGAACAGGCGCCGGGAAAACAACCTTCTTGAACATGCTCTCAGGGTTCATCCCATCAAACGAGCGCATTGTGACCATTGAAGATGCGGCCGAACTGCAGCTTCGACAGACGCACGTTGCTCGCCTTGAGACCCGGCCACCGAACGTTGAGGGAAAGGGAGCGGTCGTCCAGCGACACCTGTTGATTAATGCACTCCGAATGCGGCCGGATCGCATTATCGTCGGTGAAGTTCGAGGTGAGGAAGCACTCGATATGCTGCAGGCGATGAATACCGGCCATGATGGTTCCCTAACCACCATTCACGCGAACACTCCGCGTGACGCCATTGCGCGCCTCGAGGTCATGATAGGTATGGCTAGTTCGAACCTCAACGTCCGCTCCATTCGCCAGCAGGTGGCCTCAGCCATCGATCTGTTCGTCCAGATTTCGCGATTATCTGACGGAACTCGAAAAGTGACCTATATCACCGAGTGCGTGGGAATGGAAGGCGATCTGGTGACCACTCAGGACATCTTTGTCTTTGAGCGAATCGGTGTCACAAGCGACGGGCGTGTCACAGGACGCTTCCGCCCCACGGGTGTACGGCCGAAGTTTAGTGAGCGCTTAAAGGCTGCAGGGATAGAGTTTTCGAGCCAACTTTTTCAAAGCGCCGTCGAAGTGCGCTAACTATCCGCATGATAATTCTGCTATCTATTTTCGGCCTCACATTTCTCGTTGTGCTGGGTTGTGTGGGCCTATCCACCGCATATTTCAAATCCAGACAAAAGCAGCAGATCCGTTCCATGCTGCAGAAGGCCGAAGCTACTCCCGCAGAGCAGCGCAGCTCAGAACTGATGCGCCCTGCTCATGTGGAAGATTTCGTAAGCAAATTGCTGAGGCGTTTCCAGTTTATGGAGCGGCTGCATTTAATTCTAGAGCAATCCGGCATGAACTGGACTGCCACGAAACTGATTGTGGCCTCATGTGTAACGTGCGCTATCGGATTACTGCTCGGATTGAAAGTGCGTTTGCTTTACAACCCAGAGGTTACTGCCGCGGCTTTTGGCGTCTTAGGCGCGCTTTGCCCTTTACTTCTAGTGCTGCGGAAACGAAAAAAGCTGATTGGTGCATTTGAGGAACAGTTTCCGGAAGCGCTCGACTTTTTGTCGCGATCTATGCGCGTGGGGCACGGTTTCACGATCGGCTTGGAGATGCTTGGTGTGGATTCACCAGATCCTCTGGGTTCCGCTTTTCGGAAGGTCTCTAACGATTTGCAACTAGGCTCTCCTCTCGAAGTCGCTCTGGGCAAGCTCGTCATTCTTGTCCCGCTGATCGACGTGCGGTTCTTTGTTTCGTCCGTGCTGCTGCAGCAGGAAACGGGGGGGAATCTAGGTGAGATTTTGACCAAGCTTTCGTATGTCATACGAGAGAGGTTTCGGCTGAAAGGTCAGGTGAAGGCGGCAAGTGCTCACGGCCGCATTACCGGGCTTGTCCTCGTCTTGATGCCGGTTGCCGTCACTGGTTTCATCATGCTGACAACCCCGTCATATCTCACCGGTCTCATAACCGACAAGATTGGCCGAATGTTGGTCTATGGCGCTGTGTTCGGACAGATCATCGGATACTTCGTTATCAGGAAAATCGTCAATATCAAGGTTTAGAACATGGCCATCCTCATCGCTGGTTTGCTGTTTCTCATGTTGGTGGGGCTCGTCTCGTATTTTGGGTACGTTCACTACGTCAAGCCGACCCGACTTCTAGATCAGTTGGCCACGACGACCTCCGACGCGATACCTTCCTCACTGGTTGAACGAAAGAGCAAAACTTCCTTCTCGCTTGCGCAAATACTCGAGCCCATAGGCAACCTGCTTCCAATCTCGTCCCAAGATGCTCTGGCGACGAAGCATGAATTGATAGAAGCTGGCTTTCGTTCGCGATCGGCTGTTCCTGTCTATTACGGATCAAAAATCGTGTTTGCAGTTGGAATGGTGATCCTGGCTCTCACGCTTCGCGGTCATGTAAGCAATCGAATACTCTCGGTCGTCCTGCCTGTCGCGATGGGCGGCGCGGGCTACTTCCTTCCAAGTTTGATACTCGGTCGTTTAGCGAAGCGGCGCCGGGAGCAAATACGCTTTGCTCTTCCAGATGTTTTGGATCTGTTGGTGGTATGCAGCGAGGCGGGATGCGGACTGGACCAATCCATGGTGAACGTGTGCCGGGAGCTCAAAGTGGTTCATCCGGCAGTTGCCGAGGAGCTCTCATTCGTAAATATGGAGATCATGGCTGGCAAGGGCCGCGCTGATGCATTGCGCAATTTCGGCCGACGTACGGGCGAAGATGAAGTGAAAAAGCTCACGGCCATTTTGATCCAGACGGATAGGTTCGGTACGAGCGTTTCTGAAGCGCTACGCACTCAGTCCGATTTCCTCCGTATCCGGCGGAGGCAAGAAGCCGAAGAACGGGCGGGGAAAGTGGGCGTGAAGCTGGTGTTCCCAATTTTCTTTTTCTGCCTTCCTTCACTCTTGGTTGTCACTGCCGGACCTGGCATGCTGCAACTGTTCCAAAATCTCTTCCCGATGATGAACAGGCTGCATTAAGCCCAATGACGTTAAAGAAATCTCTTATCTTGCCGATCTGATTTGTGTTGAGGCTTGCGACGAACTTCGGTTTGAGAACACTTTCTCAAAGAGGGCGGAGATCTCTTCGAAGAGGTCGCGATAAAAAGGAGAAAACGATGGGTGAAGTAGGAATGGCTGCAATGTGGATAGGGGCTGGCTGCATGCTGGTCATGTATCTTAAGCGGCGTCGTAAGCGCAAGACGTTACCTTAAGCAAAGGGCTGTAATGGCTGAAGCCGGAGAACTTCAGCTGAAGCTTCTAGAAGCGCAGAATGCAGATGGCGGTTGGGGATATCAAAAAGGAAGCTCATGGACCGAGCCCACCGCCCTCGCACTGCTTGCTTTGGAGGCTCACCAGTGTAAAGGCAGCGCGTACGACCGCGCATGTGCCTGGCTCCGTACGAAACAGCGTCTAGATGGTGGCTGGGCTCCGAACCCCTCGGTAGATACCAGCACGTGGGTGACGACTCTGGTTCTACTCGCACTCCCCGAAATGGATTTCCTTGCGGGCAAGTACCAGGGTGCAGTGAACTGGACTATACAGCAGATCAGGCCAGAGCCGACTGCGCTCGAACGCTTAATCTTGCGCGTGCGAGGGTTGCCGCATATCGAAGAGATTAGCGGGGGATCACCGTGGTTCCCGGCTACTGCGGCCTGGATTGGCCCGACCGTAATGTCTGTCATCGCCCTTTCCGAGGCTGAGCGCAGAAAGCGTGATGAGGGGCTTAGGACCTACATTAACCGTGCCAAACAATATATCGTTTCCCGACGTTGCCAGGATGGTGGCTGGAACCATGGTGGAACCAGTTTCAGAAGCCAAAATGCGGAATCGTATCCCGAGATGACGGGGATGGCGTTACTGGCTCTCCAAGGTATGCCAGCTTCCGACCTAAGCGCCTCTATTGAGCGGGCCGAGTACTTACTCTCATGTCCGGGCTCGATCGAAGGTCTTTCTTGGCTCCAAATGGGGCTCATGATGCAGGGGCGAGACCATCTGGATATCAGGACAGATCTAGTTTGTCGGACTACACGCGATACATGCCTGCGCCTGTTAGCTCTGGCTGCTCACTCGAGCAATAACAAACTTTTTCTTCAAAGCCGCTGAACCGTGCCCGGAATAAATCGGCGTTATTTCTTTTTAGGATCTTTCGCGGCCGCCTTATCTTGCTCGCGAGTAGCTCAATTCTCTAAACACTACGTATCAATAGTTCGCGCTGCGTCCTATTCCATAGATCTGGCAAGCGTAGTTCGGAGAATTTTGATTGAGCACCACATTAACGTAGCCGGAAAAACAGTCCTTCTTAAGCCGAACCTAGTCGAATTTAGCTCACACGCTCCGGTCAACACTCATCCCACTTTTGTTGCTGCCGCGCAGGAAGCTTTTCATGCTTTAGGCGCGCGCGAGGTCCGCATCGCAGAAGGGCCTGGTCATCGGCGCATGACTCTAGATATGGCCGAAGCTGCCGGATATTTCACCAGTATCCCGAAATTCGAGAGCATCTTTACAGATCTCAATCTCGATGAGGTGAGCGAAGTCCGTTTAGACCGACCATTCTCGACACTTTCAAAGATTTATCTTCCACAAACGGTGCTCGGTTGCGATCTAGTGGTCTCCCTGGCAAAGATGAAGACCCATCACTGGACGGGTGCTACGCTGTCGATGAAAAATCTGTTCGGAGTCGTACCCGGAAGCGTATACGGTTGGCCTAAGAACCCTCTGCACTGGGCTGGCATTGACGAATGCGTGGCCGATCTCCACTATGTGTTTCCACGACAATTCTGTCTTGTAGATGGGATTGAAGCAATGGAAGGCAATGGTCCGATTTTGGGAACCAGCAAGGCCGTCGGGATAATCGCCGCTGGAGCCCATCCGCCGAGCGTAGATGCGACTTGTTGCCGCATTATGGAAATCGATCCTCGAAAAATCGGCTATCTTAAACTGGTCGCACACCGATCTGAATGGAATTCGGACACGATTCAGCAAATTGGAGAGCCTATTGGCGTAGCCCAGACGCGGTTCCGCTTGATTCCCGAGCTAGAACACCTACGCCTGAGAACCCAGATACCACTCGCAGACTATATAAACATCTCCTCGTCGGAAGTAGCGTGATCGACGGTGGGTCTGCCACCACGTCCGATGTGGGCAAGCGTGGTACGAATGCCCGCGAATACTCCGTAAACCTCGCGAACAGGGCGGACCACGCCACGCTGCACGAGTGAAACGGTTTGCTGAGTACGGGTCATGGCGTCATCCAGCACCATCTCGGCCCGTTCCATCTGGACTTTCGCCCGCGTCGTTGCGTCGGTCAGCAACTCGTCAACCTTCGCGAGTTGCTGCTTCGTAACGTCCAGAATGGCACCGCTTGTGGCGCCGATTTTGTTGACGTGCTTCTCAACACCTTCTAATGTGCGCTTGCTGATGCCAATGACATTTTGGACGTCGGGTAGAATCGCCGTAATCTTTGTTTGGAGACTGCGGGCCACAATAAAAAGGCCGATCAGCATTCCGGCCTGAATTATTAAGGCAATCGCAGCGACTATGACAAAGATCGTAAGAAGTGTGAGAAGGGTTTGCTGGTCCATTTCGGCGCCGAATTCCGCCTAAGCTAATTTCTAGACATTTCCTCCCGTGTTGCCCGCGCCGGTGCTGGTCCCTGTTTTTACGTCGCTCAGCGCGTCGCGGTAGGCCTGTTTGCCTGCTTCAACAGCCGCATTCAGATTTTCTTTGTGACGGGTAACGGTGGATCGTCCCTTTTCGTATATGTCGGATGCCGAGTCCTTCAGGTCATCAGCCCGTTGACGAATGTATTCTTTCCCTTCCGTTGTTCGAGATTTCAGGTAATCGGCACTTTCACCCGCTTTATCGGCGAGCAGTTGCCGCGTCTCTTCGCCTCGTCGGGGAGCCCAAAGTACGCCGGCCGCCACACCCAACCCAAGTCCCAGTAAAAAGTAGCCGAAACCGCTTCTTTCCTCCATTTGTGTCTCCTTTGGATAATGTCCCAGTTACACTCTGTAGAGCATGCTACAGTAGCAAACGTTTCAGTAAGATGGCGGCGCGCGGCAAACCAAAAATCCTTGATAGCGGGGGACTCTGGGACTATGCGCTACGGGTACTGGGGCAGCGGGCGCATTCGGCCAATGAACTGAAGCAAAAGCTCTCAAAGCGATCAGAATCCGCCGCTGAGGTGGCGGCCGTTATGGGCAAGCTGCGCGATTACGGTCTTGCCGATGATACGAAGTTTTCCGAGGCTTTCGCGTCTTCAAGGCTGCAAAACCGCGGTTTCGGTCGTTTCCGCGTATTGCGTGACTTGCGTTCGAAGCGGGTCTCGGGAAATGTCGCCGAAGCGGCAGTAGAGAAGACTTTTGCTGGCACGGATGAGACCGAACTCATCCAGCGTTTTCTCGAACGTAAGTACCGGGGCAAGAAACTTGAAGAGTTCCTAAAAGAAGAGAAGAATGTGGCGAGCGTATATCGGCGGCTTCGAGTGGCGGGCTTCAGCAGCGGCAACTCGCTTTCCATATTGAAGCGCTATGCGCAACAAGTTGAACAGTGGACTGGACTTGAGGACGATGGATGAGTGCGAACGGTTCTGCTTCTAGAACTTCACTTGAGGCACTTTCTTTTCCGCCTCGGTGGTTTTGAAATAGGCGTCATCGCGTTGGTAGCCGAAAATCGAGGCCGCAATGTTGTTGGGAAACAGTTGAACGTCGGTGTTGTACCTTTTTATCGCTTCATTGTAATCGCGGCGCGATACGGCGATGCGGTTTTCTGTCCGTGATAGCTCGTCCTGCAAGCGAAGGAAGTTTTCATTCGATTTCAGCTGCGGATAATTTTCCTGTAGGACGAGAAGCCTGCCGATGGCCCCGCTCAGTTGATTATTAGCCGTGATCTCGTCTTGCTTGCTGCGAGCGCCGAGCAGTGCGGCGCGGGCGTTCGCCACTTCCCCGATTACGGCTTGCTCTTGCTTCGCGTAACCTTTGACAGTCTCGACAAGATTAGGAATCAGATCGGCACGGCGCTTCATGTCGTTATCGACTTGCGCCCATTTCGCATCAATCTCGTTCTTTTCGGTAACTAGCCGGTTGCGCTGGCCCATCAATTGGCTGCCGAAAATCAGGCCGCCCAACACCAAAACACCCAAGACAACTAGCACGGCTTTCATCGTTTCTCGCTCCCGGTTTTTAGATTCGTATGCACCCCTTCAATCCCGGCCGATCTCTTCACCGGTCCAATCCATCGACAAAACGGACCAAGCAATCCATCTCCGCCAGATATTTGTCGAATACTGATATCGCGTCTACTTCCGACCGCCGTTTACCCGCACGAACCGCTAGTATCGCATTAGCGCCTTCAAACGGCACCTTCGTTGCTTGCTCGAGCGCAGCGACGATTTCCTTTTTCTTCCAGCGTGCCTCGCGACCACTGAGAATAAGAGCGTGCCTGCCTAGAACACAGAACGTCGACACGGAGTCGGTAAGAAGCTTTAACAACTGCTCCGGACGTGAAAGTACTTCGGCAGCTTTTTGACGTAATCGAATCTGTTTAGCGCGGAGTTCGTGTTCGACTTGAGCACGATAGAACGACCTATCAATACGGAGATCTTGGATTACGTCCGCGCCGTAGAGCACACGCCGATGTTCCTGTATATCCTGGAACTCCATCGGGAAACAGTCCGTAGAAGCGCGGAGTTCTTCCTCACTCATCAGTAGCGGCGGTGGATTGCCTTGCTGGCGCCACCACCGGAACACAGCTTCGGATTGGGCGAGTTCAGGGCGCGAAAGCCGGTCCAGCACACAGAGCACGTTGAGATCGGAGCTCTGCTCGTGCCAGTCGTCCATCGCGGCTGAGCCATATAAGACGGCCGAGATAAGGCGGTCGCCGAATGCCGATTTGAGCCGACTGACCAGTTCTGACAGCTTCTGCTCCAATGTGCTCCTCGCTATTTCAACTCACCAGTTGCTGTTGGCCCCGCCGCCGCCAAAATCGCCTCCGCCGAAGCCGCCGAAACCACCGCCGCCTCCGGAATTACCGCCGAACCCCCCTCCGCTACCCCAGCCACCTCCTGACCTGCGGCCCCCGCCAAGAAGGTTTCCGAGCAGGAGCCCCGTCAGGAAGCCGCCACCTCCACCTCGACCACCACGGCCGGCTCGGCTCAGTAGCCAGAATAATAAAAAAATACCGAATATCAGCAGGGGACCGGGAATGCCGCCGCGGTGTCGGACAGGGATGCTTTGCGGTTCCTGTTGAGACTGAGGGAGGTCGTCTGAAAATGTGATCCCTTTCCCCTGCGCGATCTGTTGAGCCATCGCCCGCGCTGCCGTGAGCAGCGCCCCACCATAATCACTATTGCGGAGTTGAGGGCGGATCGAGCGCAGGATGCTTCCGGAGAAGCCGTCCGTCAGGTATGGCTCAATGCCGCGGCCCGTTTCAATGTCGTCCTTGTGGTCTTTGACAGCAAGAAGCAGGAGCACTCCCTGGTTGCTTTTCCGGTCGCCAACTCCCCATTTTCGGGCCAACTGAATCGCAAAGTCCTCGATTGGTTGATCACCTAACGTGTCGATAGTGACGAGCGCGAATTGAACGCCAAGCTGCTGCTCTACTTTGCCGCAGAATGCTTCCAGTTCCTCCTTTTCGCCAGGGCTCACAACGCGTGCAAGATCACTGACGTAACCGGTCGGCTTTGGCAGCGAGCTGATATCGACAGCGCAAAATGCGGCCGGTGCCACAAAACTCACCAGCGCGACAGCGATGCAAAGCCGGAGAAGAGCTATTCGAAATCGCCCTTGCATGCAAGATGAGCTTAGCAACAACGCGCTCCCTTTTCTGCGAGAACGTTCATTCTGCGGAAAAGGGAGCGAGATGCGCGACAGCGATACAGTCAGAGCCTCATCGTGCTGTGCGCGCTGCAAATTGGACGTGTTCGAGCGTCGCGTTTACAGTGATCGAGCTACCGGTGTTGATTTGCAGATTTCTCTGCCAGGTTGCGTTTCCATTGCGGACGGAAATCTGATGCGCGCCTGAACTCAGGGGCAACGTAGACGGAGTACTGCCTACATAGGCTCCGTCCACCTCTATATCAGCTCCCGCCGGATTGGAGGTAATGGTCACGTTCGCCGTTCCGGCAGCTCCCTTTTGTCCGGCAGGAGATGCAGCGCTAGTCGCGTTTGTAAGCACGTGATCCCGGTCCGTAAAGGCATCAAACACGACGCCTTTGTTGATGTTGACGTCCTTACCTTTGATAAGCAGGAATGCTGGCGCAGCAGGCCAGAAGAGAACTGCGGCGCCCGCCGTTAGAACGCCCGTGCTGACGGCATGGCTGCCACCGTTCTGTTTGTTAACTGTGTAACGCAGCGGAATCCACTCACCGTCCGCTGCACGGACTCTGTCAATGGAGAAGTCGAGCTTACCAGCCCGTCCCATATGACGCTTTTCTTGTGCCTGGGTAACCGTCCCTGTCACCCGGGAACCCTCCGGTATCACGATCTCATCGCCGACTTTGACGGGTTCAGTAACCGAAAGTTCGACAGTTTGGCCTTGCTCGGCGGTGCTCGACGAGATGGTCTGATCGAGACGCACGCGCAGCTTGGTTCCATCGGGAATATTGACCTGAGCGGCCGCGACAACGGCCGACATGAGGACAGTCATAAGTGTTTTCATTCGTTGTCTCCTTGTAAATGTTCGGCCTCTAAGCCGTCATGATCAGTACGCGCATTTAGAAGCGAATGGGGATCATGCCGGAGAAAAAATTGTCTCTCGAATTGCGGGGCCCACACGAGACCAAACAGAGGTAGACGAAAGCTCGTTGATCCCGTGGTATTCTCCGTGGTACCGCACTGCTGCGACGGAGGCTCACAATGGCGATCAGAGAAATGTTGTTACCTGAATTCGATGAGGAAATGAAGAACACGCGGAAGATATTGGAACGCGTGCCGGATGATAAGCTCGGCTACCAACCGCATGAGAAGTCGATGACGCTTGGCCGACTCGCCGCGCACGTCGCCGAGTTGCCATCTTGGGCGAAGCACGCGATCGAGGTGGAAGTTCTCGATATTCCGCCGGAATTCCAGCCCTCTTCAGCCAAGTCGCGGGAAGAAGTCCTCACTACGTTTGATAAGAACGTCGCGGAAGCTCGCGAGTTGTTAGTGCGCGTGACCGATGAAGACCTTGCGAAAACATGGACCCTGAAGTTCGGAGGGAACACGATTTTTTCGATGCCGCGATCCATGGTACTTCGCAGCACCGTGATGAATCACCTGATCCACCATCGCGCGCAGCTTGGAGTCTATCTTCGGCTAAACGAAGTGGAGATTCCGGGCATGTATGGGCCCTCCGCTGATGAGATGAAGTACTGGAACCCAGGAGCTGCGGCACAAAAAACACAGACTGCCTGATTATCTGAGGGACTAAAATCCGAAGCTGCTCCCACTATTGCTTTAGGCTCCGGGTTTTCGCAACATTTCTCTTTTGAGAAACGCTTTAGCCATGACCCAGTCTCGCTTCACTGTCGCTGGTGAAACGCCAACCATCTCGGCGGTTTCTTCTATGGTCAATCCTCCAAAGTACCTGAGTTCGACGATGCGGCTTTGTTGAGGATCGGCTTGTCCCAATGCTTTCAGCGCGTCATCCAAGGCAACAAGATCCAGATCTTTTTCCTCGGCTGATCGCATGGCATCGTCGAGCGACAGCTTGTAGCCGGGTCCACCGCGTTTCGCGGCGACCCTGGCGCGTGCATGATCAACGAGGATGCGGCGGATCAGTTCTGCAGCTAACGCAAAAAAATGGCTCCGACTCCGCCATTCGACTTGCCGCTGACCGATTAGACGGAGGTACGCTTCATGAACCAGAGCTGTGCCTTCTAGAGTGTGATCCGGGCGTTCGCGCCGGAGATAAATTTTGGCCAGTCTGCGGAGTTCGGTGTAAACGAGCGGCGTCAACGCGTCGAGCGCGGCTTTTTCTCCGTGACTCCAATCAACCAGTAGTTTGGTTACGTCTTCCGGGGAGTTGCTCACTTGTCGTTTGTTGTATCTCGAATGAGAACGACGTCAGAAGTAGACATTCCGCGAGAGTATGCCAGCTTTCCGTCTTTCGACCACGCGAATGAAAAGATCTCACCTGAAGTGAATGATGTGAGCGGATGCGGCGGCCGGCCGTCAATAGGCTGCAACCAAATATTGTAATTTCCAACACGGCCGTCAAGGAACGTGATTGCATCACCGGATGGTGTCCATCGAAGAATCGAGTCCGGTTTCACGGCCGGAGCGGGATCGAAGACCCGTAAGGGCGCACCGCCTTCGGGTGAAAAGACCGCCAACTTCCAACGTGGATTGTCCAGATCCTCGCTGTACCAGCAAGCGATTTTTCCGTCCTTTGGCGATACGGCGGGATGGGTGGTTAGGGCATTGCTGAGTTGTATAGGAGATCCACCTCTGAGGGGAGTCTTCCAAATGTTCCAACCGCCATTTACATTCGTATGGTGATAGACGACGAAATTGCCGTCCGGCGTAAATTCGGGCCAATTACTGTCTCGCGTTCCCGTCGTCAACTGTTTCGGCTCGCCAGCATCACTCGTAGCGCGCCAAATGTTCCAATTGCCATTCCGGTTTGAATGGAAAGCAATGATCTTTCCGTCCGGAGATGCGACCGGCGCGTAACTGCGCCCAGCGCCGAACGTTAGTTGTCGCTGTCCCCGCCCGTCGGCATTCATGATCCAGATATCCGCTGAACCGGTAGCATCCGACGCATAGAGCAACCGGCCATCCGGCGTCCAGGCCAAGTCGAAATAACGGCCGCTCCCGGGAGTGATCTGAACCGAGCGCGCCGGATCATTCGGCCGCAGAATATAGACGTCCGAGAGCCTTTGTAGCTGCACGGATACGAGCTTTGAAGGGATTGCGGTGACACTAACTCCCGAATAGTCATCGAGATCGTTGCCGATGCGCGTCGCCTCACCTTTCGGATAGGACAAATACCAGATCTGCTGGAAAGATGATTCGTACTCCTGGCCAACAATGAGCAGGCCCGATGTTCCACCGGACCAAGAGATATGTTGGACCCATTGCCACCGCGGAGATGCGATTTCATGTCTCTCACCGGTTTCGGTATCGCAAACAACCAAGCGGATGAAGAAGCCCTTTCGATCGCTCTCCTCAAGCGCATACGCGAGCAGTTTCCCATCAGCCGACCAAGCCGGGCGTGATTCCCACGAGAAACGTTCAGGATATTTATAGGTGGCCAGGATTCTTTCGCCGCGTGAATTTACATTCGCAACCCACAGTTCGTCCTGTTGTAGTGCGCGGTTAGCTTTGATGAACGCCTCGCGAGTTCCGTCTAACGAGAGGCTGACCGGTCCGGCGAAGGTTCCGAAAAGCCTCTTGGGTGGGCCGCCCGAAATAGGAACGGTGTACAAATATCGAGTGGAAGGCTGCTTACTCGGATAGTTAACAAACGTCACCTCGGTGCCGGTGCGCGTAAAATCGAGCCCCGTGACCTCGCCTACAACCGGTGCCGTGAGTCTTACGGACGCGGGGCTTGACAGTGGACGGAGCCAGAACTCAGTTGCACCCGCCTCAGTTGTCGTGTAAGCGACGTATTTTCCGTTTGGAGAAATGGCGGCCAGACTGGCTGTTCCATTGCTCGTTAGCTTTGTAAATTTGAGGCTTGAGAAGGGTACGGGCTGATGGGCAGGATGCCACCAATTTAACGCGTACGCGATTGCGATTAGCGTAAGGACGGTAGCGGCAACCGCGCCGATGATTCCGTAAGGCGTGCGTCTGACTGGGGCGATGGCATTGGTGCTTGGACTCTCAATGGCTTTAGCGGGCTGAGTATTGAGGACGACTTTTGTGAACTGTGGTTCGTGCCGGAGCGAGTCCCAGCGGGGATCTACGGCAATCCAACAGACCCACCAGTCGCGGTCGTCGAACGCCTCTTCGAGGCATCTGAGTGCATTCGAAGTTTCACCCACGGCGAGGAAGGCCGATGCGCGGTCATAGCCTGAAACGTAGCGTTGTCCTGCGGCGGTTTCGATCTCATCGCGTAATCGGGCTGCAATTTCGCGACGGCCATTTGCCGCTTCGACGTGCGCCAAAGCGCACAGTGAGGCGGGACTGCGGCTGCTCAACTCGACGGAACGCTCTGCTGCCTCGCGAGCCTTAGAATTATCGCCGAGTTTCAGATAGCACCACGAGAGAATCTCGTACAGTGCCGATGAATTCTTCGAGTCCCGGGCCGCGGCCAATAGAAGTTCGACGGCTCGTCCATACTGGCGCGCGTTGTAGTAGACAAATCCGAGCGCCGCCGCGATCATCGCAGAATTGGGATCGAGCTTGCGCGCACGTTCGAGGTTTGCGATGGCGAGTTCGGGCCGGTTTCGAGCTGAATTCAGCAGCCCGAACCAATGGTGTGCGCTGGCGTAACCCGGGTTACGCGTGATTGCCAGATGGAAGTGCTGTTCCGCCGCCGCGTAATCGCGATGATAAGCCCAGAGCGCGAACGCAAGAGATGCGTGCGCCTCGGCGAGAGCCGGATCAAGTTGGAGTGCAGTTTCAGCCGCCTGAATTGCCGCGGCGAAGCTCTCTGAAGGCGGCAGGCCGCCCAACAAACCTAACCTCAGATAGTAATCCGCCACTCCGGCATGTGCTCTCGCATGCTGGGGATCCTCCGCAATGGCTTGCATGAAGCAGACCAGTGCCTTCGCCAACTCCTCTGTATCGGCAGCGCCGCGAGTCCAGTGCCAACGGCCCCGCAAGTAAAGTTCGTGAGCTCGCGCATTGGTGGTTCCACGTTTGCTAAGCAATTCACGTTCTTCACTGCTGAGTTGCGGGATCAGAGCATGCGAAACCTGTTCCGATATGGACTCCTCGAGTTTCAGAAGGTCACTGGCTTTCTCGTCGAAGTGACCGCCCCAAATAGCGGTTCCTGTCTCGACAGAAACCAGTTGCACAGAGACCCGTACATGCTCCCCGGTTATATAGAGAAAACCTTCTAATATGTACTTGACTCGCAGTTCCTTGGCAGCGCGAGCCGTGTCCTGAGCTTCTGCGTATTTCAGAACAGCACTGGTCGGCCGCACCGCAATGCGCTCTACTCTACTGAGCCTGGTTATCAGCGCGTCGGTGATACCTGAGGCAAGAAAGGCGTTCGTGTTTGTGTCGGTCTCGGGTTCCCGAAGGGGGAGAATGGCTATAGAGACTTGTTCGAGAGTTTCATCCTCTAGCGCGACTCGGGAGCTCGCATGAGGCAACGCCCCATCGAGATAACGTTGAATATCGGCCGCAAACGCATCAGCTGAGGCATACCGCTCTTCTGGATCCCACTGAATGGCCTTTAACAAGATCGTTCGGACATCCCGAGGCAGGTGAGCATCGTTGCTGCGTTCGGCTTGCGAAAGATCTTGTTGGAAAGCTCCTAGACTCGGCCGTTCGCCGCAAAGAAGTTCATAGAGCACGACCCCCAGTGAATAAATATCGCTGCGAATGGTCGCCGGATCACCGCGCATCTGCTCCGGGCTTGCGTAAGCCGGAGTAAGCAGGCGAAAGCCAACCAGAGTGGTCTCGTTGCTGGCGCCGGGAATTTCCGGGTCGATGAGTTTGGCGATTCCGAAGTCGAGTAATTTCGGAGTCCCGTCGTGCTGGACCAGAATGTTACTGGGCTTTAAATCACGATGAATAACATTCCGGCAATGCGCGTAGTGCACGGCAGCGCATATCTTTAGAAAAAGCTCAAGCCTCTCCCGCAAATTTAGCGATCGAGAATCGCAATATTGCTTTAGGGGCTGGCCTTCAACATACTCCATTACGAAGTACGGAAGTCCGGCGCCCGTGGTGCCGCCGTCAAGTAATCTCGCGACGTAAGGATGTTCGATCGTCGCTAAGATCTGCCTCTCTTTCCGGAACCGGCTGATAGCAGTATCGCTGACCTTTGCATGCGGAATAAGCTTTATAGCGACGCTCTTAAAGTATTCGCTATCCGCGCGAGTGGCCAGGTAGACAGCCCCCATTCCACCTTGCCCGATCTCTCTTTCCAACCGGTATGCTCCGATTCGCGTGCCAGCCGCGAACTCCTCTTCTGAAGCGAGGGAAGCCTCGTTATCGACAAAGGACTTGATCGAGGCAAACGGTTGCTCGAGAAACTCGCTGGTTTCTTCGTGCGCGGACAGTAACGATTCCACCTCCTGCCGAAGTTCGCCGTCACCCGCGCAGTGGCTCTCTAGAAACGCGTTTCGCTCTGATGCCGGGCGTGAAAGCGCCGCTTCAAACAGTGCTTTGATCAAGGCCCAGCGATCGTGGCTGAAGTCGCCGTTCGCCTCGGGTGGGATATCGGCATGCGCTTGGTTCAGGTCGAGGCTCCCCGGCGTGGGACTGGAAGCACGAGCCAAACCTGCGTCACCGCGAAACTCATCTCGCTCTGCCACGTTTGTTTCCAAGAATCACTCGGAGATGGCGTGGTGTCGCCGTGAAACTCCCCGTAAATGGCTGTTCGTCAGTAGTTTAATACGACGGCGTTGAAAATACAACAATGTAGCTTCAGTCCAAGTTGCGGGTTATGAGCCATTTCGAGGCATGGTTTTCGCGTAGTGTACAGAAGCGCTGTGTCCGTCGCCAGGGTTGCTGGGTCGCTTCACAAAGTAGCATGAACAACTCAAAGCGATTTCTATTTGTTTGGTGGGAGGGCGGGGGGAACATGCCGCCCGCACTGCACGTTACTCGTCAACTCGTTGCTCGCGGGCACGGCGTCCACGTTCTTGGAGATCCGGTCAGCGAGCGGGACTTTTGTGAGGTCGGAGCGTCCTTTGCGCCATTTCGACGGGCTCCACATCGGGTGGACCGAAAACCAGAAGGCGATCCGCTACGTGACTGGGAAGCGAAAAATCCTAAACAAGCGCTCGCGATGATACGGGACCGGCTTCTTTTCGGGCCCGCTCTTGGTTACGCGGAGGACACGCTCGAACAGATCCGTCTGTATCGTCCCGATGCGCTCGCGATCATGGACTTCACGTTCGGGGCCATGATGGCAGCCGAGCGGGCCAATATTCCTGCTGCTGTCGTGGCGCCGCACATTCTGACCTATCCCGTTCGCGGGAGGCCGCCGTTTGGACCTGGTCTCCTTCCCGCGCGCAATGTGTTCGAGCGCCTCCGTGACGCCATAATTTCCAGTTTGTCTCTCAGCGAATTGGGGAAAGGACTTACTCCTTTCAATGTGGCCCGGCAAAAACTCGGTCTAGATTCCGTGAGAGCCGTTTTTGATCAGGTTGAGCGCATGAATCGCATTCTTGTTCTTACCAGCCCAGCTCTCGAGCTTCCAGGTGGACCGCTTCCGGAAAACGTTCGTTATACAGGCCCGGTTCTGGTCGATCCTCCATGGGCTGAACCGTGGGCTGGTCCCTGGCCGGCCGGGGATCGGGATCCTCTCGTGCTAGTTGGCTTCAGTACCACATTCCAAAATCAGCAAGCGGTTGTCTCCCGGGTCATTGAGGCCCTGAGCAGACTACCGGTTCGTGGTTTGGTTACACTCGGACGCTCTCTGGATCCGAAAGCCTTTGCGGCGCCCCGCAACGTAATTGTGTGCCCCTCGGCTCCGCACAGCCAACTGCTGCCCTTCGCGGCAGTGATGGTCACCCACGCGGGACACGGCTCGGTTGTCCGAGCGCTGTCGCACGGCATTCCGCTGGTCTGCGTACCTATGGGCCGTGATCAAAACGATATTGCCGCTCGTGTCGTGTATCACGGAGCTGGCCTACGCGTTTCGCAAGCCGCTTCCGTAAACCAACTTACCGATGCAGTGAAGCGAGCGCTGTCTGAGGAAGCCTTTCGGAAGCGAGCGGAACGACTTGGAGCAACGATTCGTTCGGACGCAAGGAACTCAACCACTGTTACGGAGCTGGAACAGCTCGCTTCGCGCACGGATCGCGATTTGGAACGGCGGGTGGGGTGACACGTTGAGGAGCAGGTGTGGAGAGTTCGGGTAATCAGCATCCAAGCGCATCCTACGCAAGCCGTCAGGCTGAATCTGCTGGGAATGGAGGAAGGCGCTCGGAAGCGGGGGACGCGGCATGGAAGCACGCGCTGGCTATGCGAGCGCGAGGCCGTATCTGCCGCGATTCGGTATGTGATCCAAGAGCAGGGTGATCCCATCCCTGCATTCGGAACCGCGCGCGCTGACCGAGTCGTTCTGCACAATAACTGAGCCGCGACCGAAGGGAGCAGTTCCTGCACTAAATTCTGGCGACCTTGTGCGAATCTGTGACTACATGGAAAACTGCACTGGCGGACGCAACAGTGTTTTACGCCACTGATGGACCTATCGCTAGGCAATCATGCCCCAGCATTGGGCGAATCGCATTAAGGGCGGTTGGACATTCCATACAGACATGTGGGTAGCGCCTATTTCACGATTAGGTGGCAATCCAATGGCTTCTCACCGCCAACACCATAGAACCGCTGCACCTCGATTCCTTCTCGCAATGCTCGCTGGTCCGGGATGAAAAGGTTTGGGTCATATACGAAGAAGATCAGGTCATCGCAACGTGGATGGGCGCGGTACATCTCGATATCGTCGTGAAGCTCCTTTGAGATGTTCTTCCCATGATCTTTATCGCGGATGTACTTCGCATCAATTACAAATCGGCCTGATGCAGAAGCGAAATCTTTGATGACAAATCGATTTGCTGTCTTATCGGCGGGCGACTCGTAGCTAAGGTCGATTATCCAAGGCCTGAGCAAGAGATAAAGTACGTCCTGTACATCAGCTTCGGATTCAATGTTGATGATCGCCCCAGCGCTTCGGCGTGTGTTGAGATAACGGATACACGCATCAAATTCGCGCATGGCCAGCAGAACTGGCGCGACTCCGGGAGTGGCCACAGAAATCCCCGCCCGCAAGTTTTTGCCAAGTGCTGCGAGTTCGCCTAGCGCATGCGCGGTTGCACTATGTCTGCTCGATCTCTCGGCCATAGATGTACTTTGCGATGTCCTGAATAATGGCTTCGTATTCGCGCGTCGATTTGTTTTCTGGCAAGTGGAGGTGCAAATCAATCTGTACGGGCGGCGTACGTGGTGTTCCTGGCTTACTATTCGGATTTGCACCACCCGAGTTCGCTACATCTGATGGCGTTCCCGACGCGGGTGCATCAGTCAACGTGGCAAATTCCGTGAGTATCTTGAACGTTTGGAGCTGCAAACGCATGGCGTCCTCGCCGCCGCCAGAGTGGATGTTGAATAGGGTCTTCAACTCCTCCGTTGGAGCCGTTTGGGGGGATCGTGAGTTTTCAAAGAGAACACGATACGTTTCCTGCAGCAGTTGACCCAAGACTGCTGACCCAGTTCCTGGCGTCATAAATGCAGCGTAATAGTCGGTGGGCTGACTCGATCCATCCAATAGGCCGATGTTCTTCAGCACGCGAATTGCAGTATTGGAGTTATTACTGCTCGAAACATTCCAGCCCTTGAGTGTCTCGAGGGTCATCTTGGGCGGCTTTGGACGCTTCGGAATCTCAGCTAATAACCGCCTCAAGGCTTGCGGTTCGGTGGTGTACGGAAATACCGGCGTACCCGTGTCCTGATTCTCGGCCCCAGCACGTTTCTTAGCGGCGGTTTTTGCGGCTTTCTTACCGGCCATTTGCGGATGTTAGCAAAGCTACCGATCGCGGTCGGCGGCGAACGATCAGCAGATATGAATTTCGTGCGCCGTCGCCATACCGCAGCCCAAAACTTGGTACGTCCGTGTGAATTATGGCATTCGCCGGATCAGCAACGGCACTCCGCTTCACTCAGCCGCCACGTCTCGATGTCATCAGTCCATCCAGCGCCCCTCCCGTAAACCGACCCACAATCCCTTTCCGGCAAATGGAACCGCTCATCACGCGCCCCGCCCACGCTCCCCAGTCACCGCCCTCAAACATTTCCTTACTCCCGTTGCGGCAACCACTCAGGGCCCCTCACGCCCGCAACAGCCCGACCCCCGACTCCGCCAGTTCGTTTCGCAAAATGACGATCTACAAACTCAATTCAAGGTGATTGCTGCAAACAGAGCCCCACAACTTCACGAATCATCCCCTGACGGAGACAGGAGCGAAGCGATGAGTTAACTGCGGCCGGTCAGCGCTTCAGCGCTGAAGATGATGTGTTTCTGTCTCGAGATCGGCGGAGCTGTCCACTATTCTTGTTGAATCTCGAGCTCGTCCGGAAAAGGTGCTGCAGAAACGCCCGTTCCGCCCCGTCCGAAAATGGCGAGTGCGCATCGCCACCGCCAAGTTGCGCGAAGGTTGATGCGAGACCGGAACAGCTAGAAAAAACGGCTCACTCAGCAGCTTAAGCCCTGCTACTTTCACCCCGTTTAGAGGTAGTGCGGCGATTACAAGATCTACCGTCCCCTCTGCAACCGATCGAGAACGACTGGACATCCACAATCCAATCAGTGTGCGCGCGTTTTGTGTAGAGACACGTTTGCATTTACTCCTTGGCCAGATCTGGAACGCTCGCCGAGTTATCGCTCGAGATCATAGCGCCAGCTGGGGGGACGAGCTTGTCCACGCTGCGCAACTCAGGGAATAGCCAAGCCCAAGCAGTGACGATCGCAACGGACCCTAAACCTCCCAACACCACCGCGGGGACCGCGCCAAACCATTGTGCAGTAAGTCCCGATTCGAATTGGCCCACTTCATTGGAAGCGCCAATGAATACCGTGTTTACCGCGCTGACTCGTCCGCGCATTTCATCCGGAGTGCCGAGCTGAATCATCGTGTGACGGATGATCACGCTGACCATATCGAAAGCGCCAATCAGTACTAACATCGCGAGTGAGAGTGCCAGGTTGCGTGAAAGTCCGAACACGATCGTTAAAAGACCGAAAGCGAACACGCACAAAAGCATCGTAGTCCCAGCGCGGCGTTGTATCGGCCAGTAGGCGACGATGATGGCCATTATCACCGCACCCACTCCGGGAGCGCTGCGCAAAATACCAAGTCCGGTTGCGCCTACATTAAGGATCTCGCGTGCATACACGGGCAACAAGGCAACAGCCCCACCTAGCAGAACGGCAAAAAGGTCGAGCGAAATGGCGCTAAAAATCAGTTTGTTGCGCCAAATGTATTTCAGTCCCTCCAGAACTATCGCAGGTGAAGCTGCTGTTTGCCGATGCTCCGTGGGTTGAATGCGAATACGCGAAACGAAAAAGAGCGACCCGAGATAGGCCATGACGGCAGAAGCGTAAACCGGTGCCGGACTCCCCGCCGCACCGTAGATGAGTCCGCCGACTACGGGGCCAACAATTGTGGCCGTTTGTAAGATTGAAGCGCTCCAGGCCACTGCGTTGGGGAAGTGCTCTTGTGGCACCAGGCGCGGAAGAAATGCTTGACCTGCCGGTGCACTAAACGCGCGAACTGCACCATTCAGGAGCAGCGCAGCATAGATTGGATGCACCGACGCCGTGCCAAGCAATGCCAATACCAATAACGAAAGCGAGCAAACGGAAAATCCGGCGTAGCAAATCTGCAAAATGCGCTGGCGGGCGATTCGGTCGGCAGTATGGCCTGCAATCAGGAACAGAAGAATGCCGGGTAGAAACTGTGCGAGACCTACTAAGCCCAAATCGAGCGGGCGATGCGTGATGCTATAGATCTGCCAAGCCACGGCAACGGACTGCATCTCCGACGATGTCGTAGTTAGAAACCGAGCCAACATGTAGCGGCGGAAATTAGAAGATCGGAAGGCGGCGCGGGAGAGTGACGATTGGGAGGAGTTCGCGCGCATTCGTCCTCGTGTCAGTCTGCCATAAGCTTTAAATGCCTCTGACCTAGCCGCGATACGGATTAGAGGAACAGAAGTGATTGTGGCAAGCTGGAGGGTATGGCACGAGGCTGGGAAAGTAAGGCTGTCGAGTCTCAGATTGAATCAGCTGAAGCGGAACACCTAGCGTCGAGAAGAGTTCAACTCAGCGCAGAGCAACTGAGGAAGCAACGCGAACGGGAGAGTATTGAGCTTTCTCGTACGAGAGTATTGCAGGATCTTACCGCAGCGGTCAATCCCAAGTACCGTGAGTTGCTTCAGAGATCGCTTCAATATCTGAACGACCAGATTGCAACGCTCGATAAACCTTAACAGACTAGATCGTCGCGAACGACCTTAGTTTCGCCGAGGCGGCCCAGCATGGCAAGGGCAATGTTCTCGGTTTGGAAAAATTCCTCCGCGATCAATTGGACTTCGTCGCGTGTCACAGCCTCTATGCTTTCCAGCATTTCGTCAAGTGACATGAAACGCTTGAAATAGAGTTCTTGCCTAGCGAGGTTAGACATGCGACTCGAGGTTGACTCCAGGCTGAGCATCAATGAACCTTTCAAATGGTCTTTGGCCCGCCGCAATTCTTCTTCTGCGATCAACTCGTTCTTCAGTTGCCGGATCTCGTCAACCACCGAGCTGACTACTTGCTTTGCGGTTTCGATACCGGTACCCGCATAAATCGTAAAGCAGCCGGTGTCGCTAAAAAGATTGAGATCCGAGTAAACAGAATACGCGAGTCCCTGCTTCTCCCGAATATTTTGGAACAGCCGCGAGCTCATGCCGCCTCCGAGCACGGTATTCAACACGTACAGAGGGAACCTCAGCTCATGTGCGAGGGGGTATGCGGGTACCCCAAGCGCGAGGTGCACCTGTTCCAAAGCCTCTTTGTTTCTCAATACGATTGGTGCGTGATGTTTGGGCGCAGAGTCAATCGGCAGAGCGCCACATTCGTGCAGATCAGCAAATTTCTCGCGCACCAGTTCGATGATGCTGTCGTGGTCGAGATTTCCAGCGGCAGTAATCAAGATGTTCTTAGAAGAGTAGACGCGGCTGTAGTAATCAAACAGCATGCCGCGTCGAAACTTTTTAACTGTTTCCTTAGTGCCTAGAATTGGATTGCCGAGACCGTGGCCTTTCCAGAAGTTGCTGATAAAGGTCTCATGCAAAACGAATTCAGGCTGGTCAGCCTCCATCTTGATTTCTTCGAGGATGACACCTTTCTCACGCTCGATGTCTTCGTCACGGAAAAGCGGATTTAGCACGAGATCGGCGAGCACATCCAAAGCGACCGGAAGATGCTCATCCAATACTTTGGTATTGAAACTGACCAGCTCCTTGCTGGTGAATGCATCCAGGCCGCCTCCCACGGAGTCGACAGACCGCGCAATGTCTTCGGCGGTTCGGTGCTTCGTTCCCTTGAAGAGCATGTGCTCAATGAAATGCGAAATCCCGTTTTCGGGGCCGTGCTCTATCCGTGAGCCGCTGCCAACCCAAACGCCCAAAGAGACGGACCGAACGTACGGCATTGCTTCCGTTACTATCCGGAGTCCGTTCGGCAACGTGGCGTGCTCAATTTCACGGACGGTTGGGGATGCAAGAACCATGGCTTTGCCTTTCCAAGTGTAGCGCTACACTAAAACCAGATGTTGCAACGAGTTGAGAGCCGAACACTCCTCGGAATGGAACTGCATGAGCTACAGAAGTTACTTGGCTCAGGGCAACCCACCTATCGGGCGCGACAAATATATGACGCGCTATATAGAAAACAAGTGGCGAATTTGTCGGAAATATCAACTCTGCCACAACCTTTGCGTTTTCAGTTACTTGCGCAGAACCCTGTCGGTTTACCGTCGTGCGAACGGCGGTTCGACTCCTCTGATGGGACCCGGCGCTATCTGCTCCGGCTCGATGATAACCGGACGGTAGAAGCCGTTCTGATGCCAGAAGAGGGACGAGACACGATCTGCATTTCCAGTCAGGTCGGGTGCCCGGTGGATTGTAAGTTCTGCCTGACGGCCCTCATGGGTTTGGAACGCAATTTGACAGCCGGCGAAATTGTGGGCCAGGTTCTTCATATCGCGCGTGAAAACGGGATCAGACCCACAGAGAACCGGATGAACGTCGTGCTAATGGGAATGGGTGAGCCTTTGCTCAACCTGGACAGCGTGCTCAAGGCAACCCGCTTGTTGGTTGACAAGGACGGAATCGGAATGTCAGTGAAGCGCATTACGGTATCGACCTCGGGCATTATTCCCAAAATTCGGGAGCTTGCGGAGGCGGAGATAAGGCCCAAGCTGGCGATCTCTTTGAATGCCTCTACTGAGGAACAGCGGCGCGAAGTTATGCCGATTACCCGGAAATATCATCTTTCGGAGTTGATGGATGCGTGCCGGGCATATCCGCTGCGTCCCTGGGAGAAGCTGACTTTCGAATACGTGCTATTGAAGGACGTCAACGATACGGACGAGGATGCGCGCCGTGTCGTTCGCTTGCTCGCGCGTTTGAACGCTAAAGTGAACCTTATTGCGCTGAATCCGGGCCCCGGCATCCCTTTCGAGACCCCCGAGCGGGAGCGTGTCGAGGGTTTTCAAGCGATCGTCCGAAAGGCAGTACCGTGTTTTATCAGGAAACCGCGCGGGCGTGACATCTTTGCGGCGTGTGGGCAATTGAAGCGAGTGCCGTCCGATTTGGTAGGAATCACCTAGAGCGGGCTGCCCTCTCGTTTTAACTGGTAGAAAGGCAGCTAGGATCTGGGCCGCGGATGTGAAGCGGTGCCGCCTTCGGTCATTCCGAGACTCCATTTGATCGCTTCGAAATACATTTTCTGGATATCCGGATCGTCCCAGGACTCCTTGGTGTGTCCAAGTGTTGAATAGAACACCCGGCCTTTGCCGTACATTTTTGACCAGGCAACAGCAAAGTCGTGATCCTGACGGTGGACGCGGGGATTGTTGTAGTCTAACTTTGCGGAGTCGAGACTCAACAGGACGTTCACCTTGTCGCGCGACCAAGCCTTCGCTTGGTAAATTTCGTCCCGTTTAACAAATGCGCTTGGGAAATGGCGTACCGCAGGGAACGTCGGGTCTTCGACAATGATCGGAGCATTGAAAGTCGTCCACGGATGTTCGTCAAACCATCCACCGATCATCTCACCGTACTCGGGCCATTTGTAATACGTATCTAGAGCGGCATGGATGCCGACAAATCCCTTCCCGTCGTCCTTGATGAACGACATCATATCCTGCTTCTGGCTGTCGTCCATGTCAAGTTCTCCGGTGGTGCTCGCGAACACAAGCGCGTCGAAATAAGTTAAGTTTTTGACGTTCCGCTCTTTGATTTCCTTTTTTGTAATCAGCTCCGTGTCGGTGCGGAGAGTCGTTTCCCAAAGCTTTGTATCATGTCCCATCTTCCAGATGTTTGCCATAGCATCGGGGATGGAGTCGTGCTCGAATCCCTTTGTCTCGCTGATTACCAGGATGTGTTTCATCCCGGTAGGGCGCGGCGTCTGGGCCTTCCCGTGACCAAAGTGAAAAACTGTTCCCGCGCACATTACGATTGCCGCGGTCACCGCCGGGTGCCGAAGTGATTTTACGTAAGCCTTCACGAAAGAGAGCTTATCAGAAGCTAGAAATCCGGGCGGTTAATAAGTCGAGAGTGACTCCGGCTGCAAATGTGCAACGGCGTGTTGCTCTCCCGTAAATGACACTCGGAATTCCGATCCTTTTCCCAAGGAACTTTCCACCGTAATTTCCGCGTGATGACGCCGCGCGATGCTTTCAGCAAGAGCGAGACCAAGGCCATACCCACGCTCACGATGAGTTCCAGTCTTATCAGATCGATAGAACCGCTCAAAGATATGCGGCAGATCTTGCGGTCCGATGCCCACGCCGGAGTCGCTAACCGCTACTTCTCCACCTTCGGGCCAGCCTGTGATGCGGACGGTCACTTCACCACCCGGCTCAGAGTACTTAATCGCGTTATCCAGTAAGACCAAAAAGAGACGCCGCAGGGCCGGTCGATTGCCCTTAACAATGATGCGGGTCCCGGGGAGTGAGCGGCGCACAGTGACGCGCCAAATCTCTGCGAGCGCGTCGAGTTGTGAACAGACATGTTGCACGACCTCAGATAGGTCCAGTGGCTCGACAGGCATTTCTGCGGAGCTGGCATCGCTTCTCGCAAGGAAAAGCAAATCATCGACCAGTCGGGTCATTTTTTCTGTTTCGCTGACGATCTCTTCGAGAGACTCGCGATACTGTTCCGGTGTGCGGGTGCGGCGCAGAGCCAGTTCTGAGCTCGTATGAATGACGGCGAGAGGTGTTCGTAGCTCGTGCGACGCATCTGCGGCAAACTGGGAAATTCTGTTGATAGCAGTTTCAAGACGGGCGAGCATCGTATTCCATGTTTCCGCCAAACGTTGCAGTTCGTCTCCGGTTTGCGGGACTGGCAGACGAGACGATAGATTGTCTATGCTGATCGTTCGTGCCGCGCCTGTCATCGCATCAACGGCCCTTAAAGCCGTGCGGCTTAGCCAAATGCTTCCCAGACACGCAACGAGAATTACTGCCGGGATCAGCCAGGCAAAAATCGTTTGAAGCAGATTTAAAACATGGTGAATACGATCCAGCGATACTCCGATTTCGATTGCATATGGGCCACTTTGGGTTGCGATCTCTCGATGCAGAGCTCGATAGTTATGTTGGTGCGAAGAGACGTTGGTATACGTCGACCGAAAGGATGAATCGCGTACCAGAGGTGCAGACGAGTTCTCGGGGTAAGAGAACGTCAAGGCGCCGTCGAGGCTCCGCACTTGCAAATACGAAAGCGACGGGAGTGCTCTTGAAAACTCTTCTAGTTCTTCTTTAAGGGGAGGAGCGGGAACTTCAGCCAGTTCGCTTTTCAAAAAAAGCTCGAAGCTGTGTGCTCGGTTACCAAGCTCTTGGTCTGCTTCTTGCATAAGTGTGTGCCGGAGTGAAATCCAAACCAGGCCAGCGAACACAAATAGCCCAGCCGCGAGGACCAACGCATACCACGCCATTAACCGATAGTGAATTGAAATTTCACGCTTCACTCAGTTCTCCTTTACGCAATAGCCGATGCCCCGCACAGTGCGGATCAACTTTGGCGGTTGCACGTCGATTTTTAAACGAAGTAGTCGTACAAATGCCTCTAGCGTGTTCTCGCTGACCTCCGTATCAAAGCCCCAAACCGTTTCGAGGATGAATTGGCGCGTGACGACACGGCCTGTGTTCCGCAATAGAAGTTCGAGCAACGCATATTCACGGGGCGTCAGACTGATTGCAGCCCCAGAACGGGTTACCTCCCGAGTGGCAGGATCCAATTTCAGATCTGCGATTTGAAGGCAAGGGCCCCGTTCGATCGGCCCACGCCGGCTTACCGCGCGAAGACGGGCGAGGAATACTTCAAACGAGAACGGTTTGGTTAGATAGTCATCGCCGCCGCTGTCTAACCCGTTCACGATGTCAATGGCGGTGTCCCGCGCTGTGAGCATTAGAACAGGCGTACGATTGTGTGATTCACGAAGGTGGCGAGCAACAGCGAGCCCGTTCATCTGGGGAAGCATGATGTCCAGCACGATCACGTCAAAGGGACAAGATTGGGCAATCTGCAAGCCCTCTGTGCCGTTTCGCGCAACCACCACGTGGTGACCTTCCTCTGTCAATCCACGCCGCAGCAGTTCAGCCATCCGCTGTTCATCTTCGATGACCAATACCTGCATCTGAGATTCATCGTATCCGGAACTGTGGCACGCGAAGTCATTTTGAATTCGATTTCAGCCAATCTTCAGGAAAATCTGTTGAACTGGTTTGTTGCCGATCTTAGCCGTCATGATGACTGTATTCAGGAGGCAATACATAGTGAACGGAATGACCAGGCGCAACAACATGACGGGCACCACGGCCATGATGCGGTTTGGGCGGCACGCCATGCCCAGCCTTGCTTTCTTATTTATTGCTCTCGGCAGTTCCGTTGTTGTTCAATGCCAGGCTCTTGTTCCAGAACCTCAAAACCCACCCGCTTCAGTAGTAATTGACCTTAAAGACGCGCTGTCGCGTGCGCATAAATACGGCCTGCAACTTGAACCGGCAACTCTCGCTGTCGCACAAGCAAGGGAAGACCGAATACAGGCGAAGGCGGCCACCTTGCCGTCGCTGAATGCATTCAATCAGTTCATTTACACGGAAGGAAATGGTACCCCCTCCGGCGTGTTCGTGGCCAATGACGGTGTTCACGTATATAACGAACAGGCACAGATACATCAAGACCTTCTGTCATTTATGCGGCGCGGAGAAATTCGTCGCGCCCAAGCGGCTGAAGCTGCAGCGAGGGCAAGGCTCGATGTTGCCGCGCGTGGTCTGAATGCGACAGTCATACAGGACTACTACTCGATTGTGGCTTCCCAACGGAAGTACGCGAACGCACAGACGAGTCTTCGTGAAGCCGAGCGGTTCCTAAACATCACGCAAGAACAGGAGCGCGGAGGTGAAGCAGCACATAGCGACGTGATTAAGGCCCAGTTACAACTGCAGCAGCGCCAGCGTGATCTGCAGGATGCAGAACTGCTGTTGGACAAGGCGAAAATAGCTCTCGGCGTCTTAATCTTCCCCGATTTCCGCGAGGACTTCTCGGTCGTTGACGATCTACAAAACGCGTTCGTATTGCCGTCCTATTCCGACATGCAGAGCCAAGCGCAAGCGACGAGCCCTGATATTCGAGCGGGCCAAGCAAGTCTGCTTGAAGCACGCTATGCCTCCAGCGTGGCTCGATATGCCTACCTCCCCGCCTTCGGGCTTGATTTCTTTTATGGGATTAACGCCAACCAGTTCGCTGCGCGAACCAGTTACCCAACTCAGGCGACGGGCGGCAGCAATCTCCCGAATTACTTGGTTCCGTATCGTCAAAACTTGGGATACTCGGCACAGGCTACCCTGACCATCCCGGTTTGGGACTGGGGCAGTATCCGAAGTAAAGTGAAGCAGGCAGATCTGAGAAGAAGACAGGCGGAAACGGATCTCACCCTCGCCCAACGCCAGCTTCAGGCGAATCTCGCGTCCTTCTATAAAGAGGCACAGATAGCGCAATCGCAGGCGCAATCGCTTCGCTCCTCGGCGGATCTCGCCGCCGAGAGTCTACGGTTAACCATCCTGCGGTACCAAGCCGGGGAGGCTACGGTGCTGGAAGTTGTGGACGCTCAAACAACAGTTACTCAAGCGCGCAATGCACTCGATGATGGGTTAGTTCGCTATCGTGTTGCGCGTGCTGAATTGGAGACTCTTACAGGAAGTTTTTGAATCATGCCTACTGCATCTAGGGCGTTTCATTCGCTCCGTTATGGATTCGAAGTGTTTGGAGCAAGTCTTCTGTTAATCGGAATCTGTCTCAGCGCGTGTTCTCCTAAGCCGAATGCAGCGGAAGCTGAACCCGTCACCCCCGTGCAGGTTGCGCAAGCGACAAAGGGTTCTATTGAACACACCATTACCGCCAGTGCGGTTCTATCTCCCCTGAACCAAGCCAACATCGCCTCGAAAATCAGTGCGCCCGTGCGACGTATATTTGTGAATCGTGGGGACCACGTCCGGGAAGGCCAACTGCTCGCCGTTCTCGAAAATCGCGATCTGGCTTCGGCCGCAGAAGAGAGCAAGGAGCTCTACGAAGAGGCTCAAGCAGCCTATCAGACGACCACCGGGGCTACGGTGCCGGAAGACAGAACAAAGGCGCTGGCGGATTTGCAGTCGGCGCAGCAGACGCTTGAAGCGGCAAAGAAGGTCTACGAAAATCGTGTGGCTTTGGTACGGCAAGGCGCGCTTGCACAAAAGTTGGTTGACGATGCGAAGGTGGCCTTGGTACAGGCCCAGAGCCAATATGCCACGGCTGAACGGCACGTCCAGTCCTTTCAAAAAGTGAGTGAGCGGGAACAGATCAAGAGTTCCCAAGCGCAATTGGAAGCTGCCAGAGCTCATTACGGTAGTGCCCAGGCCCAGTTGTCGTACGCAGAAATTCACAGTCCCATCAACGGCGTGATCGCCGATCGCCCTGTGTACCCGGGTGAGATGGCGAATAGCGGGTCGGCAATCATTTCTGTTGTAGATATCTCTCAAGTCATCGCTCGCGCGAATATTCCCGTCAAAGAAGCCGCTGCGATTCAGACCGGCAGACCCGCGACAATAGCCGGCACAGCCGGGGATGTGGCAGGTAAAGTTACTGTCGTCAGCCCGGCCGTCGACCCGAGTACAACGACCGTAGAGGTCTGGGTCCAGGCCAAAAATCCGGGAGAACGGTTGAAGCCCGGTACTACTGCTCAAGTCTTGATTAATGCTGAAGCGCTCGAAGGCGTAATTCTCGTCCCGGCGGCTGCACTGCTATCTGCTGAGCAGGGCGGCGACAAGGTGATGGTTGTAGGAAGTGACTCGCTTGCGCACGAGCGGCGAGTTGTGGTTGGCGTCAGACACGCAGATCAGGTTCAGGTTGTCAGCGGACTCAAGGAAGGAGAACAGGTGATTACGTTTGGTGGCCTTGGTCTGGAAGACAAAGCTAAAGTCATCATCCAAAAACCTGATGAGAGTGGAACGTCCAAGTCCGATAAAAAGAGCCCGGGTGAAAAGGAATGAGCGAGCTCGACACCATGCGAGCAGCCCAGGAGCGCGTCTCCGAACATTGGACGACACGATTGTCGCAATCCATTATTTTCGTCATTATCACGCTGGTCGCAATCGGAGGCTATCTTGCGTTCACGATTCCTGTTGCAGTGTTCCCGTCCACAAACTTCCCTCGAATCGTAGTTGGCGTCGATAACGGCGTCGCGCCCATCGATCAGATGGAAGTCATGGTAACCCGCCCGATCGAAGAGGCCGTCAATACTGTCCCAGGTCTCGAACAAGTTCGTTCGATAACCAGCCGTGGTTCCGCGGATATCAACTTGTTCTTCAACTGGAAGATCGATATGTTCCAGACCTTGGAATATGTGAACGCGGCTCTTGCCCGCATCCAGACTAGTCTGCCCCCCACGGTAAAGCTCACAGCGAATCGCCTGACTTTCGCAGCGTTTCCGATCATCGGCTACAGTCTGACTTCGAACACCGTGCCGCAGACGCAACTTTGGGAGCTGGCGACTTATACGATCAAACCGCGTTTAAATCGTGTTACTGGCGTCTCGACGATAGTGGTTCAGGGCGGTCAGGTACCTGAGTTTCAGATTGAGCCCGATCCCGGGAAGCTGCTCCAAACGCAAGTCACGATCCCCGCACTGGTCGATGCACTTTCAAAAAGCAATCTGATCGATTCTCCTGGGCTATTTGAAAACAATCACCAACTCGTGCTTACGCTTGTGAGCGGACAGGTTCGCACGCCGGCTGAGATATCCAATATCGTGGTGAAGACCACTCAAAGCAGCGTCCCCGTGCGGGTTGGTGATATAGCAAATGTCACGCCCTCTGTAATGCCGGTTTATACCGCGGTCACTGCAAACGGCAAACCCGCTGTCCTGCTGAATCTCTATCGGCAGCCGGATAGCAACACTGTGGCCGTTGCCGATGCTGTAAATCTTGAACTAAATCAGATCCGGAAAGCTCTTCCGCCTAATGTGAATCTCGTTTCCTTCTACGATCAGTCGGAACTCGTCAGAGATTCCATTAAAAGTGTTCGCGACGCGATCCTCATCGGCCTTATTCTAGCCGCGATCATCTTAGTCCTATTCTTGCGGGACTGGGGCAGCTCACTCGTGGCCGGCCTTGTCATTCCTGCAACGATAGCGATTACGTTCATTGCCTTGAAGGCGCTCGGCGAAAGTTTCAACCTAATGACACTAGGGGGACTAGCTGCCGCCGTCGGATTAGTGATTGATGACGCTATCGTAGTCGTCGAAAATATCGTTCTGCACCGTGATGCAGGGCAGACTCGTGCTGAAGCGATTCGCAGCGCGTTACGGGAAATTCGCATTCCGCTGGTCGGTTCGACTATCACTCCGATTGTGGTTTTCCTGCCGCTCATCAGCATCACGGGCGTAACCGGCACGTTTTTCCGTGCGCTCGCTATCACCGTCGGGACTGCGCTGCTGACATCGCTCGCTCTCGCGCTCACATGGACTCCCACGCTCAGCCATTTTCTGCTGCGCAGGCGCGCGGCCGGCAGCGCCGAGCTTTCAGCCGACAGGCACCGCATCGCCAGTGGCGGCTTTATGGGCAAGCTCACCCGCGCATACGATCGAGCTTTGAAATTTGCACTCGCTTATCACTGGGCGGTTGGCGGAGCGTGCGCTCTTGTGATTGTGGCATCGTTCTTCTGTTACCGGGTTTTGGGTAGCGATCTGCTTCCGGCGATGGACGAGGGGGGATTCATTCTCGACTACCTCATGCCGGCAGGATCATCTCTGGCCGATACCGATCGCGTGCTCAACGGTGTGGAAAAGATTCTTGAGTCCACTCCGGAAGTGCAAAGCACGTCTCGTCGAACTGGATTGCAGCTCGGACTTGCCGCCGTCACTGAAGCAAACTCGGGCGATATTTCTGTGAAGCTGAAGCGGAACCGCGACCGTGGCATCGAGGAGGTGATCGCCGATATCCGGGAAAGGGTCAATAAGCAATATCCGCAGCTCGATACCGAATTCATTCAGCTCCTTCAGGACATGATTGGTGATCTGACCAGTTCTCCTGAGCCTATTGAAATCAAACTGTTCGCTGAAAATCCCACGTTGCTGGCGGAATGGGCGCCTCAAGTGGCGGATAAAATCAAGACGATTTCCGGTGTTACGGACGTCAAGAACGGGATCGAGAACACCATTAGCGGACCGGCTCTGATCATGAGCGTGGACCCCATTGTCGCCGCTCGAGCCGGATTTACTCCGCAAGAGGTTGAACTCGATGCAAGTGCGATTCTGCAGGGTGAGCCAGCGCCAACGCCGGTTGTCGTAAATAACCGGCCGTACACGATGCGTGTGCGATTCCCGCCCGAAACGAGAGCTTCTATCGATCACATCCAAAATACTCTTCTCACTAGTTCAACAGGAAAAACTGCCACACTCGGCTCCCTCGCTGATATTCGAAACGAGGCTGGCCAGACGGAAATCCGGCGAGAAAACCTACAACGTGTCGTCGCAGTAACCGGTCGTTTCGAAGGCGTGAGTTTGGGGAAGGGGATTGCCGCCATACAACGTGCTGTCGCCACGTTGCGTATTCCGCCGGCCATCCGCGTGGTTTATGGCGGCACATACGAGGAGCAGCAGCGCTCGTTTCGTGACCTGTTGTTAGTGCTAGCACTGGCAGTCGTTCTCGTTTTTACCGTGCTGCTATTTGAGTTCGGCAGCTTTGCCGCACCGGCTTCCATTCTCGCTTCAGCTCTGCTGTCGACATCGGGCGTATTCTTAGCGTTGTTGATAACCGGAACGACATTCAACATCTCGTCCTTCATGGGCCTGATAATGGTCATCGGCATCGTTGCGAAGAATGGAATTCTACTGCTGGACGCGGATCAGCGATTTCGCAGCGAAGGCTCACCGGCGCGCGAAGCCATGCTAATGGCTGGCGAGCGACGCTTACGTCCAATTCTTATGACGGCCCTGGCCACTGTCGCCGGCATGATCCCGTTGTCTCTTGCATTGGGTGCCGGATCACAAATGTTGCAGCCCCTAGCGATCGCAGTCATCGGTGGGATACTTGCTTCTATGGTGCTTTCGCTGATTGTCACACCCGCGGTTCACTATTACATGAGCGGCAACACCGAAGCCCGCATGCCAGTTCATCGGAGTCCGTGATTCCGACGGCTTTTGTGCCGGGTTGCGAATTCAGTGTCGTTTTTGCGGTGGCGCCAGCAACTATGTCGTTCCTATAATTTGGCCATGATTCAACTACCGCCACGAACTGAAATGGAGCGGGCCTTCTTTCTTAAGGACTCCTCTTACAATGGTGTCTTCTTTACCGCCGTCCGAACCACCGGTATCTTCTGTGTGCCCTCGTGTCCGGCGCGCCGGCCCAACGCGGAAAATATCGAGTTCTTCCCCAGCGTTCGTGAAGCTCTCGCTGCGGGGTACCGGCCCTGCAAACGATGCTCACCGATGCAAGCTGGCGGCGCGCTTCCAGAATGGATAGAGCCTTTGCTACGACTCGCTGAGAACCCTCCAAACCGCCGCATCACAGAGGCCGATGTGCGTGGACTCGGCATAGACCCGGTGCGGGCACGCCGCTATTTCATGCAGCAATATGGCATGACGTTTCACTCCTATTGTCGGGCGTATCGGATGGGCAATGCACTCGAATCAATTCGAAACGGCGTCACACTCGACGAAGTGATCGGCGAAAGCGGATATGAATCACACAGCGGGTTCCGCGACGCGTTCCAACGTGTATTCGGCGATGCACCCGCTCGAAGCCGGACGCAGAGCTGCATCGTAGCTACCTGGTTAGAAACACCGCTCGGCCCTATGGTTGCCGGTGCAAACCGAGACGGTGTATGCCTGCTCGAGTTTACCGATCGCCGGATGCTTGAAACGCAATTTGTTACGGTGCGTACGCGCTTCCGTTCCTTCATAGTTCCGGGCACAAATGAACATCTTGAGCTGCTGAAACACGAGCTGGCGCAGTACTTTGCCGCCCAACTTGTACGCTTCACAGTTCCGCTGGTCCACCCGGGCACTCCATTTGAGGAGCGTGTATGGAAAGAGCTGCTCGGCATTCCTTACGGTCAGACCCGGTCATATGAAGAGCTCGCAACAGCCGTTGGCGCATCGGGAGCAGCACGTGCCGTGGGAGCCGCAAACGGGCGCAATCGCATCTCTATCGTGATTCCCTGCCACCGCGTCATAAACAAGAATGGTGAACTAAGCGGCTATGGCGGCGGAGTGTGGCGCAAGCGCCTTTTGCTCGAGAGTGAACGAACCCACACGCAACTTGAACTTCGGACGGGTGCTTGAGCCTGCTAATAGGCGTTTTTCCTAAGACAAAGTGAACGCTCCGCCCACGCTCTAAATTAGATCGTTCGGGAGGGCCGTGACGCCAGGTTCGAAGCGAGGTTCTGATTCGTGGCCTGCAGTGCCACTTCTCACGACGGTTATCGCTATTGCGGCACTATATCTCGGCAGGGATGTTCTTATCCCGTTCGCATTGGCACTGTTGATCAGCTTTCTTCTTACGCCCGCCGTCTCGTGGCTTGAAAATTTGAAGTTCGGACATGCACCATCGGTCGTGATCGTGTTGATCATCGCGTTTTCAATTGCTGGCGGAATGCTCTGGATGGGTACCCGCGAACTTTCCGAGATTGTAAGCAATTTGCCGCAGTACCAGGAGAATATCGCAAGAAAAATAGATGCAATACGCAATCCCTCCATTCCCGGATTCGCAAGAGCTGAACGCAGCATAGAGCAAATTACAAAAATCCTATCGCCCGAGACCTCGACCGCAGAGAAACAGAAAAATGTCCCTCCACAAACGAACAGCCGGAGGCGTGCGGTCGGTCCACCGACGGTTACGCCGATGCCGGTGGAAATCGTTCCACATCACGTCAGCCTGCTCGAATCGGTTGGAGTGCTGAGCACCTCGCTTGCCCATTTTCTCGCGATAGCAGGTGCCGTGATCATCCTCACTCTGTTCATCCTGATCCACCGGGCTGATCTGCGAAACCGGCTGCTTCGGCTATTAGGCCAAGGTCAGGTGGCTCTTGTGACAACCGCGCTGGACGACGCTGCCAAGCGCGTCAGTCGATATCTGCTGAGCCAGTCTCTCGTGAACAGCACTTTCGGGTTACTGCTCGGGGTGGGACTCTATTGGATCGGTCTGCCTTATGCTCCGTTTTGGGGCGTGCTGGCGGCCCTGTTGCGATTCATTCCATATGTAGGCACTCTCGTGGCCGGTTTCTGTCCTTTGCTCTTGGCATTGGCGGTCTTTGACGGGTGGCAAAAACCTCTGCTCACCCTGGGACTTTTCATTGCTATAGAAGGCTCTACCTCGAGCCTGGTCGAGCCCTGGCTATACGGAACCCGCACCGGTATCTCTTCCCTGGCGATTCTGCTTTCGGCTGCGTTTTGGACGTTATTGTGGGGCCCCATCGGTCTCGTGCTTTCTACACCTATGACCGTTTGCTTGGTTGTTCTCGGGCATCATGTGCCGCAGCTCGAGTTCTTCCACGTTCTTCTGGGGGATGAGCCGGTACTTACACCAGAAGTCCGCTACTACCAACGCCTATTAGCGATGGACGAGGATGAGGCGGCTGAAATCGCTGATGCGTATCTGAAAGAGAAGAGCTTGAGTGAGCTGTACGATTCAGTGCTCGTACCGGCGCTGTCGTTAGCCGAACGCGATCGGCATAACAACAGATTGGATGAAGAGAAACAAAGGTTTATCTACCAAAGCACGAAAGATCTGATTGAAGATTTGGGTGAGCGGCCCGCGCCGGATTCGTATGCGAAACCGCCCACGTCGCCTCTGACCATTCGCTGTGTACCGGCCAGAGATGAGGCGGATGAGCTGGTCGGCCTCATGCTCGCTCAGCTTCTCCGTCATTCGGGATATGAAGCCGAGGCAATTCCGCTTGGATCCGTCGAAGTTACGCTCGCGCAGTTAGTGGAAGCTGAGCCACACGTGCTTTTTGTGTCGGCTTTGCCCCCCTTGGCCGTTACTCACGCTCGATCCATATGCCGAAGAGCCCGCCAGAAGTGCGGTGGTGCGAAAATCGTGATCGGATTATGGAATTCCCAGGCTGAACTCGAGAAGGTCAAGGCGCGTCTGGGATCCAGTTGTAGCGATTATGTGATGACAACTCTCGGCCAGGCGGAAGCTCAGGTCAAGATCTTCGAATCATCAATTTCGGTACAAAGAAGCTGAAACCAGACCCGGTCTCAGATTCTTCACCCAGATTAACGGAGGCGGCCAGGCGCACACGGCGTGGCTCTTGGAATCGTACTGCAAGAGCGTAACCGGGGCGAGAATCAGCTCTCATCGGCATCAATCGCTTTCGCCACACGGTTCGCGGATCGGGTCGCCGCTTCTTGCCCCCAATTGAGGTTGTCGCAATAAGCTCCGGCGAAGTGAATCCGGCCATGCGGCTCGATGAGCTCCGGCCAGAACCGGCTCAATTCGCCCACCTTGTAGTTCGTGGTCTCACAGGCCATACACCAAGGGTCGCGCGACCAGTCGATGATCATTGCTTGCTCGATTGTGTCTTTTTTCCCTGGATAGCTGCCGCGAAAAGCCGCTAGGGCCGCGTCGGCACGCACCCCCGGTTGAGCCGTTCCCGTTATTAAACCGCGTTGCGTTTCGACGTCGTCAGCCATTGACCAGACATGTGAAAGATCAGGCTCTGAGAACTCTATATTCACGCTAACGCCCTGATCGCGCCAGAATTTCGTCCGCGATTGAAAGACGGGGCGCGTTGCCGAGTAATACGGCACGTTGCTAATGGCCCACTGTTTCTTATCGGGTAAAGCAGGTGTAATCGGTATCCGCCTAAGCATCACTGCGGACATGCAGCAGACCAGGTAGTCTCCTGAAATCTGTTTGTCCTGGCCAAATTCGCGGTAATTCACCGTGATTTCACGGCTAGCATGCCGGATCCCAGTCACTGGACAGCCTAGCTTTACTCGCTCACCAAGCCGGCGGGCAAACGTTTCGGGCAGCAGGCTGTTCCCGCCCTTCAGCCGGAACACCTGTGTGGGGAAGAGGGGAACACCGCGCCGCTCCAAGATTGCTGTGTGCCACACGCTGTGCAGCGCTGATGTGTCGCCCCCCACGAACCGCGCGCAAGCATCGGAAGCACCATCTCGCTTGAGAAGGTCGGAGATAGTGATGTGGTCCAGGTCATTCAGCCCGGCATCAAACGGTTTGTACTCGTCATGGAACGCGTCAGTGTACTTATCGAAATACAAACGGCTCAATTCCCACCAGGGGTGCCGCTGAAGGAATGCGATTTCGCGTTGATTGAAGCCAAAACCGGCCAGGACCTTTGGATCGGCTAATTGCTCTTCTGAATACAGTCGGTCACCGATACGTCGCAGCATGTGCTCACGCCGATGATCGTGGATGTAAGGAAGATCGAATTCACGCACGTATGACCAGTACAGGTCATAGCCGGGTTTAGTAAATTGTTCGGCTCCCGCATCGACGTACAGTCCATCGGCCAGCTCGTCTCGCACCGTTTTCACGTGCCCGCCTACGCGGCCCGAAGCTTCGAGTACCGTTACGTCGTGTCCACGGCGGACCAGTTCGTAGGCGCAACAAAGGCCCGCAATGCCCCCACCGGCAACCACCACCCTTTTCTTACTAGCTGCGCGCGTTTCCTGCGATGCGACCGCTAACGCGCCTGCTGCAGCTTGCAGCAAGGTCCGGCGAGTCAGCACGAAACCGTCCAGTTCGGATTCATTCTGTGATGAAAGCACCTTTCTCAGCAATTCAAAAATTCATCATATGTCATTCACTTCCGCTACAATGGACACCCGATGTCTAACGCCTGTCCACACCTCGACAAAATCCTGGGTCTCCGCGAGGAGATTTCGCGCCGCGATTTCTTAGACGGCGCGCTGCTCGCGTCGGGCAGCATTCTACTGGGCACTGCCGCTCCCGGGCAGATCATGGCCCAGGATAACGGCTGGACAGGGTACACGGGCGAAGGCGATTATCGCACCTCAGCGGGCAACATGGAGGAAGTGGTCCACGCCGCACACGCTGTACGCGACGGACACTTTGATAACTCTCCTCCTGAAGCGATTGACACTGGAGAAAGCTTTGATTGCGTAATGGTCGGGGGCGGCTTTTCAGGTCTTTCGGCAGCCTTGTTCTTTACGCAACGCGGCGGACCCGGACGCACGTGTTTGGTTCTCGATAACGCATCCATCTTTGGTGGCGTTGCCAAGCGCAACGAATTTGTCATTGGCGGCCACCATCTTTACGCGCCCCAAGCTTCGGTGCATTTCCAGCCCCCTTACCCGCGTAGCTTCCTGAAGAGCGTCTATGATGCGATCGGCATGGATTGGAATGCCTTCAAGGAATACCAAACCTGGGAAGGACCATCGCCCCAAATTGACCTGGCGCGCAGTCCTTATCGTGTCCTCGACATGAAACAGAAGACCTACGGGTTCTATTTTGGGGCAAAATTTGGGAAGCAACCAGGTATCTGGATTGTGGATCCCTGGGGCAAAAACCTGGAAGGATGTCCATTTCCTGAGAAGACGCGACAAGAGATGCTGGCTTGGCGTCACGGCCGCCGGTCAGAGCCTGCATGGCGCTACGAGTATCCCGGGGACGAGGTTTCACGCAAGATCGACAGCATTACACTCGAGGAATATTACATGCGAACGCTGGGGTTGAGCCGGGACACCGTACGCCTGCTCTTCACAAGCGAAACAGCGAGTGGCATGGGACTCGGGCCAGACGCACTGTCAGGTTTTTGTGAATACTCCTGGTCTTCGATACCGACGCTGGACGACTCAATGGAAACGGGCCTGAATATGTTTCCGGGCGGAAACTCCGGCATGACGCGGCTCATTGTCAAAACGCTGATCCCCGAATCCATCGAAGGCCCGCGCACCATGCAGGCTATTTGGAAAAGTCCAGTCAACTTCTCGGCGCTTGATCGCCCCGGTTTGGCCGCTCGCATCCGGCTTCGTTCCACGGTTGTTCGCGTTGAGCATCCCGGAGAGCCCCACAAAGCCGAGTTTGTCTGGATCACGTATACCCAAGACGGCAAGCTCTACCGGCTCAAAGCAAAAACGGCGGTCATGGCTGGAGGTGGTTGGATGACGAAGCATGTCGTTCGGGATCTCGATCGAGACCGCCGCAATGCCTACGCCCAGTTCCTTTATTCGCCATACATGGTGGCGAACGTCGCTGTTCGAAATTGGAAGTTCATGCATAACCTCGGAATCTCGGGCGGCGAATGGTTTGAGGGCTTCGGACGCTTTGTCGATGTGCGAAAAATGGCGAAATTCGGAGTGGATTCTGCCTATGCGGGGCCCGAGCTACCCACTGTACTTACTTTTTTCGTCGACTTCGCTAAACCTGGTATGCCGGCCGCAGAGCAAGGACACAAAGGTCGGATGGAGTTGTTATCGACGCCTTATAGCGTTTATGAGCGCGCCATCCGCGAGCAGATGACGGAGATGTTTGGCTCGTCCGGGTTCGATGCGAAACGGGATATCGCTGGGATCGTATTGAATCGCTGGGGACATGCCTTCGTCAATCCGCAACCTGGGTTCTTTTTTGGATCTACGGGCAAGCCTGCACCTCGCGATGTTTTGCGGAGCGCCCCCTTTGGCCGAATTGCATTCTCGCATGCAGATCTGTCTGGCGCAATGGATCACCGCAATGCATTCCGGGAATCCTACCGGGCCGTAGGGCAATTGGTGGATCAGGTGCTCGTATAACATACTTTCACCTTCGCTATGCGAGCTGCCGGATCCTAATTTCGATAGGCTTCACGCAATGACAAAGAATTGATCTTTGGTTGCAACCGCGGTCAGCAGTCCCCACGCTGGCACGGGCAGCGAAGCGGGTCCTTGGCGGGATAGCTGTGCAGTTCCCTGCTCAAAAATGCGCCACTCACCCGTGCCGCCTCTTTTCCAGCCCGTCCCCTCGGTCCAAGCAAGAAGAACAGTGCCTGCACCAATCATGGCCACTGCGGGATGCTTCCGATTAGAGCCGTGACCCGGCGCAGGAATCGGTTTTTCAATCAACCCACGAGTACCGTCGACGAATGTGAAATAGACTTGCCCCTCAGTCTCCCAACACACTACGACGCGCCCATTAGCATCAGAAAGTGAAGTCGTACTCATCGGGCATGCGCTGGTCTGCCAGGGTTGGAGCTGAACCGCTTGGAAACTTTTCCCTCGATCACGCGAGGCGAGCAGGTACATGTCGCGGTGCACAAACTCGCGTGCAGCGCGATAGGAAAGGTACACGTGCCCCTTTTTATCAGCCAAAGCGCCCATGCCACAACAGCCACAAGCGCCGGTCATGTTCGGCGAAACTGCTATCTCGGCCTCGAACGTCCGCCCGTCGTCTGTCGATCGGGCTAGCCAGACGCGACGGTAGATCTCACCTTTCTGCGCGTTTCCGTTCTTTTGTCCCTGCGCATGCCAGGCTACGTAAACGTTTCCAAAACGATCTGCTGCTACGGTTCCGCCGCCGTCCAGTCCCGTCGTGATTTGCATGACATTCCGCTGTTTTTCAAAGCCTTGGCGACCGTCCCGCAGACGTGTGTAAAGCATCGGGGCCGAGTTCTCCGCTACTTTAGGCTCAGCCTTTCCAGAGCCGTTCCATGCCACGTGTATGCGGCCCGATTTTCCAACGGCAAGATGCGCTCCTCGAACCGTCCCGAGCGCAACCGCGCTACCGGCCTGATCGTTCACCCGAATCGGATCTGAAAACTGCGCGTCACCCGGCGCTTTTCGGACATACCCGATGTCTGCAGCCGCAGGGTCGCCGTAAAGATAAATGGCGTGTACCACACCCTTCGTATCAACTGCCGCTTGCGGTTGCAGCCCGCCATCAGGCACTTTCAACAGCACTACATTCCTAGTGTCAGAGCCTCGAGCTGTCGCCGCCATCCCAGCGCAACATACAAAAAACGACCGACGCGAGATCATACACCTTATTTTTACAGCACCTAATGACGCGAGAGTTATGCTCCAGAATGAGTCGACATGAGGCGAATATGAACCGACGCAAATTTTCTAGGAACCTTGTGGGAGCAGCACTGGGGACATCCACTCTCACGCCTGCACCGAAGCTCGCCGAAGCTATGGGAGCGGACACTGAGTCGCAGCCCGGTGTGCGATTCAAACTTTCCGTCATGCTTTGGACCGTGTTTACCAAACTCCCTTTTGAAGAACGGCTGGAGAAGGTCGCCCAAGCAGGCTACAAGAACGTGGAGTTGGTAGGCGAGTATGCGCATTGGTCCGAGGACGATTTCAAGCGAGCCAATAGTAAGCGCAAAGAGCTCGGCATCACCTTCGATACCACGGCTGGACTGAAGCATAGCGTGGGCGATCCCAGCGAGCGAGAGGCGCTGCTGGCCGACGTGCGGCATGAATTGCCTGTTATGGACAAAATCGATTGTCCCGCCGTCATCATCATGTCCGGTGATGTTGTTCCGCGCATGCCGCGCAAAATGCAGCATCAGAGCTGCATTGAAGGCCTGAAGCGGGCGGCGCAGTTGGTCGAAGGCAAGAAAATAAACGGACAACCAGTGCGGCTGCTACTTGAAAACATCGATCCCGAAGAGAACCCGAAATACTATCTGACCTCAGTAGCCGAAGGATTTGAAATTGTCAGGGCCGTCGATCATCCCCAAGTGCAGCTCTTGTACGACTTTTTTCATGAGCAAATCGCCGAAGGCAATCTGATCGAGAAACTTGAAAAAAATATCCAATACACGGGACTCGTGCACGTTGCGGACGTTCCCGGGCGCCACGCACCAGGTACGGGCGAGATCAATTACGGGAACATTTACCGCAAGTTGGCGCAGCTCAAATACGATCGCATCGTGGCAATGGAATTTATACCTCTCGGCGATGCGGTCGCGGAATTAAGTCACGCGCGAGAAGTAGCCCTGAAACTAGCACACGTTTAATCGATTCGATTTAGTACGACAGCTGTGCTGTCGAAATCGCCGCGCAAGCTTAGATCCAATCCGTGTTCCATCAGATACGCTCCGCTCACTTCTGTCCGCTGATCGATCAATTTCCCATCGATCGACTCCAGCTTGTAAACTGCCGGTGCGTGTAGCCCTTGCATTCGGATGGTCGGCGGGGGCGTACTGTATTCCTGCGAATGACGGAAAGCGAATAATACGGCTTGGCGACCGCCCGAAGCAACGTACTCGTTTGCCGTCACATCGCTTGTCCGTGGCGACAACAGGCGATAGAGGCTGCCCAGCTGAACGGTCTCTCGAATCCGTTTGTCGAGGTCAATCATCTGCTTGGCGAGCTTAGAATCCTCTTCAGACCATTTATTCAAGTTCGCCCCGATTCCGAGCGCACCTTGCATGGCGACGAGAAACCGGTACTGGAGCGGGGTAATTCGCCCGTTCGTGTTCGGAACATCCGTGACCCATGCGGACATGAACTTTGCCGCATATGCTTCCGAAAACCCTTCCTGAATCCGGAGACGGTCGAATGCTTCCGTGTTGTCGGACGTCCAAAATTCGTCCACGCGTTTCAGGATGCCGAGATCGACCCGTCCTCCACCGCCTGAGCACGATTCAATTTCAAGGTTTGGGTGCTTGGCTCGTAAGCGGTCCATGATGTCGTACAGATTCAACACGTATTTAACCCACAGTTTCCGCTGATCGGCGGGAGCATTCTCCGGCCAACCGGGCTCCGAGAAGGTCCGATTCATGTCCCATTTGAAATACCTGATCTTGTATTGCGTCGCCAGCTTATCGAGCACGTCGAAGATATATTCCTTCACGTCATCACGCGCCAGGTTGAGTACGAGTTGGTGCCGCAGCTCGCTGCGAGGCCGGCCGGGAAAATTCATCACCCAATCCGGATGCGCGCGATACATATCGCTGTCTGGATTCACCATTTCCGGCTCAACCCACAACCCGAAATCCATTCCAACGTGATTCACGTAATCGATGAGACTATTTAGTCCATTCGGAAACTTCTGTGCATTGACGTACCAATCACCAAGGCCTGCGCGATCGTTGTTCCTCTTTCCAAACCATCCGTCATCAACAACGAACAGCTCGACACCCAGTTTGGCTGCCTTCGCGGCAAGTTCTTTCTGCCCGGTTTCACTGACGTTGAATTCTGTTGCTTCCCATGAGTTGTAAAGCACTGGCCGCAGTCTCGACTTCAGCCCGTGCGGAGCTATGTCCTCCCGTTCGAGATCGTGCAGCAGCCTGGAAGCCTCTCCGAATCCGCTTTCCGCAAATCCTCCATAGAAACGAGGTGTCTCGAACGCCTCGCCAGGCTTCAGAGGGTATGAGAAATCGAAAGTGTTATAGCCGCCGGTGACTCGGACCTGGCGGTATGGAGTTTGCTCCACGCTAATACGCCAATTACCGCTCCAAGCAAGTGCTCCAAACCAGACGCGCCCATGTGCCTCGCCCGCATCGCCTGTGTCAATGGCAAACCAGGGATTCATGTTATGGCCGGTATGTCCCAATCGACTCTCGAGCACTTTCATGCCCTCATGAATAGGCTCTTGGTTGAGTTGCGTTTCTGCCGCCCATCGCCCGCTGAGATAAGAAAGCCGATATCCGTCTGCGCTCGGCAAGTACCATGTGGCCGATTGAGCACTCTCCACAGTGATAGCTTGCTGGGTTCCGTTCCGAATGTCAGCGGCGCGGCTAACAATTCCTGTATTGGCGTATACGTGGTAGTGCAGCGTCGCCTCAATCTCATCACGGATGTCTTTAAGCGTGACATCAAGATCGTTGCCTTGAATCCGATAGGAAACAAAACGCAACACTAGATCACGATTGCCATCGGCTCGTGTAATCTTAAGCGCCGGTTCGTAATATCGTGGGCCTCCCCAACCCGGAAATTCTTCGTTTTCGAGCATCTCGTGCGGATCAAACGACGAAATGTCTTTCGCCTGAGATGCTGCCGGAAGGTCTTCAACGCGCCACAAGGGACCACCCCAGTAGAGGTGCTGCAGTTGACCATCGCGCGCCAAGCCCATTGCGTATGAACTATGAGAGGTCGTCAATAACCAGACTTTGCGGCCTTCGTCGAACCGGATGTTCTGAGCAAGAAGTAGAGAACTTATCGAAAGTGCGACATAAGACAAGGCGGCGAGACGGAACATGGCTTCGATTGTACGAATCTATCGATACGTCATACGATGTTCATCATGGCTCTTCACGAACCGTGAGCACTCGATCACAGGATTGGTTCTTGAGAACCTGCCGCACTCCGCTGGGCCATGAGATTTCGATGCGGTCGATCTCCGTTGCTGAAGCCAGCCCGAAATGTAGTCTAAGGTCGTTCTGCGAAAGATAACTTCCGCCGCTTCTCACCTCACCGAACTGCGGATGCCCATTTGCGGTCAGTTTCACCCGCGCTCCGATTCCAGATCGGTTTGACCGTGTTCCGATCAGCGTCAGAATCACCCAATGCCCCGGTGGATTCACTGACTGTTTCAACAATGACGGCGGTTCATTTTGGTTATTGATGGCGATTTCAACCGCACCGTCATCATCTAGATCGCCGAACGCAGTACCGCGCGAAGAATGCTTTTCCAGGAGTGCAGGCCCGGCGTGTTCTGATACGTCCCGAAGCTTGCCATTGGCAAGATTTTGGTAGAGAATCGGCCGATCTTTGTAGTGAATATCAATGTGAAGAGCCTCAACTTCCGGGAACACGTGGCCGTTCACGAGAAAAAGGTCTTTCCATCCATCGTTATTGAAATCGAAAAATCCGGTTCCCCAGCCTACAAAACGAGTGTTTTGTCCAAGTCCTGCGTCCAGAGTCACGTCATCGAAATTGCCGTCGCCCCGGTTGCGATAAAGCGTTTCAAACTCATCTGAGAAGTTGGTCCGAAAGATACTTGCGTGGCCATCGCCGGCATAGTCAGCCGCATCGACGCCCATACCGGACATGGCCTTCCCGTTTTGATCGAATGCCACGCCGCGCAACACCCCCTCCTCTTCGAACTTGCCTTTCCCTTTGTTGATGTACAGCAATGAAGGCGTTTGGTCGCAGGCCACGTAGATATCGGTAAGTCCATCTTCGTTGAAGTCGGCCGTTAGAACGCTGAGCGAGTAGTGGCCGTATGGCGCGGCTACACCGGATGCCTCCGAAATGTCGCTGAATGTGCCATTGCCGTTGTTCCGATACAAAATATTTCGATCAAATGGCAGACCTCTCGGACCACAATTCACGGGTATGCCGCGATAGAAGCAGTACGGATTGGCGCCCGGCTTTGGGGTCGTTGCGGGATCGAACTTTACATAATTGGCAACGAAGAGATCCAAGTGCCCGTCGCCATCGATATCGGTAAACGAACAACCCGTGTTGTACCGGAGACGATTTTGCTTCAGATGTGCAGCCGCCGTGGCATCCTCAAAGCGTTTGCCACCGATGTTCCGATAAAGTCGATTTTGACCCCAATAAGTGACGAAAAGGTCAGTAAAGCCGTCGTTATCGTAATCACCGGCACACACGCCCTGACCCCAACCGGAAGATCGCAGCCCCAGTGCATCCGTAACGTCGCGAAATGTGCCGTTGCCTTCGTTGTGGTACATCCGGTTTGTTCCTCCCTGACCGGACAAGACGAAGATGTCGAGTAAGCCATCATTGTCGTAATCGATGAAGGCGATGCCGCTGCCCGTGGTTTCTATAATGTATTGCTTCGAGCTAATACCGCCGTTTGGAAAGACGTCATTCAACCCGGCTTGCTTTGCAATATTTTGGAAATCGGGTTTATACGGCGTTGCGGCCACTCCGAACAAGGCAGCCAGCAACGAGATCGATGCGCCAATGATAGCCGGGAAGATGCAGAAACCTGGGAGCTTCACTGCTCTGGTTGTTTTTCACCGAGTCTTTTCAGAAAATCGGAGAACTCACCTTGCGGTGCTTTCTGAAGCCGGTCGAGGATGACCTTCTCAGCCTTGGCCCTATTCATCTGCCCACTATTGCGATAGGTGGTGAGCAAGGCGTAGTGCGCAGTTTCATTCGCCGGCTGAACTCGAGTTGCCCGCGTGAGGGCCGAAATAGCTTCCGTGTACTGTTTGTTTTGTAAGTGAATCTTACCAAGTGCGATCAACGCCTGAACGAAGTCAGGAGACAGTGAGACCGCTCGCTCGAAATGCAACTTCGCATCCTCTATCTTGCCCTGTGCTTGCGCTATCTGCCCCAGTTGAAACTCGCTAGCACTATCCTCTGGACTGAGCTTGAGCTCCCCTCTGAACTCCGCGCTTGCCTGTTCCAGCGACTCGGGGCTATGGCTCTGTAGCAAGATGGCGCGGCCCAAGCGGAAGTGCAGGTCAGGCGCACTTGGATTCAACGCAACGGCCTTACGATATTCCGCTACAGCATCGGGATAGCGATTTTCTATCTCAAATATCTCTGCTGAGAGCTCATGCACTCGATACGAAGCAGGAACACGTTCAAACATTGCAAACGTAGCGTCGTTGAACGCGGTCATATGGAGCTTCGCGGAAGTGTACAGAACGTCTGCATCGCTTGGGAACCGCGCTTCAAGGCGCTGTAACAGCGAAGACGCGTCAGCATGGTCGCCAGTGACGCTATAGCACTTCACTGCCGCCAACCCCGCCAAGCGATACAAAGCTGGATCCAGTGAATCAGCATCACTGGTCAAGCCGGGCAAAGCCGCCTTGCACTCACCCATAGCTGCCCTGGTCAGTGACAGAAACAGGTGCGCCGTTTTGTCTTTGGGATCTGCTGCCGCTTGCGTCAGAGCGTTCAGAGCTACGGAGTAGCGGCCCTGTTTGAAAGCGGCTATGCCTGTTTCACGCGCGGAGTCGCTGGCGATCAGCTCTACTGCGAGCAGTGCGAAAGCAAAGACGCGGCTAATGACCAGCATCGTCCAACATCAAATCGGCATTGTCGAAGCCGTGATGCAGTTTACCTTCGTAGTACCGGAAGCTCAACAGTGGCGGGGGTCCCGGTGCAACCATGCGCGGCGGTGAAACGCGAGTGTCTGGACGTTCCGAAAGATCGGCACACCGCCCGGATTCAGCGACTTCTTTGATTAACTCCTGCTCGGGGTCCAGAGCCGGCCCGGCCGGAGCTACAAGCCCAGGCATAATCCCGATGCAGAAACCCAGAAATACTACCTTCACTAGTCGATCACCGGCTGTTCAGTTCCTGCAGGGCATGGCGGGCTGTCACATTGTCTGGTTTGCGGTCGAGCAATTGCTGCATTACTTGGCGAGCGTTGTCGATCTTTCCAAGGCGTGTATAGGTTCGTCCCAGATTTAGATAGAGTATATCCGTATCGGGCGCCTCGCGGATTCCATACTGAAACGCGGCAATTGCATCCTGCACCTTACCTTGCTGCAAATATAGGACGCCGAGATTGTTGATTGCCGCCGAGTAATCGTGGCGCAACGTAATCGCTTGTTCGAAGTACTGCCGAGCTCGGTCGCCCTGTCCTTGCTTCGCCAGTGCCAACCCGAGCCCATTTGCGGCATCCGCAGATTGCGGATCTAACTGCAAAGCTCGCCGATACCAGTCCTCTGCCTTTTGTTGCTGATTCAGTTTGTCCGCACAACGTCCCGCATTCAATAGCGTATAGAGCAGGTCGGGTTTCAGCGTGAGCGCCTTTTGATAATTTGCAATGGCTTGTCCCAAGTCATCGCGAGTTTCTAAAGCGTCCGCCAGCCCGGACCAAGCCTCTGCATATCTGTCATTTGCTTCAAGCGCTTCCTGAAAGAATTTCTCGGCGGCATCTACGCGACCAGCCTGCAAATGAATTTGTCCGACTAAAACCAGAACGCGCGCATTTCCAGGAGTTTGCCGGAGTACTTGCTCCAGGTAAGGTAGGGCTTGTTCGGGATAGCCCGACCAAAGAAACGCCGCGCCAAACTTGAAGAAGTCGCGCCGCGGATGGCCTACATAAGTGCCTTCAAACGGCAAAGCAGCACTAGATGACGAGTTTGATAACTGCGCCAGGTCTGCTTTGCACTGCTGCGCCGATGGCACGTCTGCATACACCTTTACAGCGTTCCCAGAATCGTTCAGCAGAAAGGCTAAGGGAGTAGAGAGCGAGGTCCGCCAATCAAACAGGTAGCGCCTAAAAATCTCATACTTGCGCCGGCGATCTGCGGGTTGCTTGGAAAAATCGATGATGGTCGTCAACATACCGGAATGGGCCGACATCGGTTCGCCATCAAGCAACACCAGTAATCCCGGGCCACGCTGCTGTTCAGGTAGGGGTAGCGGCTCCAAGAACCATGTGTCCTGCAGTCGAAGCTCATTGTTCGCTCGCGTGGGCTGAGAATGCAACGGATGAGGTGACCGAAACTGTGTCGGCTTCAGCTCAGTCGAGCCTTCAACAATTAAGTAGCTGTTACCCGCGTTGACATCCGAAAACTCTTGAATCACGCCCGAGGGCCACTTTATTTCGACATGCTTTCCTGAATGCGAATCCCCCAGTCCAAAAATAAGCTGTTTACTGTGCTGAGAGAGAAAACCAGAGCCAGCCTCCAGCCACTTTGTCTGGTGATCAACCCGAATCCGGGTTCCTATGCCGTCTCGATTCGACTTTGTTCCGCGCAATCTGATGCCGATGGATCGGTTGGATTCGACGCAATCGTTTTGAAGGATTCGCAGTTGCGGCCCCAATCGGCTCTTTAGAATGATGTCGGGCCGCCCATCGCCGTCAAAATCGGTTATTGCGAAGGCACGGCTATCGTCCGGATAATCTAAACCACTCACGCCAGAGAAATCGAAGTATCGCTCGCCGCGCCGCACATGCAGGACGTTAGGCTCTCTACCATTCCAACTGTATTCTTCGCGAATGAACTGGTTGATGGCGTTCCAGCCATTCTCGTATTCAGACGAGGGTGCTTGCGTCACCGGCGATTTGGCCACAACCTGACGCCAGAAAAAACTGTTCAGGTCGGTAGGCGAGGTATTCGTCAGCATGCCGCAAGTGACGAAGACTTCTGCCACCCCGTCATTATCAAGGTCGTGTCCTCCAGACGCCCAGGCCCAACGTCCGAAATTCACATCTTGCGAAAAAGTCGTTTCCTCGAAATTGCCGTTTCCACGATTGTGAAAAAGCGAGTTGCCCATTGTGTGCTGGCGATAGGCCTCTTTCAGCGAATCGGTACGCGCTGGGCCGAAGTTTTTGTCACGCGTGATGCGCTGTCCCGCTGCCGTCCACATATTCGCGACATAAAGGTCCGGCTTGCCGTCGTTGTCGTAATCAAACCAGGAGGCGCTCATGCCGGGGCCGATATCCTCTATACCGGCGCTTTTTGCCATGTCGCGAAACTGGCCTTTGTTGTTAACATAGAGGTTCTTGCGGCCGAAATCGTTTGCGACGTAGAGGTCAGGCCAGCCATCATCGTTGAAATCACACCATGCGGGCGCAAAGCTGAATCGATTGTTGTTCTGATTCATCCCTGTCTCGGCGGTGCAGTCCTCTAGGAAACCGCTGCCATCCTCATTAAGTCGGTTGCGAAACAGGTAATTGGGCGGCCCATTCTCTGCGTCATGATAGGGCGACGCGTACGTGTACTGTGCTTCGCTTTGAAAGTAGATGTAACAGCACAGATACAAGTCCAACTTGCCGTCACGATCAAAGTCTGCGGCCGCCATCCCGGTGAACGCGCCCGTCGGGGAGGTCGCAAATCGAAATGCGTCAGTTCGTAACGTGAATTGTGTTCCTCCATTTACGAACAGTACGGGGCCCCCGCTGCGGAGAACGATCAAATCCTGCCGCCCCGTGTTTCGAAGGTCGACGAACAGCGCCATTGAAGTGTCGTCGAGAAGACCGACCCCCCAAGCATCCGTAATGTCCGAAAGAGAACCATCCCGATTGAATTTGAAAAGCCTGTTTGGCAAGCCTCCTGGTTGACAGACGTACATCTCGTCGATCCCATCGTTATCCAGATCGCCGACTGCTATGCCGTTGCTGCCGTAAATGTCCATACCGCTAGCAGGATCGAGCCGTGCACGCCAATACGGAATGCCATGCGAAAGCTGTTGCTCAGCCTGCGAAGCTTTCTCGAAGACCGCGGAAGTAACATCGCGAAAATACGGTCTTGCTGCTGAGGCAACGTGTTCTTCGACCGGCGAAAACGCGACGAGCTTGCCCGATTCCCAGCTTTGCTTCCATTGGCCAATACGGTAGAGGAGCTTTCCACCTTGCTCACTCGCGACTTCGTAACGGACGACGTTATCCGGCAGGACATAGAACTGGGCGCGCCGGATATTACCGAGCGATCGAACCCAGCGCCTCCACCCCTCTTCTATGGCGATATCCGACAAATCGAAAACCGCGTCTTCCAGGTCAGGCGCCAGCGATCGATAAGCCTTAGGGCACGGCGATGAACCTTGACAAGCCATCGCTATCGGCAATTCCATCGCTCGGACAGCCTTAGCGAGCGACTCAACAATCTGAGAAGCGGCTTTCTCCTGAGGAAATTCATCGTGACCGGGTGCAATGAATCTTTCGAGTGCCAGATAGGGCGGACTGTGCCTAGGTTCATCGGCAAATGCGGGCAGACCATGTAAACACGTTAAGGCCGGAACCGCCGCTGCGGACATTAGAAACTCCCGCCGTGTGAAGTTAGGAATCGAACTGCGTTGGTTCACTGCTTCAAACTGCGAGAAGAAAGTTCGGGATTGCTGGACCGTGCCGGCTCTGTGAGTTTCACCGTCTGGTCAGCATTAACTGTTCCGATCGTCTGGGTGATTCCGCTGGGCCAGTGAATTTCAACTTTATCCACTTCTGTCGCCTGTCCCAAACCAAAGTGCAAGGTCAACGAGTTTTGTGAGTAGTAGCTACCGCCGCTCATCACTTCATCGATCATCTTGTGACTTCCTACCGTAACGACGGCTCGCGCTCCGATCGCACTACGGTTCGATTTAGTACCAGTGAGCAATACATTCAGGTAATGGCCGTGAGGACCTTTGTTCTTCAGCAGGCTGGGAATAGAATTCATATTCACTACAACAATCTCGGGCCGTCCATCCCCGTCCAGGTCGCCCACAGCGAGTCCCCGGGCGGAGCGGGAAACCTCAAATGCAGGGCCCGCCTCCCCAGTGATATCTTTGAACTTCCCGCTGCCTAAATTGCGATACAAAACTGTGGGCTGCAAATACGTGTCACCAAGTTGTTTACCCTCCACCTCGGGGTAGACATGCCCATTGGCAACTACCAGGTCCCGCCAACCATCATCATCCATGTCCACAAACGCGTCACCCCATCCGAGCAGTTGCCGCGCGCCCAAGCCAGCCTCACGGGACATATCGGTAAAGAATTTCCCATTGTCGTTGTGATAAAGGGACGTGAGGTCACCGGAAAAGTTCGTCTTGGCGATGTCCAGTAGCCCGTCGCCATCGTAGTCAGCAACCGCGACTCCCATTCCGGCCTGGAGCGCGCCGTCAAAGTTATAAGCGACACCAGCTTCCGCCGCCCGTTCCTCAAACGTGCCGTTATGCAGGTTATGGAACAGCAAGCTAGGTGTCATGTCGCAAGCAACGTAGATGTCCGGCCAGCCATCGTTGTCGAAATCTGCAGCCACGACACCAAGGCCGTATCGGCCACCCGCTTTCCGGATACCCGCGGTTTCCGAGACATCCGTGAAAGTACCGTCGCGGTTATTGTGATAAAGAACGTTCTGCCCTAACGGCAGTCCACGTGGTCCACACATCACCGGGATGCCCTTCCATTCACAATACTCGCCAGTCCCCGGGCGAGGCGTCTTATTCAAGTCCAAATCTACATAGTTTGCGACGAACAGGTCGAGATAGCCGTCGCGATCGTAATCGACGAAAGAACAGCCCGATCCATAACGAGTACCGGTAGTCGGTAACTTCGCCTTCTCGGTAGCGTCTTCGAACGTGCCGTCGCCGCGGTTTCTGTAGAGCACATTATGCCCGTAGTGGGTGACGAGAAGATCAGGCCAGCCGTCATTGTCAAAGTCGCCCACGCATACTCCCTGAGCCCATCCGTCTTGCTTCATTCCCGCCTGGATCGCAACATTCTTGAAACGGCCATCGCCCTCATTGTGGTAAAGCTGTGGAAAATTTGCGGTTTCCCCTTGAGGCGCGTTCAGGCGTGTTCCCGTGGCGATAAACACATCATTGCGACCGTCGTCGTCATAGTCAAAAATAGCGACGCCGTTGCCCGTCGTTTCGAGAATGTAATCCTTCCGCTCGAGGCCACCGTAAACGTTCGTATACGTGAGCCCAGCCGATTTTGCGATGTCTTGGAAGTCTGCCGTGAAGTTTGGAGCGACGGCCGCAGCCAGGACGAGGACCGAAAGAGTTATCGAGGCAAAAACACCTGCACGCCTCATCGATTCGCCATTATAGCGTTCCTGTTTTATGTTCGCTGGCACCGCGACGCAGCAGCTATGGTGCTCGCACCTTACGGCGTACCAGATTAAAAGCCTTGAATCTACTGTGAAAACGTGATAGCGTTTATTCCAGTTTCTGCTACAGCTCTACCTCGAAGGTCGAGCTCGGGAGGGGTCTTATGCCACGTGTGCGTCATTGCTTTTGTGCTGCTATCTGTTCACTGTTGCTGTCGAGCACCGTCGCTCTGGCACAGCGAGATCTCGGAACAGTCACCGGAACGGTGAGCGATGCGCAAGGTGCTGCGATTCCAAACGCTAAGGTCACCATCACCGAACAGGCAACTGGTGTTTCGAGCCCTGCTCAGACCAATGATTCCGGCAACTACACTATGCCGACTCTCAGGCCTGGCATTTACACAGTCACTGTCGAGGCGGCAGGATTCCAGAAAGCTCAACAAAAAGACATCGTCGTGAATCCCGGGGCACCCACCGGCGTAGACATCACGTTGCAGGTCGGCAACGTGAACCAGACCGTCGAGGTAACAGCCGCCGCACCTTTGCTGCAGACTGAATCGCCCACGATGGGGGCCAACTTGAATGCCGCGCAGATCAGCTCACTGCCTTTGGGCGGCCAGCGCACGTTCACTTTCTTGGCGCGCATGACGCCGGGCGTGTTGCCTGCTGAGGAAGGGGCACGCGGAGCAGCAGGGGGAGACTTTTCAGCGGGTGGCGTACGCTCCACCGGCGAGAATAACTTCCTTCTGAACGGTGTCGACAATAACGTGAACGTCATCGACTTCATCAATCAGACATCGTTTGTGATCGGGCCCTCGGTAGAGGCAATCGGCGCCATGCAGATCATCACGACGGGCGCCAGCGCGGAGTACGGGCGAGCGGCCGGCGGTGTGATGGACATCAATATCAAGTCAGGAACGAATCAGGTGCACGGTGTCCTGTTCGAAATTCTCCAGAACACTGTTCTCAATGCAAACCGATGGGAAAACAATCTGGCCGGCACCGCGCGCAATCCCTTCAAGCAGAATCAATTCGGCGGCGGCGTCGGATTTCCCATTATCAAGAACAAGCTGTTTATGTTTGGCGATTATCAGGGAACCCGCATCAGGACTGCCGGGGGCGCAATTCCAAACCTCGGTACTGGTGGGTTCTTTACGATCCCAACGCAAGCAATGGTGCACGGCGATTTCTCCCAGTTGCTCGGACCAGCAATCGGAACCGACCCTGCTACGGGGCAGAATATTCTCCAGAATGAAATTTTCGACCCGAGAACAACCACGTGCCTAAGCGGTTGCCTGCCCGGAAGCCTGACTTCGGCGCCTGGCGCCAACCCTGTATATACCCGCGCGCCATTTCCGGGCAATAAGATCCCCATCACCGCGATGGATCCGGCCTCCGTCAAACTCGCTAGCTTGTATCCAGCGCCGAATCAGCCCATCGCGCCTGGAAATTATCCTCAGAATGACTTCTATGAAGTCACTCCTGCGAGCTGGGATACCGACCAGGGGGACGGCCGTGTAGATTATCACCTAAACGATAAGAACAGCATCTTCGGGAGTCTCAGCTGGTCGGATACCTCAAAAACGGGCGGACCGCTGTTTCCAGGTGTGCTGGACGGGACCGGTTTCTACGGGCTTTCCGAACAGGACTTGGGCCGAAATGCCATGATCAGTTGGTCGCATATCTTCAGCCCAAGTTTTGTTTCCGAAAGCCGCGTGGGTTTCAGCCGCCTTGTGACCGCCCGCCTGCAACCGAACGCCAACACGGATGCATTCGCAGTTGCCGGAATTGGCGGGTACAATCCCACCGGAGCCGCAGCTTCGAATGGCGGCATCCCCCAAATCGGTCTGAACCGTTATACCCAGGTGGGTGCGAACGATTGGCTGCCAACGAAAGAATATAGCAATGAATGGGACTTCATCGAGAATCTATCACTGACAAAGGGCGTTCACTCGCTGAAGTTCGGCGCCGAATTCAGACCTTTCCATTTCCCGTTTTTCCAAGTCCCCTTTCCGCACGGTGAGATGAACTTTGCGCGAAACGAAACCGCGTTCCCGTCTCAAGCTAACGACGTCGGGGGGCAGAACGGCACGATCAACCAGGACACCGGAGACGAGCTGGCGTCGTTCTTGCTTGGTTCCATCAACAACGGCCAAATCTCCACGACGAATTTCATTTCATCCACAAAACAGGCCTATGCCTTTTATGTGCAGGACGACTGGAAACTCACTCCGAAGCTGACCCTGAATCTCGGCCTGCGCTACGAGCTTTTCTCGCCGATTGGTGAGCAATTTGCGAGGCAATCAAATTTCGTTCTGCAGGATCTGACGCTTTATATTCCCTACGGCCCAAATCAAGATACTCCGCTACCTCCCAACTTTAATGCCCCGGCGACGGTCAACGGCATTACCTTTCCGGCTCTCTTCCCAAACGTCAAAGTATCGCGCAGCCAAGTAAGTCCGTACCTGATTCCGTGGGACAAATTTGATTTCGGCCCACGCCTCGGATTTGCGTATAACATCTTTCCCAAAACTGTCATCCGCGGGGCTTACGGCATTTACTACGGAGGCGAGGAAAATCAAGGTGGAAACCCGAATCGCGGCGAATCGGCGCCCTTCAATATGTCGCCGCAGTTAAACCGCCCGAACGGCGTCGGCATTTTCGAACCTGATCCATTCTTTGCAAATGGCGCTCCCACAGGCGGGGTGTCTGTCGGTTATCCCCTCAACGTCTTCACCGGCTTCCCGGTTTCGTCCCTGCAGTTCCGTTCTGTTGCGACCGATTTTCGGAACCCAATGATCCAGAAGTGGAACTTCGCTATACAACAGCAACTGCCTGGGCAGATGGCTCTCGAGGTCGGGTACCTGGGCAACCACCAGTCTCATCAACTCCTCCAGCCGGATTTCAACGCTTGCCCGAATTTGGGCACCACGAATTCATCTATCAATTGCAACACGCTCCGACGCTATCCGGACATCGGAAGCATCTCAGGGACTGCAACCTTTGGAGTCGGGAACTACAATGCGATGACGGCGCAACTCGAAAAGAGGATGTCAACCGGCTTGCAGTTTATTACGGCGTACACCTACAGTCACGCCTTGGCAAATAGCGGTACTACTCTCAGCGGTTCGCCCGGTTTGGGAACCCTCGACGAGACGAATTACAACACCTCGTACACCAACGCCTCCTGGGACATTCGGCATAACTTCACGGCTGGCGTCGATTATCAGCTTCCGTTCGGGCGTGGAAAGCAGTTCGGTGCGAATCTCAACAGAGTCGTCGATGCGTTGCTCGGGAATTGGGAGTTGAATGCAATTGCCAGTGTGCACAGCGGGCAGCCCTACACGCTGAACGCGAGCGGTTGCCAGGGAGTATGGAATCGCTGTCAACCTGACCTTGCTCCCGGCACCAATCCAAACGCAGAGCCGGCGGGTGGACGCACACCGACCCAGTGGTTCAATACAGCGAATATCCTGCCGCCAGCGCCGCTTAGCGGCGGAAACCTGGGTCTCCAGACGAACTATGGACCGCCAACGCGAAATCTCGATTTATCCGTCTTCAAGGATTTCCCCTTCACGGAGCGTTGGAAAATTCAATTCCGGGCGGAGGCTTATAACCTTACCAATACGCCGCAATTCTATTTCCCCGATCACACCTTGGGTGACACCAAGTTCGGGCAAGTGACGGCGACCCAAACGGGAACCGAGCGCCACATCCAGTTCGCATTGCGGTTGCAATTCTAAGCTAGCTTAGTAGTTGTTCCTTGCGCTGTTTTTACTGCTTCTGGTCACTGACCCGCGGCAGGCCGTTTCGCTTCTCCAGGAGGGCCTTCGGGCTCTACAACACGGTGAGCTAACGCAAGCAAAAGAAGCTCTCGAACAGGCCTCCCGCCTGGATCCGAATAACGCCTATGCCTGGGCCTCGCTGGCCGAAACTTATCGCCGCCTGAAAAATCCGCAGCAAGCGTCTGCAGCGGCGCAAACCGCCGAAAACGTTGGCTCCGAAGACCCGGTCGTTACTCACGCGCTCGCGATCTTCTACACGGAATCGGGCGACCCGGCCCGAGCTTTTGCTTTCGCTCAAACTGCGGAGAAGCAGCAATCGTCCCCCGCAAATCGCGATCTTCTCGCCCAAACCGCATTCAACTACGCCCAAGTCCTTTTCCGGAAGCAGGATTTCACCCGCGCCGCTGACACGCTCAGCAGCGCCATACAGTCTAATCCAGGCAATACCCAACTCACGCTAGCTTTAGGCGTCGCTCGCTATGGGCAGCGTCGGTTTGAGGATTCAGTTCTTCAATTCCTCAAAGTCATCCAAATCGACCCCGCAATTGAGCAGCCTTACGTTTTCCTTGGTCGCATGCTCGATCAAGCCGGCACGCATCTTGGGCAAATCACAAGTGCGTATGAGACTTGGGTGTCGCGCGCGCCTCACAACGCAAAGGCACAACTTCTTTTGGCGAAGGCATTGCTCGCGAGCGATGCGCAAAGCGAAAAAGCCGAAGCCCTGCTGCGCCGCTCGATCGCGCTTAATCCAAACGACTGGGAAGCGCACTACGAGCTAGGCGTTCTGCTCGCGAACAAACATCAGTATCCGCAAGCCGCAGTCGAGCTGACGCGCAGCGTCGAAATCGAGCCGAATCAGCCCGAGCCGCACTACCATCTCGCGCGCGTTTACGACCGCCTCGGCCAACCCGATCGTGCGAAAGCGGAGCGGGCACTGCACGAGCGCCTCACCGCTGCAACTCCTCACTAACTAGCGTGCGTCGGGCAAAACCCAGGCAAAAATAACGTTACCTGCGGCGGTTACCAGGTACTGCCGCCCGTCCAGTTCATATGTTATCGGCCCTGTCTGCATCCGGGCACCGAGGTTCACGTGCCATAGAGTCTTACCCGTGCTTGGGTCCAGTGCGAGTAAATTGGCTGCGTTATCGGCAGTGAATAGCAAATCTCCTGCCGTCGTAAGTATGCCCGCGCTCCCTTCGTCGTCACCAAGTTCGTGCTTCCAGCGAACATTACCCGTTTGGTAATCGATTGCCTGTAGCACGGAGTTCGCCCACAGATTACGGTCGCGCCCGGCCCAGCCTTCGGGCTTTCCTTCAGCCGTCATATAGAAAATGCTCCACAGCCTACGAGCGCTCACATAAAAAAGTTTTGTGTTCGGGTCGAAGCTTGGCGCCAGCCAGTTCGTCGCCCCGTCCGAGCCGGGAGAAACAACTGTGCCATCCGGCTTCGGCTCTTTCGCTGGATTCGGTATGGGCTGGCCGCGTGAATCAATCCCCTTCGCCCAATTTGTCGCAATGAATGGCGCTGTCAGGATGTGTTCGCCTGTGGTTCGATCGAGAACGAAAAAATAGCCGTTGCGGCTGGCCTGTGCAAGTAATTTGCGAGTGACGCCATGATACGTATCATCGAAGATGACGGGGGTTTGAACAGCATCCCAATCATGCGTGTCATGGGGCGACGGTTGGAAGTGCCAGTTCAATTTGCCGGTGTCCGGGTTGAGCGAAACGATTGAGCAGGTGTAGAGGTTATCGCCTTTGCGAATGTCGCCGTTCAGCACCGGATTCGGGTTCCCGATGCCCCAGTAGAGCTGATTCAATCCCGGATCGTAGGTGCCGGTCATCCACGTCATGCCGCCGCCATGCGTGATCGCGTCCGTACCATGCGGCCACGTCTCTGAACCGGGTTCGCCGGGTCCCGGCTCCGTATTCCATCGCCACTGCACTTTTCCGGTGTCAGGCTGCACCGATTCTAAGAATCCCGGGATGTCAGTGACATCGCCCGAGACTCCGACAATCACGTGATCGCGAATGACGAGCGGCGCCATTGTGGCGAAGTACCCGAGCTTCGGATCTGCGAGCTCAATATCCCAGTGCACCGTTCCGTCTCTCGCGTTCAACGAAATTAGGTGGCAGTCCGGCGTTTCAAAGTAGAGCCAGTCCTTATACATCCCTACGCCGCGGTTCCCGATGTGGTCTCCCTGCGAATCCCGGTGATAGTGCCAGATACTACGGCCGCTGCGTGCGTCCGCCGCCCAAACGTTATCGGGAGTCGTGAAGTACAGGATCCCGTTTACTTCAAGAGGCATCGATTTGATATCCACCGATTGGGTGCGCATAACCCACGCCAGAGTTAGACCTCGAACGTTGCTTTGATGAATCTGCGAAAGCGTACTGAAGCGTTTTCCCGAATAATCCCCGTTGAAAGTCGGCCAACTATGCGAGAGCGCCTCCGTCAAGCCTTGTGGGTTCAAACCCTCATCGGCGCCGAACAAAGGAAACGCAACACACGCCAGAATCAGCGTCGCCGAAACAAATTTATTCATAAGCTATTTCAAACTCTCGAGATACGCAAACAGATTGTGAATGTCGGCATCAGTGTACTTGTTCATCAGTTCGCGGTGCGCTTCTAGTGGATCGTGAATTTTTACTTTTACGTCTTGCAATCGCCACGAGCGATACCATCCGTCCTGGCAAACAATGCCGATCAGGAATTCATCCTTGTGCTCTACCTTGCCTTCGTAGCGCGTGCCATCCCTCAGCGTTACAACCGCGGTCTCCTGAACCGGATGCTTTTCGTCCGAGGGATAGACCATTTGCTGCTGAAGATCGACTGGCGAATACTTCTTCGCAATTCCCTTCAAATCTCCGCGAACAGAGTGGCATTTCGAGCACCCGCCCGAACCGTCGAAAAAGGCCTGCCCGGCCTTGGCATCTCCGGTCAGAAGCTTCGCAAGGGGATAATCCCCAGGCACATTGGCGCTTTGCAGGGCGGCGTTCGCCTGATGATGAAGGAAGACTACAATTGCCGCAATCTCATCATCTTTCAGCGTCGAGAAACTCGGCATGCCTTTGTCAGGCCGGCCATTCCGAATCACGGGGCCCAATAAATTGCCGTGATCGTCGTGGCCCAGTATCGCTGAACGCACCAGATCAGGCGCGCGCGACCCGGTAGCATCGTTGCCGTGGCAGAACCCACAACTTGACTTGAAGAGAGCGCGACCGCGCGCGACGGCGGCGGGATCCTCGTTCGGCTGCTCCCGAGGCGGCGGTGTGGGTTGGTCTTCTTGCGCGGCAAATACAGTGACAAACCAAAACAGTCCGGCGGCCAAATACAATCCGCGAATACGCATACAACATTCAAGTATTGCAACCTTGTCCGAGCACGCCGCTCTTAGCCATTCAGGATGCTCCGAAGAAATGCGGAGGTCGCCAGCGCGGCATACATCCACAAACGAGCTAAAATTGAGGTGTGCGACGACTCGCGTTGATCGTTAGCCTGGTCGTTTTGGTTTCCGCCTTTGCTGCCGTCGACTACAGCGGATACCGTAGCCTCAAGGAAATACGCGCCGAATTGGGTGGCCTTCAGCAGGAAGTGAACGCCGCAACCAAGCTCGCCCAAGAACAATCGGCTGCCGTAGCGGCCGCCAGTAAACGCGCCGAGGAAGCCGCTGCCCGGGCCGAAATAGCAGCTCAGGGTCGTGTTCAGGCTGAGCAACAAAAGCAGCAAGCAGAACAACAGAAAGAACAGGCAGAGTCTGGGCGCGAGCAGGCATTGAGTGCCGCTCAGCAGGCTGACCAGCAGGCCCGTGTCGCTCAGGACCAAATGGCCCAGATGCGCCGCGAGCGCCAAGAAGAGCTGAACCACATGCAGGAAGCCCTGAGCCGTGTTGTCGAGACGCATCGCACCCCCAATGGGATGGTCATGGTTTTGCCGAACTCGATTTTTCGTTTCGATTTCGACAGCGCGGAGTTGAGTCAACGCAATCGTGAGCTTCTGAGCCGCATAGCTGGAATTCTGTTAGTCTCGAAGGCGTACGGCCTTTCCGTATTCGGCTACACCGACGACGTCGGCACTCCGGAGTACAATCAGCAGTTATCATTACGCCGCGCGAAGGCAGTGCAGGACTATCTTGCGCGTTCAGGCATTGACCCGGCGATCATCAATGTCAAAGGCTACGGTAAAACCAGTCCTCTTGTAACAGGCACAAGTGCCGACAACCGTGCAAAGAATCGCCGTGTTGAAATTGCCCTGACGGACACGTCTATCAAATTCGGCGGCGAATCGCCCACCAAGCAATAGCGTCAGAGATTTTGGCTTGTAATATGTGGCGGAACTCGCTTCGTTCAAAGCGAAGCGAGCCACCTTCGGATCAGTGTCTTGCTGGCCTCGTCCAGCTCGCCATCTGACAGCCTCACCTGTCGGCTATGCACCTCGAGGGATTTCTCCGGCGCACTTTCGTTATTGCCGACTCTCCAGCCATGCAATCGCACAACGGGATCGTGCGGCTCATCCACGACCCGGATCAGCCAATCCTTCAATATCCCGCTTTCGTGTTGAACGAATTTTTCTATAGCTTCACGTTTCGGCGTGTGTGCTGCCATACCACAATCCTACCCACTGCTATTGTGCAAAAAGTGAGCCTTCAAGCCACATGCCGGCGTCGCTCCAACCGTTTCGCTCGTAACGAGACAGGTAAAATCAGTTGTGCAGCTGTTCGAGATTAATTCCGCTGCTACAGAACAGAACCGCGTCATTCTGTTGCATCCTGACGATAACGTCGCAGTCGCTCGACTTCTCTTATCGCCTGGTCAGCCTATCGAGGCGCGGACAGGAATGGTAACAGTCCTGAATGCCGTTCCGCCAGGCCATAAAATCGCTATTGATTCCATCCAGTCTGATCAACCGGTTCGCCGTTACGGTGAAGTAATCGGCAGTGCCCGCACTGACATTAAGCCGGGAGAACACGTTCACGAACATAATCTTGTGTTCCACCCCGTAGAGCACAGCTTCACGTATGTGCCTCGTTCTTCCCCGTCGAAACTAAGCACTGCCTCATTTCTCGGATACCTTCGTGACGATGGCCGCGCCGGAACGAGGAACTACATCGCTGTTGTCGCCGCAAGCAACTGTGCCGCCCACACTGTGGAACTCATCGCGCGCAGTTTCGAACAGGAACGCTTGCCCGCAAATGTGGACGGCGTGGTGGCGTTTCCCCACGGGGATGGATGCGCACAAAGTATCGGGCCGGATACTGAGCAATTGCAGCGAACTCTCGAAGGAGTGCTCGACCATCCAAATGTCGCTGCTGCCGTGATTCTCGGACTCGGTTGCGAAGTCAACCAGATTGACCATTACCTCGGAAAGAGTAATGGACGTTCGGCCAGCAGCCTGGTCGGGTTGACGGTGCAGGAAAGTGGCGGAACTCGTGCAGCTGTCGAGCGGGCGCGCGCCGAGATCCGCACCTTCATCGACGCGGCCAGTGCTATGCGCCGCACCGAGCTTCCCGCCTCAGCCCTAGTTCTCGGTCTGAACTGCGGTGGATCGGATTCGTTCTCCGGGATTACGGCTAATCCCGCGCTCGGGTACTGTTCCGATTTGATCGTTCGAGAGGGCGGCACTGTTGTGCTTGCTGAAACGACGGAAATTTTCGGCGCGGAACATCTTCTTCTAAGACGGGCCAAAGACGACGAGACTGCCAGAAAGTTGCTCGACTGCGTTAGCTATTACAAAGCGTACCTCCGGCAGTTTGGCGGTAGTTTTAATGACAATCCATCGCCGGGCAACAAACAAGGCGGTCTCACAAACATCATTGAGAAGTCCCTGGGTGCGGTCGCTAAGGCCGGAACAACTACCCTCGAAGACGTTGTGAATTATTCTGAGCGCATTCGTAGCCGCGGTTTCGTTTTTATGAATACTCCGGGATACGATCCAGCTTCGCTCGCAGGTCTTGCCGCGGGTGGCGTGAATCTCATCGCCTTTACAACCGGGCGGGGAAGCGCGATCGGTTTTCCAACCATACCCACACTGAAGATCAGCAGCAATTCCGACACGTTTCGGCGCATGCCGGACAACATGGATGTAAATGCCGGCCGCATAGCGGATGGTGGCAGCACGATCGACGATGTTGGACGGGAGATTTTCGAGTCTCTGCTGAGAATCGCGTCTGGTGAAAAAACCAAGGCCGAGGTGCTCGGCCATCACGAGTTTGTCCCCTGGAGAATTGGCCCGGTCCTCTAAAGGTTCTCGCCGAACCTCAGCCGCGATATAGTTTCAGCGATGCTTGAACGCTCCTCACTTTCGCGATTGATCCTGGTCGTGCTTGTCGAAGGGATACCTCTGTTTGCACAATCCAGCCCCGCCGTTCTGAAGTCACCCGATGGACGGCTCATGATCTCTTTCGAAACCGTGCGTGATCACGCCAACTCAAGCGACGCTGGTCAGTTGGTTTACTCGGTTACTTATCGCGGCAAACCCCTGATTACACCCTCGGCGCTGCAGCTTCATTTAGGTTCGCACCCGCTCGGGCCGAATGTTCAACTCGTGAAGCAAACGGATTCACAAATGGACGAGACGTATCGGCTAGTTACAGGGAAAACCAGCATCGTTCGAAATCACTATAATGCTTTGCGGCTGCAAACCGAAGAGCGAAGTGGCCTGTGACGGCAACTTGATATCGAAGCTCGCGCCTATGATGACGCCGTTGCGTTCCGATACGTAGTGCCGGATCAGCGCGCTATCCGTGAGTTTCGGCTGGCGAACGAAAAAACCGAATTTCGTATCAGCAAAGACGCGACTACTTATGCGCTTGCACTGCCGCATTACCGCACGATGTACGAGAGTGAGTTTCTAAAACTGCCCGCGAGTGCGTTCGCTAATCCCAACGGCCTCTCGCGGAAGGTGCTGATCGGCCTCCCTTTGCTGATGGAAGTTCCGGGCGTTGGCTGGATGGCGATCACCGAAGCCGATATGCGCGGATACAGCGCCATGTATCTTGTGAATCCTTCGACCGATTGGGGCGGCCATTACTTCACCTCGCAGCTTGCGCCTGGCGATGATCCCGAAGTCGCTGTATCGGGCGACCTGCCCCACCACTCACCGTGGCGCGTGCTTCTGGTGGGTGATCAACCTGGCAGGCTAATCGAGTCCAACGTGATTACAAGCCTGAATCCACCCTCTGCGATCAGCAATACCTCATGGATTCACGGCGGACTCACGGCGTGGGATTGGTGGAGCGGCAGCATCGGTCGCGATGGAAAACCGGCGTTCACGACGGAGACAATGAAGTACTACGTCGATTTTGCAGCGAAATCCAACTTCCCATACATGCTCATCGACGCGGGCTGGTTCGCGCCCAATGACATCACGCAGATGAATGGGAAGGTGGATGTCCCAGAGGTCGTGCGCTATGCGGCCGCCAAGAATGTCAAGGTCTGGATTTGGATCAGTTACAACCTGGCCGAAACGCAGATGGATGAGGCCTTTCCACTGTATGAGAAATGGGGTGTTGCGGGGCTAAAAATTGATTTCGTCGAGCGCGATGACCAGAAGGGAATTGAGTTTTACTATCGTGCCGCGCAGCGAGCAGCGGAGCATCACCTCCTCCTGGATTTCCACGGTGCGACAAAGCCCACCGGTATCGATCGCACCTACCCGAACATCCTAGGCTACGAGGCGGTGCTCGGAATGGAGCAGTCGCGCGCGGGAATGCGAGATAACCCGGAGCATCGCCTGATGCTGCCTTTTACAAGGATGCTCATGGGCCGCATGGACTACACCCCTGGCGGCTTTGACAACGTCATTCGCGACGAGTTTGTGCCGCGCTCCCCGCACCCCATGGTAATGGGCACTCGGGCGCAGCAGTTGGCGATGTACGCCGTCTACGAAGCGCCCCTCCAGATGGTGTCGGACACGCCGAAGGCCTACGAGGATCAGCCGGCGTTCGAGTTTATTAAGGCTTGCCCGACAACCTGGGACGAAACAAAAGTCCTGAACGGCGAGCCAGGAGAGTACATCACAATTGCTCGCCGCAATGGGAAGGAGTGGTTCCTAGGCAGCATGACGAACGGGAGTGCGCGCGAGATCGATCTTTCGCTGAGCTTTATTGGGCCGGGTCGATACACGGCTGAAATTTATTCCGATGCGGATGATGCTGCTCAATATCCCAAGAACGTCAGTATCCGCAAACAAACGGTCGACGCGTCCACGGCTCTGAAAGCCAGGCTGGCAAGCGGGGGCGGGTATGCAGTGCGATTGACGCCGATTTCCCACTAATCTGGTTAGCAGTGCTGCCCCTGGCTACAGATAGCGAACTGAACCCGAAGCCGAAGGGCCAGACCAGATCGACACAGCCGCAGAACTATATGATGCTATAGGAGATCAGAAAGAGTGCCGTCGATCAAGACCGTAGAGCGCCAACTCGGGAATCTCGAAGCGTTCGACGTTGCTTTTCACCATCTAGACGGACGAGATGTCAGATCCGATTTTGACGGAATACCCGGGTATTCATTCGACAGGGCAGCCAAAAACTCCATGACGATTGCAGCTTGGAAGGAGCAGCGTTTTAAGAAGCTCTATCCAGGATTTGAATGTGAAGTCCTAGACGGACGCGGCCGTCCTTGTCACGGTGGATGTTTGCTAAGCACCGTGCGGGAGAGCTATTTCGATTAGTGTGCCATTGAACGCGTAGAGTCGGTGAGCCACTCGTGCTGTTGATCCAGTAGTCATTCGCAGCACCCCGCTTTTCCGCGCTAACCTCTTAATCAGATATGGCTCACTACATCGTCTGCGCAAAGCCGAAACCTGATCGGCTTGCCGAACTGCATCAGCGGCTCCAAGAAAGCGCTTTCGTCAACCTGCGCCCATTCGGTAAGGCTCTGACTCACGCCCTCAACGATGCTCGTCTTGAGTCCGATGGCATAGCTATCTGGGAGGAAGAAGATTACTGCTCACCGCCGCTTGCCCAAGAACGTGCAGCAGTGCTCGATACGTATTTCGATGAGATCACGGTCGAGCTTGTGAACGCAGGCGAAGGCTGGGCACGGATAGAACACCTGCGCAAGCTGACATGAAAGAGCAATACCGGCTAGCGAAGAAGCCTTCCAGTATTGAAAACGGCAGCACCGGTGTACGGCTTCCCACGTGCTTCGCGTTCGGTAGGCTAAACCGGCTCAATCATCCCATCAACGGTTCTGCTCCAAGGTGCCGCTTCAAGTACGTCCGAATCTTTCGCAAGAGCCTGGTCATGCCTTTTCACCTCTTCCTTCCTAACCACGACGGATGAGATTGAGCCCCATAGTGGTGCTAGTTGATTTTGAGGGCGACCGGAATGACGCAGGCCCAGATTACAAATGATGGCAGGATGCCGATCAGCATAGGCTTGAGGAATAGTGTCGAATGTTGAAACATACCAACTATTCGTGTTTGCTGAGGGGCAATCTTCTCGGACAAATCCGGCTATAAACTGTGATTCCGGACGAGCTTGGCTGAAACTCACGACTCGCGCTTGCATCCGAGACGAACAAATCGCCTATAGGAATGATCTGACTGCTGTGCCCGGCACGGGGCTCGTTTTTGAAATTACCTGGCGTTGCCGAAATTGGGATCACCCACAGCAGGCGTAAGTGTTCCAAACAGACCATTACTTTCATGGTCTGGACCCGCGGCGAAGAACAGCGTCGTGCTGGGACCTGCGTTTGGTTCGTTGCCGAAGCCAAGACCCCACAAACCATCGATCACAATTGGATGGTCCGAAGTGTCGAGCAATAACCCCTCAAACTCGCCGGAGACGACGTTGTACGCAGCAATCTGGCCACCGCCGAATTGGCCGACTAACAAATCGTGACTAAAAACCCCGAAGTCATCTGGCGCGAGGGTCAGACCCCAGGGAGAATTCAGCCAAGGTCCGTGACGATAAACGCGAATCAGACGGCCAAGCGGCGTGAAGGCCGCCACGAAACCGTTGCCGGGGCCCGGCACATCATCCTTTTTGTTCGCGTCTTGCTTGGCAAAGGTCACGAACAAAGTGCCGCCGATATTCTGAATATTGAAAGGAGCAAAGCCGCGGAGGCGGCGATCGCGACAGTGGCGTGACATGTCGGTCTCCATGCCATGCGTGCGAACGGGCTGAAAATTGGCGTCGTATACATCAACAGTGCCGTTGTGGAAGTCGGTGGCGTACAAGTAAGCCGCGCCTTGAACCGTGGCCATCGCCAATCCTTTATAAATGGCCGTGTCCTTCGAGGCCACAACCAGTGTCTGCGTCCCAAGCCCCCCGTTCCAACCTGAGATGGTTCCGTCTTCGGAAGCAAACAAGAAGTTAGCCGGTGCGCCGTTGATTTTGAAATCCTGGGTGCCGTTGAAAATCGTGCCCGTCGGAGCCGCGGGACTCGTAACTCCGAGGACTGTTACTACCAAGGGCAATGCAGTACCGTCGCCGGTATAGAGAGTACTGGTCGCAGTTCCATTGTTGGAAACCCACCACGGACTGCCGGAAGAACGCGAGATGCCCCACGCGTTTACCAACTTGGGATCCGATTTTGTGCCCGGGACACCGTTGTTTGAAACGAGATTCGTTTGCGTGTAGTGCTGTGGGAACGCCGGAATCGAGAGCACTCCCAAAACGACTACAGAAGCGAGGAATCGCGGGAAGGGCATTGCCGCTCTCTGTAACATCATGTCAACCTCCGCCTTGAACGCGAACGATGCGTTGAGTTTGCGGAACTACTCAGCAGCGCGCATTCAAGTACCGAAATGAGAATAGATCAATTCAGGTCGCGTGAACAGCCCTACGGATTTGAATTTACTAGAAATTTACAACGATCACCGCCGCAAGTTGAACGACTGTCTCTCGTTGAAACCAACACTAGTGGGGCATTTTGAATTTGCGAATGGATCCCGGAGAATCATTTGTGCGCATTCGCGGTTTGCGCGCTACGAGACGAACAACACGCCCGCGAAGCAATGACGGAAATTTGAGAGTGTCTTGAATTACCCACTACGTTTACCTATACGTTTCGCTGAACGTGACGATAGGTACTATAGTGAGGAAAAACCAATGATGGAATTGTTAATTCGCTTGTTTCACGCTGCCCAGAGCCTGTGGGGAGCGTAGTTACATTTTCGACTAATCGGGGGAACGGCAGGTCATCTGGTCGCTTCCCCGGTTACTCTGCCCTCCGGAAAGTCTTGGTCTACAAGCCCGGCTAAGGAAGCTGGGATCTGAGCCGCGCGGCATTCACTTCTGTCTATTGCTCTTCGTTCTACTCAGAAACCATATCCATGTTCAGGCAGTAGAATTCTGACCTATAGGAAAGTCTCGGCAATACCGACTGGCTTGTATGGCAGCAATCAGGCTCAGTACGGGTATCGAGATGCAAACTGATCAAATACAAAAAGTCGAATACTACCCCGGCGGGGCTCTTTGGATGGACTGCGGGTTCACGGCGCTTGCTGACCAACATTTTTTGTACATCCGAACGGCAACGGGAACTACGCGAATGATGGGCCGTGGTGCAGTCCAAGATGCAGACACTATGGAGCAAGCTGGCGTGCGAATCTATCATCGTTGTATGCCTCCTGTTCTGCACGAGTCCTAGTCGCTTTCATAGCGCGGCTGAGCGGAACTTCAAAACTAGAGCTCCGGGTTTTCTCGGCATGCTGCGCAACATCTGCTTTTTCGTCGCAAGGCTTAATCGGGTGATACATTCTGTGGGCCCAATCACCGCTGAGCGTTTTCAAGATCGGGCCATCATCGTAGCCAGACGCGCAGCTTGCATCAGGAGGTAATTGCGCTCAGGGAGATTCACTGTTTTGCTGGCGGCCGCGCGATAGTATCTCACCGCTGCTTCGGAATCGCCAGCCATTTCCAGCAGATGTGCGCGAACGGCATTCATGCGGTGGTGTTCAGCAATTCGCCGATCCCCGTGGAGCGCATCGAGCAGATTCAAACCGTACCGCGGGCCGTGCACCATCGCTGCCGCGATTGCGTGATTCAAAATCACCATGGGATTCTCCGACATACGTTTCAGTAACTCGTATAGCACCAGGATCTGAGGCCAATCCGTATCTTCGGGGCGCTCGGCTTCGTCGTGAACGGCGGCTATTGCCGCTTGCAATTGATACGGCCCGACGGAGCCTTTCGGCAGTGCCGCCGAAACCAGTGTGATCCCCTCCGCAATTTGTTCCCGGTCCCAAAGGGCCCGATTCTGCTGTGCGAGCGGAATTAATTCATCATTTGGGCCGGTTCGGGCATGTCGCCGCGCGTCGGTCAACAGCATCAGCGCAAGCAGGCCGGCAATCTCCGTATTTTCAGATTGCAGCCGCAGGGCCATGCGGGTCAGGCGTATCCCTTCTTGTGAAAGGTCGGCGCGCCGCAGGTGCGGTCCTGAAGTAGCCGTATATCCCTCGTTGAAGATCAAGTACAAAACGTGGAGCACCGAGTGCATACGCACGCCGCGCTCTTCGGCATCAGGCATTTGGAATGGAATGCCCGATCGCTTGATGGTCTGCTTCGCCCGGGTGATTCGCTGCGCCATCGTTGCTTCGGGAACCAGGAAAGCGTTCGCGATTTCACCCGTGGTTAGACCGCCAACGGCGCGCAGAGTCAAAGCAATAGCGGAGGAAGGTGTAAGAGCCGGATGGCAGCACATAAACAGAAGGACCAGCGCGTCGTCTTCGACCGGCGCAGCCTCCGCGCCAGCCTGGGACACACGCCCAGCCTCTTCCACTACTTCCGTTTCGCGACGCCTGCGTGCAGATTCGTTCCGGATACGGTCCGCCATTCTTCGAAATGCAACCTGCGTCAGCCAGGCGCGTGGATTGTCGGGAACTCCGTCGCGCGGCCATTGCATGGCTGCCGCAATCGATGCTTCTTGAACGGCATCCTCGGCCGCGTAGAAGTCACGAAATCTTCGTACCACAAGCCCTAGCACCTGTGGCGTCAGTTCTCGCAACAGCTCTCCGATCGGAAGATCCGATGATGGTTCGCTCAATGCCACGGGTGCAAGTTCAGCGTCAAAATCCCAAATCGCTGTGGCTGCCGAGCACTTGCCGTACCTCAATCGGCATATTCGCCGATTTCCCGCCCGCCCCAGGCGCGGCCGATGCGCGTGCAGCAATCTCGTAGGCCTGCTCGGGACTGTCTACGTCGATAACCCAGTATCCGGCAAGGAACTCCTTCGATTCCGGGAACACGCCGGCCGTAACTGGCTCTCCGGTATTCCCGGCGCGAACGATCTTCGCCTCTTGCGGCCAGGCCAGCCCTTTCGTGTCCACAAAAACACCCGAATCGTGAAGCTCCCTGTTGAAGCGCTGCATAAACTCGACGTTTCGCTGCAGATCTTCTTTCGACCACCTGGCGTACTCATCCCAGGAGCCCTTTTTGCCATGCATCATCAAAATGTATTTCATAAGTAGTCTCCTCCGTCCGGCTGTAATTTTGCTCTCTATGATTGCGGAGCGTGGATCGCGAACTGCCGGACTTCGATCGGCATGTTGGTCGGCACTCCGCCGGGGCCCGGCGCGGCTGAAATTCGGCCGGCAATCTCGTAGGCCCGCTCCGGCCTCGCTACGTCTACAATCCAGTAGCCGAGCAGAAACTCCTTTGATTCGGGGAAAATGCCGTCCGTGATGGGCATCCCTTCCTTCATCCCGCGCACCACCTTAGCCTCATGCGGGGCTGCCAAACCTTGTGTTGCGACGAACTCACCCGATTGTGTGAGCTCGCCGTTGAGACTCATCAAAACGGCCATATGGGTATCAATGTCTTTCTTGGACCACGCCCGGTATGCATCCACTCCTGCTTTGTTTCCCGACATCAGCAAAATGTATTTCATGTTGTTGCTCCTTCCTGTTTGACGCTGCTTTTGCCGCGTTCATAGGGTAGTCGGAGCCGTCTCTCGGTTCTCGACGTGCTCCGGGCAAATTGTTTGTACAAAAAAGTTGGCGGTCCGATGTCGATTCGAAGTCTCTTGCGCCGACTCAGTTACGGAGGCGCAAAGATGATGACCGAATCCGTGGTAGTGGACGTCAGCCAGGACTGGGTGGTGGCCTGCGGCCTGCAAGAACGATTCATGGAAATCCCGGGCGCTACAACGGACAGGCTCACTCACAATGCCCATTGCCGGCAGATGCGCGCGCTCGGCGGTGATTGCTTCCAGTTTGTACCCTTGCCCGGCCGCCGCGTTGCGCTCGCCATCGGCGATGCATCCGGTAAAGGCCTTCCCGCGGCGCTCATCATAGCGAACGTACAGTCCTCTTTCGCACTGCCGCTTTGTTCGCCCCCGAAGACCCGGCCGCAGTCGTTAGCGCGGTGAACCGTCAGTTGCACGCATGCTCGCCCGTCGATCGATACGCGACCTTATTCTACGGCGCTTTCGACGAAAATACGCGGAAACTTCAGTATGTAAATGCAGGCCACAATCCCGCCGTGGTGATCCGCCGGTGCGGCGGTTTGACTTGGCCCGAAGCCTCCGCGCCGCCCATCGGATTATTTGCCGAAACCGTCTACCAGGTGCAGACGATCCGGTTGGATCCGGGCGATCTCATTGTTGCCTACACGGACGGCATCGTCGAAGCCACAAACCCGACCAGCGAAGAGTGGGGAGTTGAGGGCCTTCTTGCCGCCGTAAAAAGTTGCCCGACGCGGCAGCCGGAAAGCATTGTCGAGGCTGTATTTGCAGCGCTCGACGAATTCTCAGGCGACCGCCAAGCTGATGATGCAACGATACTCGCCGCCCTCGTTAACTGAGCGCAAAATAATTCGGAGGAATCAAGTGCGAACGTCTCGCGCACGCCTAAACAAACGTTTTTAGCCACTCCTGCAGAAATCGTCGGACGAGGACCTGGCGGATATCTCCGGTCGTAGGATTCCTGTTCGGAACTGAGTCTTGCCAACGTGTTCGGCTGGACTTACCGCGCTCCCCAATGCAAAATTCGGAAGAATTTTTCCCATGCTGACCAACATTCACCTAGTCGCTATCGTCTAAAGCGCGAAAAAGACGATTGTCGTCGGACATCGGGTTGCCGCCAGTTCCTAAAGCTAACCGCGCGCTGCCCGATCCGTATCTAGTAGAGATGACGCCCATCCAGTGAGGCTAAGATCAACCATGCTCGAATCGATCAGGCAAGACGTGCGCTACGGGCTGCGGCAATTAAAACAGAGTCCCGGATTTAGCTTCGTAGCGGTACTCTCACTAGCTCTCGGCATCGGCGCGAACACAGCCATTTTCCAGCTTGTGAATGCAATTCGACTCAAAATGTTGCCGGTTCGGAATCCGCAGGAACTCGTGTCCATCGACTTTGGAAAGGGTTCAGCGCGAGCGGGCTGGTGGTCCAGCCGGAGCGCTAGGCTGACCTCTGCGCAATGGGAACAGATCCGTGCACAGCAGCAGGCGTTCACGGGTGTGTTGGCCTGGAGCGCGGCGCGCTTCAATCTCGCCAATGGCGGCGAGCCCCGATTTTCCGAAGGTCTTTACGTCAGCGGCGATTTCTTTCGCCACCTCGGAGTAGTTCCGCTGCTGGGCCGCACATTTACGTCCTACGATGACGGCCAGACGTGCAACGTGGCAGCAGTGCTCAGTTATGCGTTCTGGCAGCGAGAATTCGGAGGCGACCCTGCAATTCTGCGGGGTACTGTGAATCTCGACGGCCATTCCATACCCGTGATCGGCGTAACGCCCCCGTCCTTTTTCGGCGTGGAGGTCGGAAGCCGCTACGACGTGGCGATCCCGCTGTGCGCCGACCGACTGCTGGCCGAAGATAAGAAGGGTCGGATTCCAGTGCCGTCTGCATGGTGGCTCTCGATGATGGGACGGTTGAAGCCGGGATGGACAGCGAAGAGCGCTACTGCTCATCTCCACGCTCTCTCGCCGGGAATCATGCGAGCCACGCTGCCACCGGGATATAAGTCTGATCTCGCAAAGCGTTATCTCGCCAACAAGCTCACTGCCACGGACGCGGGCACCGGCGTATCAGGGTTGCGTCAGCAATACGAGCGTCCGCTGTGGCTGTTGATGGCGACTACCGGTCTGGTGTTGTTGATCGCCTGTGCAAATTTGGCCAATCTGCTCCTCGCGCGAGCCGCTGTGCGCGAACCGGAGATCGCCGTAAGACTCGCCATTGGCGCATCCCGGTGGAGACTGGTGCGCCAGCTTCTGGCGGAAAGTCTGCTGCTGGCGATTGCAGGCGCGGTGCTGGGAGCCGGGCTGGCGCTAGTGTTAAGCCGCGCTCTGGTAATGTTCATTAGCACTTCCGATACTCCCCTATTCATCGATATTGCACTTGACTGGCACATGCTGGGCTTTACGGTTGCGCTCGCAGTGCTCACGTGTCTACTGTTCGGGCTCTTGCCCGCCGTGCGCGCAACCTACTTATCACCTGTTTCGGCTATGCGTGCGGGAGGTCGGAGCGTCACTGCCGGGCGAGAGCGATTCAGCCTGCGCCGAACCCTAGTCGCTACGCAGGTCGCGCTTTCTTTGGTCCTGCTCGTCGGCGCCTTATTGTTCGCCCGGAGCCTGCACAATCTCTTAACCACCGACGCCGGATTCCAGCCTGAGGGTGTCCTCACCGTCAACATAGATTTCACTAGAGCGCAATACCCAAAGGAACGACGGCTTGCGGTTTATCGTGAGTTGTCCGAGCGCTTGTCTGCACTCCCTGGTGTCCTTTCCGTGGCCCAAGTCGGGTTCACGCCCGTGAGCGGCAGTGGTTGGGATAACTCGGTCGGTCCCGACGCGACACCCGCGGCGGGCGGCAAGGAGGCCTTTTTCAATCGAGTCAGCCCAGGCTACTTTCGCACCATGGACACGCGTGTCATGGCCGGCCGCGAGTTCAATGACCGCGACACGCTCTCTTCGCCAAAGGTGGCCATCGTGAACGAGATGTTCGCGCGCAAGTTCTTCGGCGGAGCCAATCCGGTTGGCCGCACATTCCATCTGGAAGCAGAAGCTGGCAAACCGGAACCGCTATTCCAGATCGTCGGGCTGGTGAGGAACACAAAATACTACGAACTGCGCGAAGATTTCAAACCGCTTGCCTTTTTCCCAGTCGCACAGGATGAGGACCCTGGACCGGGCGCGACGTTCGTGCTACGCATGGCTGGTTCGCCCGGGCAATTAATGAACGCGGCCAAGACAACGGTAGCGGCGATAAGCTCCTCGATCGGAATAGAGTTCCGTTCTTTCTCGGCCCAATTACAAGAATCTCTGCTGCGCGATCGCCTGATGGCCACGCTGTCGGGAGGCTTCGGATTTTTGGCCGGACTACTCGCGACGCTCGGGCTCTATGGCGTGATCGCGTACATGGTGGCGCGGCGTCGCAACGAGATCGGTGTGCGGATCGCTCTCGGTGCAGATCGCGCGCGCGTGATTCGTCTTGTGCTCAGTGAAGCTATTCTGCTGCTAGCTGTTGGACTCGTCGTTGGTGTTGTCCTCGCGTTATGGGCCGGAAGAGCCGCCGCGACGCTCTTATTCGGGCTTCAGCCGCACGACCTTGTCTCGCTCGTTGCAGCCAGCGTGCTATTGGCAACGATCACGCTCGTCGCCAGTTACGTACCCGCAAGACGCGCCGCCGCGCTAGATCCCATGGCAGCGCTACGGGACGAATGATATTCCTGACCGTATCATGCGGTAGTACAGCTGTGCGGGCCGGGAGATTCGATCGCAAATTGCGCACCCTTGCCGAACCCGGCCTGAGTCGATCGGTGCGGGAGACAGCGGTTGCCACGTCAGCAAATGAAAACACCGGAGGTCCATGAAGACCCCCGGTGCTTTCCCGCGCTGTTCACCTGATAGATACTCGGAGCGAACGACTACCCGGTTAACGGAGCGGAACCGAGATCATTGCAGCCACTTTGCCTAGCCGCACTGGCGGTCTTGCCGTCAGGTTATAGGAGTCACTTGCCATCCGGATCTGCGAAAGTGAGCATTCACCTGCATAGCAGCTGAAAGTTAAATTCCAGGCTTCCTTAGCTGACGTACCCTGCGGTGTCACGGACATGAAGATGCCGCGACCCGTATCTGTTTCGCGGAGTGCAAAAACACCTGGTAACGTGCTTTTCGCAACCGTGTAATTACCCGCGGAGAACGTCTTTTCGCCAACGTGATATGCGAACGGAATGTTCGCGACTGCTTTCTGACTCTGAGCGCTGAGGATTGAACTTCCGAGTACCACGGAGAGACCTGCGGTCAGAACGATGTTATTTAAGTGTCGTTTCATATAAGCTCCTTTTCAGTTCGGAAACCTTCAAGTGCTCAGGCGTTTGTTCCTTGCAGTCACTCGATTCTATTTCCGGTCTCTCTTGCGTTTCCGTTTGAGATGTACTTCATGAAGGCACGTGTCGAGCCATTTGACCGCAGAACTTGTTTACAACGACTTGACCTCATTTAGAAGGGTTGAGGTGGAACAAAACGCTGAATCTGTAGTTCCATCGGATAATCACCTATCGCATGCCCGCCTCGCACCCCGTGGAGCGCACATACGGTGTCCCGATTACGACTAGGCTCACGGGGATCGAGGCACAACTCGCCCGGCCTTGTTCCCAAACTTAGATCAGCTTTCGGTGAGATCTCACGCTCATCCATGCTTCATACGGCTGGATATGAAGCGCAGCACTCCTCCCCCGCAGCTGTTTGAGAAACTCATCTTTGGCTTTATGCTCCTTCGCTGAAGACGCATCCTGCGCGCCGGGCTTTCGCGGTGCAAGCTGGGCCCCGACATCGGCAGCTTGAAATCTCGGCTGATCAGATAGGAAGTCTCCAAACGCGACGGCTTCGGACACGGTGTATTCTGCTTTCTTATCGTCGTTGATGGCCCGGATGCGATCCCGAAGAGCAGAAAGCGCTTGCTCAACGGCTTCGCGTGTAAACCGCGCAGTCTTCGCGCCAGAAACGGTTAAACCTTCCTGCGTTGCCCTCCATTTCTGAGTTCGGGCGATGGGCTCTACATAGCCTTGCAGCTGCATCGCGGCGATTGCTTGCTTGGCTTCAGCAGAGCTGACGTTTAAAGCGTTGGAAACGTCACGCTCTGTCCACGGGCCATGCGTCTGCTTTAGAAAGCTAAGAAGTTCGGCAGCGGGTATCAGCGGGAATTATCGTACCAAGCGCGCAAGTTTCTGCGGTGTGAGCGAGCGATGATGTCGATCATTGATCATTATGAGACGCGGGAGTGTTAGAAACAACCTCGGCCAGCAGGCTGTAGGAGCGTAGCCGGTCTGATTGCTCGTAGGTATCGGTAACCGCAAAGATCTCCTGCACGCCCGTCAAATTTACGAATTCGCCCAATTTTCTTCTGACCGTTTCTGGACCGCCTACAATTGCTTGCCGCAAACGGGCATTGACAGCCTGTTTCTCCCAGGGGGTCCAAAGGCCTTCCATCGAATCAACGGGCGGCTTCAGTTCAACAGACTGGTTGCGGGTGAGAGCGAGAAAGCGCTGCTGCGGTGTGGTGAGCAAACGCTCGGCTTCCGCGTCGGTAGGCGCGACGATAACCGGAAGGCCAACCATCGCATAAGGCTCACGTCCAAAGCCCTTCCGATTGAACGTCTGCCTGTAGAGCTGCAGGGCAGGCAGCAAGTAATCCGGGGCGAAGTGGGCAGCAAATGCGAATGGCAGGCCCAATTGCCCGGCAAGCTGCGCGCTGAAATCAGAGGACCCCAGCAACGTGATGGGGACATTCGTGTTTTGGCCCGGAACAGCAAAGACTCGTTGACCAGGCATGGGAGCACCTAGATAAGCGTGGAGCTCCTGGACTAATTCGGGAAAATCTTCTCCGGTGCTGTGCAGGTCACGGCGTAGCGCGCGCACCGTTACTCCGTCCGCGCCCGGCGCTCGGCCCAGCCCAAGATCAATGCGCCCGGGGAACAGCGACTCAAGAGTGCCGAACTGCTCGGCAACAACCAGCGGTGCATGATTCGGCAGCATGACGCCGCCGGAGCCAACACGGATTGTTTTGGTCGCATTCGCAACATGGCCAATAAGGACTGGAGTTGCTGAGCAGGCGAGTCCGAGGATGGAATGATGCTCGGCCAGCCAATAGCGCTTATAGCCAAGCTTCTCTACATGCTGCGCTGTTTCAACGCTGCGGCCAATCGCTGCTCCTGCGGCCTCTCCGGGCCGGAGCGCTACGAGATCCAACACAGAAAGCGCAACGTGACTCACGTTAATTGGATGATTTCTGAGACAAAAGGACGCGGTTCGTCGGTTTGTCGAACCTGAGTGGCCGATTTCTGGCTCGCGTGATTGTATTGAGGCCAGAGGATCGACTCGTCCACGTTTAGGGGCGACGGTGACTACATCTGTTTCAGGTACTCATGCACGAACTGGACTGCCATCGCGCCTTCGCGACCGCCGAAGCGACTCGCTTCACGGACCCGGAGCGTACATCTCCCGCGGCGAAGACACCCGGACGGCTGGCCTCCAGGTAGAATGTTGGACGCGCGATGCTCCACGATCGCGACTGCGACAGAGCCGCTGCAGTTCGGACGAAACCCTGCTCGTCTCGCTCGCCTGCTGAAAGAATTCGGCGTGACCGAGGCCGATACGCCGGTAGTGGCGTGTGCCCACACGGTGCTTCTGCGCAATCCATCGAACCAGCGCTTAGCGAACGAAATCGGCATTCATCACGCATTGGAGCAGACCGTTTTTGATCTGCTCGTGGCGGGGGCCGGCCCAGCCGGTCTGGCCGCTGCGGTCCATTTAAAGGCGGTTGAGATCGGAAGCAACAAGACCGGGCAGCAGCAAACTATAGAGACTCCGGCGCTGTTTAGTTTCATTGGGGCGAGGTGAAGAGCACACGATTTTTGGCAAGAAAATCGCGCGCGAAAGGTATCCGGGAACAGCGCGACCCGATCACACGCAGGCCGATGAAGCTGGGCGACTCACTCATCAACTGCCGGCGCGCGACAAAAGCCTGGAGAATAATGTCGCTCAGACCGGGACACTGATTCAATAAATGACGCAGAGCCTCTCCTGCGACCTCGATTACGTCGCAGTCGCCGGGTACAATCGCAGTGATAATGGCAGGCGCGCCGGTCAAATGCGAAATGTCGCCGGTAAACTGGCCCTTTCGGTGGGTGGCGATGGTCTTCGGCGCGTCGCCGGAGTAATCGCGGATTTCAATCTCACCCGACTTCACAACAAAAAACTTGAACAAACGATCGCCGACGTGGATGAGGATTTCACCATCGCGATAGTTTCTGGGGGCTACGGTCGCGCGGTTGGCCAACCGTGCAATCTAGTTCTCGTCCAGGACCGGAAACGCGATTGAATGGAGAGTATGTTCGGCCATGGCGGACTTATTTACTCCTGCTATCCAAACACCTTCGCATAGCTGCCTGTTTAACAATTGTGGTAGCGGCCCCGCCCACCTGAATAGCAGCGGCACGTCGCCGAGGAGAACACATCCAATCATGCCTACCAGTCGTCGCCATTTCCTGCAGAACAGTGCCGTTGCCGCGTCCACGTTTGCGACGAGTGAAGCCGCTAGCTTCCTCCAAGAACCTTCGAAACCGATCTCGCCCAACGACCGCGTTCAAATAGGCTGCATCGGCTTCGGCATCATGGGCCAGGAAGATATGAAGACCGAATCGTCGCTGCCGGGTGTCGAAATCGTCGCTGTGTCGGACGTCTACGATGGTCGTCGCACCCTCGCTCAGGAACGCTATGGCAAACACGTCTTCACCACGCGCGATTATCGCGAACTGCTTGCCCGCCACGATGTCGATGCCGTCATCATCGCCACCCCTGACCACTGGCACGCACGCATTGCTACAGACGCCCTCCGCGCCGGCAAGGATGTCTACTGTCAAAAGCCGATGGTCCGCGAAGTACCCGATGGCCACCGGGTCATCGAAGCGCAAAAGCAAACCGGCCGTATTCTCCAGGTCGGCAGCCAGCGCGTGAGCTCCATCCTCTACGCCAAAGCCAAGGAACTCGTCAAAGGCGGCATGATCGGCCAGATCCACTTAATCGAGGCCTACATCAACCGCAACTCGTCACTCGGCGCTTGGCAATACACTATTCCGCCCGATGCTTCCGCCGAAACCATCGATTGGGATCAGTTCCTGGGCAGCGCGCCCAAGTGCCCCTTCGATCCCGTCCGTCTGTTCCGCTGGCGAAATTATCGAGCCTATGGAACTGGAATCCCCGGCGATCTCTTCGTTCATCTCTTCACCGGCATTCACTTCGTGATGGATAGTGTCGGTCCGCAACGCATCGCAGCCACTGGCGGCACTTACTACTGGAAAGATGGTCGCGACGTACCGGATCTGATGACCGGCCTCTACGACTATCCGGACACTCCGTCTCACCCTGGATTTCAGATCAACTTTAGCGTGAACTTCGAAGCGGGTAGCGGTGAAGGCGCCGATTCTCAAGCGTTCCGCTTCATCGGTACGGAAGGCGTTCTGAACCTCTCCGTCGGCAGCTCCCTCTCCATTTCCAAACGTCCGCGTGAACTCGATCCAGGCACCACTGCCGCAACCTTTTCGAACGAGATCGAGGAGCAAATCCTGGCCGAGCACCGCGCCAAGTACCCGCCGCGTCCTGAAACCGCCGACTCGTTACAACCCGATGCCGTTGAAACCTTCCCGTTGCCGCAGGGTTACTCCGAGCAGGTCGCGCATCATCAGACTTTCCAAAACGCCATTCGCTCTCGCACACCCGTCGTGGAAGATCCCGTTTTCGGCCTTCGTGCAGCTGGCCCTGCTCTCATGTCGAACGTCTCCTACTTCGAGCGCCGCGTGGTCTCCTGGGATCCGGTGAATATGCGCATGCTTTAACGCTGCGCATTGGCTCGAACCTATGCAACAACACCAGCATTACTCCCCAAAAAAGCTTTTTGCATTCGCTCATTGATCGAGCAATAAGCGAACCCGCGATTCGTTAGAACGGTCATAGACGGATGGCGGCGTACCGTCGCACAAGTCATGCTGCCATATGGCCGCAATCTGAACCACGAGATTGTTAGAGCGGGTCTCGGGCGGTGGTACGGACGTTATGCACCTGCGGAGATCCAACGAGCGATTACAAATCGACGCGAGACATCCGAAGCGCTTGTGGGGCAGATGCCGATCCGATCGCGCCGTGGGATGGACGGAGCGCCAACGGGCTTTGCGAGAGCCGACGCACTTAGTTACTGATCCATATGCATTGTGAACAGCGCGATGAGCTTCAGTTTGTTCCGTTTGCGGAATCCCGGTGTACTGGTTAGCCGGCGTGGGATGGCGATGTTATTGAGCGGTGCCGTGCCGGATTGAGCACCCGATTACTTTACAGTTCCGCACGGAACGGCTGAGACCTAGACGGCTCGCAATTTAGTTCTGATTTGAGAGCCTTCATCCAGCTCTCGCGTTTGCAGTCTCACTCGTGTCCCCGTGCGAACTGGGTGGGCAGTAAATGCAAAGCTTCGAGGCGAAATCCCTCCTCCACGTGTGCTACCCCGCCTCACAGAGTTTTAACGAACAAGGCGCGCCTGCGAAGAAACGTCTGGAGCTCGGCTGCACCCTCGCCCGCCGCTGTTCGTCCGAGCGACTCTAGGGAGTACCACAGGTTAGACTAGCCGGGCGGACCGCGTTTCACTCGTACTGGCTTTTAGGAGTCACGCGTGTCTGTGCCAAACGTGAGCATGCCGGGCGTTCAAAGCGGCCGCAATTAACGGCGTGCGGATAGAACCTCAACCGCGTCATGGCGCCGTCATAAGGCAAACGTGCACGCCTCTGTTCAACTGCCGAGTGTAAAAAGGGGTTCCTGGCCGGCACTCAGGCACCGCGTACTCTTTGGTCGTTCAGTCGCTCGAATCTCTCATTTGTTTGGATCGGCCTAACGGACTAGACGACTAGCGCTTCTTCCTGTCGGATCTTCCGGCTCAATTGAGTTGCCCCAGCGCCGTTCAGCAACTCTCGCAAGCGTGGAAATTCTGTCTGTTCTTCCTCTCGTGCATGCGGTTCGATCTCACTCCGAAGGGCGCGAACGGCGTCGGGCCATTCCTTATCTTGGCGAATCGACCCCTCAAGTTCGAAGAGGTGAATCTTCATGCTGGCGTGCTCGCGGTACAGCTTCTGCGTCGTTTCGTGCCGTTCTGCTTGTGTCTTCAACAGCGGGTAAATGACGTCCTCTTCCGCCATAGCGTGCTTACCGATCTTGCGCTTGAAGGCGAGGAACAAAAGCTTGCGTTTCGCCCAGTCGCTTGCCGGCAAGTGCTGCATCTTGTCCAATAACGAAAGCAATGTCCGATGTTCTTCAATAAGTGTGGCGAAAGGATCGCGCCCGGCGGCACCTTGCGCTAATACGCTCGCGTTCGCGAAAAGTACAGGCAGGAAGCGGCCGAGGAATGCTCCACCGGCAACTCCGATGCCCAGCAGAAGATAAGTGTTCGTCTTATTGGTCACCCTGCTTAGACGCTGGAGAACAATTAAGCAACACACCAGTACTTCTGCTGACCGCTCGAAGCGACGGCATTGAAGCATTTAGTTTTATCGCGTTGTCTGCGTGGCGGTGCGTTGATCCGCTTGCGCAACGCGCAAAGGTTCATCCTTTTTCAACAATTACCTAGTCAAGTTCTGCCGTAGCTGATGTCTCACGTCTCAATTAAGTACTAGCGCTCGAGGGCGTTGAAATCATCCATTTCCGAGCCTGCATACCGTACTAGAAAAGACACTCGGAAACCGCCAGTAAAAAGGACCAGTCTTCCTGATGCTTCCCGCTGACTATCGGGAAGCATACCTGGATTAAAGGAAGGAAGTGAATAGCATGGAAAACAAGTGGATGAAGCCAAATCGGAGAGAGGCGCTCCTAGCGGGGGCTGGCCTGACGGGATTGAGGGCTGGAACTCGCGTCAATGCTTTGCATAACCACTTCATTGGGATTTCGCCCGAGGTCAAGTTCATGCATGGGACAGCAATCGGTGACCCCGTGACAATCGCCCAGGCTCTTTATGGAGCTTTGAAGAATAATAGCGGACAGCCGTTCGCGTCAAGTCCGCCCCTGGAAACGCAGCTTCCGAATCCGCAGATTACTCAGATCATAGGGGGCACGAGTATGATATCCGGAAGAGTGCTCACGGTCGATGTAGAGCGCAAGGAAAGATTCGAGGAGCTGAATGTTCCGCTCGAACCTGCATCGCAGATTGAATCGAACTTTCACTTTCAGGCGGTTGGCGGAGGCGCTGCGATAGTGAATGCCGAGTTCGTACTTCGACCTAACGAGGTCGACGTTGTTGCGGAAACAATCAGCTCAAATACGTTCCAAATTTCGGCTGTCCACAATCACGAACTTTTCATAAAACCCCGGCTCTATTACTTGCATTCGGGCGCTACTGGCGGCCCTATATTTTTGGCGCAGGTCATACGTCAGCGTTGAACCAAACCAACTCAAAGCTTGGAGGTTGAATTTACTTTGAACTCCCTTACTGGCGCCACAATGCAGCCACAAGCATCAAATGGGCTCCCGCCGGTCGGAGCAAGTGGCCGGACCTAATAAGATTGGCAGCCTAGGCGAGTCTGGGTGATGGTAAGCGACTCGCCCAAGCTGTTCGCTTTCGTCCTTCAAGGCAGGACGCGCTTACGTGTCAAACCGCGCGTAAAGTTTCCTGCGGTTCGATTTGTGGCACTGGCAAGTTCGTCGTGTCGCCTCAACCTTCAGCATCACCTTGCTTTCTTTGCGATGTTGTTTTTGGCTGGTCAAGAAACTCGCTTCGCCGTCTTGGGCCACGACAAGGAATTTGCCAACAGACCCGGTAACATTGCGCGGGTCACATCTTGGCTGAAAAGTTGTCAACCGTTCGAGGTAGAAGCATGGCAAAGAGAGCGGATAACAAGGTGCAAGGCAGCGGCGGAGATCAAGGCGGGCACTCGAAAGGTTCAAGCAAAAAAGAACAAGGCCGGAAAAGCAGCGGAAATAAGAAAAGCGGCACGTAGGGCTACACTAACTCGATCAAAGGGGGTTACGATTATGGCTCGAAAGAGCAAGGATAAAGGCGGCGAGAAAACAAAGCCGCCAAAGAAGTTGAGCAAAAAGTCAGGATAGATTCGCGAACATCTCACTAACTTGCAATCAAAATCCCGCTTTAACCGTAGGCGTAATCCCGACCATGCCAGAGGTCCCGTGCGTATTTCTATGGGTCGTGGGATCTTTCTAAGAGCCTGACAGGTCTTGCGCCACTTCTAGTCATTACTGTCGCGGTTTCGTATTGCTTCTGCTGATCCGATTCCGGCCAACCAGAAACAGGGATTGATGCTCCATTTCTGTTGCTGAAGTCCTTGCGATATTCCCTCAGCTACGGCGACCTCACCTGAGATCATGTGCGAGCGGAAGTAAGTTGCGGGACGCAACAAATGCGGCGTCAGGGTCTCATCGTAGGAAGAATGTTCTTATACGCCCGCAATGCCCTTGTTCACTAGGACCTTAACCTCAACCCGACGGTTCTCGGCCCGCCCGGCCGCAGTCTCGTTCGGGGCCGCTTCTCCGTATTCGCCCATTGCGCCTGGAGCGACTATATGTCGCACCGGCACGCCTCCCTGCTGCATTAGGTACTTTATGACTTCTTTGGCGCGATTCTCGCTCAGTTGTGTATTCATCGCAGCGCTGCCGGTGGAGTCGGCATACCCTGTCACCTCGATGATGTATCCCTTTAAGCTCGTCGCGGTTTGCGCCAACTGTTTTGAGCTGTTCCTGGTCCTCTCCCGAGAGAGTGGAACTAGCGACTTTGAATTTCAACGTCGCTTCCCGTTTCACGTCGTAATCACTCAACGCGCTAAAACGGTCCGTGTTCTCCTGGATGTCCTTGATGTTCGCTGCAATCTGCTGTTTGTTCGTCGCGATATCCTGCTTATTCGCTGCAATCTGCTGTTTGTTCGTCGCGATATCCTGCTGGTTGGCCGCGACACCCTCCTGGTTGGTCTTAATTCTCTCGTCGTGGGCCTCGAGAGTCTGAATGTTGGCAGCGACCTGTTCTGCGGTGGGATGCAAGCCGGACTGAATCATCTGGGCCGTTTCCAGATCGTCACCATCAACAGTAATACTTTTTGCTAAAACCTGGCCCTGGTCACCGGATAATCCGTCGATATCTACCTTGAGTCCCGGTATCAGCACGATGTTACCCAGTTGCTGCTTCTCCAAGCCAAAGAGCCCCTTCCTATCCTGCGTTTGCGTGGAATCGTCGAGGACCACACTGACCTTCCCCTCGGAGGTCTTCACGATCAAGGTTTCTCCTGTGCGGGAAACGATCATTCCTTTGACCTCAGTATATTTGCCCGCGGCGAACGCCGCTGTACCTGTTAGTAAGAACGAGGCCATCAGACTTAATACAATCGTTTTCCAGTTCTTATGCATACTATTCTTAGCTTGTGTTGCCATTCGACTCCTTTTTAGTATGGTTTCCCCAGCTACAACCTTCGGACGCTCCTTCAGCCAGCCGAAACCGGTTCCGCAACGGTAGAGGCCGAGAACAGTCGAACGTGTGATGCGTATCAGGAACTTGAGATCTAAAACTTTCCACGGAGCAGTTGGGAAAGGAAAGTTTGGAGTTGTGCTGACGCGGTGCGTGGTGAGATGATCTTCTCTTTAACACATACCCAGGAGATGCCTTACATGCTGCCACGCGTTCCCCGCACTAATCGGCATATTGAGGTACCCGTCGCGACCATGCAATTTCGTGACGGCAAGCTGGCGCATGAACATATTTACTGGGATCAAGCTTCGTACTCAAACAAATCGGACTTCTTACTGATAAACGACTGCCGGTTTTCGGATCAGAAACCGCCCGAAAAGTTGTCGATCCAACCTTTTGACTCGGCTTTTTAGCTCCTTCCTTGCGCCTAATAACCCGATTGGATTCGGTATAGCCGACGTCTTCGAGCTGATCCTTCTCGTTCTTCTGATCGCAGCACTGCAGCTTCGGCCGTGGCTCGTGCGCACCATCAAATCGATTGCGCAGAGGACGACGCTCTGTTTCCTGATTGTGGCAGCTTTACCCATCGCGTTCCGTCTTGCCCTGTTCCCGCATCATCCGATTCCTTCGCCGGCCATCTATGACGAGTTCGGTCATCTCCTCGTGGCTGATACAATTCGTCATTTCCGCCTCGCGAATCCAGCACACCCACTCCATCAGTTCTTCGAGACGTTCTTTGTTCTGCAGGAGCCTACATACAGTTCCATTTATCCGCTCGGCCAAGGTCTCGTGCTCGGGTTGGGGTCGATGTTGTTTGGCCTGCCGTGGGCCGGTGTCTTATTGTCCGTGGGCATCTTGTGCGCGCTTTGCTATTGGATGCTGCTCGGATGGACTACGCGCGCTTGGGCTCTGGTGGGTGCCCTACTTGCGGCGATCGAGTTCGGGCCGCTAAACGAGTGGATGAACAGCTATTCGGAAGGGGCGGTTTCGGCCATAGCGGGTTGCCTGGCATTCGGAGCCCTGCCGCGTTTACGAGAACACGCCCGTATCCGCGATGCATTCCTACTCGGCGCGGGGCTCGGTGCGCAACTTCTCACGCGCCCTTACGAATCCATCCTGCTCGTTCTGAGTGTTGCCGCATTTTTCCTTTTGCTGGTTTTCCGTGAGCAAAGCGCGTGGCGCAGGCTGGTGAGAGTGGCGCCTGCCATAGTTGCTGCCGCATTGCCGGCAGTGGGTCTGACATTGCTGCAGAATCGTCAAGTGACCGGGAGTTGGATTACTCTCCCGTACTTTGTCAGCCAGTATCAATATGGCGTGCCCACTTCGCTCACCATTCAAGCGAATCCTGTTCCGCATGTGCAACTTACTCGCGAGCAACAACTGGATTACAAGGCACAGCGCTCGTTCCACGGAGAAGGACCGGACACTTTGAACAGGTTTTTGTCGCGCCTCGAATATCGCATCCGCTTTTATCGCTTCTTCTTGCTCGCACCTCTGTATCTGGCGATGGGCATCTTTCTCATCAGCATACGTAACTGGAGGTTATGGTGGATAGTTATCGCTCTTACAGCTTTTGCGCTCGGTTCGAATCTGTTTCCGTATTTCTATCCGCGGTATATGGCCGCTGTTACTTGTCTCTTCGTGCTCGCGACCGTCACAGGATTGCAGAAATTGGCAACGTCCAAAATTCACGCGCGGCCCGCAGGTCATTACGCCGCTGCCGTAATCCTCTTCATGTGCGTGGCGAACTTCAGTTTGTGGTACGGAGCGCATCTGTTCGAAGGCTACGATTTTCCCTATGAAATTCTGGCGTACGAGACCTGGGACGCTATCAACCACGCCCATGTGGCACCGCGCGATTTCGTGAATCGAGAGCTTGCACGTCATCAGGGAAAGCAGCTTGTGTTTGTGCGGTACACCCCCAGTCACATTTTTCACAATGAATGGGTGTATAACGCCGCCAGTATCGACGCGGCTCCGATCGTTTTGGCGCGCGACATCGGCCCCGTTGAGAATAAGAAGCTCAAAGCTTATTATCCGGATCGAACCGTTTGGTTGCTCGAGCCTGACGCGGCAATACCGAAACTGACTCCTTATCGCGAGGAGCCACCCCAGATGCTGAAGATCAGATAGCGATTGGGATTGCGTTCCGGAAATGTATTTCTTCCACCTATTCCGCTCCTTTCTGCCGCTCCGTAATCCTATCGGATTCGGTGCCAGCGATTTCATCGCTTTCACGGTTGCAGCGTTGCTCGTGTTGATCGTTCTGTCGTGGCCCGCCATTCAACCGTACGCGCAACGGCTCGCAAATCGTCCGGCTTGGTGTATGTTCGTGCTCGGCACGTTGCCCATCGTTTTGCGGCTCGGCCTCTTAGTTGACAATCCCGTTCCCGTACCCAGCGGCTCAGACGATTTCAGCTATCTCCTGCTCGCCGATACGCTGGCGCACTTCCGCCTGGCGAATCCGACCCATCCGATGCACCGGTTCTTCGAGACCATTTTCGTTCTGCAAGAGCCGACCTACAGCTCGATTTACCCGCTCGGACAAGGACTTGTGCTCGCGTTGGGACAGGCGGTCGTTCGCACCCCCTGGGCCGGTGTTCTACTTTCGACTGGCGCCTTCTGCGCACTTTCCTATTGGATGCTCCGCGGCTGGGTTCGCCCGGAATGGGCGCTGCTGGGAGGCCTGCTGGCTGTGTTTGAATTTGGGCCGCTGAGCTATTGGATGAACAGCTACTGGGGTGGAGCCCTTTCGGCTTCGGGCGGTTGTCTAGTATTTGGAGCTTTGCCCCGATTTTGTGACAGTGGCAATCCTCGACGGGCCGCGCTGCTGGGCATCGGTGTAGCAATTCAACTTCTTACACGTCCATATGAACTGATGCTCCTACTATTGAGCGTCATGCTGTTTTTTCTGTTCGGGTTGGGCGTCCCCTGCAAATGGAAAAAACTACAGAGAGCCCTTGGGATTATTGTTGCGGCTGCGCTTCCAGGTGTCGTTCTCACACTTTTGCAAAACAAGGACGTGACAGGGAGTTGGGCCACCCTGCCATACCAACTGAGCAGATATGAATATGGCGTCCCAACGACATTCACGTTCCAATCCAACCCGCTGCCACACCGCCAACTCACTCCCGATCAGGCTCTCGATTACCGGGCCGAGGCCGCCGTTCACGGAGATGCGCCCGAAACACTGAGCCGGTTTGTCGAGCGTCTGGCAGATCGCGTACGTTTTTATCGATTTTTCCTTTTGGCTCCGTTGTATCTCGGCTTAGCCGCATTCGTCCGCTCTGTTGGCACGTTGCGCCGAGTTTGGGTGTTGCTGAGCATTTTGGTATTTGTGCTCGGTGCCAATTTCTTTCCTTATTTCTACCCGCATTACATTGCTGCATCCGCGTGCTTGTTTCTCCTTGCCTCGGTTGCGGGGCTGGAATGGTTGAACACCCTAACGCAGCCGGTTTGGTTACAGGGCAGATATGTATCCCAAGTCGTAATCTTGCTGTGTACGGCTCATTTTTTGTTTTGGTACAGCGTGCATCTTTTTGGTGGGGACCGCGTTGCCTCTGCAATGACTCAATATGAAAGCTGGGATTTCATAAATTACGGAGATCCCGAAGGGCGGATTGCGATCGGCAAACAACTAGCACACGCGCCAGGCAAGCAGCTTGTCTTTGTTCGTTATGGCCCGAACCATATGTTCCATAACTGGATCCAGAACGCCGCCGATATCGATGGTTCACGTGTCGTCTGGGCTCGCGACCTTGGCTTTAGCGAAGACGAGCGGCTTCGCAGCTATTATCCCGAGCGTACAGCCTGGCTAGTCGAACCAGACTCGAAGCCCCCGAAACTGACACCCCTCACAAGAGCGTTTTAGTTGTCACCATGGTCGCCAGTGGCACCAGTTCTGTGGGCGGTGTTGTGAATAGTGATGCGAGAACAAAGCGCTTGCGGATTTGTTAACAGCTACGCAGAGAGATCGAATATGGATTCGGTGAACGCGTCTTGAGTTCTCCTGAAGATCCGAAATCCGCAAGGCTTAGCCGCGGAGCTCTTTTGCCCGCCCTCCGAGGGTCGACACAGCTTGGAGAGCGACTCTAGTTACGCCAGCTTAGTCAAGTTTTGCCTCGTCGCAGGCGAGCGGTTACCCTAGTCACAGTTGGCCCCTGGTATCGTTTGTGAGCATCCTTTCCGCAACCTCCGCGACTCTCCTCGCCATCGCGATAGCCCTATCCCTAGGCTCCGGGTCTCCTGAGAGGGCGGCCAACCAGGACGTGAATTCAGTCACTGGTCGTGTGATTGCTCCAACGATGGGCGTCGAGGGCGCAGACTGGCTCGATCGTCCGGAACGAGAACGGGAGGAGCAGCCGCAAAAAGTTATTGCAGCGCTTCATCTCGCGCCCGGAGTGAATGTCGGTGAAGTCGGCGCTGGGACTGGCTTCTACGCTCTCCGTATCGCAAAACGCATTCAGCCAGGCGGCACGTATTATGCAAACGATCTCCAACCCGCGATGCTCGCGCGCCTCGAGACCAAAGTTGCCGCTCAGAAAATAACTAACGTCAAGACTATCGTCGGAACACAAACCGATCCGCGCCTCCCTCGCGGCAAACTTGACTGTGTGCTCATGGTGGACGTCTACCACGAGCTTTCACAGCCGCAGATCATTCTCCGCAACATTGCCCCTGCCCTGAAACCCGGTGGCAAGCTTGTGTTAATCGAATTCCGAAAGGAGGATGCTAACGTTCCAATCCGGCCAGAGCATGAAATGACAGTGAAGGACGTGGAGGCCGAGTTATCAGCTGAAGGATATGTGCTCGACCAGCTGATAGAGACTTTGCCTTGGCAGCACATGTTCTTCTTTCGGCGGCATAGCTAAGCGGCATAGCTAAAGCGATGCCCTCATCTTCCTTTAAACGAAACAGCTGATCTATCGGACACACCGTCGGGCAGATGAGACTAACCGGAAGGAGCGATTACGGCGACCACAGCCGGATTCGGTTCCATCGTGTTCGATCGGTCCGAACTGCCCTTCGAGGAGAATATCAGGGCAACCTAAGCAAGCGGTCGAGGGATTGAGAGTGCGCCCGAAGCATACGTCCTCTCTCGGCGCTCATTCCGTCGAAGCTGCGTCCGGGCTCAACACCTGAGCACCGGCGCGTATCCGATCTGTGAAGAAGTGTAACGCGAACGGCACTTCGTCAGGATAGGTTGCACACCATGCAACGATTCGTTCAAGCTTTGTTAAGTCGTCTTGTATGGCACTGATCTCTACTAGTTCGGCCTCCACAAGTTGCGGATCTCTCATGTAAGTCCTAGCCTGGCAGAGTGCGGCTGGGATCCCAAATCTGTTCTCCGGCTTCGCGGGCGCGAAGTTTTTCTATTCGTACTCTTCCACGCAACCGGACGTAAGCACGAATAGGACGATTTAGAACTTAATGCAATTCGGCCAAATCGGGCCGTAGCAACTGCAGCGCTTGGCCGTTCGGTTTGTAATGAAGCAATTCTGCGGGGTGCGATTACAGTAAAGCGCGAGCGATCCAGATTTCCAGCTCATTGTTTCAAATTGCTAGAGCGGCAAAGGGCCCCATGTCCGGGTGACTCAATCGGCGACAAAACTCTTGACTATTGCTATTTCCGAGAGCAGAATTTGGGATAAAGGGGCTCCTCTATGTTCGGTACGTGTTGTCGTCTGTGTACTCCTCTTGCGTTCACGCTTTTTGCGCTCTCATTTCCTCTGAATCTGTTGGGCCAAGCAGTTTCTGGAAACATCATCGGCACTGTCACTGATCCGAGCGGTGCAACTGTGGGCGGGGCTGAGATCTCCGTTGCAAACCTTGGAACCGGTGCTTCCAATCAAACCACCACCAACGAATCAGGCAACTATACAGCACCAAACTTGACGCCCGGCAGTTACGTGGTCAACATCACAAAACCAGGCTTTCAGAAGTTCATCCAACAGAACGTCAGGGTAGACGTTTCACAATCCATTCGGGTCGATGCTTCGCTGCAGGTAGGCCAAGCGACGCAGCAAGTCACGGTCACCGAAGCGCCGCCCGGCATTGAAACGGGCCGGGCTGTTGTGCAAACGCAGCTCAGCGGGGCACAGATCTCATCGCTCCCCATTCCAAATCGGAACTTCACCAATTTAGCTCTGCTTACACCGGGTTCCGTTGTGAACACATTCCAGCATGCCCCCAGTGAAAACCCGCAGCAGTCTACGCTTGTGAACACAGGTGGCCAGGAATTCGCCGGAACCAACTATCAGTTGGATGGTATGAACAACAACGACACCGTGCTTGGCATCACAATGGTAAATCCTGCTGTTGATTCGGTCGGGGCCTTTACGGCTCAGAGCAACAATTACGATGCGGAATATCAGGCCACGGGCAACGTCATTCAGGTAGAGACAAAATCAGGGACGAACGTGTTTCATGGCAGTGGCTTCGAGTTTTTACAAAACAATATCTTTCAAGCTCGAGACCCGTTCACTCAAGGTCTGCATGACCCCGGCACTCCAACTCCGCCTCACCGAGGGCTCCCTGCACTCCGTTGGAATCAATTCGGGGGCTCCATTGGAGGCCCAATCAAAAAGGACAAGTTGTTCTTTTTTGGCGACTACCAAGGCACCCAAAGAAGAATCGGCGCCTCTCAATCGATTCGCGTTCCAACGGCTGCAGAACGAGCCGGCAATCTGAGCGATTTGGGCGTTCCGATTTACGACCCGAACACCGGCAATCCCGATGGCACCGGACGTGCCATATTTCCCGATGCCAATATCGCCGGCCGCATTTCACCGCCCGCCGCCGCGATTCTGGCTGCGCTTGCACTGCCCAACATCGCGGCCAGTGATCCCGCTTCGCCAAACTACACCACCGCCGCGGTCGAAAAGTACAACACGAATCAGTTCGACACTCGTGGCGATTATGTTTGGAGCGATAAACTCCGCTTCTTCGGGCGCTACAGTTATCTGGCCGCCGATATCGCTGCCCCGGGTCCGTTCGGTCTTTAGGGTGGCCCGGCTTTCCCTCAATGGGGCTTCTCAGGTCTTTCGGACGCGCTGAACCAAAACGTCGCTTCAGGCCTTACTTACACGTTCGGCCCGACTTTACTCACGGAGGTTCGCTTTGGTTTTTCACGTTATCGAGTTACGGTCGCTGCTCAGGATCAGACCACGCAATTGGCAAACACCGTCGGTATTCCAGGCCTGAACCTTCCAAATAAGCCCGACACAAACGGCCTGCCCCGCCTGACCATAGACGGCTCAGGTGGCTTCAGAATGGGTTATGACTGCAATTGTCCCCTCCATGAGCGCGAGACGCTTCTAGACTACGTAAACAACTGGACCAAAATAGCCGGCAATCACACGGTTCGCTTCGGCGGCACCTTCGAGATGGCCTGGAATTTGCGTTTACCCAGCGATGCACACCGTGCCGGCGTATACGAGTTCACCGACTCGGTCACGGGAGATGCCAGTGTTCCTGGCAGCGGCCTAGGTCTCGCCTCGTTCATGCTGGGCGATCCGTCGAGCTTCAACAGATTCGCGCAGGTTTCAACCAACCAAGAAGATCGTCAAAACCGGATGTTTTACTTCGTCCAGGACACTTGGCGCGTCACCCCGAAGTTGACCCTCAACTTAGGTCTGCGTTGGGATGTATGGTTCCCCGATTTCTCTCTGAATGCGGGGCAGGGCGGCCGGTATGACGTGACCACCAATATTGTGTATATTTCCGGTATCGGTGGCGTGTCACGCTCCGGCAATGCTGAGACGCAATGGCATAATTTTTCGCCCCGCATCGGGATGGCATACGCGCCGAATAGCAAGACCGTCATTCGGATGGGTTATGGACGTGGCTACACGCTCGGTACATTTGGCTGGACATTCAACAATCTTGCCGCCGACGTCTACCCTTCCATCGTCAATCAGAGCATCAGCGCTACCTCGTCCTTCTTCCCCGTATTTCCTCTGACCACCGCTCCGCCGCCGGTTGTATTCCCAACCATTCCGTCGAACGGCATGCTTCCGCTCGCCGACGGTATCGGCGTCGCCTATATCCCTGCCAATCAAAAGATGACCTATGTGGATATGTGGAACTTCACAATCGAGCGGGAGATAGCACCGCAACTCAATGTCTCACTTGGCTATGTAGGCAACGTTGGACGCCACGAGAACGGTGGGTTCGGTCTCAACGCAGCCATACCGGGTCCTGGTGATAACGCGAATCTACGTCGGCCGTTATTCGTCAAGTACGGCCTCACGCAGGGCATTTTCGACAAATGCAACTGCACCAGTAGCAACTACAACGCCCTTCAGTTTCAGGCGAACAAGCGATTCACTGCAGCGTATTCTCTACTAGCAAACTTCAGTTGGCAAAAGGCTCTCGACTATGGGGAGTTTGGCACGGACACCAATCAATACAACGCTCAACAGGATTATGGACCGGCTGGTTTCGATCGCGAATACGTTTTCACACTCGCCCACACCGTCGAGCTTCCGTTCGGCCGCGGTCGAAGGTTCATATCCGGCGGTTCACGTTTTGTGAACGGCGTCGTTGCAAACTGGTCATTCCGCGGCATCACATCCTATTACTCGGGGCTTCCATTTTCGCCTAGCATCGGCAATCAGGCCTTCCTGAACTCGCCCGATATGACCAGTCGTCCGGATCTTGTCGGAAATCCTTCCGTTGGGAACCAGAACGCAAACCTTTGGTTTAATCGTTTAGCATACGGTATACCGGCGCTTTATACTTTTGGGAACGCTGGCCGGAATTCATTGAGGGGACCCAATTTCTTCGAGGCCGACTGGTCGCTTTCAAAGGGCTTCAAATTCACCGAGCGCGTCGGGATGGAGTTGCGTTGGGAAGTCTTCAATGTACTCAACCGTCAAAACCTCGCGCTGCCAAACAGCCAGGTCGATTCACCCGCCGGTGGTCTCATCAGTGATATTCAGATCTGCTCAACGTGCGGAAACGGAATGCGGAACATGCAGTTCGGCGCGCATTTTACGTTTTGATGCCCAGCGGCGGCGCGCTCGGTGTGATTATCTGGGCTGGGCTGGCCGTCGCTGCATCTGGACATATCTCTCAGGCTGAAGACGCTCAGTTTCAACTCGAATCTATCAGCCCGTTAGACTACACGCCGGCATATCTCGGCAATGGTGCAATCGGCTTAGAAACTACTCCGCTCGCGACAACTCCAAGCCGCTGCTTTGTCGCTGGCGTTTATGATGAGACACCCGGAGACGTGCCGCGCATCGCCTCCTTCCCGGCCTGGAACGAGATCGATATCCATAACGGCTCGCACTGGCTGAATGCCCCAGCATCGTTTCCGCCGCTTGAAAATTACCGACAGATCCTCGACATGTATGATGGCGTCCTGCGAACGAGCTATGTCTGGGCGCAAGACAACAGAAGAATCACCGTCGCGGTCGAGCAATTCGTCTCGCGTAATCGCTCGGATTCCGCTGCTGTACGCGTTGTCGTTAAGCCCGAGTTTGCTGGTGATATCAAGGTGCGGCTTTCTCTTCGGAATTGGGCTCCCCCTAGACGTTACGCTCTAGCTACAATCGAGAAGCTCGGGGCGGCGGCGACAAGAGATCCCCGCCTGATCTCCTATCCCGGCTATCTTCAGGTGCATAATTTCGAGGCAGAAACTTCAGCTGGCAAAGCGCTTCTCTCACTCGTCGCACACGCTCCGGGTACTTCCCTCGAAATCGGCGAAGCCGTTGCCGCGCAATGGAACAGCGCAACCACCCCGGCAATACACAAAGATTCCGACATGGAGTCGGTCGAAGTTACACTTCAAACCCGACCCGGTGTAACTTATACCTTCACCAAGTTCGCCGTGCTGAAAACGCGGGCTGCTTCGGTATCGAGCCAAGAGGAAGTGATACAGAGCGCCGCGGCGCTTAGGCACGAAGGGTGGGACGCCATGGTTTCGCAGCACGTCGCAGCCTGGCATCGCCTCTGGGAATCTGACATCTTACTCGAAGGTGATACTTCGCTCCAGCGCACCATACATTCGATGCTGTTCTATCTACTTGGCAGCGTTCGCGAAGCTCTCGACATCAGCACTGCACCGATGGGCCTCAGTTCGGCCGCCTATTACGGGCACATCTTCTGGGATGCAGACACCTTCATGTTCCCTCCGCTTCTCATACTCCATCCGGAGGTCGCGCGCCCGATGGTCGCATTTCGTTCTCGGACTCGCGAGGCAGCTCGCAAGAACGCGAAGGCAAACGGTTTCGAGGGGGCGATGTATCCATGGGAAGCAGGCCCCGACGGCGCCGAAACGACGCCGCGCTTTGCAAGCCAGAACGCTAAGTACGAAAACCATATCAACGGCGATATCGCCCTGGCGGCCTGGCAGTACTGGCTGGCTACCCACGATCGGAAATGGCTGGAACGAGACTGCTGGCCCATTCTGCGCGACACAGCCGATTTCTGGGTCAGTCGCGTGTCTTATAACGTGAAGCAGAAGCGGTACGAAATCGGCAAAGTGGTTGCTGTCAACGAATCATTGATCGGCATTGACAATGATGCTTGGACCAACGCCATCGCGAAGAACAATCTCGAGATCGCGACGGCGGCGGCGCGCGAAGTCCATCAGCAGCCAAACTCGAAATGGCAAGAGATCGCCAGCGCGATGTACATCCCCGAATCCGATTCGGCAATGCTTTGGTTCCCACTCGCGATACGCTTCACTCCCGAACAGACACGACGAGCCATCGGGTCCATGCTGAACTGGATTCGGCGCGGCGAAACGGGCGCTATGATGGGCGGCGAGTTTTATCCGATTTTGGCCGCCGAATTAGGTGACCAGAAATTGATAGAGCAGATGCTAACCCCGCTTTCAACGCCCTATTTGCGGCCGCCCTTTCAAGTGATCGCTGAAACACCTCGCAACCAAAGTACGAATTTCATCACCGGAGCGGGCGCGTTTCTTCAACAGTTTATCTTCGGGTACCCGGGTCTTCGACTTACCCAAAATGGCCTCGAGAAGCAATTCCCGACCGTTTTGCCCGCGGGTATCAACAAGTTGGTATTGAAAAATATTGCAGTGCACGGAAAACGGCAAACGCTTATATTTACGTCAAACCGTCACTAGCGAGCCCGGCATCGTCGTGAGCTGATCGCGCTGTAATTCTAGGCAAGGAGACTAAGCTTCTCCTACGCACCGACGGCAGGGCTCGTAGAGCCACATGTACGCTTTGCGCGTTATACGGCAACTTGAAACTCTGAGCGAGATAGATCTACCCTCGGGGATTAGGACGAGTAATCACGCCTATCTTTGTTTCCGAGCAGACAGACCGGAAAGTATCAGTGAGTACCACTTCCCACACGCAGGCGAGTCTCGCTCACGATCTTGGGTGGTCCTAGGTGTCGGGCGACCGGATTGCGAGCTGGGGTGCGCGGGATCAAATGGTCCACTAGTATCGGCGCCCCCGTGTTTTGGTGCTATAACGAACCGCGTCACCAGAAACTCTTTTTTTAATCGCAAATCCTGTCTGCGTCAGTTCGTGGCGCGCTATTCCTATTGTGCCCGTCTGGCGCTTTATCCCAGGCGATCTCCGGGACGATCGATGGAACAATTGTCGATACTACTGGGCCGTCTAAACCGATCCACACTCGTTCCACACTTGGTAGTGCAGTTCGCGGTCTTGTCTTATCACTTCCACACTTCATTCCACACCTTGCAGAATTTGGCTGTAAGCTATTGTTTCCAAATGGCGGTGAGGGTGGGATTCGAACCCACGGAACCCGTAAAGGTTCAACGGTTTTCGAGACCGCCCGATTCAACCACTCTCGCACCTCACCACTTCTCTTAACCTACCAATTTCCTCTACTTGCCGCGGCTGTCACTATGCGGATTGTTTCTCAACTTTGAGCACTGTCACTGTTTTGTCACTAGAATTCCCCAATAGCCGTACCGCTCTCTTTTTTGAATCGCGATTTGTATGCGCGTAACGCATCGTCGTTGCTATGTTCGCGTGGCCCAGCAGTTCCTTCACTGTCACCAGATCCGCGCCCTCATGCGTAAGCCGTGAGGCAAACGTGTGACGGAAGGTGTGCCATGTAACGCCCTTCAATGCCGCCTTATGGCATGCTTTCTTGAGACCTAGCCACAAGTCCTTGAACTGATTGCCGGTCTCGGGGTTATAAAAAACATACTCGCATTTCCGGATGCCGTGCCACCCGCGCACGACTCTTGCCGCTTCATTGTTCAGCGGCACCTCCAGGATGCGCTGCGTTTTTTGCGCTAGGAACGTAATGGCGTCCTGCCCGATATCTACCTCCTTCCACTTCAGATTCAGAATGTCACCAAGCCGCAGTCCGGTATGGATTGCGAACGTCACTAGGTCCTGCAGATACGGCGAACAGCATTGCAGCAGCCGTGCCTCCTCCTCTTCCGTTAAAGAGCGGAATCGGAGGTTATCCTCAGAGAGAAACTTCACGCCTTTTACCGGGTTGCGCCCGCGGTACACGCCCCACTGCTCTGCCATGTTGAAAAGATGTCTTAGCAGGGCAATCTCGCGGTTAACCGTGGCCGGTGCCGCAGCCCGTAGCCGCTCAAGCTTGTAGCGCTCGATAGGAAGAGGGCCGATGTCGGTAAGAAGCATGTTCCCGAAAGACACACTCAGATGCTTCATAATCTGCTCGTCGCGCAGCCAGGATCGCTTGTTAGCTTTCGCATACTCCAGATACTGCACCCCGAATTCGGCAACTGTGATTTTAAGGGGCTTTGAATAATCGCCCCGCTCGATCTCCGAAATGCGCAAAGCGTAAAACTTCTCCGCCTCACGTCGGTTTGCGGTTCTGGTGCTCTCCTGAACCCGCTTGCGTTGAACGTAAAAATCCGCGTACCAGATACGGCCGCGTTGGTAGAGTGCCATGATAGCTCCTTCTACCTCCTGCCGACCTTTTCCAGTGTAGAGGAAGCTTGCACGATGCGTTCGATTTGTAGGGGATCGAAGCGCAAGGCGCGCCCTACCTTGACGAAAGGGATGCGGCGCAGGTAGACCCAGTTGTAGAGGGTGCCTTTGGCGATCTTTAGGCGCGAAGATAATTCATCGATGTCCATGAGTGCACGCGGTTGTTCCCGAATCAATCCCTGCATTCCCCGCTGTTCATGAACATGTTCCTGCTGTGAACCTGCAGCGCATGTTCAGCTCCCCCGCTCTGAATAGCTTTCGCCAAGACTGCATCGCCTCACTTTCGAGGTTGGCCAGCCCGGTGCCGGAATGCAGGGCTATTCCACATTCGCTGAAATGTTGCAGACGCCTTTCTGACACGGGGTCGATTTCCTCTCTAAAAGCTTGGTTTCTTGCCTAGGAAAGTACATCGACTTTCTTTGCTTCTGCTCCGAATGACGACGCAGCAGAACGTAGTAAATACAGTGCTTACACGCACATTGCCGAGCAAAGGCCGTCAAAGTGGAGCAAACAGTGGAACAACAGCGGTAG
>JBJMGM010000057.1:0-6062 GCA_045807905.1 Bryobacteraceae bacterium | reverse complement strand
GTGCGCGGCTTCCATGCTCCCATGGGGGGAGTACAAAATACGTAAAATTCCTGCTTGACGTAAATCTGCGCTCTTCTCTACGATTCATCTGACCTAGATGTGTGCGGACTACTGGGCTTTCCCAATGGCGAGTTTGGACCGGCAGTAATCTCTCGCATCGGTTCCAAACCGGAGATTACTATGAAAACACTTATCCTCGCAGCGATTCGCTGCTCACTGATGTTCCTCGTCACAGCGTCGCTCTTGTCCGTCCAGTCTGCCCAAGCTTACACCGTAACGCTGCAGCAAGTCGGGGCCAACGTTGTGGCGACTGGAAGCGGACCCATTAACCTGACCGGACTGGCTTTCGTGGGCCCCTTTGGTCCCGCACCTGGGATCCGAGGAAATCCTGCGTATATAATGGCGGGGGCGGGCGCGGGGTCTGGCGCGGGTGAGGTAGACGGGTACCGTGGATTCACCGGACCGGCGAGTTTCGGAAGCGGGGGCTTCTTCGCGGCCAACACTAGCAGCGGAGACTTTGTCGGCATTAATATCCCAGGAGGGCTTTTTGTGCCAAACGGTTATGTCTCCGGTGCTGCTCTATCGGATAGCATGACCGTTAATAACGCGACCTTCGCCAGCCTCGGGGTGACGCCCGGCACCTACATATGGTCGTGGGGGACTGGGTTACCCAACCAAAACTTCACGCTCATCATTGGAGGGGTTGGGGTCCCCGATGGCGGCACAACAATTTCTTTGCTCGGTTGCGCTTTACTCGGCTTGGCTGCCTTGCGGCGCAAATTGAGTTGCTAAGGAGGAATTGATGAAGCCATTACCTAAAATTCTCCTCGCCCTAACCGCAGTTGCCGCTCTGTCGCTCTTCTCCGTCCAGCTTGCCCAAGCTTACAGCGTAACGCTGGAGCAAGTGGGGTCCGACGTTGTGGCGACCGGAAGCGGACCCCTAGATCTGACCGGGCTAACACTCGTAGTAACTTACGCAAGTTTGCCGGCCCAAATTTTCCCAGTTTTAGGGCAAATAGTAACGGGGTCAGGTGGCGCTACCGATGGGTACCAGGGAAGCATTAGTGGACCGACAAGTTTTGGGGGCGTCTTCTTCACATTTGCCAGCAGCGGCAGCGGAGATTCAGTAGGCATTTTTCGGGACACGTCAACCTTGCTGGTGCCAAGTGGCTACGTCTCTGGCAATGCTCTATCGGACAGCGCGACTTACAACAACGCGACTTTCGCCAGCCTCGGCGTAACGCCTGGCACCTACGTATGGACGTGGGGCGCTGGAGCGAACCAGAACTTCACGCTCGTGATAGGGGCGGCTGGGGTGCCCGATGGCGGCACAACAGTTTCTTTGCTCGGTTTCGGTTTGCTCGGCTTGACTGCCTTACGACGCAAATTGGGTTGCTAAGGCAGCGTAGTGAGGCCGCCGATCACGCTCCCGCCAGAATCGATCAACTTCGCAAAAACGCGCACTCCATGATCTCAATCACGTCGCGCTAAGCGTGACCGATGTGCGGCGCTCGCAGAAATGGTATCAAAAACATCTTGGCTTGAAACCGAGGGGACAAGAAGGCTTCCTTACCACCGGCAGAGGCTGGCTGGCGCTCTTTCAGGGCGAGAAACCCGGCCTGCATCACTACTGCTACAGCATCGCGAATTATGATCCAGCCGATGCGGTCGCGAGACTCAAAGCCGCCGGACTCACGCCCAGACGCGAAGGCGGGCGTGTGTATTTCGACGATCCGGATGGCATTGAATGTCAGGTCGCGAGTGCGTGATGCCCGCCCCCGCAAAGATCATCGCGGCGTTGATCTGATTTCCGATGCGCTGCCATTCGGTTGCCTATCGTACTGAAGTACTGAACGATAACTTCAGTTGCACTTGGACATTGTGTTCGAAACAGTCCGGAGACGGGTGGCCCCAGCGATCGCAACTGCAGCCGGGCGTCCCTTCACTCGGACGTTGTATCACTTTACTACATGCAACATTCTGCAATCTCGGCTTAGGTGATCCACTTTCGTCATGTAACAAAAGAATTGTTTTCATCAGTTACTCTTTTTGGCTTGGCAAACCTACGGCCGCAACGATCTGAAATTCCGGCTCGACTATCGCGCGCCGCCTGATGATCGCCAGGTAACTTAAGTTGCCTTTTTGGCAACGTGATCGAAACGCACGAGCACGCGGGCGATTTCAAAGCGCGGTGAGTTCACGTTTTTCGCTCGCGCCGGGCATCTCTCTTTGTTTAGCTAGGATTCCGCATCCCGTGTGTGACGAACATCAAAGGATAAAATCATGAAACTCCTTCTGTTTGCTGCTGGCTTGCTTTGTCTCATGGGTGTTGCACGGGGTTCTGACGAGGAGCAGTTAGTGCGCGAAGTAGTGAAGGCGTTCGTCACTGATTACAACAATGGCGCCTTTAAGAATGCGCCTTCATATACCACTGATGACTGGGTGCATATCAACCCGGGAGGCGGAGTCACGAGAGGACGAGATGAAGTTCTAAAGGAGGTAAGAGCCATTCACAAAACCATGTTGAAGGGAGTCTCAATTACGATCGATAGTATGACAGTTCACTTTGTAACCCATGACGTGGCCTTGGTTAACGCAATTCACACAAGCGATAGCTACGTAACGCCCGAAGATGGATTGAAGCACGAGAATGAAAGGCAGATGAAGACATACGTGTTAGTAAAGCGCGACGGGAAATGGCTTTTGGCACTTGACCAGAACACCATAATTTCCAATCCATGAGCCGCCTTCCGGGAAACTTGCTAAGGCGGCAGGTTTCGAGCGGCACGAGGATCATCGCCGCGTCAAGTTGGATATCCGATACGCTACCATTCGGTGGGCTGTGGTTATGGCGAGCCAAACGCAATCAGCTACGCGACGTTCGCTCGTTAGAATCAATCCTAGACACAACTCCAACTCCAACCTGCTTTGATCTACAGACGGAGCACGACTCCCCGAACTTCGGCTAGGAACATACTTTGCCATTTTCCATGGATGCTGTTCATTTTAGCGTGGCCAATACAATCACCATCTTCAACGTTTCGGGGACCTGCCAGCCCTTTCTCCCCGGTTTCACCGGCACTACCTATTCCGGTACGCTCACCATCGATGTGACCACCGGCACGGTGACCGCCATGGACGTTAGCTTCCAAGGCTTGTCGCCTTACAATACGATTAATGATTCCGGGCCATCTTCGACATCCGACTGGCGCATCACCGCGGTCAACGCCGATGGCGTTTATACGCTGGGTCTCAGTTTCACCACAGGACACACACCGGGCTCCCTGGTGGGCTTCACGGGCGGCACTATCATCGGGGATGGCGTGACGAACCCTGATCAACCTGCTTACGAAGCCCTCAACGGCAGCATTACTGCAGTTGTGCCTGCGCCTCTGCCGGGCGAGGGTCTTCACTGACGTTGCTGGGCGTAGGTCTTCTTTGTTTGTTGGGTCTCGGTTTCAAAGGGCGGCAAGCCACGCAGTCGTTTTCGTCCTGAAAGCGTCTAGTGCCAGCGAATCGCCGTTTCAAGTTCCAGAAACGCAGTCAGCTTTTCATCTGCGAGCACAACGAAGCGCTTTCAATCGCGATGCGCGTAGTATCTCGCCTTAGCGCACGTAGATCGCCGCAGCTTGAACCCGATGGTTAATCAGCGGTCCGCCAATGTTGCCGCCACCGCCGTAAAAGCTATCCCCACTGTAACCGAAACCGCCGCCGCCAATGGCTAAACCGCCAGCCGAGACGTCGTAGACGCGCTGCAGTAAAATGCCGTTTGCGCCAAGCGCAGCCGCTTGCTCCCGCAAGCGGGAGATGCCCAGCTCCATGGAAGGCCGATCAGGAAAAATCCAGCTCGTCCCCGCCGCGGAATCGATGATCGCTATCCGCTCAAAATGCGGGGGCGGCTCTCGGTACACGCGCACTGCTTCTGGGCTGATCGGCAGCCGCGGTTGACCGACGATGATCGGAGGCGTGGCGCAACCGCAAATCAAGCAGGCAGCGGCGAACGTGGCTGCGCAAATACAAAGAAATTTCATGCCAATTTAACTTCGTCCCGGTTTGCCAAGTTGCGCTTCAACGTTGTAGCTGCTGCTGTGGGCTGTGGTGCAGCGAGGTTCTGCACAGAATCGGCTACGCGCAGTTTTATAGCCGTTCACATCATGCCGTGATTCGCGTTTACGATGCTGCTGGCAACGTGATCGAGACACGCGAGCACACGGGGAATTTCAAAGAATGGTGAAGCGTCATTACAACATCAAACTCACCGCGAACTCATGGATCGCCCTTTGCAGTTCCATAAACGCCGTCAGTTTTTCATCGGCGCGGACGATGAAATGCTTTTCGTAGCCGTGAGCGTCCACTATTCAAATCGTTCGCCCATTAAGATCCAGGGCTGAGACCCAGCCCAAGCTCCAACCGGCTTTATGGAGATTGTCCGCGATGGTTTCCCAGTACTTCACGCGACGAATTGTGCCGCTTTTGTTCTCCACACAACAATCACAAACTGATTCGTCCGGAATTTTTCGACTCATACCGTCTAGCTGGTTGTACCGGTTGGAGTGGTCACGTACAACCGCAAAATGTGTAATTTGTGCTTGACTGGAATCATGGCTGTTCTCTACGATCCTATCTGATCCAGATGTGTGCGGACTATTGGGCTTTCCCAGTGGCGAGCTTTGGACGGGCAGTAATCTGTCGCATCGGTTCCAAACAGGAGATTACTATGAAAACACTTACCCTCGCAGCGATTCGCTGCTCTTTGATGTTCACAGCAGTTACAGCGTCGCTCTTCTCCGTCCAGCTTGCCCAAGCTTACAGCGTAACGCTGGAGCAAGTCGGGTCCAACGTTGTGGCGACCGGAAGCGGAGCGTTTGACCTGACCGGACTGACCTTCGAGCTCAATTTTCTCAACGCGCCACCGCAGATCCAGGCGAATTTCAGTTTAATGATAACGGGGCCAGGGGGTGCGAGCCAATCCCAGTACGTTGGATTCACCGGACCGACGAATTTCGGGAGCGGGACCCTAGTTTTTGCCGACACTGGCAGCGGAGACGGTGTCGGCATTTTTGGTACGTCTATTATCGTGCCACAGGGCTATGTTTCCGGTGCTGCTCTATCGAGCAGCGCGACCTTTAACAACACGACCGTCGCCAACCTCGGCGCGACGCCCGGCGGCTACGTATGGACGTGGGGGGATGGACCGAACCAGAACTTCACGCTCCTGATCGGGTCGGTGGGTGTCCCGGGTGTCCCTGATGGCGGCTCGACAGTTTCTCTGCTCGGCTGCGCCTTGTTCGGCGTGGCTGCCTTGCGGCGCAAATTGAGTCGCTAAGGGGGAGGAAGTCATGAAAGCCTTACCCAAGAAACTCCTACCGCTTACACTTTTCGCAATTGCCGTCACGTCGCTCTTCTGCGTCCAGCCTGCCCAAGGTTTCACCATGACGCTGGAGCAAATCGGGTCCAACGTCGTGGCAAACGGAAGCGGAGCCTTTAACTTGTCCGGACTGACTGGCGCAGGCAAGATAGACGGCGGGTCAAGCGGGGTCCGAGCAAGTATTGGGTTTATAGGCATACACCCTGTGGGTGGTCTGCTACCCTCGTACAGTGGATTCACCGGACCGACGAGTTTCGGGAGCAGCGGGCACTTGTTCTTAGCCGACGCTAGCAACGGAAACTCTGTGGCCGTTAGCGGACTCAAGGGAATTCTTGTCGTGCCAGTTGGCTATGTCTCCGGTAATCCTCTATTGAATACAATGACCTTTAACAACACGACCTTCGCCAACCTCGGCGTGACGCCCGGCATCTACGTATGGATGTGGGGGGATGGAGCGAACCAGAACTTTACGCTCCAGATCGGGCCGCTCCCGGGCCCGAGTGTACCCGATGGCGGTTCAACAGTTTCTTTGCTCGGTTTCGGCTTGCTCGGCTTGGCTGCCTTGCGGCGCAAGTTACGTTGCTAAAACCGAAAAGCGCTTTGCCAAAGGGCCGGGCAGTCGTGATGGTTGGTTACGCTTGGCTGCCTGTCCAGAGGCAGATTTGCGTAGCAAGCTGATTTCCGACGAGGTCGC
>JBJMGM010000056.1:0-20355 GCA_045807905.1 Bryobacteraceae bacterium | reverse complement strand
GCATCTGGCGTTTATCGTTTCTTTCTTGCGAGGCACGAAGAAATTCGGCAGCTTCGTGGTGCGTCGCCCAATCTGCCGCGGCGCTTGTGCGCGCATTGCATCCGGTCCGGGGGTTAATCGGAATCTTATGTTTTCCGTGGTAGTACCAAGCGGCAAACAATCTACTGTTCTTTAAGTCGACGGGCAGTTTCGACGCTAGATCTGCAATATTTCCTGCCGATGACATAACGCGCCTGTATCGCCCTGTCAGCGACAACGGGTCGCCAGAGTATTTTTAACGCCCGCAAACTCGGTACAGAAACGCTTGGCTGCATGATCGACATAGTGCGCTCTGGGTGACAAGTGGCTGCCGGCACTCACTAGGAACCAAATGAGCCGCGCCGCTCGATGAGCTTTCGGCCGACAGCACGACGAACCGCACTGAATCCCGTGAGACGCAGCAATAGGTCTCCGGGCTGATTCGCGCGAAATCAGGCCATCGACTGGGACGTAAAAGAAGCTTGGGTGGAGTTTCCGGACGACTTACAGCATGTCTGTATCTCGTGCGGTTGTGAGTTACAGAAGTTGTAAAGAGACTGCTGCGTTCACTAAGCTGTATGCAGCATCAGTGCGCGGCAGCTGCTTAGTGCTCTTTACACTTTTGGCAACGTATCTATACGTTACGAAACGCTATATCTATATCCTGGGCGAGGAGTATTCATGAGCTCCCGGCTACGTTCGCCAATGCTTCACGTTTCATCTCGGCCTCTATTTTAGAAACCTCCTCAACCAGTTTGTTAAAGTGATCCTCCCTCAACGACTTCGTGCGCCCGCTTAGAACGTTTCGGATACTCTGCTTGTCCACGCCGAGGCGTTCGGCCATGTCCGCGTCGGTGAAGTTAGCATTCATAAGGCGTTCGGCTCTCAATCGGAGGATTTGCTGATGGTCTGGTTTTCGGTAAAACAATTCCTTTGTTTCCAGGACAGTATCGGCATCAGCGCCAGTATCGGCCACACTGAAAGGTTGCGTCCCATATCTGTGCATCCAACGCTCGTAGCCTCTGTGGAGGATACGGCGGACTTCGGTTTGAAACTCGTAGTGAACGCCGCCTAACTCACTGGCCTCTTCTGCAGACATCGACTGCGGGCTCTCCGCTTGCGGGAGTGAGTGCCAGATCTCTTCCAAATTGCATATGGTGGTCTCGAAGATGCTAACCATCTTCAGGCCGAGTCGATGGCCATAGCTTAGGGGCGATCGAATTGCGAGCTCAACTCGAGCGTAAGAATCGAGCTCCTTTTCGGCGCTCAGAAGGGCCTTCTGCAGGTGATCGTGAATCTTGGCGTGGTCGCTTTCTGTTTGTGTCATGGTCTGTCCTTTCTGTAGCCGTTCCCAACCGCCATACGTCTGTCAAGTTGGTTGGCGCCCGAATAGACCCACCGAACTCTCATCGCATCAGTCGTGAAACGAGGTCGCCTTTGGGAGGCCGTGTCGGTCGGTACGGGGTAACGCGCGGCGGCGACCCGGCAAGTCGGATCACGGGAACTGCGTCTGTTGCTATCACGGATACCGGGCGAGATTAGAGACACGTCGGTGCACGATCGCCTGTTCACAGAACAAGAGGTCGCCCAAATCCTTCGGATCGCGCCTAAAACGCTTGCGAACTAGAGATCCAGGCGCGTAGGACCTCCGGTCACCCGTTCCGGGGGTCTTGTTCGATATTCTGAGACACGTCTGTCGATATTCTGAGACACGTCTGAAGGACTGGATTGAGGCGCAAACGGAGGTAATGGATGGCACTCAGAGTACGACACGGAAAGTGGCATTACCGATTCGAGATCGACGGCCACGAATGGACCGGAAACACCGGTTTGGTCGCCATCGCAGGCAATCGGAGATTAGCAGGCGAGATTGAATCAGAAGCTTGGAAAACGATCAGGCAGGGAAAGTCTAACCTTGTTCAAATCCAAGCTATACCGTTCAATGACGCTGCCGATAAATTCCTCGCGTGGGCAGACGGCGAGCACGGCGAAAAGCCCACCATGTCGAAACGTGTGAGAACCAGCTTCGCTTCATTGATTGCATACTTCGGGAGAACGGCTGTGGGCTCAATCAGCGCTGGCGATGTTCTCGACTATCGGGCGTGGCGGACACAAGAGCACCGCGTTAAGGATGTCACGATTCGGCACGATCTGCACAACCTTTCAAAGTTCTTCAGGTACGCCATAAAGCACAATTGGTGCACCGCGAATGCAGTACTGTCCGAGGATATTCCGTCCGATAAAGATGCGGTTCGGATGCATATCTTCACTCCGGGAGAAGAGATCGCCTACCGGCATGCAGCCGAGAGCTGGCCCAAACTTCACGATCTAGCGAGACTCATGGTGAACCAGGGTTGCAGGCCAGAGGAACTTTTGAATCTTGAACTCCTGCATGTCGATCTGCACCAGCGGTATCTTCGAATCGTTAACGGCAAGACACCGAACCCCAAGCGCAAGCTTCGGCTCCGTGCGGAGTCAATCGAAATTCTATCCAGACGTATGCAGGATTCTCAAGGAAGATATTTGTTTTGCTCGGAGCGTAATCCTCTCGAGAAACTCAGCCTGTCAACAGTCGAGAATTGGCATGTGAAGGTAAGAAGAAATATCGGCTTACCGTGTGTGCTCTACGATTGGCGTCACACTTTTGCAACGCGCGCAGCGGAGGCTGGTATGTCGCTCGCTGCGCTGGCGCGCATTCTCGGACACGGCGATGACCTGCGTAGCGTGATGAAATACGTGCATCCCTCACAACGCGAGCAAGATTGTGCAATGGAGGGGTTGAGCGCACCCGAAAACGCGAATGCAGCCGGACGTAAACCGGACCAGAGTAACCTCCGACAGTCCACCGCCAAGTTAGCAAATGACTTAGACTTCGAAGGAGAAGGTCTGCAAAAACCTTTATTCGGCGGTTCGATCCCGCCCCGCGCCTCCAACAACTTACAGAAAACACATATCAGCTCGATACGATCTCGAATGACCAATCGAGATCGAAACGGGCGAAGAGAGACCAATAACCCAGGGCTCGGTGGGCAAACTGTGGAGAATCGGCTTGGGCTTGTCCCGCCGCAGAGGCACAGCGGGCCTCTTCCTCGACGCGCGATTGCCGTGCTATGACGGAAAAAATTCCTGCTGACTTACCGAAAAGTGGAGCGACACGTGGCGATCGAACCCGCGATGTCCAGCTTGGGAAATCGTCCGCCGATTGATTCCATTGAGAATGACAGTCGTATGTGGTCCCATGTCGTCTATAGAGTCGTCTATAGAAACGCACCGACCTCCCCCCATTTAGCTGCTTCACTTCCTTCCAGGGTCGTTTTGTCGTACAACATTTTCGCCCCTGTTTGTCGACTTGCGTTCCGCGCATGGATTGCTCAAGACAAGGCTTTGCCTCTAGCTGAACACGGAGCTGGTAGGCCTCGGGGCAGGACTCAAATTAGGAAAGCCCAGCGAAGGGACACAACAGATTCACATCTCTCGCGCACGGCGCCAAATTTGGGCAGATTACTGTGACCACAGGAACGCCGATAATGAGGCTTGGCCGAGAGCTGAGACCCAAGCAAAGCCATCAGAGACGTTCAACAACTTTCGAAACGAGCACGGACAGGCATTCCGCGTATAGTGCCGGTCGTGGTTGCTGAGAAGTTGATCGGGTATAATCGACCGTACCCATTCTGTACACGGCCCGCGGTCGGCCCGTTATTTAAGGCGGGGGGATATGCCAGCCGGTTCTCAAACAAACGGACTTGCCCTACAGTTCGGCGACAGTACGATTCTCGCCCAGCATGTAGTCGACTGCCTGTCTGCTGAAGTAGCGGTTCTTGATCGCGAAGGTAAGATTGTCATGGTCAATGCGGCCTGGGAGCGGTTCGCTTCGCGTCAAAACACCGCTGAACAATCGCAAAACTTAGGTGTGGGCGCGAATTATCTCGCGGTCTGCCGCTCGGCCTCCGGTGAAACTGCGAAGGAAGTTCTTAGAGGCATCGAGGAGGTGTTGAGCGGCAGAAGACCGGATTTCTCTTTGGAATATCCGTGCCATTCGCCCACGGTTCGCCGCTGGTTTCTGCTCCAGGTTACCTCCCTCCAGTGCCCCCCGTGCGGGGCCGTGTCGCTTCATATTGACATCACGGATCGAAAGCTACTGGAACAGCGCCTACAAGAACACCAGGAACGTTTTCGCGCCGCTTTGGAGAACTCCCCGGTGGTTCTCTTCAATCAGGACCGGGAATCTCGCTATACCTGGATCAACTCGCCAGTTCTGGGCTGGGCAGAGCAAGAGTACGTTGGCCGCACTGACTCCGATATTGTCGGTGGGGAAGACGGGGAGCGCCTGACCGCAATCAAACGAGCCGTCTTGGAAAGCGGAGTTGGAGCGCGCGTCGAAACCAGCGTAACCTTCCAAGGTGAGACGCACTACTTTGACTTGAACGTGGTTCCGATGCGCGACGACGTTGGAGCGATCATAGGCATTACTTGCGCCTGTACGGATATCACCCCTATGAAAAGGGTCGAAGCCGAACGCGAGAAGTTGATGGACGAACTCCGAAACGCGCAGCACGACCTTGCGAACCGGAACCTGGAATTGGAGGCCCTCCATAACGAGAAGACCCAGTGGTTAGGAATGGCTGCTCATGATCTTGGGAATCCACTCAGCAGCATTCTCGCGTGTTGTGAAGTATTAACCAACGACTTGACAGATAAAAACAGTGAACACACGGCGATGTTGAAGTCGATTCAGTCGTGTGGTCAATTCATGCTTGACCTTCTCCATGACGTGCAGGACCTCTCCACAATTGAAACAGGAAGCCAGCGGTTCCTCGCCGAGCCAACGGATCTCCGGTCGCTCATTGAAGAGACCATAGCATTCTCCCGACCAATAGCGGACCGCAAGAATACGCGCATCGAGGCACGGTGGGCCGAGCGCGTTGCCCCGGTGACTTTGGACCGGCCAAAGATGACCCAAGTATTCCTGAACTTGATCGGAAACGCCATCAAGTTTTGCGGGAATGGCTCCAATGTTTATGTCACGATTGTGGATCAGCCGACCAATGTGCTGGTCAGTGTGCAAGACAACGGCCCGGGGATACCGCCAGACGAGCTTGGCTCAATCTTCATGCCTTTCCAAAGGGGTCGCCGCAACGTCTCGGCTCAGCGAGGCACGGGTCTTGGACTTGCCATCTGCAAACGAATCGTGGAGCGCCACCACGGCCAGATCTGGGCGGAGAATGCAATCGAGGGAGGCGCAGTGTTCTTCCTGTCTCTACCGCGACAGGCGCAGCATTCGGCTCCGCTGGAGTCGATGCACTCATAGCACAGTCGATGCTTGCACACAGCAGTTTGACACCGACGCGGAGCTCTCAACTTCTCGCGGCCACAATCCATGTGAACACTCCAGAATCCGGGGCTTTCCGAAATGAATCGCTAACTCACCTAAAGTTGTAAGTTAGAGCAACGCCCGGCCCAGTCATCGCAGTGTCGAAGACAAAATTCGGTGGGCGATAATCCACATACAGGTATCTATAGCCGACTCCCAAAATAAGTTTCTGGGTCACTTTTAAGCCCAGGACACCCTGAACCTGATAATCCAAATTTGCGGCACTCCAGGCTCCCGCATCTCCCCTAAGCGTTACCAGCACTCTCGGGGAGAGTGAAAACTGAAATCGTGCACCCATGAGCGGATCCACCCAGTCTTGCGATCCTGAAAAATTGAGCGCGAGGAGTGAAGGCGTGAACTGCAAACTCGAGTCCAAGTGCCAGTACCGGATTCCCCAAAGCGCATCAATCTTCACCTTCTCCCGATTGACAAATCGATAACCAATTTCCGGGTTGGCGATAACCTGGTTGGCCTTCACCTCGGCCGATAGTGGAGGCAGGCCGGGGAAGGGCAACGCTATTGCGTTCGTGGCACGAAGTCTGACCCACATCACATCAGTCAGGAGCACAAATCCCCGGTGTTCAACGTTCACGGCTCCCATCAGCCCGAATAGGGAATTTGAAAGCAGGTCACCAGCGCTTGCCCGGAAATGGACATCGTGGCCGCCAGCACCCATCGTCCCGTTGGTCCCGGGAAACCAGAGATACAGTGTGAAACCGATATGCGAACCGGAGTCCGGATCTGCGGCCCCGTTCGTGGGAGCGGGGTCGGCGCTCGCTTGGCTCGAGCTGTACATAGCCCCGGGCTGGTCCTGCGCATTGGCGAGTGTACAAAGGCCCAGGCCTAGTAATCCTCCAACGGATAGCAATGGCCACCTCGGCCGGCAATTTATCATCTGTACCTCCTCCGCTTGGGAAAGATATCTTTGGGACTCCCATTTAAGACGCTGTACATCCGGCGCGGATTCACAATCTATGCAACATTGCACAAAGCCGCTGCACCATGGTGTTTGCGCTGGGAAGAGCCGCGATGTGTTCGAAGTGGCAACGCAGAAGAAACTTTGAATGCACAAACGATTTTCACGATACGCATCTTCCGTTCGAGACATGGGTTCTTGCGATCCCTCTGCTCGTGGAAGCGGCGCCGGCGACTAATGCCCTCAAGCTGCTCGTCGAGGAACTAGCGTACGCGATCTACCCGTTTGTGAGAAGTCGCGAGTTGATTGGGTCTATCCGGCTGAGCCGTTGGGATCGACACATTCAGGTCGGCACGCAGCTCACTTGCCCTTCAGTCCGTCGCGCCACTCGATTACCTCTAGCTCGACGCGGACTGCGTCTTCGACGGCAACCACGGGACGCGCCTCGAATACAAATGCAGGCAACATCGAGCAAAACTTGTGAACGGCCAGCGGATCGTCGCAGTCCACCAGCATATGCCCGCCCCACTCGCCGACACGCACTACGAACACTTCGATCTTAAACTGGGCGGGTGCCGTCCACTGGCGGAACACCTCAAGGATACGTTTCTGCGCATTTTCGTACTCTAGAGGCGAACCTTGCTGGCGTTCGAACCAGCTGATCATGTATTTCATCTCATCTCCTCCATTTGCGAAAGGACTTGCCGATCACGAATCGGCCAAGTCTATACCCTCGGCGAGAGGGCTTGGGGCGACAAACCTGGATTGATCGATGTCTCCGTTTCGAAGTGGCTGGTTGCACTCGCCGTAACCTCGCCCGTTGACAGTACGGAGCCATGTCGATTCGGATCTTTTCATGATGGGGAATGGATTCGGGCTACCCCGAAGTTCGCTAAAACGCCAACCACCTCACGCGAGATGCCGTCGACGCGCGAGCAATCCTGAATCACGCGCGTGCGCCGATTCGAAGCCACAGAAACCGCAGCTCAACTGGCAAGGTCGCGCAATGGGATAGGCAACTGTCCCGCCAAGCGCGGACGCCAATGACGTGACGGTATACAGCCTGTCGGGCGTTTCTACCATCAAAGCGTCAACTGAAGGCGCGTTTGGAACATCTGCGCGGTGCCGCGCAGATTGAAACGATCGAGGGTGCCGATCCCGTAGCTCATTTCGAGGCGGACATTGTCGGAGAGGTGCCAATTCACCATTGGCGTGAATCGCCAAAACTTGCCTCCTTTTAACGTGCCACTATCAAGGTCCGTATACGAGAAGCGAGTTACGAGTTCCCAGGCTCCTGGCCCGCCTTCGAACACTGTACGTTTGGGCGAAACCGCACCGAAGTATCCTCCGCGGATGTTGTATGGGCGGGTCTCTCCAGTGGCGATCCAGGATGCGAGCCATTCGCCTCCGTGGAAGATGGGGTTCCCTGAAGTGGGTGCATTCGCTTTCTGAATCATGTACTCGCTGCCGAATAGCCAAGGTCCGGTGCGATAGTAAATTTCGGAGACCAGCATCTTGGTGTTTTTTGCCGCGAACGAACCAGTGTCGAGGAAGTAAGGGGCGGGATAAACCTCGGGACGCGATCGTAGTCGAATTGTCCCCTCGTTGGGTACACCGTACCGGTAGCCTGCCCCGACGTGGAGGAGCGTTCCGCCGGTTGGTGATAGGAACTTTACGTAAGCTGCCCGGCCCACAGCCTGCCGGTGATATGTCGAAAAGGCCAATCCTTTCGACAGCCAATCTCCGAAGAAGCCGACATTCCACACCAGATGCAGCTTCTGTGAATAGCCGAGCCATTTTATGCCGTCGGCGAGAATGGGAAGCATGGCGTCGTTCGCGGTTGCACGCTCGCTCGTCCACCCGTGATAACCCACCATGATCTTGTTCAGAGAAATCCCTTCCTTGGTCCGCCCAACGAAAATGGATCCCCAAACTTCCGGGAGGTCTATCATGACGCCTGTTTGCCGGAACTGCCAGTTGTGAGTGGGTCCATTCCACATGATTCCGGCGGACCATGTCACCGATCTGCTTTTGATGAAGTTAAGCTTCCCTTTGAACAACGCACGTGCATCGCGCAACTGGCCCTTCGGCTCAACGGCGATCTGCTGCTTGCTTTCGTCGTCCTGGGCGAAGGCTGCGTAATCAATGAGAAATCCGCCGCCGCCGCGAATCGAGAAGTAGGGTCCTTCGTATTCGTTCCATGAGACGAGTCGGCGGGCAGGCACTTCCGCATCGGTTTCCCCGGCCTCAATGGTGTCGTAGATGGCAGGCTGAGAGCCTGCGGCCTTGCCCTGGGACGAATTTGCGGGCGGACCTGCTTGAGCTCGCACGAATCCAGCCGAGTCCATTAGCAGCGCAAGAAGCACGCCGGTGTGGGGGACAAGCTTCACCTTAGCGCTCAGTACGTGGTGAAGAGCGCCTGCAACTCCTTGGGACTCCGGTCTTTCATGAGTGCCAAGGTCAAGAGAATTCGCGCCTTTTGTGGGTTTAGCTCATCGGAGGCGATGAAGCCCAGCTCGTCATCGTTCAACTCGACATTGCGCCCTACCACTCCGGTGGGCACGCGCGAGCTTCGCACAACAACAACGCCCTTCTTAACGGCATTTGCCGCGGCCGTGACGCCAGACTTATTCATGTTCCCGTTCCCGACTCCCGCGATCACGATGCCTTTGGCCCCGTTCGCGGACGCATTGATCAGATCCGGGTTCATGTCTTCATAGACCATGACGATGTCCACGCGCGGCAGCGTTGTCACTTGCGAGATGTCGAATTCGGTCGCCGTGGTGTGCTTCCAGGGAGGTGCGGAATAGAAGTCGTTATGACCATAGCTTGCCACGCCTACCAAGCCGCGAAGCGGCGACAGGAAAGTCTGCACGTCCGTGGTGCTGGTCTTTGTCAATGAATGTGCGCCGTGAATGTGGTCATTCATCACGACAAGCACGCCGCGTCCCCTTGCGTTTGGATCCACGGCTACGCCCACAGCGTTGTAAAGGTTCAGTGGTCCGTCCGCGCTGACCGCCGTCGAGGGGCGCATCGAGCCGACCATCACAACAGGCTTATCCGTCTTTACGGTCAGGTTCAGGAAGTATGCGCTTTCTTCCATCGTGTCGGTTCCGTGAGTGATAACGAAGCCATCCACGTCATTTCCCTTCGCGAGCTCGTTGATGCGCTTGGCAACCTTGAGCATAACCTCGAAGCTCATATCTTGAGAGCCGACGTTCGAGATTTGCTCGCCCTTAACAGTGGCCAGGTCCGTGATTCCCGGCACGGCCTTGAGCATGGCGTCGATACTCACGGCGCCCGAGGTGTAGCCTAACTGGGTGCCGGTGGCGGCAGCGCCAGCGATCGTACCGCCTGTGGCAAGAATGATGACGTTCGGTTTCTTTCCTCCAGCGTACGCGGTCTGCAAACTCGCGATTATCGCGAGAGCAACCGATAGTTTCCCTTCGTTGCGACTGAATTTCATAAGGTTGCTCCTACTTTTTGTACATGCTCTTATCGAGCTTTGTTAATTTAACCGGGTCTAGAATATCGGCGATCTGCGCGTCGGTCAGAACCTTCTTTTCGCGGATAACTTCCAAGATTCCCTTTCCACTCTTGTAGGCTTCACCTGCAAGTTCGGTCGCTTTCTCGTACCCCAACACGGGGTTAAGCGCGGTCACAATGCCGACGGTCGTTTCCATATAGTGCGACAGCACTTTGTCGTTGACTGTAATGCCGTCTACGCATTGCGTGCGAAACGCGATTGAAGCGGTATGAAGCAGATGTTGCGATTCCATCATTGCCACACCCTCCACAGGCTCATACGCGTTCAACTGAAGCTGACCCGAATGGGCTGCAAGGGTGACCGTGTAGTCGTTGCCCATCACACGAAACGCAACCAGGTTGACGAGTTCGGGAATCACCGGATTTACTTTGCCCGGCATAATGCTCGATCCTGGCTGGCGCGCCGGCAGATTAATTTCAGAGAGGCCCGCGCGTGGTCCGGATCCGAGTAGGATGAGGTCACTCGCTATCTTCGACAGCTTAATTGCGACACTTTTCTCTGCCGAAGAATACGCGACGAACCCCTCTTGGTCCCAAGTAGCCGCGAACATATCCTTAGCCGGAACAATAGGCTTGCCGGTGAGCTTCGCCAGATGTGCCGCGACCTTTTCAACATACCCGTTCGGGACGTTGATCTCAGAACCGATGGCCGTGGCACCCATATTGACTGCGTAGAGGTGCTTTTCGGATTCGCGTAGCACGTCGATTTCGGCTTCCAGTCCAGCCGCCAGGGCATGGAACTCCTGCCCCACGGTCATCGGCACCGCATCCTGCAGTTCGGTGCGGCCCATCTTGACGATGTCGATGAATTCGTTACCTTTGTTGCGCAAGGAGGCGGCCAGGCTCTGAAGTTCCGCGATCAGCTTGTCGTTTCGCAGAATCAGTGCCACCTTAATCGCAGTTGGGTAGGAATCGTTTGTCGATTGCGACATGTTTAGATGATCATGCGGATCCACAAACTTGTACTCTGCCTTCTGATGCCCACTCAATTCGAGCGCAATGTTCGCGAGTACTTCATTCGCGTTCATGTTGGTTGAGGTGCCTGCACCACCCTGATACCAATCAACCTGGAATTGGTCGTGATACTTCCCGGCGATCACCGCATTGCACGCTTTTTCAATGGCCGCCAAAACGTCTTTGTTCATTGCGCCGACGTCTGTATTCGCGCGGGCGGCGGCGAGCTTAACGATCGCCCACGCTTCCACGAACCCTGGATATTGGTTGATGAGCGTACCTGAAATTTGGAAGTTTTCGAGCGCTCGGGCGGTCTGAACACCGTAATAGGCATCCGCCGAGATCTCCTTGTCGCCCAACAGGTCTTTTTCAGTACGAGTAGCCCCGGTTGTTTTCCGCGGTTGAGTTGTCTGACTCCAAGCGCAGGAAAACGCGAGAACAAGGGTGAGGACAGCCGTACGTTTTACAGCGACCGATGGCTTGATTGCCTTCTCGAACATTGCATTGCTCCTGGTTCGACAAGTTGATTCGAGGTTTTGCTTGCCAGATGTATTTTTTCTACTAAATGAGCCTAATTAGCGTGGTCGACAGCAAGAGAACACAGCATGAGTGCCTGCATCGCTGAGGCGCGTAATCTGCGGACAAGTTCACCTACGGAACCACGAAATCGCGAGTTAAAAAATTTTTGGAGCACGAGTGCCGAGCCTCTTCGTCCTCGGTCCTCCGTTTGGACGCGAGTGTGCACGCGACTGGTGTACGAGAGTCAGCGGGAAACGCCTTGGACATCACGGAACTTAACAGCGAATTGCGGCAGCTTTTCGTATTCGTGAGCATTCCAGTCTTTTCGATTGCTTGATGACAAACCTGGCTCAGGGTTTGTGGGCAGGCGGTTCGATCGGATTGTAGTGGCGATGAAGACGTGCGCGGAACCTGACCATCTCTCGTTTGAGCAACAAAGCTTCAGCCGCTAAGCAGGTTCCGTCCCGATGACCTCTGACGCAAGAGGCGATTACCGCCATTTGTTTGGCGAGAATGTCCAGTCCCAAGCACACCGCGTGAATTTCAGGGGCAGATAGATTTTTCAAGAGACGCTTCACCGACGCGTACACTACGCCTTTTCACCCGTTAGATACACAAGCAAGCCATGCGGCGTAAATAAAAAAGGTGAGTGCAGCTTAGCTCGCATAGGGAAGGATTGAATCTCGCCGGCAACCATCAGCCGGGATACGGTCGCGGAGGATGGCACGCGAGCGACTACCCGCGGGGGAGAAGTGAGGTCGTCGTCAACTTTTCCTACACAGCTACGTTTTGAGATCTCCGAGCCAATGCAAGGCGCGAAGCCCCGGTAGGAAGCAGTACTCTCCACCGCGCGTGATGACGAATCGAGGCAGGCCCTTCAGTCGCATTCGGACTGGCCGCTTTGGCACATCGAAGGTGCCAGTGCCATCACCCGCGCCAGCAACTGGATCTTTCTCCGACGTTCCACCGAAAAAAGCACTGTTATTCATCCACTCGGACTGAACGAACTCAAATTGGCGGCCTAGGTTCGCGCCGACAAAAGCAAACATCAATCCCCGGTCGACGCCGTCATCTTCCATGACACCCTCAGGAAGGACCGGACCATAGGAGGTTCCGCGGCGGATCATCCGGTGGATGCGTACCATCCCAGCCACGTCCGCATCGCGCGGGTTCACACGGCGAATATGCGATCCTGCCGGCGTCTTGTACCCTATCGGGTCGTCGGTCTTGAAGAGGAAGGCGTTGTTACGTGTCGGGTCCACTCCGATGGCGGGATCATCGTGCATGGGACACACAGCGAGAGGAGCGCCACTCCGCCACCGCCCCATCATCTTTGCGGCCAAGAGTTCCTCGCCCTGAAGAGTGGAGGCATTGGCTCTCAAATACTGGCGGAACGCACCCACGCGCTGATACAGCTTGCGAAACACTACATAGCTTCCATTGCGTCCCAAAATCTCCGGCTGCGGTATAAGAGGTGCATCGCTGATCTCATCGGGATATCCGAGCACGAATTCGCCCGCTTTTAACGGGCGCTCGTGCGGATTGGATCCGGGAATGCCGCTGCCTTCGATTGCAGGATGACTCATGCCATCCCTGAACCCGAATGGTTCCTTCTCATCGGCCGAAGCATGGCAATCCTGACGCCATAGTGCCGTAACTCCCGCTAACTCTCGATATACTTTGCGGGCGCGATCAAGTGCTGATTCGAGACGCTCGCTATCGGGTGCAATCGCCGTAAGTGTCACGTGGACATCTGCTGACCCGAGTGGTTTTTCCCAATTTTCGGGACCGTTCTCGCCGACGTCTGCCAAAAATTGCGCTCGCGCCGCCATTCCTTGCTGGAACTGCGGCGGGAAGCTATCAAGTGACGCCTGCGGAACACCGAGCGCCTTAAGTCCCTGAAAGCTGAGGGCAACACTTACCCAGGTATCCCGTGTGGGGCCGGTAGGATGTGCGGCCGAGGCCACTACCGCGCTCAACCGCCGCATCAGCTCTCGTCCTGCATTGCGGTCGTCAATGCGCAAGATGATATACGTTGCCGCAAACGGTGTAGGGCGCGGACGCAGAACTCCGCTTTGGATGTCGTCGAGTTCAAGAACCGGCACACTCATATGGCCTCCCCTTCCCCACAGATCAAAAATGCCTTAAAAACTGATCGAACCAGAAATCTGTACCGCAAATCCCTGGAACGTAGAACGATCCGAAAATTCCTTAAAGTACCTCAGGCCTAAGCTCGCCTTGTGCTTCGGAAAAGCTGAGTTCACGGCGAATCCAAGCGAGTTGACCGAATAACGTTCTTTCGAGGCCGCTACCGAAATAGTCGGCCCAGTCCTGGCAGTCGTCTGCCTTTGCTCGTACCCAACGAGGCCGATCTGGAGTTGGAAATCTTTAGACACGCGAAGCGATCGCACAAGCGAGTAATCAAGATCGAATGTCTCTCCCGGATGAATACCGGTGCCTTCCTGCGCGGTATGAAATTCGTACATCTCAAACGCAGAAAGAACGACTTCCTTGTTGGTTGTCAGGTAAAAGGTTTGTCCGGACGACAGCGCGTGTGTCCAGTAGCCGGAACCAACGTTATTGCTCGCAACGGCCACAAATCGGCCTGTGGGGGCGAGGAATCCATAGATAGCCCGAATGGCAACGCGATCGCGATTCCAGCCCAGGATGAAAGGCAGATAGTATGAATCGGCAAATCCCCCACCGCCACTGATCTTGCCATTGATATCGGAAGTAAGACTGTTCTCGGCGAAAGGTAGAGTCGCTGCGGCGGAGAACGCGGCGCCGCCAAGAACGTCTTTCTCGCTTACCCATGCTAGGGTGTTCATGTCCATCAGAACGTAGTTTGCCCCTGTGACCGTAAGCGTGTTGCCGGCATCGTCCTTGGCGTGATCGCGAGCGTAGAACAGAAGTTGGTTAACGTAGGTAAACCCTGGGGCTGGCGTGACACCGGAATTTATTGCACTCATGCCTAGCGGATACACGCCCCGATTCTGCGCTTGCGCTTGCATTGAAACGACCAGGACGCAAACTGGGACTAAAAATTCAAGCCGGCGCTTGTTGCCGGCCAGCTCCGTCATTTGGTCGCCAGGTTCCTCCAGAAGCGCTCCAGGCTTTCGTCCCCGCCGAACAAGGTCGTGAAGATTGTCGAGTCGGCGAGTAATATGTCGCCGGCGCGTTCCCCAGCCGGAGGCATCCAGAGAAACATGTTGAACTCGCGGTTTCCAGCCTCGATAAACGGATGCGGCTTGGACATATCGATCGGTTGCCGCGCCAGCACGCGGATCGTTCCCGGATCGTCGTTGACCACGGCATAGTGCGGCAGGTGCATATGGAACACGAAGGTCTCGACGCCTCTTAGCCAACCACGGGTATCCAAGTCCTGAGTGATTGAAAGCGGGACCGTGCGCGTGGTGCCCTGGTGCGTAGCCGGCCGAAGACCATACCGATTTTCAACTGGTACGCCAAGCCCCTTCATCAGTGAACGCGTGTACTTACCGAAACGCTGCTGTCGCGGGACTAGAGGATCGCCGTGGTGAGCATATTCCATAGCGCGCTCCTTCAGGTCAGCAGACACGCCCACATCGTGATGCGGACCAAGGATTAGGCAGGTGCCTTCACGCGCGAGGAACTGTCGCAGTGCTCTAATTTCGTCGGCCGACGCCTCCTGCTCAGTGACCATATGGTCCAAGCCGAAGACCATCAGCGTGTCGGTATCAGCAAGGATACGTTCGTCTATCGGTAATCTTTGTCCAGCTTGGTCGATACGCTGGTAAACGGCGACCGGTTGTCCCGTCGCTTCGCCGACGGCAGTCTGGAAGGCCACGAGCGATAGGTGAAACAGTTCCAGCGTCCCGGCGATACCTTGCAAGAACATTTTTTCTGAATACTCGAGAGACTCGAAGTTCGACCATCCCACGCGCCGGACCTCGGTCATCGTCGAAAATCGATTATCCAGTTCGGTAACGTCCCGATTAGCCTCCCACGGATAGCTCCACGCCCAGTAGACGCTGAACCGTCGTTTCCCTTGAGCGTAGCTCCGCATAACGTGACGTTGGTTGTAGGTTCGGCCTGAATGGTTCGTCATTGCTCATCTCCTTTGGAATCAGGTAACGTGCGCCTTCCTTTGGGCGGACGCCAACCTACGCAGCCCATCGAACGCTGCGTATTTATAGGCATAGCTGTAGGTCGGTGTGTTTAAAGACATGTTTGCGATGGTGTTCATTGTCCCGCCGCAGCGAATGACCATCTGCCCGATGCCGACGATTTCTGAAGCAATATCACCCATGCAGTGCACGCCGACCAGTTTCCGGTCTGCTTTCAAAAAAATGAGCTTCAGCAGCCCACCACGCCCGGCAATTGCGCCCCGCGGAGTTAGACCGAGGTCCGCCCGGCCAACCTCGTAGTCAAGGGCTTTCTCACGGCATTGCTCCTCGGTCAGCCCTGCCCCGGAGACTTCGGGCATGCCGTAAACCGCCGAAACCGGGCTCGGATCGACCGTTCCCTCGAATGGGATACCAAAGGCATGACAGATAGCGACTCTCCCTTGCTCCATGGCAATCGAGGCCAGCGTAGGCCCAAGGACATCGCCCGCGGCGTAGATAAAGTCCACAGAGGTCCGGAAGTTCTTATCCACGACGACCCGTCCGCGGGAATCAACATCCACCCCTACGGTGTCCAGCGCGAGACCCTCGGTGCTCGCGACACGACCGGCGGCGAACAGGAGCGTGTCTGGGAAGAGCGTTTTTCCCGTCGAGAGTTTTACGTCCAGGCCATCAAGCTTCGGGGCAACGCTCTTCATCGTGGTATCGAACAACACGGTGACGCCCCATTTTCTAAAGAGCTCTTCCATACAGGCGGAGACCTCCGCATCCATGATGCGCAAAAGGCGAGTGCCGCGCTCAAGGAGAGTCACCTTTGCACCGAGCGCGTGGCATATGGTCGCAAATTCCACACCGACAGCTCCAGCGCCCACAATGAGAATATCCTTGGGTACACGGCCGCGATGCAGGATGGTATCTGTATTGCACACTCCCGGAATATCGAACGAAATGTTGTTTGGACAAGACGGCCGCGAGCCCGTTGCGATCAGTACCGCCTTCGCGCGCAGTTTGCGATCCGTTCCATCCTCGCCAGACACGACCACGGTGCCGTCTGGTCCGAGGCGGGCAGTGCCCTGGATGTAGTCCACATTGTGCTTCGCAATGTTATCCGCGGTTACCTTTTGTAACAGCTCGCAAACGCTCCATGTGCGCTTGCGAATGACGTCCGTGGCGATATCGGGAGGCGTTGACATCCGCAGGCCATAGACGTCGCCTTCACCGAAGCCCGAGAAATAGAGCGCCGCCTCCCGCAGGGTCTTCGTGGGAGCACCGCCCGTGGTCGTAACAACGCCGCCCGGTCGGTTCTTTTCGATAATGGCCGAGCGATGGCCAAAGAACGACGCCAGCTCAGTCGCGCTTTCTCCCGCCGGGCCCGCTCCAATTGCGATAAGATCGTACGCATCCGTCATGACGAATTCGCCGCTTTAGGGCTCATTGCATTTGGTCGAGCATGTCTCCCAGGGCCTTCTTGACCTTGAGGCCTTTCTTGATCTCATCAGCTGTGACAAACGGGTATTCGCCATATTCCATAAAGCTTGGCCGGTGGTGGTCGCGAACAAATTTCACAAATGCTGGAATGTTGGTCTTCCAATCTTCGGGAAAGCCTTCCAGATTTTCGAACGCGGTGTGCAGTCCGGATTTTGTGAACAGGGCGACGGCATCATCAGTGTACTTATCGAAATCTGTGTCAAAGATGCCCTGGTACATGAAATACTTATCACTGCCTATATCGAAGAGAACCCACTTCAGATAATGAAGCTTCAACGGCGCCAGGAAAAACGGATCGGCTTGCAGTGCTTTTTCAACGGTGTTTGCATAAGAACGCATCGCGGCCTCCCTTCCTGGCTTAAGTTTTGCGATTATTGTGAATCCGTGACAGGCGGGCGTCCTGGGAAAAACCGGGCCGTAGTTTCCCTGCTCGTATTTCAAATAGCCCGTTTCGGGAATTGCCATTGCCCGTGGCTTGGTCCAGTCGTTTTCCTCTGAGCCCATTGGGGTTATCTCCTGTGGTTGGGTGTAGTCACGATTTCGCCGATCTTCCGGTCAAGAATTCAGATGCCGCTAGCCAGAGTGCGACGGTTTTTTTCTTGGGATCTCTTCTTCGTATGCGCTACCCGCGCGAGGGGTGTAGCGGAATCACTACGCTACCTCCAGCGCGCGCGTTTGAAGCCCGTTGCTGAGGCGTATACCCCGAAAACCCCGAAAGTTTACACATGTGGCTGCAATTCGCTGTTGATTTCGGCAAAATGCTCGCCCGGACCCTACTCGAGAGGCATGGAAGGATTCTCTTCGTAGTGGGTCCTCTCTTCGGATTCCGAGCCTGTATGGAACTCGCTTACGACAGTCAGCGGGAATCCGCTGCGGACAGGACTCGCAGGGGCGCCAGGAGCAATCAGAACCGGGGGGAGCTAAACGAATCAAAACTCTCAGCGAAAGCGCTTTTCAAGACCTAATCCATTGCATCGCGGAACTTAACAGCGAATTGCGCCAGCTTTTGGCATTCGTGAGCATTCCAGTCATTTCGGCTGCTTGATGACGAACCTGGCTCAGCGTTTGTGGGCAGGCGGTTCGATCGGATTGTACTGGCGATGAAGACGTGCGCGGAAACTGACCACCTCTCGTCCGAGCAACATAGCTTCGGCGGCTAAGCAGGTTCCGTCCCGATGACCTCTGAGGCAAGAGCGATTACCGCCATTTGTTTGGCGAGAATGTCCAGTCCCAAGCACACCGCATCGACTTCAGGGCCAGATAGATTTTTCAACAGACGCTTCACCGACGCGTACGCCTTTTCACCCGTTAGATACACGAACAAGACATACGGCGTAATTAAAAGGTGAGTGCAGCTTCGCTCGCACACGGAAGGATTCGCTCCACGCTCAGACCTTAAGGCTGGGTGTTGGTGACTTTTTCCGAACCCGGCTTCGGAAAGTGCGTTTCATACCAGGCGACCGAACGGTCGATCCAATCGACAACATGTTTGGTTTCTCGAAGCCCGTGCCCTTCTCTCGGATATCGAACAAAGACGATGTCAACACCGACATCTTTCAGAGCTATAAAGAACTGCTCCGCTTCGGCTATGGGTACGTCTGGATCATTCTCGCCGTGAATCAACATGGTGGGAGTATGGACATTCGCAACATGCTTGAGTGCTGAGCGTTCCCATGCGTCGTCCATCAACCTGCCCTGATGCAGGAACTGACCAAATTCCATTTCTTCGTATTGATTGTAGTAGGTCATGTAGTTATAGCTGATCAAGTTGGAAATACCAGCGGTCGGAATAGCTGCCTTAAACTCGTTGCTCTGCGTAATAAGCCAATCGCTAAGCTGGCCGCCGTAGCTTACACCCTCGATCCCCATGCGTTCCCGGTCAATCCACAAGTATCTTCGGATTGCGGCGCTCACCCCATACAACACGTCCTGCCCTTCTTTGCCGTCTTGATCGCCGAATACGGCATCGGCAAATTTTTGGCCATAGCCGGTGGAGCCTCGATAGTTAACCTGCAGAACAGCCCAGCCTTTGGCTGCGTATGCTTGATTCTTGAAGTTGAAGGCGGGACCATTCTGCGCGTGCGGACCGCCGTGAATGTTAACAATGAGCGCATGCTTGCTTTCAGCGGTCATTCCAAGCGGTTTCGTGAGATAGGCCTCGACTTCGAATTTGCTATCGTTGCTGACGAACCTAAAAGGCTCCACTTCGGCGATCTGTTTCCCAACCAGCACATCAGAGTTCAAGGATGTGAGCTGGCGCCCGGCCGCGTTGCGGCTCTTTAAATAAAGCTGGGGCACGTCCTTCGGAGTCGCAAAGCCGTAAGCAATGTCGCCTTGCTTACCGACCGAAAAGCTGCCGACCATACCGATCTCACTCACCACAATCTCCGGCTGTCCTCCGGAAATCGGCAGACGCGCGAGCCGAATATTCCCTCGATCTTGGTATGTCAGATAGGCTGAGCTGCCGTCGGGAGCCCAGTGGAGTTCGTGCTGCCGGTCGTCCAATGAAGCACCAAGTTCACGCCGATGGGTACCATCTGCATTCATCAACCATGCGTGGGTGTCCTCCATGGTTGTTTCGCGATCCGTCAGGCCGCGTTTGGTGCCCAGGAATGCAATACTCTTTCCATCCGGTGACCAGATCGGACCATATTCGCAACTCTCCGTCGCCGTGATCCGTCGAATACTCCCGTCCGACAGCTTAAGCGCGAATACGTCGTAATTGAAGAATTCGTCCGAGTTCGGTTCGCGATTCGACACAAACAGCAGTTCCTGTCCGTCCGGCGACCAGTCGATCGAATGCTCATCGTAATTTCCAGTTGTTAGCTGACGCGGCTGCCTTGTCCCAATATCAATTGAAAAAAGATGCAGCCGTTTGTTGTCATTGAAGTGCGTGAGCCCTTCCTCCGCGGTCGGCTTATACAAGAAGCGGGTAATCACTATAGGATCTGCATTTCCGTTCTGCGTTTCAGGCCCGGGAGTCGCGGAAACGTAGGCTATCGTCTTGCTGTCCGGTGACCAGGTGAACGTTTCGCCTTGCCCCGGCAGAGGAGAATTGGTGCCCGCCGTGGCCGTGAGGAACGTCTCTCCGGAGCCGTCCGCCCGAGCGTACATCAGGCCCTGCCTTTCTTGCTGTCCTCCCATAAAGGCAATCATTTTGCCGTCCGGAGACCATCGCGGATGAGACGTTGTATCGTTTTCGCTCCCAATTCGTGCCGATCTCAAACTTGCTACGTTCATAATCCAGATTTGTGTGTAGGGTCTCCCCGGGCGATCGTTTATCGTCACGGCATACGCAATGTGCCGCCCGTCTGGAGAAAACTCCACCTCGCCCACTGACCGGAAACGATACAGCTCTTGACTCTGAAGACCCGCTCCATAAGTAGAAGTCGCGACTGCGCAAATGGCGAGAGCGGATGAGACGATCGAGCGTCTAAGGG
>JBJMGM010000055.1:0-4715 GCA_045807905.1 Bryobacteraceae bacterium | reverse complement strand
GAATCCTGGCTGGTCGCTTCCGCGGCGGCGGCGTTGAAGGATTCGTCCACAATGCCGAGCAACGAATCAAACAAGAGTTGAAACTGCCCGAAGGCTACATTGTTGAATTTGGAGGCGCCTAGAAAACTTAGAGCAAGCGCGGGCGCGTTTAATCTTCGTCGTGCCGGCGGCGCTCGCATTGATTTTCATCCTGATCTTTCTCGCTTTCGGCAGCATTCGACAGGCGCTTCTCGTTTACACTGGAATTCCGCTCGCTGCGACGGGAGGTGTGCTCTCGCTGTGGTTGCGCGGAATGCCCTTCAGCATCACCGCCGCCATTGCGATTCATGGCGTTAAGCGGTGTCGCCATGCTCAACGGCTTGGTCATCATCAGCTATTTCAATCAACTTCGAGAACAGGGCCGCAGGGCACGCGAAGCCGTTATCGAAGGCTCACTGATGCGGCTTCGGCCAGTACTCATGACAGCCCTCGTCGCCAGTTTCGGTTTTGTGCCCATGGCCATCGCCACCGACACCGGCGGCGAAGTCCAGCGACCACTCGCCACCATTGTCATCGGCGGCATCCTTAGCACGACCTTTCTCACCTTGATCGTTTTACCTGTCCTTTATGCCTGGTTGGAACGAGAAGCAAAGCCATCTGCGAAAACAGTTGGAGAAAAAATCCAGAAAATGGAGCCAATCCCTCGCGCCTCACTAGGGCACAGTAAACCAGCCGACGGACGCGACTGATCGCTAATACGGCGCTGCTTCGAAAAAAGATGGAATCAACCCACTAACTCATAGGATTTTGGTTATCGCGCTCTGTCGAACGCGAGCTTGAGGCCAAAACCTATAAAAATGGCGCCCATCACGCTGTCCAGCGCAATGACGACATGACGCTGCCTTATCCAGCCCGATAGCAATTCAGTCGCGTTTGCTAACAGCAAAAACCAAAGGAACCCTTCTGTCGCATGAATCAACGGCGGTAGAATGCTGAACGACCAAATCTGGCCGCCGGAATAAATTGCGGCAGGCGCGAATCGCCGATTCCAGTTCCGGAAACGCAGTCAGCTTTTCATCCGCACGCACAACGAAACGCTTTCCGTCGTCGCGATGTGCGTCAGCAACAAACATCGTTCGTGCCTCGCGTGCCTCCTGACGCGCGATCAAGCTCTAAGCTTGCGGGTCGCGCGGGAAGGAAACACGTCCTTCCGAGCTCGTTCTACGGAAACGGCGAAACGAGGTTCCGAAACAGACGCTAATGTGTCCCGCGTAGAACTGGATTGGATCGTCACTTCGTCCTGAGGCGGCATCGTCAAAATTTCTTTTATGGAGCTATCGCCGAAATTCAAAAGAACTGTGGCTATAATTCGCAGGCGATAGCTCAGAATTCTGCGCAGTCGAATAGAACTGGACTTAGCGCTGACCCTTAAATGTCTCTGCCGCCTAGGAAGGAACAGTCATCAGGAAAGTCTTCGAAATCGATAATGGTAAATTCCAAGCCGGCATTAACGATCCCATCGCCGGGGAAACCGCTGGGCGGTCCGCCGTCGAACCTCACCAGGTGGGGCCTCTGAAATTCCGTGTCTTCGAAGCCGCATGCGCCGTCAATTCCGAAGCCGAGCCTCACATCTACTTCGCCACGAAAAATGGCGTTGTGAAACTCGACAAGATCTCTGCCGCTGCCGCTGTCCAAGGCAAATTTGCTTGTAAAGTCCGACCGGCTGAACCCGAAAGGCGTACGAACACCGTCAATCAAGAGGATGTCGTTTCCATCCCCAGTGTCAATCTGTGTTTCATGCGTTATTCTGACACCCAAGATCTCGATCGTGTCGTCTCCCATGCCCGTCTCGATTTTGAGGTCTCTGAAAACAGTGGTACCCGGGCCCGCATCAACCCTGACGAAGTCATCCCCGCCCCTCATCCGAATAACAACGTCATGGATTTCGCCCTGGACGCTGCCAGTGACAGTTGTGTCTGCACGTCCTGTTACAAGGCCACCTTCTTGAATGATGATGTTGTTGTCACTGTCGTCACCTGTAATGATCAGGACCTCACCCTGTTCCCTTACTTCCACGTTGCCCGCTGCCTGCGCCGAAGTCGCGCAGGCGATGTTCAGTCCCACCGCGGAAGCGAGGACCGCTAACAAGCGTATTACAGGGCGATAACTTACTCTTCTGTTCATAACCTTTGCCTCCATTATTTTGATTCCCAATTAAAATTCTGTCGCGCAAACTACGACACAACCGTTAGTGTTAGGTCGTTTCCGTCGCCGCCTTCATAGCTCACTTGATAAGTGTTGCCGCTGCTCGTGAAGGTCGAACCATCTGGGAGGTTACTGAACGTGCCCGCGATTGGATTAGCCGAAATATTGCTAATCACAGTGAAAACTGTGCCTATCGGGAGCGTACCATGGGCGACATCTGTAAAAGTAAATTGCGCGCCGCTGTGAATCGTCACGCCATGGGCGATAACGCCATCGGCGTTGCGTGTATCGCTGTTCAGCTCAAATTTATATGTTCCGTCGGATTTGAACGTCAATTTGCTCTCGATGATGAGCGTACCGCGGGTGTCCGCACTCTCGCCCGGAGACAAAATCGCGCTGCGACCGCTTCCGTCTCCGACTGTTACGTCAACGGCGATTATGCCGCTGCCGCCGAGTCTGCCGGCGTTCACCTGCACTGGACCGCTACCGGTTCCAGAACCGCTTTCATTATCAACCACAAGTTTACCGCCGTTGATTGTGGTGCCTCCGGTGTAGGCGTTTGAATTACGGAGAACTAGCGTGCCAGTCCCAACTTTGGTCAGCGAACCCGCGCCAAATTGTTTGGCGTCCTGAATCAACCCAGAAAAGTTTGTGCTCCGGTTGTTGCTGCCCACGGCCAGATTGCGGGCCCCAAGGAACACAAGCCCACTTCCCTGGATCGAGCCGATGGACACACCCGGAGGGTTATGGCCGCTGATGTCCAGGAAGCCGTTGCCGAAAACCTTCACGCGCGTGTGGCCACCACTGGAATCATTAAAAAACTGAATGCTTCCTCCTCCGTCTCCGTTCGAACCGCCGTTTGCGATCAACGTGGCATTAGCAGCGGTGGAAGCTTGGATGAAGTCGACCTCACTCCCTTCACCGCCTTCCTGCCCAGGCGAGCATGTGAAGGTGCCATCGCCTGCGCTCGAGTTGCCAAAAAAAACGGTGAAAGCCGGCGATCCGTCGCTAGTGTCGGCACCGGCGTAGGTGAAAGTGCCGTTGCCCGCGGTCGAAGTGTCGAAGAATTGTACGGAGCCGGCGCATGGTTCGCAATTCAGCGTGCCGTTGTTGGTGAAAAAAGTGCCATTGCCCGCGGTGGAAGCGTCGGAGAAGGAGACGCGACCCCCGTTGTTAAAGTTGCCGTTGCCTGCGGTCGAGTTTCCGAAGAAGCGGATAAATGTGAACCCGCCCTGGTTGAAGAAACCAGCATTGCCTGCGGTCGAGCTATCGTGGAATTCCGTACCGCCACCGCCGAACCCGCCGCCCGAACCGATGGTGTTGGCAATACCCGCGTTGCCCGCGCTGGAGTTGTCGAAGAATTGTGTGATGCCGCCTGGAGAATCACTGGCCTCGGGACCGCTGTCAGTGATGCGAGTCCCATTCCCCGCGGTCGCGCCGTTTGTGAATTGTATCGTTCCATGTTGTGTGCCGTTGATATCAGAGGTAGTCACAAAATTCTGCGTGACCCCTGAATTATTCGCGATCCCCGCGCCGCTGACGGTCAACGTCAATGTTGGAACGACGGTGATCGTGAAGGCGCTCGCGCCCGCGTTGAAGACGATGCCGTTCACTTCGATGTTGGCGGAGAGGAAGACATTGGTTGTATTGGAGGTGGCGAATGTCGCCGTGTCTGACGGACCGTTAGGAATGGTTCGGGGAATCCAGTTCGCGGCGTGGTTCCAATCGCCTGTAGCGGGATTGCTCTTCCATGTGGCGCTGTTGGCAAAGGTGCTGCTCGCGGTTGAAAGCAGCAGGAGCAGCAACATCGCCACCGTCACAAATAATAACGCTAATCGTAGGCGCGGACGCAGAGAAGGCACTGGGAGTGATATTGATGAGGAGAAACGCATGGTGATTTTCATAATTTTGTTTGTCAGATGACCGGACCCTCTTCCTAGCGGCCCCGGCTGCTTTACTCATTGTTAAAAACGATTTGCGGGACAGTTTTGTTGACCTCAAGCTGAGCGCTCACTTTTTGGATTTGCGCTGCCTGCTCTTTCACCGTTGCTGCGAGAGCGGTCATCCCAGATTTCAACTCTACGATTGTCTTTTCATGTTCCTCGACTTTGCGATGCTCTTTGAGAAACTCGTTGAGTAGCATCGCGTTCACCGCTTCATACCGCACGGTGTAAACTTTCCCCTCGCCGTCGCGCACCACTAGCGCGGAATTGACCTTTTCTACGTTTGCCGTCGCGGTCGCGTTTTACCAGATTAGGATCCACTTTTGCCACATCCTCAGCGATGAGGCCAAATTGTGGGGTACTTTGTGTATCCAGTTCCTTCTTGTAACGGAAAGTGACGGGTGTCAGCGCAAGGATCGCCTCGCTTGCCTTATTCATCGGCTTAATATCCTCTTTGAAACGCGCTGAGGAAGGGAGATTGACTGTGCCGAATTTGCCGAAGCTATTGACAAAGACCGCTTCGCCGCCAATGGCGTCTGCTCCACTAATGCCGGCGATAAATGTCGCCGTTTGGTTTGCGTTTCCGAT
>JBJMGM010000054.1:0-4598 GCA_045807905.1 Bryobacteraceae bacterium | reverse complement strand
CGGGCTCCTCTTGGAGGATTTCGAAGGGGCGCGCTACCAGCGCCTCGCCTATCTGCAATCCCTGATGGATCGCGGCGCCATCGACAGCAAGTTGCGCTGGGTCGTGCCGGCTGAAGGCTTCGAAACCCGTTCGGCGCAATCGTCTAAAATCGTTTGAGACAAGCTTGCAAAGAGGTTTCCGATCTTTTGAGCGGTCCGCCGCTTGGATAAGTTGGAGCCGCTATAGGCTCGTGGTCCGGCACTCGCCTGCAAAAATTTCGCTTCCCGATGCCTCGTGACTCGGGAAAATAGCGTCAGTACACTCGTAAGGGGTGACGACATCATGCTCACATTAGCTTCACCATGTCCTGTCTGTACTTCGGCAAAGGTCGTTCCGATAGTCGAGCTACCACCTGTCCCTGTCGATACATGTCGGATGTGGTCTACCCGAGCGGGCGCGCATTCGGCGATTAAAGCGCCGCTTATTTTGAGCTACTGCGGCGACTGTAGTCACGTTTTCAATCGCACTTACGATGATGAGCTCGCTGAGATGGCCCAATATGAGGAGGAATACGAAAACTCTCAGATGTTTTCGCCGAGATTTCGGCAATACGCCGAAGAACTATCCGATGAGCTGATCGCGACATATGGCTTGCGCCAGAAAACCATAGTCGAAATTGGCGGAGGAAAGGGAGACTTTCTTCGAATATTGTGCGATCGAGGGAATAATTTAGGTGTTAGTTTTGGCCCGAGCTATAAACCCGAGCCAGGCGATGACATTCCTAAGAATGTCCGCTTTGTTGTTGACTATTACACTGATAAATACAAAAATGAACCAGCTGACCTGATAGTCTGCCGCCATGTGCTCGAACATTTCTCGCAGCCCCGCACTCTTATAGAAACAGTACGAAAAGCTGTCGCAAATCGTAAGGAATTGTTCGTTTACTTCGAAGTCCCGAACGGAGACTTCATCATCAGAGAACAGATATGCTGGGAATTCATATATCAACATTGTTCATATTTTACTAAGAAATCTCTCATTACGCTCTTCTCCGAATTCGGGTTCGAGGCGCGAGACGTGCGAGAGCGATTTGGAGATCAATTCCTCACCATCGAGGCCTCGGTAGCGGCAGATGATCCGGCCGTGAAGCGCAGCGTCTCTGATGAACCCCGGACGACAGGCTTATGTGAGGCTATTGGGCCGGCGTTTAGCGCGCGTGTTGCAGAATGGTCGAGTTATATCGAGCAACAGCGCGTTAACCGACGACACGTGGTCGTATGGGGCGCGGGGGCGAAGGCGGTGACATTTTTGAACGTCATCGATCCGGGCGGCTCGGTCATTTCGCATGTCGTCGATGTCAATCCGCGAAAAGTGGGTCGCTTTATCGCGGGTTCGGGTCAGGAAATTGTGGAGCCAAGTGCGTTGAGAGAGCTTCGCCCCGACGCAATTATTTTGATGAACCCCATTTACCGTGAGGAAATTGGTTCGGTCCTTCGTGGTATGGGCGTCCATTCCGAATTATTGGTCGCCTGAGAGACATTCGAGCGAGATGGCAGCGTTCATCGACGGCTATCCTGGAGCGTCTAAAATGGGTATCGCAAATTGCCGATCGTGCGGCGGCAATGACCTGCGCGTCATACTTGATCTCGGGTCGCAACCGATAGCAAACGCGCTCCTTGGTGAGGAAGAACTCAGCCGCCCCGAGGCGAAGTTTCCGTTGGCCGTGGCATTCTGTCCCGCATGTGCATTGTTGCAGGTGACCGAGACGGTCCCCCCCGACGTTCTCTATCGTCGTGACTACCCGTACTTCTCCTCCTCCTCTCCTGCGCTGTTAAAGCATTCGGCCGAACATGTCGAAGCGCTCGTTGCGAAATACGAGCTTGGTCCCCGCAGTTTTGTGGTGGAGGTGGCGAGCAATGACGGATATCTGCTGCGCAACTTCGTGGAACGAGGGATTGGCTGCCTCGGTATCGATCCGGCCGACGGGCCTGTAACGCGGGCCAACGACAGTGGCGTGCCAACGATTCACGATTTCTTCGGTTCGCAATGCGCCGAAAAACTGGCGAGTGAGGGCAAGCTTGCAGACGTTATGATCGCGAACAACGTCGTCGCTCATGTAGACGACATCAATAATTTTGTCGCCGGGTTTGCGCGCCTCCTAAAGCCGACCGGCATCGCGGTCTTTGAATTCGCTTACGCTTTAGATATGGTCGAACGTTGCGAATTCGACACGATTTATCATGAACACCTCTTCTACCACACGCTGCACGGGCTCACGCCGCTTTTCCGGCGGCACGGGCTGTATTTGAACGATGTGGAGCGCCTGCCGATACACGGGGGATCGTTGCGTCTGACCGTGAGCCGTAAGTCCACCCGGTCGGCGCAGCTGGATGCGCTGTTTGCTCACGAGGCGGCCCTCGGCGTCGATAAGGTGTCTTTCTATGACGATTTCGCCGAACGGGTCAGGTCGCTGCGCGGTTCGCTTGCCGATCTGCTCCTCTCGGAAAAGGCCAAAGGGAAGCGGATCGCCTGTTACGGTGCCGCGGCAAAGGGCGCGACGCTGGTTAATTACCTCGATCTCGGTGAGAATTTTTTCGAGTTCGTGGCCGACGCCAACCCGTACAAGCATGGCAAATACATGCCCGGTCAGCGCATCCCCATCCGACATCCGGATCAATTGATGGCGGACCAGCCGGACTACGTGTTGCTGCTCGTTTGGAACTTTGCGGGCGAAGTGATGCGACAGCAGGCGACCTATCGCGAACGCGGCGGCAGCTTTATCATCCCGGTCCCGGAGCCCTGCGTAGTACCGCCAGAGGCGCTTATCGATGATACGCAGTTCGCGATATTTCCAACCCATCCGCCGCTCGGCCCGCGCGCCCTTTAACCTTTAAAAGGGGGTGGGTAAAAGGAGGTGGGTAAAAGGAGGTGGGCACGGGCCGCACGCGGTGCAAAGCGAGGTCGCGATTTTGAAAAAATCGACTTCCTCGCTTAACCATAGCACCAACCATCGTGTCGGTGAGAGCCGCGGCTGGCAGTTTTTTTTCGACAACAGACGACAAGAAGTGCAGTATCGTTCTTAATGTTCGAACGTGGAGGATCGGGTTCTAATAGAGCAGAGAGGCCCCATGACCAGCGTAATTTTCGACCCGCCGCGCAACGATGAAGCGTGGCGCAGTATGGTTTATAATGGAGACATCATCATCTTGTCGCCAACTGCAGAAATGCTTGCGTTGGTTGAACACACTCGCGGGATGATCGAGGATGCGTTCGCCCCGCTCGATCCGCAACGCGCTCATGAGAAGCTCGCTGTCGAACGGTGCGTTGAAATCCTGTCGGTGCTAAAGCCGAATTACATTCACCACCCTCGTACAAAGGAACTCATACAGCGTGTTCTGGGTGCCCTCGGCTGCTCTCCCGACAGGACGTACCAGGACGTGCCGCGGCTCCGCTGCGCCTTTCCCAGAGACTATCTTACCACCGGCATCGCCTACGCCCACCATCCGCATCGCGACACTTGGTATTCGGCCCCTATGTGCCAATTCAACTGGTGGGCGCCCATATACGAGTTCGTGCCGGAGAACGGCATGGCCTTCCATCCGCGCTATTGGACTCGAGGCGTCCAGAATGGATCCCGAGACTTTAATTACTACCAGTGGAATGCCGAGAGCCGCAAGAATGCCTCGAAGCATATAGGCCGCGATACCCGCGTCCAACCGCATGCGGAAGAACCGCTCGAACTCGAGCCCGAATTGCGCTTTGTCGCCCCGCCGGGCGGCATCATCGTCTTTTCCGGGGCGCAGCTTCACTCCACGGTGCCGAACACCACAAATGTCGTGCGCTGGAGCATCGACTTTCGAACCATCAACATCGACGATGTTGTCAGCCACCGCGGCGCCCCGAACACCGACAGTGCTCCGACGGGTACGTCGTTGCGCGACTTTCTGCGCGTGGCCGACTTTTGCCCCATCCCCGAGGACATCGTTGCGGCATATGATGACGTCGGACCGGCGGGGGGAGTGGCCGTCTTCAGGCCGGAGACGACGGGCATATCGGCGAGTTGACGGAGCAAGGGGGAGACGTACAGCCCGTCGGGCGATGCGATACGCTCCGGAGGGAAGGTATGAGCTGAGCCGGTTCGCGCACTCATTGCCTCCGTGAACGTGCGGCCTTGAAGTTGCGCGACCCCGGCGCATGCGAGGCGGCTGTTTCCCCGTATATGAAGAAAGAATGATGAACCAAACCCTGAGAGAAATCCTAGACACCGGGGTCGTATGGGACGGGAGTGATAGCCTCCCGCTCCACGACAATATGAGCGAAGAAGACTGTGGGCTGATCACGGAAGCCATCAAAACGGTAAAGCCGCAAGTTTCACTTGAAATTGGCTTCGGCTGCGGTATTTCGACGCTCTTTGCATGCGATGCTCTGGCGGCTAATAGCGACGACTGTAAGCACATCATTATTGACCCCCATCAAAACACTATATTCCGCAACATTGGCCTACAGAACGTACGACGTGCCGGATACGAAGACATGATCGAATTGTACGAGACGCCGTCTGAATTGGCCTTGCCGAGGCTTCTCGCCGAGGGAACCCAAATTCAAGCGGCCATCATCG
>JBJMGM010000053.1:0-18366 GCA_045807905.1 Bryobacteraceae bacterium | reverse complement strand
GGCCACATCCAAGAAGGACAACGCGACTGCCGAAAGCGAGTACAAACAGAGCTTGGCTGCAAATCCGGACCAAGGAAACGTCTCCTATTTGTACGGCAAGCTTCTAATGGATGAAAAGAAATACCCGGATGCGCTCTTCCAATTCGCGCGCGCCGCGCAATACGACGGCCCCAGTGCCGTACCGGCAAACGCACGACCTCAGTTGTTGACCTATTTCAACAAAGTTTACAGTCAGTTTCACGGAAACCCGGATGGAGCGGACAAGGTGTTAGCCGCGGCCAAAACAAGTGCGACTCCACCTGCCGACTTCAAGATTGAAGGCGCGGGCGACATCGCTAAGCAGGAAGCCGCCGAATTGCAGAAACGCATGGATGCCGACCCCGCCTTCAAGCTTTGGTACACGATTAAAACAAATTTGATCGGCGATCAAGGTCAGAACTTCTTTAACAGTAACGTCAAGGAAACCGAGATTCCCGGCGGGGCCCAGGGCGTGAAGAATTTCAATGGAACCGTAATTTCGTTGGATCCTCCTGATAGGTCGACCAAGATTGTGCTGGGAGTCGAGGATCCCACCAAACCGGATGCAACGCTTACGTTTTCCGATCCTTTGCCCCCCAATGCAGTAAAGGTTGGCGACAAGCTGGAATTCTCAGGTGTTGCCGACAGCTACACCGCGAATCCGTTCATGCTGGTTTTCAAGGATCCGACTTTGCCGGGTGTAAAGACCACTACTCCGAAACGTGTACCCGCCAGACGGCGCCGTCCATCCTAGCAGCAGAAATGGGGCAGACGCTCACGTTTATGGTCTGCCCCGCTACATCTTGTAGCGGCCCATATCCTCGTCGTTAAGATTCTCCAGCCACTTGCGTAATTCTTCGTTGTTGACCTTTTCTGAGGAGCTATTAGAACTACGAGATGATTGAAGCACCTTGTCTTCAACGTAGATCGGGCAGTCGTGCCGCAAAGCAAGCGCCAGCGCATCACTCGGACGCGAGTCTATGCTCATCAGCTTACCTTCCCGTTCAAGCCAGATCAAAGCATAGAATGTATCATCTTTCAGTTCACTGACCACAACCTTCGTGATTGACGCTTCGAGGCCCATGAGCAGAACTTTGATGAGATCGTGCGTCATCGGGCGCGGAGTAGTAACTTTTTCAATCTCGAGGGCGATGGCATTCGCCTCATAAATACCCACCCAGATCGGGAGTACCGCATCTCCGGACGAGTCCTTCAGCACCACAATCGGCATATTGGTCATTGGGTCCATCATCAGACCCCGGATTTTCATTTCGACTTCCACGTTTGCCTCCGCTGCCCACATCGTTAGACGCACAGCGTTTCGTGCCCGCTTAATAATGTTTGGGACACGCGTTTGATATTTAAGGTTACCGTACGTGTGACGCCTGCGGCGACAGTCGCTCGCCCGCTAAACTATTCGGACCAGCGCGCGTAACCAGAACATCTGCATACTGGCCCACCAGAGTTTCGTCCTCGGCGGGCGAGGGCAGAACTGAATCGGAAAAATTGAGTGTTTTGTTTTGACTTGTTCGCCCGATCCATTGTGTTGTTGCAACGTTATAGCCTTCGACGTGCACTTCTTCTGTTTTCCCAACGTAGGAAGCGTTCCGGCGAATCTGGATTGCACGCTGCCGTTCCTGCAAAATCATCAAACGCCGGGTCTTCTCCTCTTCAGGAATATGATCGCCATATTGTAGTGCAGACGTGTTCGGTCGTTTCGAATATTTGAAGATAAACATGGAATCGTACTCCACGTCTTCGGCCAAGCGAATAGTCCGGTTGAAATCCGCTTCCGTTTCGCCAGGAAAGCCGACAATAATATCTGTCGTGATCGCAAGCTCGCGCTTGGCGCTTTTCATCCACTCGATCCGCTGCATGTACTCGTCTATCGAATAGAGGCGCTGCATACGGGAGAGAACTGCATCCGATCCGGACTGAACCGGAAGATGTACATGATTGCACAAAGCCGGGTTGGCATCGATCGCATTGACAATATTTTTTACAAAATCGCGCGGATGCGAAGTGGTAAACCGAACGCGACGGATCCCGGGAATTTCGCCCGTCTGCAGTAGCAATTGAGAAAAGTCCCAACCGGCCGGAGACGGATCTCGATAACTATTCACGTTTTGACCGAGCAATTGAATTTCTGAATAACCCGCTTGGGCGAGCGCGTTGCCTTCACGCAGTACGCTTTCGCTCGTACGACTCCGCTCCGGACCCCGCGTAAAGGGCACCACGCAATACGCACAGGCCTTATCACAGCCTTCGATGATCGTGATGTACGCGCGATGCGGATTATCCCGCTTCGTGAAAGGTGTATCGAACGTTTCCGTCGTGTCGAGCCCAAGCCCGCTAACCCGGCGATTCCCTGCCTCGAGTTGCACTAACATCTCGGGTAACTTCGTGTAGCTCGCGGATCCGGCCACTAGACTTACGTGAGGCGCGCGGTCGAAAATTCGTTCGCCTTCTTGCTGCGCAACGCACCCCAGAACACCGAATATCTTTCCTTTGCCTGCACTGCGCTTGAATTGCTGCAAGCGGTTGAAGACCTTTTGCTCTGCCTTATCGCGAATGCTGCAGGTGTTGTAGAAGACAAGCTCCGCCTCTTCCGGGCTATCAACCTGGCTATAGCCTTGCTGGAGCATAATGCCCACGACCTTCTCGGAATCGTGAGCGTTCATTTGACATCCGAACGTCTCTAGATAAAACGTTTTCATCTGGTTTAGCTTCACGCGTCACAGGCGACGCTGCTCGGCCCCTTATCCATGGAGGAAATGCATTGCCCAACCGATGCCAAAGAGAGCCGCCATAAAACAACCAAAACAATACAGACCGTATTGGACGCGCTCCCGGTCAGTACGCTTCGTCACCAGTCCGAGCATTATGCTCGCGACCAGCGCAAAGAGAACAGAAAATTCAAAATGATCGAGGTTGATTTTCATTTGGCGCCGGCGTCAGTCCTTTTGCTTAGTCGCAATCTCATACGCGTCGACCATCGCCAGAATATTTAACAGTCCGGCAGCTACCAGGAGCTTGGACCCATAATCCGGCCCATGTCCGGCAACATCGGGCTGCGAGTAGCCAAGCCAAACTGACAAAAAATAAAACAGGCCTGACGCAACATCGCCGATGAAGCCACCGAATTGTATGAGTCGTGAGAGAAGATCGCTTCCGCCTGGGTGAAACAGCGGCCCGCGCATCAGCAATCCCAGCACAAAAGTGAAGGCTACGGTGACAAAGATGATCGCAGCACGTCGGCGTCGCGCGAGCAAAAAGTGACCCGACCCGGGAACCAGCCACGCAAGCGCGATGATCAAGTAGGGCGATCGCACCTGCGGCAAGCTGGTTGCGCTGGAAGAAGTTGGTTGCATTCACTTGATTTTACCCGGAGGCGGACTGGGTGCCCGGCTCGGTCATTTCTAAGCGGTGGCCATTTGCCCGACTCTTGCCTGCTTCCAGAGAGCGATATAGGGTTGCAAGTCTTGCATCATACCCTCAAACTGAGGCAGCGTCAGTGATTGTGCGCCATCACTGACTGCTTTCTCAGGCTGTGGGTGGACTTCCACTATCAAGCCGTCAGCGCCGATGGCCACAGCCGCCCTCGATAGGGCAGGCACAAGGCTACGCTTCCCAGTTGCGTGGCTCGGATCGAGAATTATCGGCAAGTGTGAAAGTTCGTTCAGTACTGCAACCGCGGTGATATCGCACGTGTTTCGGGTAGCCGTTTCAAACGTGCGTATGCCGCGCTCGCACAGAATCACATTTGCATTTCCATGCGCGACTATATACTCAGCCGACATGAGCAATTCCTTTACGGTCGAGCTCAAGCCCCGTTTCAACATCACCGGTCGGTGAGCCTTGCCGACCTCTTTTAACAACGCGAAATTCTGCATGTTTCGTGCGCCGATCTGCAAGATATCGGCATACTCGGCCACCATCGCGACATCCCGGTCACTCATTACTTCGGTTATGATGCCCAGCCCCGTTTCCTGCTTGGCGCGACTCAGCAATTTGAGTCCTTCGAGTTCCATGCCCTGAAAGTCGTAAGGCGAGGTCCGCGGCTTGAACGCTCCGCCGCGCAAGAACTTCGCTCCATGCTTCGTTACGAACCGGGCCGTCTCGATGATCTGCGTCTCATTTTCGACCGAGCACGGTCCAGCCATCACGATGAACTCATCGCCTCCGATGACAGTACCGTTCGCTTCGATCTCCGACCTGACGGAACGAAATTCGCGACTGACGAATTTATAAGGAGCGGAAATGCGAACCGCCTTCTCGACCTGCGGCATGGCTTCTAGCGATTCCAGGCAGGCTGTAACGTCGCCGACACCGACTGCCCCGATAATGACTCGTTCTTCCCCTTCGCTAGAGTGCACTTTATATCCGAATTCCCGTATGCGCTCGCAAACAGCCTCTATTTCCGCTTTCGTCGCATGAGGTTTCATCGAGATGATCATTTGTCCCTCACAAACCTAGTCAAAATAACAAAGGCCCACTCGTCTCCGGGCGGGCCTCGTTTCAAAAAGCTTCTTGTTGAATACTGAGCTTTACTCGGGCGCCCCACGGCACGACTTCGGCCGAAACCAAAATCGAAAGTAATAGAATTGGGTCCCGTGAGCCTTCATGAATTTTTGATTATGACACAAAATTTACCCGTGGAACCGCGCGCCCAACTCTCATCGCCACTAGGATGCTCTCGTGCGTAGCCTCGGTGTGCAGACCTGGTTGACAATATTCGCCCCACCACTTACTGCTGCGGGGTATCCTCGCCAGGCGGCGTATCCGGCGGACCCTGCGTATCGGGCGGGGGCGCGTTATCGTTTGGTGTCTGCCTGTTGTCTGGAGACGGAGCGTCGGTCGTAGTGGGAATATCTGGAGCCACAATTTGCTCGGGTGGCGGGTTCCCCGGATTTGCCGATCCGGCACTTGGCGCTGGCGCATTCTGATTACCTGGAAGCGCAGGCATGACCGGAGCCGGAAGGTTAGCCTGAGACGGCGCGTTTGCAGGAGGACCGCTCAGCGGCAGTGCCTTTGGGTTATTCAAGCTTGGGCTGAAACTGTTACGGCCTGGCGGTTGCGCAGCGCCGAATCCGGTACCGCCAGGCAACGCCTGCTTCATATCCTTGGTCGGATCGTAGTAAAACTCCCACAACGAATAGTCTGTTTGGTCGTTTACAACTTTGATGCTCTCCCCTGTGGCCTTGCTTGCGACGCCAGCTAAGCCACCGCTCGTCACCCTAAACCTGCTCGCGCCCCCTGTTTGTGCTTGAGAATTCGGATTAGTTAGCATCCGGCGGATCGCATTCATTGAGTTCGCACCTTGCGTTCCCATCCCCGGGCTCATTTCATTCGTGTTGGTCTGATTCTGAGTGGTCTGACCGCTATTCGGCAGTGATGAGTTCTGCGTTTGTTCCAGTTGTCCCGGTTGCGGTCGTCCCGCTTGCGACGGCGCTAATTGATCCGTGCCGCCCGGATTCGGTTGCGCCATTTGGCTTGGATCCGGCGGCAAGTTGCTTTGGGCCTCGTCACCGGATTGCCCCGCTTGAGCCGACTCGCCCGGTTGCCTAAGCCCGGTCGGATCCGATGCAGATCCCGCCACTGAGCGTGCGGTCGAAACGCCCCCGTTCGCTGCAACGGCCGGCGGACGCTTCGGAGCACTCTGAACAACGACGCCGCCGGTATCGCTGCTTGCCCCACCAAAGGAGGAGGCACCGCTATTGAAGCTTGAGAGACCGGAATTCGCGGTCGTGTTTCTGTTTGAGCCAAACCCGCTATTAGAACCAAAACTTGTGTTTGAGCCGAATCCGGAGGTGTTGGAACCGAAGCTGGAATTCGAGCCGAAGCTGGACTTCGAGCCGAAGCTGGAGTTCGATCCGAAGCTGGAGTTCGATCCAAACCCAGAATTCGCAGTGGACCTGGGAGTAGCTGGAGATGCGCTAACCGGGTTCGAATTAGCGCCAATTCCCGAGCTCGCCGTCGCTGCCGATGCACTTGCCAAACCCGAGGCCGCGCCAAACCCCGAAGCATTCGCAAGCTGATTATTCTTGAGCGGATTGACTTTGGAATCCACAAGCATTCCGCCGGGGCCCATGTGAAGCAAGCGCCAGTCGGCCTTCCCTGTAAACGGATCTTTGAATCGATGGCGCAGAAAACGCAGCCGATTCGTATTTTCGAGCTGTTCAATAGAGGCCGGATACATTCCAAATTTCCGATAGAAGAGCTTGACGCCGCGCTTGTACTGCGCACCCCGGTCAACTAGCACCTGCTCTTTCTGGCGTTGTGATTCAAACACCGCAACAGGCATTTCGCGGTACAGCATTATGGCAACGACCGCCGCGAAAAGGAAAACGATCAGCAGCGCAGAGCCACGCTCGGAATTCCGTCCAGTGCCAGATAGATTGCGTTTACTACTCATTGTGGGTCCACACCTGGGTCTTGTGGCTCCATCGGTTGCTGTTCGGTCCCTTGTTCGTCGACTCCTGCGTTAGCTCCTGGGTTCACCGCTGGGTTCACTCCTGCGTTAAGGCCTGGATTTGGTCCCGGGTTCGACATATCCCTCGCCTCAGGCACCAACGGCAGAGTCTTTCCTTTCTTGACTTCGGTGTCTTCGAGTCTCGCACTCGTCGCCGTCAGCTCTACCACTAGATATTTCTGCTTCAATACGTCGCCCTCGGACGCGATTAGAATGTTGTCGCCATCCAGAAAGAACGCGCGATTGTTCTCCCCTTTGCCGATCGGTTTGGCAAAACCGTAATATTTCAAAGGAATGTTAATGTCCGCAAGGGGAGGCGTTCGGCTGACGGGCGGGGGCAGTGGCTTCGGAGCAATGATCGGGTGCGGGATTGGCTTTCCTGCTCCATCGGCCAGAGGGGCAGCCCCCATTTGGAATAGATTTCGCGAGCTACCACTCGGCGTAATAGACTGTAAACGCGCCAGGAAATCCAAATGCAACGTGGGATCGACATCGCCACGCGTCGGATCGATGGCCCGGAGGCGCAACGTTCCGTGATCGTTGTTTTTCGATGGCCTGCGCGCCGCGGCCGTCCCAGTTGCAGGAGACCGCCCCGCTACGGTGGGTGGTGTCATTGTGACGCTAGGACGCCCGGCGCTCGACGGGTTACCGCCTTCATCGCCTCGCGAGTTGTACCAGAACAAAATCGCCGCTACCCCAATCAGAACAACCACGATAACTTTGGGATCGAGGCCCATGCGGACGCCAAAAATTTTGGTCGGGGCGGCGGAATTCATGGCTGTCTCCCCAGTACTGGGTTCGCGTCTTCCTGGATAATGGCCTGGAATCGAAGTGATGCACTCACTCGAGCCCCCGTCTGCTGAGGCGCGGCAAGTAATGTATCGAGCATGAGCAGCATCGGAGACTTATCTACCTCATATAGAAAATGCATGAGATTGTCATACGTCCCTTGATAATTGTTGGCAGCGATGTTTAAAAGCGTAAGGTCCGCAGTACCTTCAATCGGCTCCTCTGAATACACGCGATCGCCTTCCTGTAAGCCGGAAGCGGCCGCCATCCTTTGCAGTTCTCCAATCACTCTCTGGTAAGCCGTTCGCCGGGGCAGAAAATAAATTGATTCAAATGCTGAGGATTGCGTGTTGCCGAGCTGTACATTCGCCGCGACCGTTTCAAGACGCGTTGCATTCGCCCGTGTCGCCGCGGTTTCATTGCGAACTTGGAAACTCTGCTCAATCAGCGCTCGCTGCGTGCCCCCCGGGGGATCAAGATACAAGAACAGCGCTATGCAGTTGAGCAGCGCAAGCACAACGCCAATGACCCGAAGCCAAAATCCAGGACCCTCGCGGCTCAGGTTGCCGTTGATTCGAAGCCGTTCAAAGTTTCTGGGCATAAGCAACCGTCACACGGTATCGGTACAGTGGATCGTTCTGCGTCGGAGGCTGCTGGTTCACAACCGTCGCTGCTCCAAAGAGCGTTGATCCTTGCAAGCGCTTTAAGAGTTGGATCACGGCATCGGGCCGGTCCGTGCCCACCACCATGTCGAGTTCGACGTGGTCGACGCCCGCAACGTCTTCGGTCGGTACCTGCGGCAGGCGAAGAGCAACCAGCCGCATATCGGCTGGCATCACCGTTTCTAGATCTTTGAAGACGTGGCTCCAGCTGACGGCTCTACGAGCGATCAATTGGTTGAGGAACACGCTTCTTGAAAAGACATCCGCATTCTCAGGTCTGCCTAAGACGGTGGCGAATTGGGTCTGCTCGCGCTGCAGACGCTGCAACCGGCCGCGCTCTTGATTGATCTCGCGGCGCACATGAGACGCGCTCGCCCGCTCGTGAAGGATCAAACCAATTAACACCAGCAGCGAGCAAGCAAGCCCCAAACAAATGAACGCATACACTGTATTTTGCGCGCGCTCGCGGCGGAATGGCTGGGAAGCAAGATTCAGAGTGCCGGCCGAGATCGCGTTCATGCTGCGTATTGCTCCAAAAGACCGAGCAGCCCTGCGTTTTGCTGAGATGCTGTTCCGAACCTCGAGCGAACGCTCGTGTACGGAATCCGAAGCTCTTCTTGCGCGAGTCTTCCGAACGTATCCGTTTCCGGGCCAAACCCGCACAAGAGCAGGTGCGTTGCCGGCTGCCCAATCTCATCCTCTGCATAAGCGAGCGTTTGCTGCAGCAAAGCGAGGATGTTGAAATCTCCACGCTCAACTTCGTCGTCCTCGCCCGCCGCCAGATCGAGACACCGCACCAACCGTACGCGTCCTTGCTCCAGTAACAACACGGAGAGCGTTGACCCAGCTACTTTCGCGACCACCCTCAGCCCCGATTCGGGAGCAGTGCATAGCGGTAGGGCCGCGATCGACGAGGGCGTCACCAGCCCGACGCGATACCCAGCGGCAGCGAACAGCGTTTCGTATTCGCCCAAGATCGGCCGGGCAATCGCGATTGCCAGCACTTCGATTCGCTTAGGTTCATTCACCTGGACGGAATACGCAACCTGCGCCTCGTCGATGTGAAACGGCACGCTCTTCCGAAGCCGGAATCGGATCAGCGCGGCGCGCTCCTCCTCGCCCGCAGGAAACTCCTCGAAATCGAGAATTGCCATCCGCACGGCGTAATCCGGAATTACGATCCCGGTAGCGGCGTGTTTAGTCGTCGCGCTCCGCCCGGCAGCGGATTCACCGGAAACTTGTGCCAGCGCGTCGCGGTACAGATGCGGCTTCAGCAGATTGGGCGCGTTTGGCGAAGCCGTAAGCGAGCGCTCGAGGAACACGTGCTGCTTTACTTCCCCCGGACTGCGCGGCGAAGCTCCTGCCAAAGAAGTCTCCGTGATCTCGAACAGATGTTCCGGCGGTGGTTCCGAGACCCAGCGTTGGACAATATCAAGAAACGGCAGAGGCTACCTCATCCTTCAATAAACGTCACTTTATTGACTTCGCGCAGCGTCGTGATCCCCTGCCGTATTCTGTCCAGCGCCGATTCCCGAAGGAACGTCATTCCATCCTCGCGCGCAATCCGCTTGATCTCCGATGTCGCCCTTCGCTCCAGAATCATCTCGCGAATCCGTTCGCTCAAATCCAACAGTTCATGAATCGCCGTTCGCCCGCGAAATCCTGTGCCGCTGCACTCCATGCATCCACGGCCTTCGTAGAACGGAAATGAACGCCAGTCCGCCAAATCGAGCCCGCTCTCCCGCAGGTAATCATCGTCGTAAGTCACCCGCTGCCGGCAATGCGGGCAAATCACTCGTACTAGCCGCTGCGCCAGGATGCAGTTCAGCGCGGATACAAAGTTATAGGGTTCTACACCCATATTCAGGAATCGGCCCAAGACGTCGAGCACGTTATTTGCGTGTACCGTCGTAAACACCAGATGTCCCGTCAATGCTGCATTGATCGCAATCTGCGCTGTCTCTTGATCACGAATTTCACCGACCAAAATCTTGTCCGGATCATGGCGCAGAATGGATCGCAAGCCGCGGGCGAACGTCAGCCCCTTTTTCTCATTTACTGGAATCTGCGTTATCCCTTTGATCTGGTACTCGACCGGATCCTCAATCGTGATGATCTTGTCCTCATCGTTCTTAATCTCACTCAATGCCGCATAGAGGGTCGTCGTCTTGCCTGATCCGGTAGGGCCGGTCACCAGCACCATTCCATACGGCTCTTTGATGTAGCGCCGGAACTTCGTCAGGTCCTGGTCCGCAAATCCCACCACATCTAACGTGAGTTGAGAGAACTTCTCGCTCATCGACTCTTTGTCGAGCACGCGAAGCACGGCATCCTCGCCATAAATCGTCGGCATGATCGAAACGCGGAAATCAATCAAGCGGCCCTTATAGCGCACGCGAAATCGCCCGTCCTGCGGAACACGCCGTTCAGCGATATCCAGTTCGCTCATCACCTTGATACGCGAAATGACCGCCGAATACCACTCCTTGGCGATGGGGCTCATTGCGTACTGCAGCACACCATCAATCCGGTACTTGATCGCGAGTTCCTGATCTCGCGTCTCGATGTGAATATCGCTCGCGCGCCGCTCCAGCGCATTGAATATCGTGGTGTCGACCAGTTTGATAACCGGCGCAATGTTGCCTTCATCGGATGCCAGCCGGTCGATCGAAAGCGTTTCGTCGGCGTTCTCTTCATCACCGACCACGTCAAGGGTGAAGCCTTCGGTCACCTCTTCCAGCACGCGCTGCGACTGTTCGGTCTTCTTGAGCAGATCTGAGATCTGTGAATACGTCGCAACCTTGACCTTCAGCTTTTTGGAGAGCAGCACCGAAAGCTCATCGATGTGAACAATCTGCCTCGGGTCGGAAAGCGCGATCTCGAGCGTTCCATTGTGTCCCTGTAACGGAACGAAGTGATACCGGAACATCAAATCGACGGGTACCGTGCGAAACAGCTCGTGGTCGATCTTCGCGCTTTTGAGATCGATGAATTCGCAGCGGTAGCGCCGCGCCACGCTCTTGGCGTGTTCGGCTTCCTCAAGCGGGTCTTTGATTTGAATTGTCTCGGTCGCCATAGTTCCCAATACTGGTTATCGAATCGTGTCCGCCAGAGAAAAGATCGGCAAATACAGAGCCACCAGGACGAAGGCGACAAAGATTCCCATAAAGATCATGATGGCCGGCTCTATGAGCGAGAGCAGCGCCGTCATGCGCGTCGCAACATCTTCTTCATAGAACTCCGCCACGCTGCTTAGCATCTGAGGCAGAGCGCCGGTCGATTCTCCTACCTCCATCATGTCAATTGAAAGAGGAGGAAAGATACCGGTAGTCGTCAGCGCGGCAGAAAGCGATTTCCCTTCCTTAACCAGGATCGCCGTGCGGTCGAGCGTCTTCTTCAGCAGCACGGTTCCGAGCGAACGGCCCGATGTTTCGAGCGCTTGCACCAGAGGTATTCCACCAATCAGTAAAGTGCTCAGCACGCGGGAAAATTGAGCGACCTGGTATTTGGTCCAGATCTCGCCAAACAACGGCATGCGCATTTTCCATCCATCAAGTGTTTCTTGCGACGATTCGCGCCGGGACCAGAAGTAGGCGCCCACCCCGGCCATCAGAAGCGCCGCAAAACCCGCCAGCACGTAACTGCGCGCGGTGGTGCCAACAGCGATGAGGATTCGCGTAGCCGCAGGAAGTCTCGCTTCCATGCTGCTGTAAAGCTCCGCAAAGTTAGGAACAACGTACGTAATGAGGAATGTGATCAGACAGATCACCAGAAAAATCAGAATGGACGGATACAGCAGCGATACAAGTAGCTTCTTCCGGAGTGTCAAGCTCAGCCGCTGATATGTCAGATATCGATCGAGAACCTCGACCAGTGAGCCCGACTTCTCACCGGCGAGGACGGACGTGACATAAATCGGAGGAAAAACGTTTTGATGCCCAAACGCATCCGACAGCACGCTGCCGCTTTTCACTTCGTCGCGGACGGCTTTGATGTGACGACCCAGCTTTTCGTCAGTCAGCCTGTCAGCAAGCAAATCCAAGCCTTTCAGAATCGGCAGCCCAGCCCGCACCAGAGTCACGAACTGCTGATTGAAGATCAAAAACTTTTCAAGATTTACGCTCTTGCGCCGCGCCTTGCCCCCGCTTAGCCGCGCTCCCAAGGTTTTAGGATGCGCGGAATAAACCAGGTAACCTTGCTGCGCCAGGCGTTCGCGAGCCTCGCGCTCAGTTGGCGCCTCTGCCACCTGTTCGTGCATTTGACCGCGCGGGTCCGCGTACCGGAGAACGAATTCAGCCACTTTTTCTAGTTCTCCGCCGCCCCGAGCCCGACCGATTCGACAACTTCCGCCCCGGGCGGTACGGTGAATTCGAATAACTCATCTGGAGCAGGCGGGTTGACCCGCTCGTTGGCGAACGTGTACGAAAGCTCCGATTCATCCCGGCCAATCACCTTCAACGCGCCAATCGAGGCGTTGGGTGCAATCAGCATTTCGACCTTTTCATAAGGGACACGAGCATTCTTTGCCGAAGCCTCAAGCCAGATGCCGGCGTCAGCGTCACGTAACTGAAAATCGTGGAACTCTTTCTTCATATCCAAACGGCCCAGAAGAAAGGCGAGCGGCGCACGCATATCCTCAGTGTCCTTAAGCCTCAGTTTTTCTACCCTATTGTCCCTCGCGGTATAGAGGAACACGTTCTTCCCATCCGAGATGAATAGCTTGCCCGCCGGTCGCGTATAGTCCCAGCGCATTTTGCCTTGTTTTCGCAGGGTCAGGGTCCCGGATTCCGGCTGCCGCGAGTGACCTTGTACGTTGTAGTTCTCAGTGAAGTTCACTGCAAGCGTTCGTGCGCCGTTATACCGGTTCTCGACGCGCTGAATCACGTCGTCAACCCGATGAGCGGCGGAATCGGCCACGATCAGGCCTGCACATACTAGTATCCCGGTGATCAGCCGCAGCACACTGAAAAGACGCACGCGCATGGGCCTTCGTTTAATCGGTTTAGCCTAACGCTTTTACGGCAGGTGCAGGCTCACGGTGACAGGCGTTCGAGAATCCAGCCGCTTACGCCATCCTTTCTGTATCGCAGGCGATCATGCAGCCGGTTCGGCCGTCCCTGCCAGAACTCGATGGCGTCAGGAACCAGGCAGTAGCCACCCCAAAACTCTGGAACCGGAATATCGCCCTGGTCCGCGTAGGCATCTTCAAGCTCCTTTAAGCGCGCCTCAAGCGGTTGCCGGCTCGGCAATACCTCACTTTGATGCGACGCCCAAGCGCCCAGTTGGCTGCCTTTCGGCCGCGTCCGGAAATACGCTTCAGATTGTTGCCGTGGCACTCGCCGAACCTCGCCTTCCGCCCTGACCTGCCGTTCGAGCTCCGGCCAATAGAAGGTGAGCGCGGCGAATGGGTTCGTTTCTAATTGCCCGGCCTTTCGGCTGCTGTAATTAGTATAAAAAACGAACCCAAGGTCGCTAACCTCCTTCAACAGCACCACCCGCGCCGAGGGCCGCCCCTCGCGCGTCACGGTAGCCAGAACCATAGCGTTCGGTTCTTTTGAATCAGCGTGTTGCGCATCCTTCATCCATCGTTCGAACTGCACAATTGGGTTCGTTTCGCAATTTTGCTCGGTCAATTCGCCGCGCCCGTAGTTTTCGCGCAGATCGGCGAGAGACATCCGGTGAGTTCGTTTCGTAAAAACGGCCTTAAGCGTCATCGGTCAGAAATCCTCTAAAATTCCGTTCCACTGTAGATCAGTCCCTTCTCAGCAGTTGCAGCTGTCTTGAGCGACATCCAGGGCTCTAACTTCCTATTGCTCGTTATAGTTAACAGCTTGTTATACTAAGGCTTCCCCTATGCCTTTAGCTGGCCTTGCCTACGAGACCACCGTTCCAGCGCCAATCACCCCGGCGGTGGACGGCGGAAAGAAGATCATTTTGCTGAAACCGCGGGGCTTCTGTGCCGGTGTAGTGCGTGCCATCGACGTGGTCCGAATCGCTCTCGACCTCTACGGCGGCCCCATTTATGTCCGCAAAGAGATCGTTCACAATCGTCATGTCGTCGATGAGCTGCGCGACGCTGGCGCCATTTTCGTAGAAGAGCTCAGCGAGGTTCCTGAAGGCGCGCGTGTCATCTTCAGCGCCCACGGGGTCTCTCCTGCCGTTCGAGCCGAAGCGAAGGAACGCCGTTTGCAAGTCATCGATGCCACGTGCCCGCTGGTAACGAAAGTTCATCTCGAAGCCGTGAAATTCGCGAAGCAGGGGTACACCATAATCCTGATTGGCCATCGCGATCACGATGAAGTCATTGGCACACTCGGCGAAGCTCCTCAAAACACGACCCTCGTCTCGGACGTTGCAGATGTGGATCGGCTGCATATCGAAGACGCCGATCGCGTCGTCTATCTTACTCAAACCACACTATCTCTCGACGAAACCAAAGATATCGTAAATCGCCTGTTCGAGCGCTTTCCGAAGATTATCGGCCCCAAGACCCAGGACATCTGCTACGCAACCGAGAACCGACAGCTAGCCGTCAAAGCCGTAGCTCCGCTCTGTCAAACGTTGCTTGTAGTGGGTTCGCAAAACAGCTCGAATTCCAGGAGATTAGTTGAGGTCTGCCAAAAAGCTGGCGTGCCCGCGTACTTGCTCGACGATTGTAGTGAAGTGCGGCCGGAAACGCTGGAGGGCGTCGACACGGTTGCAGTAACCGCTGGCGCTTCCGCGCCCGAACACTTGGTTCAGCAACTCATCGACCACCTGAAAACGAAAGGATACACCGACTTGGAAGAGGCCGAGATCAAGGAGGAGGATGTGCGTTTCACCCTTCCTTCCGATCTCGAAAACTTCAAGCCTCGCCTTCATAGCGTTCGTATCTAGCGCGCAACCAGCCATCAACGATGAAATCAAGTCTCCAAATTTCGGACTCGCTGAATTTCACCGTCGGGGATGCTATCCACAAAGCATCTTCAGCGCTCCTGAAGCGCCAGTCGACTGAAGGTTACTGGTGCCCTGATCTCAAGGCTGACACCACTCTTGAGTCGGATTACATCATGTTGCAGCTTTGGCTGCATCCTCCTGTGGATGGAATTTGGGACCCGCCCACTCGGCCGCTGATCGATAAAGCAGCGGCGGCCATCCTGGCGCGCCAACTCGAAGATGGCGGATTCAATATCTATCTCAACGGTCCATCTGAGATCAGCGCCTCCATCAAGGCGTATTTCGCTTTGAAGCTAGCCGGCGTTCCTGTCACAGATCGGCGTATGGACAGGCTGCGCCTTCGCATTCTCCAGATGGGCGGTTTGCAGGCGGCGAACAGCTACGTTCGCACTAATCTCAGCCTCTTCGGCCTTTATCCTCGCGAAGCTTGCCCCTCCATTCCGCCCGAGTTAGTGCTACTGCCGTTGAAGTTTATCTATCAGATGTCTTCGTGGACGCGCGCCATCGTAATGCCGCTCGCTATCGTCCACGCTGCGAATCCGCGCCGCCCGGTTCCCAGTGGCTTCAACTTGGAAGAGATATTTTTTCCCGATTTGCCAGCCATGCCGCAACGCGATGCTCACGTTTTCAGTTGGCGAAACTGCTTTCTCACGCTAGATCGCTGTTTGAAGGCATGGGAGCGAGTCGGTCCGCGCTTCATTCGTCGCGCCGCTGTGAAAAAGTGCGCCGACTGGATGATTGAACGTTTCGAGCGTTCAGACGGTTTGGGCGCAATCTACCCGTCCATGCAGTACTCCATTATGGCTTTGGACGTGCTTGGATATGCGCCGGATCACCCGCTGCGGATCGAGGCCGAAAAACAGTTCAACAATCTAATTGTCGATGACGAGCGGGGCTTCTTTATTCAACCTTGCTTTTCGCCCGTGTGGGACACCGCCATCACAGCTTTTGCACTAGGAGAGACGGATAATCCGCCGTTTCCAGCCCTGCGTCGCGTAGCTGATTGGCTCCTGTCGAAAGAGGTTCGCCGCAACGGAGACTGGTCTCGCAAACGACCGCATACCAACCCCTCCGGGTGGGCCTTCGAATTTAATAACGATTTCTATCCTGACGTCGACGACACGGCCATGGTGCTGCTTGCCTTCACAAAGGCTCGTGCCTCCAATGAGATTGAGCAGCGTGCATGCGAAAGGCGCGCCCTCGCTTGGCTCCTCTCTATGCAAAGCAAAGATGGCGGCTGGGCTGCTTTCGACGTAGACAACAATTGGCAAGTTCTGAGCCATGTGCCTTTTGCGGATCACAACGCCATGCTCGACCCGTCCTGTCCGGATATCACAGGCCGCGTCATTGAAGCTCTGACCCATTGCGGTCTGAAGCCTGGCGACCCCGCAATTCGCCGCGGCATCGAATTTTTGCTGCGTTCACAAGAGCCGGATGGAAGCTGGTACGGACGCTGGGGCGTGAACTATATCTATGGAACGTTTCTGGCTCTGCGCGGTTTGCGGTCTGCCGGGCTGAGCGAGCACGAGCCGAGCATTCAGCGAGCCCTTGAATTCATCCGCGCCTATCAGAACCACGATGGTGGATGGGGTGAGAGCTGCGCCAGCTATGACGAAAGTCGCTTCGTTCCCAATCCAAGCACGCCATCGCAAACCGCCTGGGCCATTCTGGCCCTTCTCGCCGGAGGAGATATTCGAAGCGAAAGCCTCTATAACGGCGTCGAATACTTAACCAGATCCCAGCGCCACGACGGCACCTGGGATGAAGAGTACTGCACCGGAACGGGGTTTCCCAAAGTGTTTTATCTGTCCTATACGGGGTATCGCAATACATTCCCGCTGCTCGCTCTTTCAACGTTTATGAACACGACAACGCCCTCCCAGCGCAAGGACCGTATCGCCGGGTGGGTGCCGATGAACGATAGAGCGAACGCGCAAAGCGCAAGTGTGGGCAAATGAGATTAGGAGCATTATGAGATTTCCGCTTTCCATGACCCTCGGCATGGGGGCTTACATCGCAAAAAACAAGCTGAGTCCCCCGCCGCAGTGGCAGAAGAGCGCCAGTGGTGACGACTCGGCCAATCCGTTCAAGATCATCATGCACGCACGCGCCGGAGACGAGCCGGAGTTTGTGCACCCGATGATCAACAAGCGCTTCCCGCTCGTGCTCATGCTGGAGCCGCTACACGCGTGCAATCTTACCTGCACAGGGTGCGGCCGTATTCGTGAATATGAGAGCACCATTTCTCAGCGCCTGAGTGTTGAACAGTGCCTCAAAGCGGTCGATGAATGTGGCGCCCCCACGGTGTCCATCTGTGGTGGCGAGCCTATGCTCTATCCCGAAATCGGTCGCCTCGTCTCGGAGATTCTGGCGCGCGGTAAGAACATCATTCTTTGTACGAACGGCATGTTCATTCGTAAAAAGATCAAGGAATTCAAGCCCGATTCCCACTTTTTCTTCAATGTGCATCTCGACGGCATGGAGAAAAACCATGACATTTCGGTCGAGCGCCAGGGTGTTTTCAAGGAAGCGATTGAAGGCGTAAAGATCGCAAAACAGCACGGTTTTAAAGTTTGCACGAACACGACGGTCTACAAAGAAACCGACATGAACGAGATCGAGGAGTTGTTTACGGTTCTCGAAGGTCTCGACGTGGACGGATTCTTGATCTCTCCCGCTTACGGCTATTCGGCGGTGAATCAGCGAGAGATCTTCATGACGCGTGAAGATGTTTTCGAGAAATTCAAGGACATCGATCGGCTCGCCAAACGATTCCGCATCAACAACACTCCCACTTATCTCGACTTCCTGAAGGGTGACCGTAAGCTGCCTTGCACAGCGTGGGGCAATCCTACCTACAACGTAAAAGGATGGAAGGGTCCGTGTTACTTGATCACGGATGCCCACTACGAAACGTTCGAAGAATTGATGACGAAGACCCAGTGGAACCACTACGGCGAAGGCAACGATCCGCGCTGTGAGCACTGCATGGTCCACTGCGGCTACGAGCCGTCTGCCGCCTTCGGGATCAACTCGAAGTTGGCTGATACTTTCAAGCTAATGAGCTGGGCGTTCCGCTAAAGCGTTACGCAATTTCCTGTTGCCTGTCACGTTAGTCACCGGTGCCAGCGGGTTCCTGGGCTGGCACGTTGCCCGTGTACTTACGGAACGTGGCCATCGCGTACGCGCTTTGTGCCGTCCTGCTAGTCAGATTCGTGAGCTCGAAGTCGAGCGTGTCACAGGCGACCTGCGCGATCCCGAATCATTAGCCCGGGCAGTCGCGGGCTGCGACCTCGTCTTCCATGTTGCTGCCGATTACCGCCTCTGGTCGAAACATCCCGAAGAACTCTACCGCTCAAACGTGGACGGCACTCGCAATCTCTTGGAAGCCGCTGTGAATGCGGGCGTCGAGCGCGTTGTCTATACCAGCACTGTCGGCTGTGTCGGCATGCCGCAAGGCCGCCCCGGCGACGAAGATACGCCGGTCTC
>JBJMGM010000052.1:0-61084 GCA_045807905.1 Bryobacteraceae bacterium | reverse complement strand
GGACAGCCGAAGTTGATATCGACGATATCAAATCCGCGATCCTCGCAGACCTTTGCCGCCTCTGCCATCACTTCGGGATCGGAACCAAACAACTGGCAGCTGATCGGGTGCTCGTCTTCCTCAAAATACAGATAACGGAAATTCCGGTTTGGCTTTTGGGCAGTCCGGGTACTCACCACACCGTGGGAACTGGTAAATTCAGTCATCAGCAGCCCGCAGCCGCGTTGATTGCCTATAAGGCGGCGAAAAACCGTATCAGTAACACCAGCCATAGGGGCCAAGATCGTGGCCGGGGTAATGCAGAGGTCGGCGACGCTGTAACCTGCCGGAAAATCTGGAATATAGCGGTCCGTCATGGTTCTGGCTGAGATGATCTTATTTTAACTGTCAATGCTCGAAACGTGCTTACACGGTGAAACGTTGTCATATTAGTAGAGGTAGGCGTGGACTCGTCTAATCTGATTAAAGTCGTTGCGGCCTTTATTGCGGGAATCGTGATCGCATTGGGAGGCACGCTGATTTACGTCAGGACGAGCGAGATGATCCACCCGCAACCCGTCGCCCAGAGCTCCGCGATGCTCCGCGATGTTTCCGGCACCCAGAACGCGAATTCTGTTACGGGGCAGGATGCATCAGACCAAGCGACCCAGACGCCCGCAGTTCCACCCGACGATCAAATCCCGGCACTCAAGCCGGTTCCAAAATTCCGTCCCAAGAAGCGGGCGACCGTCGCTAAACCGGATACCCATGCGACGTCAGAACAGCACGTTGCCCAGGACACTGCTCCCGCTGCTGCACCGCAAGACAGTCCCGCACGGGCTGAGAATAACTCGGCTTCAGCCGCTGAACAAAATAATCCGGCGCCCGCGGCTCCGCAACCCAGCCCGGCACCGCAACCGCGCACAGTCACGCTGCCGGTCGGAACTAACGTGGTGATCCGGCTCGCCGAAACGCTATCACCCGAGCACAATTACACGGGCGATACTTTCCGGGCGACTCTTGAAGTACCCATCATTATGGACGGCTTCATCATCGCGGATAAAGGCTCGAAAGTTCTGGGTACGATTACCAGTGCGCAGCAGGCGGGCCGGGTCGAGGGCGTATCCGACTTAAGCTTAGCGCTGACGGAGATCAGCACCACCGACGGTCAGCGCGTGAAGATTGAGACGAGCACATGGGACAAAAAAGGTGCGAAAAGTACGGGTGAGGATAGCGCTAAGATCGCCGGGGGCGCGGCTCTGGGCGCGATTATCGGCGCAATCGCCGCTGGAGGAAAAGGAGCTGCCATCGGCGCGGGTGCTGGTGGAGCTGTCGGCACTGGCACCGTACTTGCAAGTCGCGGAAAATCAGTAACACTGCCAGTCGAAACCCGGCTTACCTTCCGGCTAACGAATCCAGTCACTATTACAGAAAAATTGAATCCGCAGCCATAAGCGTTTAACCGCGCTTTGCCGGTTCCAACACTTGCCACTTCGATGTGTCCAAGGTACGTGGGCCCGACTCAATTACGCTCATTTCATCGAGTTGTTCGGCTCCCGCAGGACGAAGCTCCTTGAATTTCCGCGCCGATGACAACACATTGCGCTCCAGGGAGCCGACGGTTTGGTTATAAGTGGATACCGTCTTCTCAATTGCGTCGCCCAGCTTGATGAAATGGTCGCTCATCGTCAGCAGACGTGTGTATAGCTCCAGGCCGGTCGTGCGAATGTTATCTATGTTCTCGGCGAGAGCCTGCTGACGCCATCCATGAGCGATCACGAGCAAGAGGCTGATGAGCGTCACCGGCGTCGCGATCATCACGCGATGCTCGACGCCGTAGTCGAGAAGCGTTGGATCGCTCTCTAAGGCCGCGCTGAAAAGCGATTCCAAAGGAAGGAATGCGACTACGAACTCGGGAGAACAATTGAGGCGCTGCCAATATGCTTTCTCTCCCAACGACTTCACATGGGTTCGAACCTGACGCGCATGATCTCGGAGGCAAATCGAGCGCTCAGCATCCTCTTGAGCCTCAATGGCCCGGAGATAGGCCTCTAAAGACACCTTCGCGTCTATAACGACCTGGCATTGGTTGGGCAGCCGGATGATCAGGTCGGGCCGTTGATTCGCTTCGCCAAACAAGGTCTTTTGCTCGGCAAAATCGCAATATTCCAGCATGCCGGCCAATTCAACCACGCGCCGGAGTTGCATTTCACCCCATCTGCCACGCTGTATTGGCGATCTTAGGGCAGTCTTGAGCTGATCAGTCGATTGGCGCACGCGCTCCTGCAGTTGCGTGAGGGCACCGACCTGGGCGGAAATATCGGCATAGGCGCCAGCGCGCGACAATTCAATCGCTTGCACCTGCTCCTCGAAGCGCCGGAGAGATTGGTTAACCGGCTCAACTAAGTGCTGGATCTGTTCGCGGCTGCGGTCCAGAAAAAGTTGACTGTTTGTGTGCAGGGCATCGGAGGCGAGCCCACGGAATTTTTCTTCGAGCTGCTGCTGTGTCTGGGTAAGCAGCTTGACCTGAACCTCCGCAATGTCCCGGTTTTTCGCACTTTCAGCCTCGTGTTGAATCGCGGCGCGCTTTGCGTCTTCAAGCTCGGCGCATTGATGTTCCAGTTGCTCGCGCGTTTCGGCAGCCGCTTCCCGCCAGCGTTTGGCCTCAGACAGTTGATACGCGGCGAAACTAACCGCGACGAATAGGCAAACCAGCAGGAGGCTTAAAAGAAAAATCATTCTTAATTATCTCAAAACATTTGCAGGCGATTTTGTTCGCTTTCGCATGCTCGATAATCAAATCATGACGGACCAACTTTTTCTGTCCATTTGGCTTGATCCTCAGAGCCGGGAGAACCGTCTGCGCCATTTTGAAGAACTGTTGCGCATCTTTCCTTTCTCACCACGCGAGCACGTTCAGTCTATACTCTCCATCCACGCTATTGATCTGACCGAGCCGCCGCTTTTGGAACGGCCCGTGAATGGGCCTCTCGACGTGGCCGAAGTGGTTTCAACCTTTCGGGACTATCAAGGAGATGACGTCGCGTATCGGATTGAAGGCTGGTGGGATCTGTGGCTATACGACACCGATTGGAGCCTCGCTCCGGCCGCAGTCGCACTGTCCTGTTTCGGCCCGGAATTTGATAACGGAACGGATGACCAGCCTGGGGAGCAAGAGGATCTTCGAATAGAGTTCGGTGTGGACAGCCATTACTTGCCGCGACTGGACATTCCCGGCAGCGCGAGACTGACCGAATCCAACATCAAGAGTCTCCTGCGCCTAGTGAACGAGATCGAGTCTTCCTTGCCCGTGATCCGGAGGCGGCTTGAAACAGAATCCGGCGAGAATTTTGCAGATCGATTGCAGCAGGTCTTGAGCCCGAGCGGCAGCGTGCAGTAGTGGATCGGACTGCTTAGAACAGAGTTGCAGGAACGTTCTTCGAGCTCACGAGAAATCCAAACGTGACGCGATTATCAATGCGCCCGGCGACCGGCCCCAAGCTTCCGTAATGTGCGTAGTCGTAGCGAAGATTCAATCCTAGGTGCTGCATGAAGGAATACCCAAGCGAACCGCTAAATAAAAGGCTCGAATAGGAGCCGGCCGCGTTCGAAACGCTACTAAGACGAGAGTAGTTTCCACCAAACCCGACGTTCCATTTTTCCTTCCCATAGGAGTAGAACCCGTTCGCGAAATCATTTCGCGATGTCAGGAAAATTCCGTTGCCCGAATTGACATTCTGCCCGGCATTAACCGTGAATTGGGAACGCTTCCAAGCTCTGCTTACACTAGCTTGGAAATAGGGGAAGAGGGTTGTTTGATCGTACCGGCCGGGTATATAGAGCGCCGCAAGGGCGTTGTTTTCCAGGAACACGAAGGGCAAAAGTACCGTACCGGAGGCATGCACTCTACTAACGCCTGCTGAAATGCCGCCGTGCCAGCGCAATGAGAAATCATGTGAAAGGGTAAGGTAAGCGCTGTCCGAATTGGATCGCCCAGCGTGGCCCTGATATACGTTGTAACCGTGACTGTAAGTTCCACTCGCTGTGGTGCGCCTGGTAAAGCGATAAAGGATAGAAGCTGAGCCAGTGCCACCGGTGGTTCCGAAGGGCGACGCACCGCCGTACCTGGTCAGGAAAAGATCGCCTCCAAACTCGTAACTAAGCCGGAGTGATTGCTGATACGACAGTGTCAGAGAGGTAGACAGAAATTTCGTGCTCTGGGTATACGGGTTCAATTGAACCGACCCGGATTGGCTAGGTTGCAGACTGAAATACGTCCCACCGTTTAGAAAAATACCGGCCGCCTGTGAGACGGAGAATGCCCACCTCCTGTTCAGGACTGTCGTGAAATGTAGTGCGAGATTTTGGTCGGTCCCGCTTGGATATACGGAGCTTTGGTAATTGCGATACCCGCCGCGATGGCTAAGCGAAAGGCTGCCACGATTGAAATCATGGAATGCCGTTACACCACCGCCCAGTTCATGTCCCCAAGCACCCTCCGCGGCAGCCGGGTCATTGAACTGTCCGCCTTCATACGCCGGAAACGTCGAATCGTATACTCCGTTTCCAAACGCATAAACGTTGACGTAGTTGCGCAATGCCGGCTCGAGTGGCTGAGCCAGGGTGACAGGATTGGTCATCGTGTCCTGACGTGTACTCGTCTGAGGCGGTATATCGATCAGCGGCTGCTCGGATTTTCGCGCGACGAGCGTGGGCGCACATACGCAAAGCGCGAAGACGAATGTAAGTATTAGCCTCAAGTTAGGATGTTCCGAAACAACATCCCTACTCTCATCCACGCGATGAAGATTCTAAGATTTGTCTTAGCGGAGCAAAAGCTCACGCAAGACTGGAAGCGGAACTGCGCCCTGTTTCAATGCCCTTTCGTGGAAATCGGACAGCCTTAGGTGTGATCCTTCTTTCTGTTGATAGGCATCGCGAAGCCGTTCCCAGCCGCGCCAGCCCACGAAGTACATCGGGAGCTGGCACGAGGAAAGTTTGGCACGCTGGAGCTTCTTCTCCGCCTCCTCCTTCTCCTGAAACGTGTCGTGAATCATCAGGTCCAGCGCTTGCTGATCTGTCATGCCCATTGTTTGCAGCTTCACGTCGAGAATGGTGTTCGCCACCACCCGTAACATCTGTTTACCGAAGGTTAGTTGCATCTCGGGCGTCTTCTCATATCCTTGGTCGATCATAAGTTGTGTGGCGTAAACCGCCCATCCCTCTACATATGGACCGTTTGAGAACACGGCTCGCAATGCCCCTCGCCACTTCGGTTGAATGTCGTTTGCGTATTCGAACTGGACATAATGACCGGGCATAGCCTCGTGAATCGTCAGTATCTGCAAACCGTAAAAGTTGTATTCGCGCAGCTTCGATTCGACTCGCTCGGGCGTCATGTCAGGCGTAAACGGCGTGATCCAGTAGAACGCGCCGAGTTCCGGCTCAAAGACGGGCGCCGCAGAAAAGCCGCCCACGCCGTAGATGCCGCGCATAAATTCAGGGGTTGGAATGACCTGAAGATTGCTGCGCGACGGCAGAGCCAACAGGTTTCTATCCTTAACGAACTGGGTTGCTTCCGCCAGGTCACGTTTGGCCTGGGTGAAATACGTGTCTCGAGTCGCGTGCTTCTGCGCCACTTTGTCGAGCACTTTCGAAACGACGGTGTTTAGATCTGTCGGCGCGGTCGTGCTCCCAAAGAATTGTGGGTATATGGCGATGGCCTCTCTCTTCATTTCTTGGCGAATGCTTTCGAGCTTGGCTTCGGCATCCGCAAGCGTCTGCTGAGGCGTTTGCCCAATCGCTAAGGTCACCTTAAATTTCGCGGCATAGTTCTCAGCCCCCAGACGCCAGTCACTGGTATGACGGCTGAGATCGCTTTTCAGAAAAGAATTGAACGTCTTCAGCGAATCGAGAGCCGCGGTCGCGGCTCGATCGTAGCGTGGCTTCAAATCCGCAGGAATTTTAGCCCGAATCGTTTGATCGATCAGGGTGAGATTTCCTTCATTCTCTTGTTGGGCGACTCGGGTCCAGATTTCGGGAGAACTAATCAGGTTTCGTTTTGCGGTATCAAGAAACGAAGGGATTTTCTCGACTCGCGCGGTGATCTGGGCCAGACGTGTCGACTGTGGCGCGTAATTCAGAATGAAAGGACTGTAAATGGCATTCCCGATCGTCTCGATATAAAACGTCGGATTGTGGCGATAGGTCTGGATCTTGTCTAAATCGAGCAGGCTCCACTCGCATTGCAGCTTAATGACCTCGAGATCCGCATTCATCTCAGGCGTAAGCTGACCGCCTCTGGCCCGATTGACGTCCGATAGAGACTGCCGGTAAAAAGTACGGGCGCGGTTGATGGCGGCCGGGGAGTTGTCTTCGAGCAACTCGTCTAATCGGATTCCATGATGTACGTGGTACCCCTGAGAGGTGGCAATCGAAGGAGTGAGGGCGAGGCTTTCATGAACGAAGTTTTCGGCCAGTGCGCGACCCTGCCCTTCGTCAGAGCCGCCCGCCAATGTCGCACGGAGAGCAATCAGGATCGAAACTGGAATTACAAGCCAACTAATCGAGCGCACTTTTCACCTTTTCCAAATCGGCGGGTTCTCCAAATTTCACGCTTTGAAGGGCGGGATCAATATTGCGGTTCAAGCCAGACAGAACCGATCCAGGACCAACTTCTACAAAGACTTTGATTCCTTTGCCGGCCATCGCACGAATGGTATCGGTCCAGCGCACCGGGTTAGGAATCTGCTCATAGAGACCTTGTCTGGCGTCCTCGGCTGTCGTAACTTCCTGGGCCTCCCAATTGTTAACAAGAGGGAAGATTAAGTCTTTGAAATTCGTAGCGTGGAGATCAGCCCGCAGTTTTTCCTGGGCAGGGCGCATCAACGGAGAATGGAAGGGTGCGCTGACAGGCAGCGCTTTGGCGCGCGCGCCTGCGGCCCTCGCTAATTCCATAGCGCGCTCCACCGCTTTCGCATGACCTGCGATCACGATCTGATTGGGCGAATTCAGATTAGCCGCGCTAACTGCTTCGCCCTGGGCAGCTTCTTGCAAAATCTGGTCTAGCTTTCCGTCCGGCAGTTTGAGAATTGCCGCCATCGCCCCCACCCCTTGCGGCACGGCCTCCTGCATGTATTGACCTCGCTTACGCACCAGACGCAGAGCGTCAACGAAGCCAAGCGACTCGGCGGCAACGAGAGCTGAGTATTCGCCAAGACTGTGACCGGCTACAATGCCGGGCTCGTACCCGAGTTCATGCAATACCCGATAGGCCGCAATGGAGCTGGCAAGCAACGCCGGCTGGGTGTTCTCGGTTCTCTTGAGATCTTCGTCGGGTCCATTGAAGCAGAGTTCCGACAACGGGAAGTCGAGAGCATCGTCGGCATCTTCGAAAACGCGGCGCGCCTGGGGATATTCCTCGGCTAGACGTTTACCCATACCGACGGATTGCGATCCCTGGCCGGGAAACAAGAAAGCGACTTTCGAATTTTCGAACCCTGGTGATGACTCGTTGCGTCTCATTAGCGAGAAGTTTTTGAAGCTGTTGTTTCGGAGGTGACTCGGATGACAAACATACGTCCTACAGAAAGCCAGGCGACGTCACGCATAGACCTCGCCTATTGTCCTATCTGCACTCACACGGTGCAAGCCGAAGTCATTTGGCGGGCGAAGCGGCTTATCGTGAAGCCCGGGCAAAAGTGCTCGCGTTGCCATTCGCCGCTTGATGCCGGCTATGTGATGCCACGTGAGCAGGCGGCGTAGGCTGGGGTCTCATCCACGGGGAACCCTGATGATCGAGGCTTCCACATTCCGAGGTGAGCCGGTTCACCACGTGGCCGATCTGTTCTATAGTGAAGACGAGGATGAAAAAGAAACCAACGCCCGAGCCAATTATCTCGCCCGAGATTTTGGAGCTGGCAAAAAAATCGATAGAGGCTGAGCGGCCCGCAGCTACTAAACGGTGCGCGGTCTGCGATGCTGTTTGTACACCGCTGACTGGGCCTCAAACCTCTGAAGAGCTCTGCTGGGTATGCCGGCGCTTGAAAATCAGCGCGTGGCGTGATACCGATCAGCAGGTATCCGCCCAAGAGTAAATCACTCGCGCTGCTGCCGCCGCACAGCCATTCCCGAGTTCATCTTGAGCGGCGCTGTTTCACTCAATAGTCTGCTGCAATAGGTTGTATGGCCGACGTTCGACACTCACCGATGGCTGATACTTCCGACGGCAAGGTGATTTTCAATGCCGAGAGCGTAGCCGGCGACCTCTGGATGCGGCAAAATTACCACGAAATCAGAAGCAGAAGCGTTCGCGAAAAGGGCGAAAGACGCCGGACTGATACTCGAAAAATTGCAAGCTGCGGGTACTTGAGTGACAAAGACTTGGAACGGTGACTCACCACTGTACACGCCAGCCTCGATGCCACAATGTGAACGATGGCAACAAACCGCTTAGAAATGCTGGAGCAGATGGTCAGCCAAGATCCGCGTAATACATTTGCGCGTTACGGCCTGGCAATGGAGTACGCGAACAGTGGCAATTGGGCGGAGGCCGTGGTTGAGTTTCGCACGCTTCTGGAGCACGACGAGAATTACGCGGCGGCCTACTATCATGCCGGCCAAGCGCTCGAGAAACTAGGCAAACTTGAGCAAGCGCGAGACATGTACGAGCAAGGCATCGAAGCAAGCACGCGCAAAGGCGATTTGCACACACGTTCGGAGATCGAAGCAGCCCTGAGCCTGCTGCCTATCCAGTAGAACGGCTCCGCTATTGGGTAATTTGTACTGCTTCGACTAATTTCTGAATGGCCGGGGCAATTTGAATCAACATGTTCGCTTTGGGCTTCGAGGCATCGCCGATCACCGCGAGATTCCGTTGCTTCCAGTCTGAGTTCGGCTGCCTCTGCGAATTCAGAGCCGAAAGCGCTTCCTCCCCGGCTTGGCACAATGTCACAAGTGAATCGGCTACCGGAATGTCTTCCATAAGGAGAGAGTTGTTCTGTAAGGCGGGGCGTACGGCTTTCGCATTGTCCGACCACGCCGCGAGTTCATTCCGTAGCGGCTCAGCATCGGCCTCCTGCTTGGGGCCAGCTAAATAACTCTCCACAGCATTCCGAAATTCGCGGGCTGCGTTACTTTCCGGTGGAATCGAATCAACTAAGCGATTCAGTGGAGTAAAACTGCTGTAGCTTTCCGCATGGCGCGAATATCCTTTCACCGGCTCGAGCACGGAAGCGAATTCATCGAGTGGCTTAGCTGGATAGGTTCCGGCGAGACGCTGTCGCATCAGTGCTAGGTTTGAGCGCTGGTTGAGGCCGAGCCACTCCAGCCAATGGTTAGTGATCATTAGGCGGCGGTACATAGACGAAACATCTGTGACCGATTCAGGCGACCATAATCTTTCCGCAATAGCGGCCAAACGCGGCCACAGCTTTGCGTCAAGGTTTTCGGTGGTAGCGAGTTCCTCCCACATGGCCGCTTCACCTCCCAAAATCCGCGTCTTCTGCTCAGATGTGAGATCCGCTGTTTCACCCTTCATCGGGTCGACAGCATAGTGTTGGGAGGCAGGGTACATGAGATCGAGGTAGTAGCCGGCCGAAAGGATTCCCTGGTACCCCTCACGCGCCGCCTGTGCCAAAGACTTCTGCCCGCGCCAGGACTGAATCACAATACTCTTGGGAAGATCGGGGTTCAAGATCTCGTCCCAACCTTCCATATGCTTCCCGTGTTTGCTGACGATCTTAAATAAGCGCTTATTGAAATAGGCGTGCAACGCGGCGGGACTGGCAAGCCCGTGCGTTTTCATGAACGCCTGAATGTTCGGGCTGTTGTTCCACTCCTTAGGGTCTACCTCATCACCGCCGATGTGGAAGTATTCATCCGGAAACAGCTTCGCCATCTCACCCACAAAGCCATCCAAAAAACGATAGGTGGACTCTTTTGTCGGGTCGATTAGGGCTGTCAGGACTCCAGGCTCATGTGCGATCTGGAACGGGCCGGCTCCAGCGCCAAGCTTTGGATAACCGGGCAGCCAGCTTGTGGCGTGTCCCGGCATATCGAACTCCGGCACGATGCGCAAACCGCGCAAACGCGCATATGCGATCGCATCCCGGATCTCCGTCTGCGTGTAATACAATCCGTCGGAGCCATACCGCTGCAAGCGAGGGTATTTCTTGCTTTCGATTCGAAACCCTTGGTCATCCGACAAGTGCCAGTGCAAGACGTTAAGCTTTACAGCCGCCATTCCGTCCATGGTGCGTTTGACCTCATCGAGTGGAATGAAATGGCGTGAGACATCGAGCGAAAGGCCGCGCCACCCGAAGCGAGGTTCGTCGTGGATCACAACGTCGGGAACAGAAAAACCCACGACGGCTGACGTCCATCCCGGACTGCTTGTATTCTGGTCAAGCAACTGAAGAAACGTCTCGATACCCCGTATGGCTCCCAACGGGGCATCGGCCGAGATTCTTATTCGCCCGTTCGATGCTTCTAGGGAATAGCGCTCATCATCCCCGAGGCGCTGGGGCGGGCGATGGTCGCGTTGCTCGACCACCACGGTCAGGGTGGGGCCCGCGTTTGCCGGTACTATCTGGACCCGGATTGGAATGCCCGTCTGACGTGCCACTCTTTCGAAGGTCCGGCGAACGGCCTCTTTGACGCGCAGGTCCGTCGCCCCTGCGCCAGACACCGCGGCCTTAAATGTCCTGTCAATGGTTACCCGTCCGGGCTGCTCGTTGACGTTAGCCGGCCAAGGCATTAAGGTCACGCTACTCGCGGCTGGCGGAGCTTGAATCTGGGCTTGCGCCGAGAGAAGGGAAGGCAAAAACGCACTCACAGCGAGCCGCGCGAGTAATCTGACGGTCAGTTCTTTCGAATGAGGCACAAGGAACCTACGGGGTTAAACCTACAGGGTACTACTGAGGTTCCGTGCCACGCGGCAAAGCTGGATCCGCGCCTGCGCTAAGCAAAAGAAAATGCTCATTCTTGGCGAATGAGCATATTTCTTCCTGTTTCCAGGCCCCTAGCATTGCGAGGGGTTACGTTGATGGGAGAACAGGTTCGACGGTATCGCAACCGACAAAATCCTGTTTGTGATTGGAGTGTAGGGCCAGCCGGGGGCTAAGTCAAGGCCATTTTTGGCCGTTTCTAAGGGTCCTTGCAAGTACCCATTTGCAAACGATTTGCGCCATGGGCTAAGAATCTCAGCCGCCCCCCAGATTGAGTGTGATCATCGACTCGTCGGCCTCAAGCGTGCCGTATCGGCGACGATAGATCCGCATACCGCCGTACATAATTCCGGCTAAAAGGCACACGCCGGAGAGGAGAGCGCTCAAGTACAGGATATTCAGTAGCAGCTGAAAAAGAGGCTTAATCGGGCCCGGCGGGGGCACATCGTTCCAAGTGATTTTGGCCTCGTATTGAACGCGGTTCAGCATGGCGTCGGCTTGCGCTTCGGCGCCCGGCCCGAAGACAACGCCTAGGAGGACTCCGGAACGCTTAGCCCGCACGCCCGGGATGGATTGAAAGGCGGGCAGGTGCAAGCGGGCCATTTCGGGGGTTGGGTAATAGAAAATTGCGAAACGAACTGCTGGGTAAGTCTTGTTTATGCTATAAGATGCGATTTGCGCCTCTACACCTTCGTCAAAGCCGGGCTGAACGGAGGCAAGCTCAGGCGCGAAGGCGCGCCAAGAGGCGGGGCCGAGCACATACCTTGCCGAATTTAGAACTCTATCCTGGCGAGGGAGAAAGGTCAAAATAGCGGGCAAGGAGCCCTCCCTGCGATTGGGAAAGCTTTGAAAAACAGCGTCTACGTCGGCCTGGGTAGGGACGGCGCCTTTAAAGACGATGACGTCGTTATCGTCTGAAACGACAGTTTGGTCCACATCTTGTGTGCAAAACGCAGCCAAACTGCACGTGGCCGAATTTGCGGAACGAAGCCACTCCCAGGCCGCGAGCGCCCCAGTTTGGTCCTTCATCTGGTACTTCGTGACTGCCATACCGCCGCGCCGAGTGGTTTCTGAATGAACCAAACCGTACTCGCGCCACAGCGCTTCGTCAGCAGCGATCAGTAAAGTGGATAACAGAAGGGCGACAGCTACGCTGCGGCACCATGGCATTTTTTGTACTTCTTTCCGCTCCCGCAGGGGCAGAGCTCATTCCGGCCGACTTTGGAACCTTTGTTGTTGACCGTTTTCGACTGGCCTGAACCATCACCTCCGCCAAACTGGATTTCGGCCAGCTCCCGATCTTTCTTCCGATGAATGTTGCGCGTGAGATCGAGGACGGATTGCTGCGCCTGCCGTTGTTGCTGCGCAATCTGGGGTGGCACGATTTCGGGTTCACTTACGTCCTCATCGTCTTCCATTTCCTCTTCAGGCTCGGGGTAAGGAAGAGGCACATCTCCGCTCTCAATGCGCATGAAGTAGAGATACCGGATGGTCTCATCTTCGATGCGCTCCATCATGTCCTGGAACATGGTGAAGGATTCCTTCTTGTACTCGATGAGCGGATCCTTCTGGCCGTATCCGCGGAGCCCGATGCCTTCCTTCAGGTGGTCCATCGACAGCAGATGATCTTTCCACTGGTTGTCGACCACATTGAGCATGATGATGCGCTCAGCTTGGCGAAGATTGTCGGCGCCGATCATGCGTTCCTTTTCGTCGTAGCGGGCGGTCAGCAGGTCCGTGATTTGCTCTTCGATCTCGCCGCGCTCCAAACCCGAGAGTTGTTCCAGCTCGAGCTTCAGCCCGAACTGGTTAAGAACGGCCGTCTGAAGCCCGACCAAATCGAATTGATCTGAGCGGGCTTGCTCAGGAAGGTATTGGTCCACGTAGCTGCCCAAGACTCCACGGACGATATCGAGAATCCGCTCTTTTTGGTTGACACCTTCCAAAAGCTGGCGGCGCATACCGTATACGGCCTGACGCTGCTTGTTCATCACATCGTCGTATTCGAGGACGTGCTTACGTGAGGCGAAATGCTGGGCCTCGACGGCTTTCTGTGCGGCGGCAATGCGTTTGGTGATAAGACGCGACTCGATAGGGACGTCCTCTTCCATGCCAAGGCGCAGCATAAGGTTCTGCATCCGCTGCCCACCAAAAATGCGGAGCAGGTCGTCCTGCAGGGAGAGATAGAAACGTGAACTTCCCGGGTCGCCTTGGCGACCAGCTCGACCGCGCAACTGGTTGTCGATGCGCCGGGATTCGTGACGTTCCGTTCCCAGGATGTGCAACCCGCCAAGCGCGACCACCTCGTTATGTTCAGCTTCAATTTCGCGCCCGATCTGAGCCTTGAGGGCTTCGAGCTCACCGAAAGGCAACAGATCAGCGGACTTACCCAGCTTCTTCAGACGCTCGTCAAGCAGAAAGTCTGCGTTGCCACCTAGCAGAATGTCGGTACCGCGACCGGCCATGTTCGTCGAGACAGTAACTGCGCCCTTCCGTCCGGCTTGCGCGACGATGTGAGCTTCACGCTCGTGATTTTTTGCGTTCAGCACCTCATGCCGGACGCCCATCTTTTTTAAGATGCCCGAGAGCGTTTCGGATTTCTCGACAGAAATGGTGCCGACGAGCACCGGCTGCCCCTTCTCATTCAGGGTCTTGATTTCCTTTGCCGCGTTGCGGAATTTCTCCTCCTCGGTGCGGTAGACGACATCCGCATGCTCCGTACGGATCATCGGTTGGTTGGTGGGAATGACCGTGACATCGAGGTTGTAGATCTTGCCGAACTCGGCGGCTTCGGTGTCGGCGGTACCGGTCATGCCAGCCAACTTCTTGTACATGCGGAAAAAGTTCTGAAACGTGATGCTGGCTAAGGTTTGCGTTTCCCGCTCTATTTTGACGTTTTCCTTCGCTTCGACAGCCTGATGAAGACCGTCGCTCCAGCGGCGGCCCGGCATGAGGCGTCCCGTGAACTCGTCAACGATGATCACCTGGCCCTCTTGTACAACGTAATCGCGATCGCGCTGATACAGGATATGCGCCCGCAACGCTTGTTGCACGTGGTGGTTCATTTCAATATTGGCGGGATCGTAAAGGTTGCCGGTATTTAGCAGTTTCTCGACTTTTAGAACGCCTTCCTCGGTCAACGCGACTGTACGATGCTTCTCATCTACAGTGAAGTCACCGGTTGTAAATTGCTGTCCCGGCTCTTTGCCTTCGATCACCTCTCCCCGTTCGAGAAAAGGAATGATGCGGTTAACGCGGTAATACTTGTCGGTCGATTCTTCGCTTGGACCGGCGATGATCAAGGGCGTACGCGCTTCGTCGATCAATATCGAATCGACTTCATCGACAATGGCGAAGTTATGTGCGCGCTGCACGTAATCTTCAAGCCGGAATTTCATGTTGTCGCGCAGGTAGTCGAAACCGAACTCGTTATTTGTGCCGTAAGTGATATCGGAAGCGTAGGCCGCGCGCCGTTCGCTGTCATCGAGATCATGAACGATGTTTCCGACCGTGAGGCCGAGAGCGCGGTGAATGCGTCCCATCCATTCCGCGTCACGACGGGCCAGGTAATCGTTGACTGTGACGATGTGAACGCCCTGGCCGCCGAGCGCGTTGAGATAGCTGGGTAGAGTTGCGACGAGCGTCTTGCCTTCGCCAGTCTTCATTTCAGCGATGCGCCCGCGGTGGAGCACGACGCCTCCGATAAGTTGCACATCGAAGTGGCGCATGTTCAAGATGCGACGGCCGGCCTCGCGGCAAACCGCAAATGCTTCGATAAGGATGTCGTCGAGTGAAGCGCCGTTAGAGAGGCGTTGCTTGAATTCTTGAGTTTTGGCGGCTAGATCGGCGTCAGAAAGCGTTTTGAGTTCGGGTTCAAGGTTGTTGATGGCCGCCACGATGGGACGTATCGCCTTGATCTCCCGGTCATGTTTGGTGCCAAAAACTTTGGCGAGCAGTCCGTCGAGCATATTTGGGGCTGTAACTCCAGTTTAACTGGAAGGAGTGTTGATGGGGGTTATCGGCGCATCCCCGAACCCGCTCAGTCAGGCACGTCAGTCCAAGACTGGACGTACGCGCATGTCATTGCTGATCTCTGTGTCGCCGCTTTGTTGTGCAACACGATCTCCAAGCCGAAGGCCCGAGAGTATCTGGACATTATTGACGTCGCTGACACCAGCTTTCACCGGCGTCCATAAAACTGTTTTGCCTGACAGACGGTACACGCCGGATATTCCGCGCAACGTACGAAGCGCCGCCTTCGGGATCGCGAGCGCATCCTTCACCACCGCCGAAACCACTGTGGCATTCACGGTGACTCCCGGCAGCAGGTCGTGATTCGGATTCTCGACGATCGTGGTCACTTCGCCCACGTTCCGCGTTCCCTGTGCAACCACCTGAGTGGGTAGCCGATCCACACGGCCCCACCATTCCTGCCCGGGGCGCGCGTCCCACGTAATCCTGACGGGCCTATTCACGGCAACTCGGCCCAGGTCCGGTTCATCAACGTATACGACCACCTTGACCCGGTCTAGCTTTCCAACGAGCGCGACGAGCTCGCCTGCCGGCAGATAGGCGCCGACCTTGATATCGAACTGATAGACAGTCCCGGCGAGAGGCGATCTGATATCGCTCAAAGCTACCCGGTGCCGCGCGAGCGCAACTGCGGCTTCAGCATCCCGCAGCTTGGCTTCCGCCACGGTGCGATCACTCGCAGTCACTAACGTACTGCGCTGGTGCTGGGCCGATTGCAACTGGAGCTTGGCGCGATCGAGCGCATCCTTTGCCTCCTGAACCTGCAGCTTGGTGGCAGCCTGCTGGGCTTGGAGACGCTGAAAAGCCTCATAGTTGCGGTGTGCGACCTCTACCGCACTCTGTGCGGTTCGAACGGCATCATTCAAGTTCGCGAGGGTCGCTGCTTTGCCGCCTTGTCCCAAGGTGGCGAGGTCTATGCGCGCTTCTTGCTCTCTTGCCAGAGCCGCGGCCAAATCCGATTGCGCCGCGGTGATGTCGAGCCGCACAAGCACCTGCCCAGCTTCTACTCTTTGTCCCCCCTGCACTTCAACCGTGCGCACGACGCCGGCTGTCTCAGCGCGAGCGGCGGCCCATTCGACAGGCTCCACTTTGCCGTTAGTTGAAACCGTACTCTGAATGGTCACTCGGCGGGCGGCAGCGAAATGAACTTCGGGGGTCGGCTCACGGCTATCCAGGCCCCACCACAATAGAAGCAGGGCCGGGATGGTCAACAAAAGCCAGGACCTTTTCATTTCGTGAGTATTGCGAAAACTCTGTCTATTGTGACAGACGTTTTACAGATGTAAAATTGGTCTCGCATTCTCACCGCCGAAGCGTTAGACTAAACGTTGAATTACGGCGCGAATTGCACGAGTTTTTGGGAAATTGTCGGGTTCGGGCAGGATATTAAAGGATGCCGCGGTATTGTATTCACCGCCTGAAAGAGGCACCTAGCGAGAACTTCCGGTGGGCTCCGCATACGGGCGGCCTCGCAGTCGTGAAGTCCAAGGATTATGACATGCACGGCGAAGTGGAAGCGACCAGCCCCTACGCGGTTTGGAAGGCGCTCTTAGCCGAAGGCCGCCCTCTCCGTCCTGGCGATGTGCTCGAATTGAGCGAGGCTGGTGAAGCTGCGGGACAGTTATATATTGCTAAATATATCGGCTTCGAACCTGCATCCTGGTACGTGCCCGAACCCCGTTTGAGCCCCGGCACTGCTGGTGGCGGGACGTCCGAGCTCGCGGTCGCCCCTCTGCAGTCGGATTCCGCATAGTTTGCCATAAGTCCTACTGAAATGAATCACATCCCGGAAGCTCCTCGGTGGGGCTGCTTCGCACTAGTGAGTTACATCCCGGAACCTCTTGCCTCCTTCTTGAAAGGACTTCGAGAAATTCTGCCAAACAGTGACAGCTCGGAAGCTCATATCACGTTGCTTCCTCCCCGACGATTGAAGCTGCCGGTCGAAACCGCTTCCAAACAGGCACGCACGATTCTGAGCCACTTCGCCCCGTTTGACGTCGAGTTGTCAAAGGTTCGGCGATTCGCCGAGACGAAATTTCTTTATCTTGACTTGGGGGAAGGAAGGTCCGTCGTCCACGAACTGCACGACTTGCTAAACAAAGGCGATCTGTTTGACTCGGAGGAATTTGAATTCCGCCCTCACCTCACATTGGGCGGTCCTGTATCGCCGGGAGTGCTTGATTCGGCGCAGCACCAGGCGGAACTCACATGGAATACGGAGCATTGCGCGGCGCGTTTTACTGTTCAAGAAATCGTCTGTTTGTGGTCAAGCCCGGATAGCGCCCAAGGCGAATGGCACCGGCTCTGGAGCCAAAAACTCAGTTCGGCTCCGGCACGGACCAGCGCCGCTGCGGCAACCGTCACGAATCGAACATTGTGAGCTGCCCGTCCCCATCCGGGGGACCTTTTTTCGTACGCTGGCGGGCAGCAACCAACGAAGTTCCTACAACGCCCCGCAACTCCGTACCGGCGAGTGCAGCACGCGGCAAGAAAACTCGCTGCCGTGCTGGGCCTGCGCGGGGCGGGGTGATGAAGTACCCTGACTGCGGCCAATCGAGTAAATTATGGGACAAGATGCCGTCCAGACGATCTCCGTCTCTCAGCATGAACCGCGTCCACAGTCCCGGTACCTTTGGACGCCGCTCGAACAGGTTGTGGTCCCTAAACAGGTCAGGGTGCCCGGGCTCTGAAACGAAGCATAGGGCCTTCATCTCGGGGTAAGGCATAATCTGCAGGTTTCCATCCAACGTGATTAGTTCCACGCCTTTGTCCAGCAGGTAAGCACCCGGATTGACGATTCCCTCGAGAGGCTGCCGGTCGAATCGGTATAGGACCACGCGTTTAACAGTACTGGATGGCAAGGTAGCTGGGCAAAATCAGTTTGTAAAACAATTTTCGCGGATATTGTATCATTGGCAGAATGGCAGATTTGACACCGTTCGAGCAAAGAATGCGGTCTTACCTGCACTTTTGCCGGACCGAAAAGGGACTGGCGCACAATAGCTTAGAAGCCTATCGGCGCGATCTCACGCGGTTGGGCGAGTTTCTGAAACCTTCAGGCTTGAGTTCTGTAAGCCTAGAAACACTTCGGTCGTATCTAGATGGGCTGCGCGCTTCGGGGCTGTCGAACCGTTCTATCGCTCGACAGGTGACCACGCTACGTGGGTTCCTAGGCTTCCTAGTCGAAGAAAATGAGTTGTCTACGAATCCCGCCGAACTCTTGAGCGCCCCGAAGGCTGGATCGTCCCTACCGAAATATCTGGATTCTTCAAATCTGGATGATCTGATCGAAGCTCCCCGGGAAGATTCTCGGACCGGCCTTCGGGACCGCGGAATGGTCGATTTACTCTACGCGTGCGGGCTCCGCGTGAGCGAGCTAATACAACTTCGAGTCTCGGACCTGGATGAAGGGCAAGGCATCCTCCGGGTGATTGGGAAAGGCAATAAACAGCGATTGGTGCCGGTTGGAAAAGACGCGCTGAAATCGGTTGAGCGCTATCGCGTGCAGCAGCGGCCACAGCTTCTGAAGGGGAAGGTGAGCCCTTATCTTTTTGTCACAGCTCGCGGGACCCGGATGACCCGGCAGGGCTTTTGGAAGCTGCTTCGCGCCCACGGCAAGACGGCTGGCATTTTCAGTGGGCTGAGTCCGCATGTCCTGCGCCACACCTTCGCGACGCATCTGCTCGAGGGCGGTGCGGACCTGCGCAGTGTCCAGGCGTTGCTCGGGCATGCCGATATTGGAACTACGCAAATCTACACGCACGTGATGCGGTCGCGTTTGCGGCAAACAGTCGACCAACACCATCCACGCGCGGCGCGGAAACGGGCTGATACGCGCCAGGTGAGGCCGTCCTGAGGAGCTTGGGGAACTTATGAGCGATTACATGTTCATGCTCGACAGCCACCTAAGCGGTGAGCAGAGCAAGGTGTTAGCCGAAGTTCGTAAGGCCGCAGAGCGCGCTAATCTCAATCTGTTTCTCACGGGCGGAGCGATGCGCGACATGATGGGCGGTTTCTCCATCCGCGATCTCGATTTCACCATTGAAGGTGGTGGCACCAAATTCGCGAAGGCGGTTGCGCAGAAAGCGAAAGCGGAGATTGTCGCGCTTGATGAAAGCCGGAAATGCGCAGAATTGCGCTTTCACGGCGGTGTTACCGCGAGTATTTCGACCGCACGGCAGGAGACGTACCCAAAGCCCGGCGCCAAAGCACAATTTAAACCCGCGACTATCCACGAAGATTTGCGCGGGCGCGACTTCACGGTGAATGCTATTGCTCTGTCGCTTGGCAAAGCCTCGCGTGGCTTGCTTCTGGATCCTACCAACGGCCTGGGCGACCTGAGCCGCAAGGAACTTCGCGCCGTGAGCAACTATTCCCTGTATGACGACCCATCGCGGATCTTGCGCATGATTCGTTTCCGAACGAGGCTCGGGTTTACTGTTGATGAGCGGACGCTTTCGCAATATCAGAATGTCCGTGAAGCGAAGCTCGAAACCAGGATCCCCTACACGGCTCTGGAACACGAACTTGGGCAGATCGCTCTCGACCCGCTTGCGGGGGACATCCTGAAAGCACTCGAGGATGAAAACCTTGTCGATTTGATTTCGCCAGCTTTGTCGGGACCGAAGTTGAACCTTCAAGGCTTTCAGAAGCTGCAAAAGGCTCGCCAGCTTCTGCCATCCGGCATCAATATACCCATTGATAATTACGCGCTGTTTCTTTTCTTGCTGTTTGAAAAGCTGAGTTCAAGAGAACGGGCGCAACTGATCGCTACGGTACACGTGCCAAAGGCTCGTGTTGATGCGGCGGCGCGGCTAGAAAGCCGCGCAAGCAAGGTGGAGAAAGCTCTCGCGACAGCTAAGCTGCAACGGCCATCCGCCCTGTATTTCATGCTCTCGAATGTGCCGGGCGAGATTCTTCTCTTTCTGCTGATGCGGTCGGGCCAGCGGCTAGTCCTAGATCGGCTCAAGAATTACCTGCAGAAATATCTTCCCGCCGCACAAGAAGTGACGGAGAAGGACGTCCTCGATCGTGGCGCGCAGCCCGGCACACCGAGATTCGCCAAGTTACAGCACGAAATGCTCGCGGCGCGGCTAGATGCGCGGCCCAAAAAAGTCGTGGTCGAAGAGCCTCCTGCACCTGCGCCCCTGTCAGGACCCGGGCGGCGATCCGCCAGCTTCGGCCGCTGAGCTAATTGCGGACGTATTGGAATTCTTGTTGGTGTTGCACCAGCGCTCGCGCGGGCTGCAGATTCACGGTTGGGCTGATCCGGTTCATGACGGTCAGAACGGCACCGGGGTAGGTTGCATCCGGGTTGTACAACCGGAGTTTACCGATCAAGTCACGATTCTGATATAGCGGGCTTTTCGCTAGTTTGAAAGCAACGCGATGGATACCCGCGCGGATGGTCGGGAAAGCCTGCAGTCCCTGGTTCCACCCGAAAATATTGTTGTTCCGGTAAGCCTTTCCACCCCCCGGACTCTATTACCGAAATACTAGGCAGCAGGCGCCAATCGAGCTGGTTTTCGTCCGCCGCGTGTACGAACTCGTCGGCTAGATCTAAAACCGGACAGTGCAATTTGGTGAAAAATTTCTTCAGCCGGACGGTACGTGGGTCAGGACTGACCGGCGGTAACTGTTTTGTTGCAATCGGCTCGATGGAGGGGGTCCGCTTTTCGGTCCACATAGTGAACGGAAACACCAACAGGCCCAGCACAACCATCAGCTGGGTTGGGAAGGAGGTAAGACTTTTCTGCAACCAGCTATAACCGAGCTGCATGGCCGCATGGTAACAAATTATGCCATAAGCCTCAGGGGGTATGTAGAAGCTCTTGATGCGGGTTCCGTTTATGGCTCTAGTTGGTTAGGGTTAGGTCACTTCCTTAGTGAGCGGATCAATCTGATAGGGTGAAGCGAATGGCGACCGATCTAGAAACCTTACGGACCGAGATACAGGACTATCTTGAAGAGGTCGGCATGGCTGTTTTCTATGGCTATCGCCGGATTGTTGAATCGCCAACTCAGGTGTATTGGGATACGGAGAGGCATGCGGATTTTCGTGAATTCGTGCAGGCGGGCCGAAAGGCTGGTGCAAAGCTGATTGTCTTCGCCCACGAGGCATTTTCACTCGATGAAATCGATGAGGCGCTGGATCAGTTGGAGGACAGCACTCTCGCGCTCGAAGAGAAGCATACCTTCGAGAAGCGGCTCCGGGAGTTACAGGCGTATGAGGGGTTCACGTGCTCGCTGGAGCTTTCATTTGATTTGGAAGCCCGTGTTTACGTGTTCGAACTCCGGACCGCCTGGTATCAGACGCTGAGAGATATTCTGGCCGAGTTAGAGCTCAGCGCCGAACACGAAGAAGAGGACGAAGACCGAGGGCCGATGCCGGGCTATTTTTCAAGAAATTGATGCCGAATTCCGTTTCCGGGCGTGGCGCCTGGGTCCGTCCAGCCGCTCGCTGGATTGTGCCGCCAGTTTCCAGAGATGCTATTTTCTCGATTCAAAACAGCCTGGGCCTGCAACGCTTAGCGGCGGCAGTAATGGTGCGCCGCGGCTTCACCGATGGGAGCGCAGCAAGTGACTTCCTCAATCCCAGCTTGGCATCACTACATGACCCGTTGCTGATGCTCGATATGGAAGCGGCGGTGATGCGCTTATTGCGTGCAGTGCGAACGCGGGAGCCGATTCTGATCTACGGCGATTATGACGTTGACGGCACGTCATCGATCATCGTGCTAAAGAAGGCGCTTGAGATTCTGGGAGGACAGGTCGACTTTCACGTGCCGCACCGTTTAACGGAAGGCTATGAGATGCGCACCGATGTGGTGGAGCAGGCAGCCCAGAGCGGAGTTCGACTGATCGTAAGCGTGGATACCGGCATTCGTGCGAACGACGTCGTGCGGCATGCCAATGCGATGGGTATTGATGTGATCGTAACGGATCATCACCTGCCTAACGCCGAGCTGCCGCCTGCTTTGGCCGTACTGAATCCAAATCGGCAAGACTGCAAGTATCCCCACAAGGATCTGTGCGGAGCCGGAGTGACATTTAAGCTGGTGGAAGCCTTGTTACGGCGAAGTGGTCTGCCGCAGGCAAAGCAATCGGCCCTGCTCGATTCGTTTCTGAAGCCGGTCGCAATCGCAACGGTAGCCGATATCGTTCCTCTTACGGGCGAAAATCGGGTCATCGTCCAGCGCGGTTTGTCAGGGCTTCGAGAGGTGAGGAATCCGGGGCTAAGAGCGTTGCTGTTGGTAGCGGGTTTCGAACATGGCGAGTGTCCTTCAGCACATCAGGTTGCATTTCGGTTGGCGCCAAGGATCAACGCGGCCGGCCGAATGGCGACGGCGAGGGACGTCATCGAACTGTTTTTCACTCAGGATGCATTACGCGCGCGCGAGTTGGCCGAACAGCTGGACGCACTCAACCGCGAGCGGCAGCAGGTGGAAACGGATATCGTAGAGTCAATTCTTAAGGACTGCGAAGAGACGGGCTTCGACTATGACTCCTCAGGAAGTGTATTCGCGGCCGCGGGCTGGCACCTGGGCGTCTTGGGCATTGTGGCCAGCCGTCTAGTAGAGCGCCTGTGCCGGCCTGTATTCGTGCTCAGCGAAGCTACGGAATCGGCAGCCGCCGGAGAAGGATGCCTTTCAGGTTCCGGACGCAGCATCCCGGCGTTTCATCTATTGGAAGCACTCGAAAGCATGCCGGATCTGTTCCAAAGATTTGGCGGACACAGACAAGCTGCCGGGCTGACGCTTCATCCCGGACAACTGGAAGAGTTTCGGCGGCGGTTCAGTCAATTCACCGCGTCCAGGTTGAACTCCGAAGATCTGAGGCCTGAATACACTGCCGATGCCGAAGCGGACTTTTCGGAACTGACGGAACACGGCATTCGAGACGTATTCAGAATTGGGCCGTTCGGGTTCGGGAATCCCACGCCAGTGTTCTACACGCCTGCAGTGGAAGTTGCGGGACCGTTCAAGACCTTCAAAGATGGAAAGCACCTTAGCGTGCCACTTCGGCATCAGCGTCGCACGCTTTTTTGCAAGGCTTGGAATTTCGGAGATCGGACTCGCCTCTTCGAGCCTGGAGCAAAGCTCGATGTGCTGTTCCAGGTTGAAGATGATCCGAACTCTCGCAAACGCGGATGGGGCTCCTGGTGCGTGTCGTTGAAAGACGTGCGACCGAGCTCCGCCCAGTAGTACAAAATGGATCGACTAATACAAGCTGCTCGTCAGGCGCTAGAGCGCGCTGCAAAGCTGAAGCGGGTGGCCGTCCTGGCCGACACTGATCCGCTCACGCCGCCTGCGGTGCCTGCCGCCAGATCTTATGGGAGTTCTGCGGCGACGTAGAGCTCACGATGGCGAACCTTGCGGGCAAACAAGAAGCTGTGTCGATGAAAGGGATCTTTCCGAGGCCGTTCGATGCGTTTTTTCTGTAGCCGCCTCCTTCTGCTCGCACTCGTGAGCGCACAGACCAGGGCGGCCCAAGATGCTGACTGGATCATTCGGGCGAAATACGTCATGACGATGGATGCGCAACATCGCATGCTCGATCGGGGCGCGGTGGCGATCCGCGGGACACGCATTGTGGGAGTCGGCCCGCAAGACGAAATAGCTCGGCGCTACCAGGCCAAGCAGACCTTAGACAAACCGGATGCGCTGCTGGCGCCCGGCTTGATCGATACACACACGCATGCACCCATGTCTTTGTTTCGCGCCATTGCGGATGACATGCGATTGGAAGATTGGCTTACAAAGTTTATCTTTCCAGCCGAATCAAAGAACGTCTCGCCGGATTTTGTGCGCTGGGGAACACGGCTGGCGTGCTTAGAGATGGTGCTGGCCGGTGTCACGACGTATACCGATATGTACTACTTCGAAGATATCGAGGCAGAGACTGCCAGAGAGGCCGGGGTGCGGGGCGTGTTGGGCCAAGTGATCATCGGCTTCCCTGCCCCGGATTATAAGACGTGGAAAGAATCAATTGCTTCGGCGGAGCGCTACATTCAGCGCTTTCGAGCTGACGATCTAATTGTTCCCGCCGTTGCGCCACACGCAATTTATACAACTCCGAATGACGCGCTGGTGGCATCGCATGATCTCGCAGTCAAGTATGGAGCACCGCTGCTGATTCATCTTTCAGAAACCAAAACGGAGCGCGAGGATGCCCTTGCGAAGCGGAAGATGACTCCCACACAGACGCTCGAGAAATTGGGCGTGTTGGACGGCCGGGTAGTAGCAGCACATTGCGTTTGGGAAGACGATAATGACTTGCAGATTCTAAAACGGCATGGCACGGGGGTGGCGCATTGCCCTTCCAGCAATACGAAGCTCGCGAGTGGAATTGCGCCAGTTACCGCAATGTTGAAAATCGGCTTGAATGTAGGCCTGGGTAACGACGGGTTTGCCGGAAGCAATGACAGTGCAGATCTTATTTTGGAAATGAACTTAGCCGCGAAACTGCAGAAGGTCACGGCAATGGACCCGCGCGTTCTACCCGCCGAACAAGTTTTAGAAATGGCGACCTCGGGTGGCGCCCGCGTGCTTGGGTTGGATAAGGAGATCGGGTCGATAGAAGAGGGTAAGCGTGCGGATCTCATCACTATCTCACTTGCGAACCCGGATGCAGTTCCGCTCTACAATGTGTATTCGCAAATTGTCTACGCATCCGAGGCTGCGGATGTGGAAGACGTATTCATCAACGGGCGCCAAATTGTCAAGGCCCGGCACGTGTTGACATTGAACCAGGAAGAAATCTACCGCAAGGTAGAGGAATACAAACAGCGAATAGCGACCGGTCTGCGGCACTAACGCGTTCCGTTATGGTCAACCTCTACGGGCATATCTGGCGCAGACAGAGATGGCCAGCATGGTACTCCCTTACACAGACATTTCAGTCTCGGAGGGATACGTATGTTCAGCCGGATTCGTGTGTTCGGAAACCTGTATTGGGCCATGGCAACGCTGGGGGCCGGATTCCTACTGGGTGCCGGACCAGCTGCGGCGACCACCATGACTTCGACGGTTTTCAGCGCCTAGCCAGCGGGTCTCACGGGCACTCCGACCGAACTTGACTTCAGCCCTATAGTGATCGGAAAAAGCTATAACACTGCTGCCGGAATTACTTTAAAGGCCATCGGGAACGCAGCGGTGGGCTTCAACGTTACTGGCCCGGACAACGGAGGGTATAAGCTAACTGGATTTTCATACGGCACCCACAATTTCCAGAGCCTTTTGGCAGGAACGGATACTACGGCTGCTATGAATATCGCAACACCAGCGGCTGGGAACAACGCCCTGTTTCTAGGGCTGGCGACAACGAACAACACCCCCATTACTCTTACGCTTTCCGACGGTCAGTCGTTTTCGTCCATTGCAACTGCGTTTTTCGGATTGTCGCTATCTCATCCGATTACATGGCTCACTCTGTCGACAAGTAATGGTTCGGGCGTGGTGGTGGACGACTTTTACTACGGCGCGAGTAATCTTGCCCAGGACTGGCGACATCGGAAGGCGCAACTATGGGGATGTGCGGCGCAGGGTTGCTGATCCTCTTTGGATCTGTTCGAAGCAAGAGCACACGCCGACTCATGTAAAGACTTCGACTTACCTTTTCGTTACTTGCCGAAGCCGGCAAGCTCAAGGCTGCGTGTTACTTTAATGGCTGTCATGGCCTGGTTCACGCGGCAAAAGCCGTCGCTCGAAGGCGGTCCGCCAACGGATGGGGAAAAGAATGTCCGGACGGAAGGACTGTGGCAGAAATGCGAGGCGTGCGGACAGATCATCTGGCGCAAAGCGATCGAAGACAATCTGCATGTCTGCCCAAAGTGCGGACATCACGTGCGGATTGGCGCCGCAGAGAGGCTGCAGCAGCTTTTCGACGGGGGCAAGTATGAAGAGCACGATGCGGGCCTGTTCTCGTCAGACCCGCTGAACTTCGTCGATTCCAAACCTTATCCACAGCGTCTGGAAGAGATGCGCAATTCAACGTCACTACCTGACGCCGTGATCTCCGCAACTGGACTGCTGAACGGTCGCCGTGTCGGTATTTGTGCTCTAGAGCTGAAATTCATTGGCGGCAGCATGGGAGCCGTTGTTGGGGAAAAAATCACCCGGGCTATTGAACGCAGCCAAGCAGAAAAAACTCCGCTGATTATCATTTCGGCCTCCGGCGGGGCGCGGATGCAGGAAGGCACTATCAGCCTGATGCAATTGGCGAAGCTCTCGGCGGCCCTCATGAGATTGGATGAGGCGCGTGTTCCATACATCAGCGTCTTAACCGATCCGACCACGGGCGGCGTAACTGCGAGTTTTGCCATGCTAGGCGACCTCAATATCGCGGAGCCAGGGGCCCTGATAGGCTTCGCAGGGCCGCGCGTCATTGAACAGACGATCCGGCAAAAACTTCCGGAAGGTTTCCAGACGAGTGAATTTCTGGTGGAACACGGATTCCTGGACGCTGTGGTCAAACGGACGGAACTAAAGAACTATATCAGTAACACTCTTGACCTTTTCCTAGCTTAGAGAAAATGGTTGAGAGATGCTGCAACTCGCCGGAGCCGGCAAGCGGTTCGCACACAAACTCCTATTTGAAGATCTGGACTGGCTGATTACGCCGAAAGAGCGAGCTGGCCTCGTGGGCGGGAACGGCACTGGCAAATCAACTCTATTAAAAGTGACCGCGGGTATAGAGCCGCTCGATTACGGGTCGCTTTCCGCGATGAAGGGTATCCGTATCGGATATCTTCCGCAGGATGGATTGCAAGTGAGTGGACGCAGTGTCTTTGCGGAAGCGATGAGCGTGTTCGCGGATCTCAAGGACCTGGAGCAGGAGCTGGAAGCGCTCACGGCCAGGATGAGCGACATCGATCCTGGCGGGGAAGAATACCGGGCGGTCGCGGAGCGCTTTGAGCGCGCCGATAGCGAATTTCGGACGCGGGATGGATACGCCATTGAAGCTCAAGTCGGCGCTGTACTTGCCGGCCTCGGGTTTCGGAAAGAGGACTGGGTTCGCCGGACGGAAGAGTTTTCGGGCGGCTGGCAAATGCGGATCGCGCTGGCAAAGCTGCTGCTCGAAAAGCCAAACTTGCTGCTGCTCGATGAGCCAACCAACCATCTGGATTTAGAAGCGCGGAACTGGCTTGAAGGCTATCTGGCAAATTATCCGTTCGCGTACATTCTGATCTCCCACGATCGGTATTTTCTCGACGTGACGGTAAACAAAATCGCGGAGATCTGGAACAAGAAAGTTCAGTTCTATACCGGCGGTTATGAACGATACAAGCAGCAGAAAGCCGAGCGTCTGGCCCAGCTCGAAGCTGCTTACAAGAATCAGCAGGATCGGATTCAGCAACTCGAGGCCTTTATCAATCGCTTCCGCTATCAGGCTACGAAGGCGAAACAAGTGCAGAGCCGTATTAAGGAACTGGATCGGATCGAGCGGATTGAGCTGCCTCCGGAAGAAAAGACGATTCACTTTTCCTTTCCGCAACCGAAAGCTAGCGGCCGAGTGGTCGCACAGATGAAGAACGTCGCCAAGAGCTATGGCGCGAAGCAAGTGTTTAGCGGGGTGAACTTTGCGATAGAGCGCGGGGATAGGATCGCGCTCGTTGGAGTAAACGGCGCCGGTAAATCAACTCTCATCAAACTGCTGGCTGGGATTGAGCCTCTGAGTGCTGGTGAATATGTCTTAGGTCATAATGTTGAGCCGGACTATTTCGCACAGGATCAATATAAAGAGCTCGATCCGGAGGGTCGCGTGCTTGAGGATCTCGGCGCGGTGGCTCCGAGAAGCACACAAACCGAATTGCGCAACTTGCTGGGCTGCTTTTTGTTCAGCGAAGATGATGTCTTCAAGCGTATCGGCGTGCTCTCGGGCGGCGAACGGAATCGATACGCTCTGGCGCGCATGCTTCTGCATCCTTCAAATTTTCTGCTGCTTGACGAGCCTACGAATCACCTGGACATTCGTGCCAAGGATGTACTGTTGACAGCGCTGGAGGACTTCACGGGGACGATTGTGTTCGTCTCGCACGATCGCTATTTCCTGGAACACCTCGCGACTCGCGTTTTCGAAATTGCCGATCGCGAAGTTCGTGTGTATCCGGGCAACTTCGCCGATTATATGTGGCGTAAACAAGGGGGCGCGGAAAAGGCTCCCACGCTCAACGATGTACTTGTTGGCGTTCCACCGGCGGAGCCCATTCCCATGCCGGCGCGGCCCGTTTCAGCCAAGCGCGTGAACCCAATAAGACTGAAGCAAATGCAAGATCACGCGAAGGAATTGGAAGAGCAGATAGCGGAGCTGGAGGCACAGATCCAGCGGTCTGAACTGGAGCTCTCTGATTTCGTGAGCGTGGAAGAGGTGACGCGCCGTTCAACGGTCTTGGAAACGCAACGCGCCGAGCTCGATAGAGCCATGAGCGAGTGGGAAGAAATCACTCACGAGATCGAGGCGACGGCGTAGAGGAGGCTACGGCGCTCTTTCTATGGCGCAGGCGAGAGGCGAAGGCCGAAATATCCGGCCGGAATTCGCGGTAAAGCGCTGTCATGAAGTAACTGCTGTAAGAAATTCCTGTTCGCCGAAGGCCGTCTTCTGCGGTGTGATTCGTTTTGTAGGAGAGTGCTCCGACATAGCCGGCACCAAACGCTCCGGCCAGAGGTGACAAAGCCGGACGACCGTTTCCGTCTTCATCTTTAATTAGCACGACAGTCAGAAGCGCACCGCGCGTCCGGTTCCATACACCGTTTGCGCTGGAAGATCGAGGTCGCGGATCCTCGCGATTGAGAAAGCCGACCAACAACTCACTGCCGCTCATAGCGGCGCGACTTGCGTACCGGGCCGCAAACCGATGCGCATAATCGTCGGTATCGCGGTGCGGTTCATATGGGCTATTCCGCCATTGGGAAATGCCGCTCGCGAACGCGGTTCGCAAGATAGTCGAAGGGGAAATCAGCCGCCCTCCGAAATAGCAGCTCCTCTGGCGCAAAGTCAGGTTTTCAGAATGTGGCAGCAGGTACACACTGCAGACGGAGGCCTTCGGTTCACGAGGGCCTGTCGGAGAAACTGCCTGGCCGGCTAGACACGCGGCGGAGGCGAGAAAAACTGAAAGCGCGGGAACGTGCCAAAGAATTTTCAAAAAACGTAGTGCGAAGACGCGCCTTAATAGCGCGGTCCGGAGTATACCCGAAAGTACCGGTACACAAGTTTTAGGTCTCGGAGCGGCTGTGGAGCAGCGAGGCGTTAGCGAGAATACAGAAATTGGCTTGAGGACGGGAGCTGGCAAACGGTAGTCCCGGAGGGCAATTCCACATCGTTGGTTCCAGAGCTGGCTCGAACCCATCGGACATGGTGCTGACCGGTGTTCGAAGTACATTCGAGAGGGACGTCGGCCGTGAAGTCTTCATCTACCCCGGACAGATTGAGTTTCATATTTCGCCCCGCGCGCTCTAAGCGCAAGCTGGGAATGCCGGTACCGTAAATCCAGGAATCAAAAAACATGGCGAGGCTTTTATCGGGTTGGCCCGCAGGGACGAAATCGCTGGCAGCCTTCCGGAAATCTTCGTTGGTGAGGGGCTTCGCTGCAAATTCCGTCAGCAAACGCACCTGCATCTTTGAAAAGCCGTCTTCGCCAAGGCGATTGCGGAGCATGTGGAGAATCCAGGTGCCTTTTTCGTAGACGATGGTATGCCATGCGAGCAGGTCTGGAGCTTGCTGTAACCGCACGCCGAAATCGACCGGACCGGTTGATTCGATCGGTCTTCCGCGTTGCTGTTTTCTCAGATCATCGCGGTATGTGGCCAGAACGTCGTCCATCGCGGCCGATCCTTTGCTCCGCCCCAGAAACTCAAGTGCGGAGTAATTTGCCATAGCCTCCATGAGCCAGTCAGTGCGGTAGTCGGCGGCGCTGACAACATTGCCCCACCACTGGTGTGCTACCTCATGCGGCAAGAGCATTTCCGAAAAAAAGGTATCCATTTGCGCGCCACGCAGCTCGCTTGGCCGATCCTGTTCGCGCAGATAGGAGATCGTGGAGAGATAGATTAGTCCCGGAAATCCTTGCCCGAAATAACCTGGAATCGGGGAAACCGCGACACTATGAATGGGGAGTTCCGCCCAACGTTGCGTATAGTCGTCCAGAACGCTCTCAGTCTTCTTGGGCAGGTTCTGCAGAGCGCCACGTGGGTCGGGGCTTTCAGGCGACTTTTCGCGGGCGCCTAGTTTTTCGAGTGACGCGGCCGTGGCCCTGTTCGCGTAGCACTCGACGCGGTAGCGCCCGTGTTCTTCGAATACGCTGTTGTAATCGCCCACGTTGAAGCCTGCAAGGCGCTCGGGCACGCGCGTTTTTCGATGGACGGTGCGCACGCCCGCGACCACTTCATCGCTTACAGGCTCGCCAGTCGAGACCAATCGCAAGCGCTCCGGACATCGAAACGTCAGGTCGAAGTTCGCGAGCAGCGGCCCGCTATACGGAAACCACGCATTCCTCTCATCGACGAAATACGAACCGTCCGGAGCTTGCCGAATGACAGACCCTTCGTAGCGCACTTCGAGGTTGTACGCCTTGCCGGATACGAGAGGCACGGCGGAGATAAGCAGAAATGTTCCTGAGCTCTTGACATCGAGCATGCCGAGGGTGCCCCGCTGAAACACTTCGACGGGCTTTCCGTCCAAGGTCGCCGACAACACTTTCAGGCGCTCGGAGAGGCCGAGAGAAATCACCCGTCCGCCGTCTACATTTGGAATGGCAACAAAGCGAGCATTCACAGACATACTCAGGTCCGGGTGAATGGCAGCGTCGATGCTGAAATTGCTCAATGTTACAGGCCGAGTCACATGAGCGGGCTTGTGGCGGGGGCGAAACGCGGTCCAAAGTTGAAAGCGCCCATGCGCAGCGCCGGTCGGCAGTGAGCGTCCTACGGCTATCGGCTCGAATTCGTCCGGCTCATACATCACATCAAAAGCTCCGATCTCACGTGCGGAGATGACCGAATAAAAGAGACCATGGTCAGGCTGGTGATTGTCGAGAAGGGATTGCACGAGCCGAATATCAATGCCGGAACTCATTTCCCGAAGTACCGGGTTGAATTGAGCAGAAAGGTCCTCTGTTAGTTCAGGTGCTTTGCGGATGGGCGCTTCCCCAATCTGCGCGAGGAGTTCGTGAAGCGTATCGTCAGTAAACAGAAACACGGCAGAGGTGAAATGTTGGTCCAGGTTCGGCGTGTGAATGAACGACGCTAGAGAAGCTCGCTCGCTGCGCTGGGGCGGTAGAAGGAGGATTTCACCATCGCCTGCATCCACGCCGGCCGTGGTAAACACTGCTGCCACTCGGTGGCCCGCAACTGGCGTGGCAAAGGAAAGGATTCCTTCAGTTAGATAGATTTTGATATCACCGCGCGCTAAAGTGAGGTCGCGAACCCGGTAAGTTTCTTCTCGGTCGACCGACATCTCCCGCAAGGCGCGAGCAATATCTGCTGCACTGGGCTGCTGTGCCGGGCTAAGTTGCATGGCGTTCTGCGCCGCGTATCCGGGAGTGAGCGAACAGAACAGCGCGACAATCGACCGCAGCGCGCGCAGCACTACTTACTGAGTTCGGAGCTCTGCGCAGTCGCCGGATCCTGTCCCCAGTTCTCGCGGATGATGCCAGTCTGATCGGAATAGAATGTGCGCCGGCCGGTACTTCCAAAAGCTTTCGGCACCGCTGTGAGAGCAAACCCGGTAGGCGTCTGGGATAGCGTGAACGTGAAGCCACTGCCGGAGCCATTCGCGAGACTTGCGGGAATTAGGCCCGCCGCTTGGGGTCCCTCCGCAGCGCCGCTTGAACCGGGCGGGCCGAGCTGGGTGAGCGACGTCGCGTACTGGCCGAACTGCGAATAATATTGAACTTGCGCCTTCTGGATTGTCCCTATTTCGGCAATAGCGGCCATCTCCTGGGCATGCATCCGGGATTTGCTCATTTGGGGCAGAGCAATCGACAGGATGATCAAGATGATAGCGATCACAATCAGCAGCTCAATCAGCGAGAAGCCACGTTGAGAAGCACGCCGGTTTCGAAAAGACAAGACCATACCGTTCATATGATACGACGTGTCGCCGGGGGTGATCGTTGTCTCGGAATACCCGGAAATTTTAGGGTTTAAAGCTCTTTACAAGGGAGTCAATGGCATGCAGCTTAGCCAGAAACGGACGTAAACGGTCGAGCCGTAGGGCATTGGGTCCGTCTGACAACGCGCGTTCCGGCGCGTCGTGCACTTCAACAAAGACTCCGGCTATTCCGATCGCCGCGGCAGCCCGTGCCAAGGGTTCAATAAACTCCGGCTGACCACCTGATGCGCTTCCGGCAGCGCCCGGAAGCTGGACGCTATGGGTTGCATCGAAGACCACCGGATAACCGGTCGACATCATGATCTGCAGCCCGCGCATGTCGGCAACCAGATTGTTGTAACCGAAGGATGACCCACGCTCTGTGAGGATAATGCGCTCGTTTCCGGTGCTCGCGACTTTCTCTGCGGCATTCGCTAACTCGGATGGCGAGAGGAACTGTCCTTTCTTGATGTTCACCGCACGGCCAGTTTTACCCGCTTCGACCAGCAGGTCCGTCTGGCGGCAGAGAAATGCGGGGATCTGTAGTATGTCGACCGACTCCGCTGCCGGCATCGCTTGGCTCGGCGCATGAATGTCGGTCAATACCGGGATGCCAAGCTTTCGGACGTCGCCGAGAATGCGCAAGCCCTCGTTGAGACCTGGCCCTCGATATGAATTCACGGAGCTGCGATTGGCCTTATCGAAAGAAGCCTTAAAGACGAAGGCACCCGCGACGTCACGAATCGCGTTCGCCATGCGCAACACGTGATTTTCGCTCTCAATGACGCATGGCCCAGCGATGAGTGCCAGCGGCGCGCAGTTCGCGAACGTTACTTCGGCAGAGCCTTCGCCGACGCGAACCGTTCGGCTCATTTCGCGTGCGAGTACTCGTGTGCCGGCAACAGTTCAACTGCGGGCCGGGATTTACTTCGCCTGTGCTCGAGCGCTGCGGCCAAGAATGCAGTAAACAATGGATGCGGCTCGAGCGGCTTTGATTTGAACTCGGGATGAAATTGGCAGCCCAAGCACCAGGGGTGCTCAGGCAGTTCACAAATCTCAACGTAAACACCATCCGGAGTCTGGCCGGTGAAACGCATTCCGGCCCGGGTGAGCGGCGGTTCAAAATCGCGGTTGAATTCGTAGCGGTGCCGGTGGCGCTCACTGATCTCTGTCGTGCCGTAAGCCGAAAACGCAAAGCTTGCTTCCGCAAGGTGGCAAGGATAGGCGCCGAGGCGCATCGTGCCACCGAGCTCATCCACCCCTTTCAACTCGCGGAGCTTGTATATGATGCGGTGCGGTGTTGCGGGATTCACCTCGGTTGAATCGGCATCCTCCAGACCACACACATGACGGGCAAACTCGATGACGAGCATCTGCATTCCCAAGCAGATTCCAAAATAAGGAACTTTTTCTTCACGAGCGAACCTGATGGCGTTCAACATGCCGGGTACGCCGCGCTTACCGAATCCGCCGGGCACCAGAATGCCATCGAACCCGCGCAGGATGCTACGGCAGTCCGGCCACTCCATGCTGTCGGACTCGATCCATTCAATGTTCACGCGCGAGCCATGCGCAATTCCCGCGTGTAAAAGGGCTTCTTTCAAGCTTTTGTAAGAATCCTCGTACTCAACGTATTTACCAACAAGGCCGATGCTCACTTCGCGGGCGGGATGTTTCATACGGTCGACCATCTCGATCCAAGGCGTCATGTCGCGCGGACCTGCTTCTATGTGGAGCAAGCGGAGAATGCTCTCGTCCACTTTCTGGTCTGCGAACACCATCGGGACCTCGTACACGGAGTTGACGTCCCTGGCCGTGATCACATCCTTGACGTTGACGTCACAGAAAAGCGCGATTTTTTCTTTCACTTCATCGGGGAGTGAGCGCTCCGACCGACACAGTAAGATGTCCGGCTGAATACCGATCGCACGCAGTTCCTTCACGCTATGCTGGGTCGGCTTGGTTTTGAGCTCTTGGGCGGCGGCGATCCATGGCACCAGCGTGAGATGAACGAACAACGTATTCTCGCGCCCTTCCTCATGGCGCATCTGCCGAATCGCCTCGATGAAGGGGAGAGACTCAATGTCGCCGACCGTGCCACCAATCTCCACAATCGCAATATCCACGCCCGCAGCGACTTTGCGGCAGGCGGCTTTGATCTCATTCGTCACATGCGGAATCACCTGCACGGTCTTGCCGAGATAGTCGCCCCTGCGCTCGCGAGCAATGATGCTTTCGTAAATTCTGCCTGAGGTTAGATTGTTACTTTGCGTGAGCGGGGCATGAGTAAAACGCTCGTAATGACCGAGATCGAGATCCGTTTCCGCTCCGTCATCGGTGACGAACACCTCACCGTGTTGGAAGGGGCTCATGGTGCCGGGATCGACGTTCAGATACGGGTCGAACTTCTGCAAAGTAACCCGTAAACCGCGACTCTCAAGCAAGCAGCCGATCGACGCCGCGGCAATACCTTTACCTAAGGATGAAACGACGCCGCCCGTAACAAAGATGTACTTAGCCATGACACCCCCACGAAAGGTTTGGCTCGAAGTCAGCCCAGTTCAACTGAATTCGCCACAGCCGAAAACAACTGATTCACACGCTCTAGGTCTTCAGGCGTATCCACCCCCAGAGACTCGTATTCGGTGTCGACGACCCGAATGCGATAGCCGTTTTCAAGTGCTCGCAATTGCTCTAAACGCTCAGCCCGTTCAAGCGGCCCGACAGTCAAATCGGGGTACGCTAACAAAAAATCGCGCCGATACACATACAGGCCTATGTGCTTCGCGTAAAGTGACGTTCCGCGCCCGTCACGCTCATACGGAATCGGACAGCGGGAAAAGTAAATGGCGTCATTGAGGAGATTGGTGACCACCTTTACGACATTTGTATTCACGATGTCGGTAGGGTCAACGATGCGCCTCTTCAGCGTGCCCATCGAGACCGACTCATCGCCGTGCACGGAAAGTATAGCGGCGTCAATCGCTTCAGGATCGATCAAGGGTTCGTCACCTTGTATGTTCACATAGAGAGTGGCGGGTTCGGATTCGGCAACTTCGGCTAGACGATCAGTGCCGGAGAAATGGTCCGCCCGCGTCATACGCGCACGGCCACCAAACTGGCGGACCGCCGCCGCAATGCGCTCATCATCGGTCGCAATTAGTACGTCGTCCAGATAGCGAGAGGTCTTCGCACGCTCGTAGACGTGCTGCAGCATCGGCTTTCCGGCAAGACCGGCAAGTGCTTTTCCTGGGAAACGAGAGGAGGCAAATCGGGCTGGGATTATGCCCAGGATCCGCGTCCGCACATCTGAGTGTATCACGCAAAAACCGCTCCGTTACACGCAGCCATCGTGTACCGTTTTGGCGCTCGGGGACGTCGCCCGCAGAGGTGGGTCGCCAGGCCCTTACCAATTCCGATGCTATGATCGTGTCAGAAAGCAATTAAATAAATGCGGACGCGGCTTTTGTCTCGCATCTCTTCTCCCCGCGCTGGATTTTGGCGCTCAACCTTTCGCCCTATCGTGCTAGGCGGAGCTATGATCGTATGCCTCGTGGCGGGCACGACGGCTTCTCACGGCTTTCAGAACGGACCCGCGAGCCCGTCTCAGCCCAGTGCACCGGCCAGTACGCCGCCGGCGATTGCTCCCGATACCCCTGTCGTCATTGAGTCCCGCAAGAGTACTGCGTCAGTACCAACGGCTATTTCTCGGCCCGCCAACATTCGAGTCGACAAGACGCTGGTCCTGATCAACGTCACGGTTACCGATCCCCTCAACCGTTTTGTCACGGGGCTAGAGAAAGAGCACTTTCGGCTGTTCGAGGATAAAATCGCACAGGAAATCACGCAGTTTTCGAGTGAAGATGCACCTATATCTATAGGTCTGGTGTTCGATACCAGCGGAAGCATGGGATCCAAAATGCAAAAATCGCGCCAGGCTGCGGCCGAGTTTTTCAAGACGGCAAATCCAGCAGACGAGTTCTTCCTGGTGCAGTTTAACGATCGTCCGGAATTGAGCGTCCCGTTTACCACTGACACGGACAAGATCCAGAGCACGCTTACGTTTACTCAGTCAAAAGGTCGAACGGCGCTGCTGGACAGCGTGTACCTTGCGATGCATGAAATGAAGAAAGCGCACAACCCACGCAAAGCGGTCCTCATCATTTCCGATGGTGGAGATAACAGCAGCCGGTACACGGAAACTGAGATCAAGAACGCGGTTCGCGAAGCCGACGTGCAAATTTTCGCCATCGGTATTTTCGAATCTATGGGAGCTCGGGGACGCACTCCGGAGGAAGCCGCAGGGCCAAGTCTTTTGAATGAGCTGGCGGAACAGACTGGCGGACGCGAGTATGCGGTCGAAAACGTCGCAGAGCTTCCAGACATAGCGGCAAAGATAGGTATTGAGCTTCGCAACGAATACATCCTCGGATACACTCCACGAAACCGCGAGCGCGACGGGAAATATCGCAAAGTCCAGGTGAAACTGAACCAACCTAGAGGGCTTCCGCCTTTGAAGGCCTATTTCCGGCTCGGTTATTATGCGCCAACTCACTAGCGGCCCAATGTGGTCTCGGCTCAATAAAGCGAACGCAACCGCCGCGCTGCTGGTAGGTCTCTTTTCAGCGTCTCTCTTTGCTCAATTCCGGGCTGATACCCGGCTCGTGGTGTTGCACGCCAGTGTGACCGATCGCAAGGGCAAACTTATTACCAATCTGGATAAAGGCGCGTTCAAAGTGTTTGAGAACGGACAGCCGCAGCAGGTCAAAATTTTTCGGCGCGAAGACGTTCCGGTCTCGCTCGGTCTTATCATCGATGACAGTGGCAGCATGTCTACCAAGCGGAGTCGGGTAGAAGCCGCTGCGCTCGCAATGGTGCGTGCCTCAAATCCTCAGGATGAGGTATTCATCGTCAACTTTAATGATGACGCCTATCTTGACGTACCTTTCACAAGCGACATACATAAGATGGAGCAAGGGTTGGCGCGCATTGATTCGCGCGGCGGCACCGCCATGCGCGATGCCATTAATATGTCGCTCGACTACATAAAGGACAAGGCGAAAAAAGATAAGAAGGTAATCGTGGTCGTCACGGATGGAAATGACAACGCCAGCAGCATATCGCTTGAGAAAGTAGTCACGCGCGCAAACCAAGGGGACACGCTGATTTATGCGATAGGCCTGTTCACTGAGGAAGAGAGACGCGAAGCGGCAAAAGCGAGGCGCGCTCTGAACGAATTGACGACTGCTACCGGGGGCCTTGCATTTTACCCCAAAGAGGTGAATGATGTGCAGGCGTTGACGGTTCAGATCGCACACGACATCCGGAACCAGTACACGATTGCTTATTCGCCAAACATCCAGGCGCTGGATGGCAGTTACCGGCAGATCAAGGTTACGGTGGACGCGCCGGGTAAGCCCGTGGTCCGCACCCGTTCAGGCTATTACGCGAATCCAACTACTGAGGCGTCAAAGCGGGCTGCCGCGACTCCTCCGAGCGAACCGTCTGCTGGCCGTCAGCGTTAGATGCTGCGGTTTATCTGGACTGCACTGCGCGGCTACTGGCTGCGGCCTTGGCGGTCGCCGTACCTACGCTGGCGAATTGAAACCTACTCGGGCGTGCCCGCCGAATCGATTAGGGCGCGCTGTTTTTTCCGATTTCTGTGGACGGAACGAAAGTCCCTTTGGCAGTACTTAATGTGGGTCAGCCGAATGAGTCGCGCACGGTGAAGTTCTCACGCGTAGGACGATGTAGAAACCTTGTTTTTCTCCGACCGTTCGCGTGAGATCTTCTCAACATAACCGCTGTCGTATAACGCTTGCAGAGGATTCGCGGGCAAACCTTTTGATTTGCGCCATTCTTGGAGAATGGGACGCACATCCGTTGCGAACGCGTCTCGCAGCTGTTCCTCAGCTCTCACGATCTCGGCATTGATCTGCGCCTTGGTGAGCAACTCGTGATTAACGAGCGCAGCCTTTGCGAAGAGCTCTTGGGCTGTCATCACGGTTTGAACCATCGCTTCCATCTTCCCCTTTAGATTGTGGCTTTGGTCGATCATGTAGGCAATATCCGCTTTGCTTCCGTTTTCCCATTCGAATAGCGCGATTTCATGAAAAATCCGGAAGACCTGGTAAGGATCTATTGAGCCGATTGTTAGATCATCATCGGCGTAGCGGCGGTCGTTGAAATGGAATCCGCCCAGCATGCCCTCACTCAAGAGCCAGGCCACGATCTGCTCAATGTTCTGCGCAGCGTAATGGTGCCCGGTATCTACAAGCACTTTTGCTTGGGGGCCAGCCGCGCGAGCCAGCAGTAAAGCCATGCCCCAGTCGCCTATGTCGGTGTGGTAAAAAAAGGGCTCGAACGGTTTATACTCCACGAGAAAACGTTGTCCCCCGCCCAGGTTGCTGTGGCTTTGGCGCAAGGCTTCCGCACACCACGTTTTCCGCTGACGGATATTCGCGCTGCCCGGATAATTTGATCCATCAGCAAGCCAGAGTGAGATATCACGGCTACCCAGTCGCTTCGCGATCTCAACGCTTTCAATGAGGTGATCGAGGGCACGTTGACGTACGGCTTGGTCCGGATTGCATAGCGACCCGTGTTTGTATTCCTGATCTTGAAACGTGTTCGGATTGATGCAGCCGGGGAGAATGCTGTGTTTAGCCGCGAGTTCCTGGACGTGAAGAATGCTGGCTTGCCTGTCCGGCAGATCCCATAAAACATGCAAGGCAATCGTCGGGCAGGCACCAGTCAGCCGATGGACTTGGGCTGCATCTGAAAACTTTTCATCAATAGAAGTTGCAGCCGCAGGCTGTAGGAATTTTCCAAAGCGCGTGCCTGTATTTCCGAAACCCCAGGAAGGCAGCTCGATTCGAAACGCGTCAAGCGCGCTCCAGACTCGGCGCTCTCTTTCGTTTTTAGACAACAAAAAGGTCCCCCTGATTACCAGTCAGGAGGATCTTACTATACCTGAGTACGTCAAGAGATCTTACTCTGGCGGCCCGGGATGCCTGTGCGCGGTTGACGCGTCTTGAATTGTATATTCCGAGGGCACCTGGAAGAGTCTCGGATTCGGCTCACCACGTTGCAGGTTGCTCAACGCATATGTTGATTCCCCGGTTCGCGGATCGTTGCGTTTGGAAGCAACCACAATCTGAAGGTCGGGAGAATACCAGATTTCGCTCGTGGATACGATCGGCTGAGCATTTCCAATTTTCCCTGCCGGAATGCTGTGTGTGACGCTCTTGCCTTGGGCTATGCCAACACCCGAAATGTCCTTCGAACCCAGATTCGTTTCCGTCACGTCTTTTCCCGATTCCGGGCCGCGATGTGGCTTTCCTTCAAGATCCGTAGTCGATGCCCTGCCCACCGGAGGCGTTTTTATGGGACGTCGAATGGCAAGCTTTTTTTCAGGATGTAATACGTAGCTGTAACCCGCCACCGGATCGAAAATAAACACCACAGTTTTGGGACCGCTTTCGGATGCCCAAGGTCCTCCGGTCAGGCTCTGCCGAGTGTACGTACGCCCGTGACTATCTCGCGCAACCTGCGCGGTCGTGGTGCGCTCAATTGTGTTGCCATCAACAAGCGTCTGGGAAGACTGATCAGTAGCGGTGGCCGAGTATGGCGCCCCTGTGACAACCTTCCACGGGTGCATGAAAGCGCCGAAGCCGCGTGGACCATGCCCTGGCGGGTGGCCTCCTATTTGCGCGTAAGCCGCAATGGCTACAAAGAATACGCTGAAAATAACGACACTAGTCTTTCTCATATCGACTTCTCCTCACAACACTTACTCGAGATCGGCTACATGAAGACCGAGCGGCTGACCATCGATGCCGAGCAAAACATCGGCGAGTACCGAATCCTGGTCCGGTGAAAGTTCGTTTGAATTAGGTTCAAAACTAACTCCCGCTGCCGTCAGGGAAGAAACGGGGATGCGCATCTGCATAATATGGGGAGCGCTCAAGGGCAAATCGGCATTCGAGTATGGCAGAGCAACAAAGGTCTCGCCGTCCACTTCAAAGGTTTCGCTGCTATGTGATGGCGCAAGTGCAGGTTGACCACTTAAAACATCTTTTGTATGAGGCAGGAACGTGATACTAATTGCCAGGGTGGCTGCAATTGCCATTCCCCAACCAAAACGCCGCAAAACCTTTCCGGCACCATGTGCCATAACAACCGGCCCACGCGCCCAGGCCAATCTCTTGTTGAGCAATTCTCGTTCACTAGGTAACGCGGCTATGGAAATACCGGCAATCAGCGCCTCAATTTGGCCAGACACCATTGCCAATTCCTGGTGTTTCTGCCTGCAGTCGCGGCACTGCGATACATGCGCCTTTACAAGCGCAGATTCAGATTCAGGCAATTCGCCATCGATTGCCATCACCAGCAACTCGTTCGTCAGATGATCGCTGCTCGTCATATTATTTCCTTCAGCTTTTCAAGGCCGCGCTGAACGTTCTCGCCAACTGTTGATACCGAAAGATTGAGAACCTGCGCGATCTCCCGGTATCTCAGACCTTCTGCCCTCAACACTAGACATTCCTTTTGGGCTGTGCTCAGCTTATGCATCGCGCGCCGCAGCCGCAAACTTCGCTCCTGTGCCAGTAGCTCCTGTTCGGGTGATGCGGCAATCGCGCATGCCTCACGCGCCACATCGATATCTAAGGGATCCGTCTTGAGCGAGTGAGATGCCATCTGCGCATTTCTCGCCAAGTTATGTGCGACACGATACAGCCAGGCTCGCAGGTTCGTACGATCACCATTCGCGAGCAGGTGCTCGTGGAGTTTCAGAAAACTCTCCTGCACGATCTCCCGCGCCGTTTCAGGATTAACGCTCAAAAACGATAAGTACCGCCGAATCGCAACGTATTCCCGATCGTAATATTCGAGGACCAGACGGCGAAGCGAGGCCTCTTCCGAACGGTTCGCCGCCCATACTGTCCTGGGCAACGCGAGTAAATTTCCCTGCTCCATGCCGCTATTCCACTTTACTCAGCGTTATGGATGCGAAGGCCACAAGAAGTCTGCGGGAGTTGCACTAGGAATTTGGGGATAGCCTCTTGTGGCCTGCCATCTCGCATGCTGTATGCCTATGGAACAAATGAGGGCAGAAATTTTCCGGTCATTAGAGGAAATTTCTGTCCGGCATTGCGCTACGCTTGACTTCACAACCAGATGGGTTCTCCAATTGCAAACTCGGGTCGAGATGTTCGTTATCCGATTGGCAGATACAAGCCGCCAAGAGAGATCACAGCGGCCCACAGGACAAACTGGCTGAACGATCTCGAAGAACTACCCGCGCTACTGAAACAGTCAGTTAAGGGGCTAGACGACTCACAACTCGATACGCCTTATCGACCCGACGGCTGGACCGTTCGTCAGGTTGTACATCATCTTCCCGACAGTCATCTGAATAGTTACTCGCGATTTCGTTTTGCGCTCACGGAAGAGGCACCGGCGATCAAATCTTATGATGAGGCAGCGTGGGCGGAGCTCGCAGACGCGAAAACTGCACCAGTAGAGATTTCGCTTGCTTTGCTCACAGCGTTACATGAGCGCTGGGTGACGCTGTTACGTTCTTTGAGTGAAACCGATCTGGATCGCACCCTGCGGCATCCCGAATGGGGGGAGATCAGTTTGGATTGGATGCTCGGGCTATACGCTTGGCACGGCCGGCATCACGTTGCACATATAACAAGCCTGCGAGAACGCGAAAGCTGGAAAGGATTAACGTGCTGACTTCCGACCAGCTCGGTGCTTGGCAGGCTTAGCCTTTCGGGTTAAATTATGCGCCGAGTTGACTAACGCCAGATGCGAGAAGGCCTGCGGAAAATTGCCCAGCTGACGGCGCTCCTTGGGGTCATACTCTTCCGATAACAGGCCAACGTCATTACGAACCGTCATCAAGCGCTCGAATAGTACCCGAGCATCGTCATAGCGCCGCTGCAATACGTAGTTGTCGACCAGCCAGAAGCTGCACGCCAGGAACACTCCTTCGCTGCCAGGCAATCCGTCCACGGACGTTCGGGTATCATAGCGAGCGACGAAGCCATTGTTCAGCAAGTTCTTTTCTATCGCCGCAACTGTACTGCGCATGCGCGGATCCTGCGCAGGCAGGAAACCCACCAAGGGCAGCATCAGAAGGCTTGCGTCGAGTTCTTTGCCTCCGAAGTACTGCACAAACGATCCAAGCTCTTGACTGAAGCCGAACCGGCAGACCTCGTCATGGATATCGGCTCGCAACCTGATCCAGCGCTCGAGCGGCCCCTCGTCGCCAAACTCCTGCATCGTCCGCACAGCGCGATCGACCGCTACCCACGCCATCACTTTCGAATGAACGAAATGCCTCCGCTTGCCGCGCACTTCCCAGATTCCGTCGTCCGGCTTGCTCCAGATCCTTTCGATATGAGTCACCAGTGCTCTCTCGAGGCACCAAGCTACTTCGAGGCGAGTCATTCCCTTTCGCCGGGCTTGATAGAAGGCGTCCAGAACCTCGCCGTACACATCCAATTGAAGCTGCTCAGAGGCGGCGTTCCCAATTCGCACAGGCTGTGAAGCTTCATATCCCGGGAGTTCCGGCAATGTGAATTCCGTCAATCGCCGCTCGCCCGCGATGCCATACATGATCTGCATCTGCTCGGGACTTCCCGCTACGGCGCGAAGGAGCCAGTCGCGCCAGGCCTTCGCTTCGTCGATAAAGCCGGCCTCCATCAACGCGTACAGAGTGAAGGTCGAATCGCGAAGCCAGCAGAAACGGTAATCCCAATTGCGCTCGCCGCCTATTTCTTCCGGCAAGGACGTGGTCGCGGCCGCCACAATTCCGCCCGTTTCGTGATGGGTGAGAGCTTTCAGAGTGATCAGTGATCGAACCACAGCTTCAGACCAGGCACCTGTCTGATCGTATTTGCCCGACCATTTCTGCCACGAACGCGTCACGTCCTTGATCGCTTTGGCCACATCGGGGCGGTCCGGATCTGGGCCGTATGAATGGCACCAGGTCAGCGAGAATGGAATTTCGTCTCCTGCTTCGACAACGAACTCAGCCCTTGTTTTAAGATCTTCGCCGCGCAAAGGAACTGGAGTGGCAAATACAATCCGATCTGGGCCAGCGATGGCGCTCAGCGTGCATTCCGACGTGCGGCTGACCCATGGAACTACCGTGCCGTACTCAAACCGGATCACCAATTCCGTTCGCATGGGAACGCGGCCACGGACACCGCGGACCAGTCTGAGTACGTCCTGGTGCTCACCGCGGCGGTCCATGCAATCCACCACCACGACAGTTCCCTCCGGAGTAGAAAACTCAGTTTCTAAGACGAGAGTTCCGTCGCGATAGCGTCGCTTAATCCCGGGGCGCTCGGCCTTTGGCTCAATTGTCCAGTGGCCATTTTCTGGTGACCCAAGAAGCCCGGCAAAACAGGCCCCAGAGTCGAACCGAGGAAAGCTCAGCCAATCGATTGAGCCATTTCTTCCGACCAGCGCTGCCGTGGCGTTGTTACCGATTAGCGCGTAATCTTCTATGAGCTGAGTCATAGTAAGCCAGGGTCCCGGGTTCCTTCTATCTCACGCGGCAGCAAGTTGGATCACGACTTTGATGTCGCCGGGTTTGCGCTTCAGAGCCTCCTGCCAGTTCGACAACGGTTCTTTTCGGGTGATGATGCGGGACAGCCAGGTGCGGTCGGCCTTGCACAGGACTTTTTCGGCCATCTCATAGTGCCGTCGATTTGCATTCACGGACCCAAACATTACGCTGTTTTCAAGTACCATCGCGCGATTGATCGTTCCAATATCGAGCGTTTCTTGCTGATTGTGGGAGGAGACGCCCACCAAACACAAAATGCTGTCATTACCTAGCCGGTTCATGGCGTCAATGATGACAGATGCGACGCCCGTGCATTCGATGATAATGTCCGGACAGAAGTTCAGGTTTCTCAGAGGTCCGGTGTGATAGGTTGCACCCAGGGCTTGCACCAACTGTGGCTTCAGGCCTTCTTCTACGCGATCTAATACGTGAATTTCGAGGCCACGCTGGTGACCCATGAGAGCAGCTAATAATCCGATGGGACCGGCCCCTGTAACCAGCAGTGTCTTAGGTTGCCACTTCGCGCGCTCGCCGATGCGCGTAATGTGATCCCAGGCTTTGGCCAGAATACTAGAGGGTTCCATCAATACCCCGACTTCTCCAAGATTCGGATCCAACTTCACGAGGAACTCCGGCTGGTTACGAAACCTTTCCGATCCAAATCCGTTACGCTGCTTGATGCCCCGCTCTGTGTACTTCCCGTTGCGGCACATATCCCATTCGCCGGCCGCACAAGCGATGCACGGAACCGGATCAGGATGGCGGACGATTCCGACCACGAGATCACCTTTCTGAAATCCACAGTCTTGCGGCGCTTCTTCAACGCGCCCCAAAGACTCGTGGCCGAGAATCAATTGATTGCTTCCGGGCGGCGGCCATCCGTAATCAGCGGAGATCAGCTCAAAATCGGTGCCGCAGATGCCAAGCGCGAGAGCCCGAACCAATACGCTTCCGTCGCTCAACGGCGGCTCGGGGACGTCTTCGACCGAGGCTGAATTGGGTTTACCGGGGATAATCGTGAGGGCTTTCATCTAGTTTCCCGATGTTAGAGGGTCAAGAGAAGCATTTCGTGACAACGTGAGACTCACTGCGCGTGGATTCGGTGAGCAGCGAGTAAGTGTGACTTATTTGTTAGCCTGAGAAGTTACGTGATGCCCGTATCTCCCGGCCAGAGGAGGCCGCTTCTGTCATGTTGAAAACTCTGCTTATGCTCGCTGCTGGGTTCGCCGCTGGAACGCAGATCCACTCGGCCGCTTCCATCTACGATTACAAACTCACAACGATTGACATGGAGGCCCTGTCGCTTTCGCAGTTTCAAGGCAAGGTGGTCATGCTTGTAAACGTGGCGAGCCGGTGCGGGTATACCCCTCAATATGCCGGACTGGAAGCACTTTACCGGAAATACAAAGATCAAGGATTTGTGATCATCGGGGTTCCGGCGAATAACTTCGGTCAACAGGAGCCAGGCACGAACTCGGAGATCAAAACGTTCTGCAAGCGGAAATACGATGTGACGTTCCCGATGATGGCGAAGGTGTCGGTCGCGGGAAATGACATAGCGCCTCTGTACACGTACCTTACCGATAAGAGCACAAATCCGGAAACCGGCGGCGAAATCAAATGGAACTTCACAAAATTCCTGATTGGCAAAGACGGCAAAATACTCGCAAGATTTGAGCCGAACGTGACGCCTGACGACCCGGCGCTAGTGGCCGCTGTTGAAAGCGCGCTGAAATAACGCCGCCTCCACCGAAGCTCCACCATTGATGTATACTTTCTGGACTATGGCGAGAGAAGTGTCGACGCTCGCCAACGGAAGTGATTATGTTCGGCTCTCCAATTCTAGAAGTCGCCATCGGAATGCTCTTCTTCTATTTGCTGCTGAGCCTGATATGTACGGCATTGAACGAGATGATCGAAGCATGGTTGAAGAATCGCGCGTATGATCTGGAGCGTGGGATTCGAAGACTACTAGACGATCCCGATCCGGACGCGGCAGGCTTCTCAACCCACGTTTATCGGAAGGTGCTGCGTTTCTTTCAGCTAATCCTTTTCGGTTTAATGCGCAAAAAAATGCCGGTGTCCGGGCCCAAAACACAAGGCCTAGCTTCGAAGTTATACGATCACGCCTTGATTGCGGGGTTGTATTTGCATTCGAAGAACCTGCCGTCGTACATTCCATCTCGCAATTTTGCACTCGCGCTTATGGATCTGGTCGCGCCTGGACAGAATGGCGCAGCGGGAGCAATTCGAGCGCCGATCGGTCAGCCGAGCACGATTATCATTAATGGCAACGCACCAGCGCCGCCACCGGCGCCCACTCCTTTGAGCCATCTACGAAAAGGAATAGCGGACCCAAACGTGGTCCCGAGCGCAAGGGTTCGAGACGCCCTGCTTACGCTTATTGACGCGGCCAGTGACGACGCGGCGAGAGTCCGGGAGAACATTGAGAATTGGTTCAACAGCACCACGGATCGGATGGCTGGCTGGTACAAGCGGCGGACGCAAGTGATTATTTTAGTGCTCGGCATTGGGATCGCTGTCGCTCTGAATGCTGACACGGTGATGATCGTAGATGCGCTGTGGCACAACTCCGTGTTGCGGTCGTCACTAGCATCTCAAGCCGAGCAGTTTGCGGAGCGGGCGAAGAGTGAATCCGGAAGTGAATCACAGGAACGACAACAGAGCGTTCGAGAGACGGACAGAACACTCGCGAATCTAGGGCTTCCGATCGGGTGGAATGCTCAGGACGCGGCACACACGTTGCCGGGATCGGTATTCAAGCAACCTAAGCAAGCCATTTCGTGGTCTCTGTATCAATTCGACTTACATTGGCTGGGGTGGCTGATTACAGGTCTGGCGATCTCGCTCGGCGCTCCCTTTTGGTTCGATCTGTTAAACAAGATTATTGTTATACGGTCCACGGTAAAGCCGCAGGAAAAGAGCCCTGTCGAACCCTCTAAAGACTAATTGCGCTTATAAGCTGATGAGAAGTCGCCGTTAGCTGTTCGGCTCTTTTTGAAATACATCAAATTGCAATCCATCAAGGCTGCCCGCACTTGCCGAAAGGCATAGGGTAACTATTTGGGCTTTTGTACGGTGCTTGTCGCATCGGCTGCGGGCGCAAATCCGGGCGAATTACGCCGGAGGATAACTGGATCCATGGCGTTGCATGGATACCCGGAACTCCAGATCTCCTGGTCGCTATGGCAAGAGCCACAGACTGGGATTTCGCTCTGGTCCGCTTCTCGGTAAATACAGCCGCGTCCTTGACTCCGTCCGCCATTTTTGGTGGGCCATGGCGGATACAGGCATCTACTTCGTGAGCCAGGATAGTCGTTTCAGGATCGAGTATTCAGACGCAGCTAAATTTCTATTCTTTTGAGACCCGAACGGCGGCTGCGATCGGCACGCTCGAACACGAGTTCCCCCCCCCGATACACCCTCTCTTGCGGTCAGCCGCGATGGCCGATGTCTAATGCTCGTCCAGCGGGACCACGCCGGCAGCGATCTGCTGTTACTCGATAACTTCCGCTAGAGATCATCACGGGCGGAACTTTCGGGCGCGAAGTCGTATAATTCAGCACTGTCGGATGCAAGGAAACAGACGTGCTCAATACATTGGAAACAGTATTGCTGGTTATGTTGATGGTAGCCGGATCGCTGGGCTTTCTTATGCTTCTCTATCGGTTTTGGCCGGTAGAACAACGGCGACCGCACAACGATTTAATCGGCTGGCAAATCACGGTGCTAGGCACGACCTATGCAGTAATCATTGGTTTCATGCTCTACGCCGTATGGACAGCGTTCGAGCTGGCCGATGGAAACGCCGAAGCTGAAGCTAATTGTCTGGTGAATGTGGCTCGGTCAGCGCAGGGCCTGCCTGATGCTGAGAGGCAAGAAATCGAGAATCTCGCACGAGAATACGTGGACCAGATGTTGACTCAGGAATGGCCCGCCATGAGCAGAGTGAGCCGTACCTATGAGTCGTCCAGCACCGTGCGGAAGCTTTGGGCCGCTATCACAAAAGCAGAAACTCGTAACAGCTCAGAGCAGACGAGCCGTGATCACGCTTTTACCGAACTGTCCCGGATGACCGAACATCGGCGCATGCGGCAGTTGCAAGCAATGTCGAACTTGCCAGGAATTTTGTGGGCCGTGTTGATCGCCGGAGCCGTCGTGACGATCGTTTCCGCATGTCTGTTCGGCGGCGCGGATTTGAAGATTCATTTCATTCAGGTAGGCGCGCTTTCTATGTTGCTGGCTTTGACCCTGGTTGCAATCGCTGATATCAACCGTCCCTTCCAAGGCTCGGTGCATGTACTACCGCTAGGATTCGAACGAGCACGACTGACGCTTGAGCGACTGGGCGGAGGGGAAAACACTGCACAGTGAATAAAGCGGAGGATATTGCAAGCATGAAAAACCGGTGGACGTTCAGCATTATTGCGGCGGCAACGGCCGGCGTGATTAGCTTGGCGGCGTTGGGCGCGCAATCTCGCTCCATGCCGGCGCGAAAACGCCAAGCCACTCCGGAGAGGGTGGTTGAGGAGCACCTGGCCGCGTTTAATGCGTGCGACTCGAACCGATTGATGGCGCAATTCCCCGATAACGTCGAGTTCTTTTCGCCGCACGGTGCTGTGGTCCGCGGGAGGAAGGCGCTTGGCGATATGTTTGCGAAAGTGGTTAAGCCGCCATCCGAGGGCGGAACGTGTGGTCTGAAAATCACCGCAGAGCACAAATTCGTAGTTGGCGAGACAGTGAACGTGCAATGGCGCGCGGAGGCTCCTTTTTTAGCGGAGCCCTATCGCGGCGCGGATGCCTATGAAACCCATGACGGCTTGATGGCTGCGCAAGTCACGACGTTCAACCAGTCCGAATTGAAGATGAAGGTGGCGGAAGGGCGCTAGTGCGGAGCAAGCTAGGAGCTGCTGGCGCCGTCTCGCTAACGAATCATCACCCGCGGGGCGCGTTATTCAATCTCCATCCCTCCAAGAGCTTCGCGGTTCCACAGTTTGGTCCACCATCCCTTGCGGCACCAGGAACCCGAGCCTCAAGAACGGTTGCCGGGTGATCGCCTAGAAGCTCGATCATCTCCCATGTAATGCCGCCGAGTGGGATTTTCAGCCGGCGACTCCAAAACGTATCCGTTTGGCCTGCATAGGTGCCGATATCGATGTAGACGAATCGCTCGCGGGATGGACCCTGTACGAGCGGCCCAAGAAATGCCGGAATGGGATCGTTTCCTCGGGCCTTCACGCGGAGGGTGAATTCGAAACGCAGATCTATACCGTCGGCACCTGCCGTGTCGGATTGTAATCTTTGCTTCTGGATAGTCTCATAGGCGCTGCCACGGCCGTTCTGCAGACCGAAGTCGACGCCAGCCGGCGGTCTCTCCAAGACGACGCGGAGCATCAGTTCACGTTCCATGTTTCGCTCTCATCGTGATATCCGACCGGTGTCAATGTGATGGCTTGGAGACTGTTGGTCTGCCTGACTAGGCGTCTGGAACCGTTCAAGTCTCTGCTGCGACCTGCCCGCTGGCTCGGATGAAGCAGCTCAATAGAATGAGCTGCAAGAGAGCTGTTGGTACGCCCCGCTCGTCCTCCAAAATGGTATGAGAACCGATGGAACAAGGTTAGCCTTTTAAAAATTTGTTCGTCGCCTCAGCCGATGTATAGACTTGGCCATCAATGAGCAGACGGCCAGTGTAGCCGCGATCGGGGCTGTCTAGCTCCCAGGCAATCTCGTGGCCTTTGCGGGCAAGCTTTGCCCATTTCGAAGCTTTTGATGCGTTCTGCTCCACCCAAAGATGATTGTCTTCATCGCGAAAGATGCGTACGTGGGAGTGACCCAGGCGTTCCGTCCAACTTTTGATGTCGGTGAACTCCGGCATGACCTGTACGAATATTGTCACGCGCCTACGTCGTACGGCAGAGGTCGCTATGCAAGGTATACTGCCCGGGAGAAGAGTCGCGTTAGCAATCGTGAAGTTATGTCAATGAGCCATCGCGAGCTTCAGACTTTGATCCCCCGGGCACAAGATGCTATGAAGCGTAGGGCTCTCATAACGTCGCACAGGATGCTTTCGAGGATTGTCTGATGCGCGTTCGCATCTGGCCGTTCGTCAGCATCTCGTTTGCCGGTTTATTGTTACTTGTGCCGCTCTTCGGCTGGATTGTTTCTCGCAAGGCAGTTCAGATTGACAGAAACGCCAGTCGAGCCCATCGACTCTATGCCCAGGCGGATGATGCGATCACCGATATTCGAGCCGATGTGTATACAGCCGCACTGCTGCTTCGAGACGCGGCCACGCCGCAAGATAGGGCCGGTATTCGCGAAAGAATTGCAAAAATTCAGTCTTCGAATGAAGTTCATTTTAGGGCTCTTCGGTTGCTGCTTCCTGCCGCTTACCGGCCTAAATTGGAACGCTTACAGGACCAGCTCACCGGTTACTGGACATCGGCCGCGCGAACGGTGAACGAAGTCGAGCGTGGAGACACCTCGACACCGGCGTACTTGAAGAAAAGGAATGATCAGCAAGAGGCAGCGGTCAAAGTTGCTGAGGAGTTAGACGCGTTGAACATGGCGAATCTCTCCTTAGAAGAGCGAGAGATTCAGGATCAGCAGTATGCGTTGAGGCGATTTGCGGCGGGGGCGACGGGAGCTTTACTGGTGCTTGGTTTTCTGATTGCCGGTGGAAGCACAGTGTACCTGGCACGGCTCGAGCGCATTTCCGAAAAGCAGAAGCGGCGCTCGGAGCAGGCCGAGTTCGAGTTGCGGCGGCTATCGAACAAGCTCGTAAGAGTGCAGGAAGACGAGCGAAAGACGATATCGCGCGAACTACACGACGAAGTCGGGCAAATACTTACGGGGTTGCGGATGGAATTAGGCAGCTTATCGCGCGGGGAGCAAGACGGCCTCTTTCGGGAGCGGCTGGACAGCGTGAAGGCCCTTGCGGAAGATGCCCTTCGGGCTGTGCGCAATTTGGCTCTTTTGCTTCGACCTTCGATGCTTGACGACCTGGGCCTGGCACCGGCCCTGCGATGGCAGGCAAGAGAGATCTCGCGGCGAAGCGGAATTCCCGTTTCTATCGAGATCCGAGGTGGTTTGGACGAGTTGCCAGAGGCGTATCGCATATGCCTGTATCGAGCGGTCCAAGAAGCCTTAACAAATTGCACGAAGCACTCACAAGCAACTCGAATCACAATTACCGTGACTCAAGAGAAAGATCTGATATCGGCTTCCATTCGGGATAACGGCAAAGGCCTTCCGGAGAACGGCGTTCGCACGCGCGGTCTGGGGCTGGTGGGACTGGAGGAGCGTGTGAGAGCGCTTCAGGGCGAGCTGACGATTTCATCGCAGGACGGCCCGGGAACACTAATCAGAGTTGACCTGCCCGTGCCGCATGAAAATGAGACCGAAGTAGCGATTTAGGTTATCGCGCGGCTTGCCCGGCTCGGTTTTTCTCCTGAGTTTTAAAGGGGATAATCCTGCTTCCAAGGGATGGGTTATGTGGCGGTTTGGCCGTAAATTGAAAAGATGAAGGTAGAAGCCGGACTGCCTCGATTCGCGCTGCTTAGCGTGTTGATGGCCGCCAATGTGGGCCCGGCACTCGCCAGCACGACAACGGAACGTCTCGACGAATCGGGAATGGTGTTGAAACAGATACTGAGTGCCCCGGATGAAAGCATTCCGCAGGATCTGCTGGATGAGGCACACTGCGTGGTGATCGTTCCAAGCGTGAAGAAGGGAGCATTCGTCGTAGGGGCGAAGTACGGCCGGGGATTCACGGTATGCCGGCATGAGGACGGTCGCGGCTGGGGGGCACCGGCAGCGGTCAGAGTGGAGGGAGGCAGCCTCGGTTTCCAGATCGGTGCGTCGGAGACGGATCTTGTCTTATTGGTTATGAACAAACAGGGCATGGATAGGCTGCTCGAGAGCAAGTTTACTCTAGGCGGCGCTGCTGAAGTAGCCGCCGGGCCTGTAGGGAGGGGCAGCACAGCGCAAACTGACGCGAAGCTGAGGGCGAGGGTTCTTTCGTACTCGCGATCACGAGGCGTATTTGCTGGGATATCACTGCAAGGCGCGACGCTTCGCGAAGATCTGGACGAGAATGAGCAGCTCTACGGACGCAAGTATTCAAACCGAAGCATACTTATCGAAAATGTCCCGGCCCCAGCGGTCCAATCAGAGCTTGTGTCCGTGCTAAACAGATATTCGCGTCACGAGATCAAAGACTGACGTGGCATGAAGCTGAGGGTGTTGATTGCCGACGATCACGGAGTGGTTCGAAAAGGATTGCGTCTTCTGCTGCAACAGTATCCAGAGATCGAAGTAGCGGGTGAAGCGGCGAACGGCCGGGAGGCCGTCCGCCTAGCCGCGGAGTTAAGCCCGAACGTGATTCTAATGGATGTGGCTATGCCTCTTCTAAACGGCATTGATGCGGCGGAGCAGATCCGTAGATCCGACGATCATATTGGCGTCATCATGCTCACGATGCATGCCGATGAAGGATATCTGTTGCGAGCATTGAATGCAGGTGTGAGAGGTTATCTGCTGAAAGAGTCGGCTGAAGAGGATTTGCTGCGAGCTGTGCAGGCGGTGTCTCAAGGAAAGCCATTCTTTAGCCCCGCCATCACTCAGACCCTTTTGGAGGACTATATGCGCGTTCTGAAGGAGGAAGGCCTCTCGGATAGCTTTGAGCTATTGACCGCGCGCGAACGAGAAGTGCTTCAATTGTTGGCGGAAGGCAAAACCAATAAAGAAGTCGCTTCCATTCTTGATATTAGTCTGTATACGGTCGAGAGTCACCGGACGAATCTCATGCAAAAGCTGAATCTACATAACACGGCGGACATCGTGCTTTATGCGGTACGCAAGAACCTGGTCCGGTAGAACGGTTGGAAGTCGGAACTCACGGCAAAAGAGCGAAGATGAGTAAGTCGATATCCATGCGGTCCGAAATAGATTGCTTGCTCAGCCTCTCAGCGCGGATCGGCCGCGATAGACTGCTGACCCAGGCCAGTAATGGGAACACCTCCATCAAGCTTGATCGACTTTTGTGGATCAAGGCCTCGGCTAAGTGGCTTTCTAACGCACTCCAGGAAGACATTCTGGTACCGGTGGATCTGGCGCTTGCGAAGAGCTGTTTACGACGAAATACAGATCTTAGAAGCGCGCAGGCCGATTCAACGGGGCGTAATTTAAGCCCCTCAATAGAGACTGCAATGCACGCGGTATTGGGGCATCGTGTGGTCGTCCACGTACACTCGGTTAACAGCATTGCGCTGGGGGTGCGATCCGATGCGCGCCAGCACTTGCGACGCCGGCTCGACGGCTTGCGATGGGAATGGCTGCCCTACGTGCCCTCGGGATTGCCGCTGGGCGCAGCAGTTGAGCGAGTGGTGCGACATACGCCATCCACTGACGTGATCCTCCTCGGCAATCATGGCCTGATCGTCTGCGGCCGCAGTTGTGAGGCAGTTGAGGAGTTACTTGACGAGGTAGAAAGGCGGTTAGCACTGAATCCACGACGCGCGCCCGAATTCGACAGCGACTTTCTGCTCAGGCTGGCACGGGAGGGCTCGGGATGGCGGTTACCCGAGCACACAGCACTGCATGCTCTGGCAACGGACGCAATTTCTCGAAAGATACTTTCAGGCGGAGTGTTGTATCCGTGCCAAGCAATTTTTCTAGGTGGCAGCGATCCTTGGAAGTGTTTCTACTCGGGGCTTTATTCTGAAGCTGCAAAGAAGTTGAGATGCCAGAGCGAAGGGCAGCCCTTCGCGATACTAGAAGGTAGAGGCGTTCTTATCAGCAACAACATCACGAGCGCGGAACTCGAAACACTGCTTGGCTTGGTTGAAGTAGTTCAGCGGGTTGACGATCCGGCATCAATTCGCTATCTTACAAGCGGTGAGTTGCAAGCCGTATCAAAGCTAGGGGGCTATCGCGCAACAAGCGCTAGCTTCGAGAGACCCGCCTTGTCCGCATGAAAATCGCTACAAGTAATGTATTCGCCCCGCCTTTTTCTTTTAACTCTCCCAGTTTGAGGGGATTCAACGAAAGCGGGTTGAAGCGTACTTTAGAACAAGCCCGCGGTCGAGGCGCACAAGCTGTAAAGATTGCGGCCCAATGAGGCCGTTCCGCTCTGGGTTGGAGACAGCGTAGAGGCCGCGGGCACGATGCTACGACGGCTCGAGAGGACTATGTATTTTGCGGACTTCAGAAGTATTGAGGGCATGGAACAAGATTTTGAAAGGCGAGCAACCCTCGCTCTCGGTCGAGATCACTCGAGAATGCCCGCTCCGGTGTCCCGGTTGCTATGCGTACGATGACGCACATCTGGGCGGCGAAAAGACCCTACGTGAGCTGAATGATCTCAAAGGACAAGCGCTGGTAGACGGTGTCCTCGAGTTGGTGGATCGTCTGAAGCCGCTGCATCTCTCTATCGTGGGCGGCGATCCTTTAGTGCGCTACCGCGAACTCGAGCAGATGATTCCACTATTGATCAGGCGCGGAATTCACGTGCAGTTAGTCACAAGCGCGTTTCGGCCGATGGCCTTGGAATGGGCCACGCAGCCACATCTGAATATCGTGGTCTCGATCGACGGACTTCAGCCCGAACACGACCGTAGGCGGGCTCCGGCCACGTACGAGCGGATTCTGAAAAACATCCGGGGCCAAAAGATTACGATCCATTGCACGATAACGGGGCAGATGATGAAGCGCCCTGAATACCTGAGTGATTTTTTAGCGTTTTGGACGCCCAAGCCTGAGATCAAGAAGGTGTGGTTCAGCCTGTTTACGCCTCAAATCGGCGATGAGTTGCCGGAGATGTTGAGTTCCGAAGAGCGCACACGGGCAATTAAGGAGATGGCCAAACTGCGAAAGGCTTATCCAAAGCTCGACATGGCTGACGGGCTGATTCAGCAGTTTTCTGCGCCGCCGGAGAGTCCGAAGGAGTGCGTTTTTGCGCTCACAACGAGAACTGTCTCCGCGGATTTGAAGACGGAAATCACTCCCTGCCAGTTCGGCGGCACTCCCGATTGCGCCTCGTGCGGGTGCGTAGCATCTATGGGCCTAGCCGCGGTCGCTGCGCACAAACTAGGCGGTTTCATTCCGGTGGGAGCGATTTTTAAAGCTTCGATCAAGATTGGGCGGGCGAGGGCAAATCGCAACCCGCCTCCCTCTCAAATCGAACAGCACTTCCCGATTCTGCAGTAGGTTGCCGCGGCGCCGAAGAATAAAAGCCTAGCGTCTGGCTCTTGCAGCGCGTAGATCGGCGACATCGCGCAGCAAGGCATCACGGCTACTTGCCTGGAGGGTGTTATGGTCGAGCACACCCTGCACGTCGCTAATTGCGTCATCGAGCTTGTCTTTGTCGAACTTCCCTTTCGCCAGGTGCCGGTCAAAGGTCGAAAGAGACTTCTGAGCCTCCTTGTAACGCTCACGTTCCTTTTGCCCGTGCTGGATGTCGCCGGCGGCGCGCAAGTCCGCTTGAGTCCGATCAACCAATACCCGGAAGTCGCTCGAATCATTTCCATATTCCTGGAATGCGGAGTTCGCCGCTGCGGCAGGCAATGACACTGCTGCCGTCATTGCCAACCCTAAACCCAGTGAACATAGCGCTAATGATCTGCTGAACAATCTCATTCGTCCCTCTCCTCTGCAGTGCTGTTATTAGGACGTTTCTCTCGACAGGACAGCGTCGCCAAAGTCGCCTGAGTTCAATTAATTTTCCATGAAGTGGTAGGCGATCATATGACAAACAACCAGGTGCGCATCTTCAATCCGGCCCATGTGTTCGCTGCGAACCTGAATATTGAGTTGGGCCAGCCGACCGAGTTTCCCGCCATCCCGGCCGGTAAGTGCGACTGTTCTACAGCCTATTCGATTACCGTACTCGACCGCACGCACAACGTTCGCTGAGTTACCGGAAGCGCTGATCGCCATCACCACATCGTCCTTCTGAGCGAAGTTTTTGAGTTGCTCCTCAAAGACGCATTCGTAACAGACATCATTGGAATAGGCGGTCAGGGTCGGTAAGGAATCGGTTAGGGCGAGGATTCGGAACCGCCGGTCGCGTTCGAAGCTAGCGCCCTTCAGAATGTCGCAGGTGAAGTGGGACGCCGTGGAAGCGCTTCCGCCGTTTCCGCACACAAAAATGTGATGGTTGTTGTCACGAGCCTCGCCCAGCCACGCAATGGCTTGCTCAACCCTGCCCAAGTCGACCGAGGAGATAGCGTCCATCAAGTGCGAACGGTATGCTTGCGTGGAATTCATAACGGATGCCCCGCGAGGCCCCGGGGGCGGGTTCATACCCATAATAGCGATTTTGGCCTTTCCGTTCGCCCGGCTAGCAAACGACTGAACGTACTAGGTCTAAGGTAGAAAGAAACATAAGGTGCTGGGGCGAGTCTCACATTCGGGACAATTGGTTGGAAGCAGTCCAAGATCTGTTTGGATCCAAACTGCACGTACCGTTCAACCGACCAGATAAAGGAGAGGAGACGATATGCTGCGCTACGCGCTAATCTTTCTTGTAATCGCGATCATAGCAGGAATCTTTGGTTTTGGCGGTATTGCGGTTGCATCAGCAGGCATTGCAAAGATCCTGTTTGGAATTTTTATTGTTCTCTTTTTGATTGGGCTCATCATGCATTTCAGCCGGGGCGGGACCGCAGTTTGACGAAGCCCACGTCTTAGTGGCCTAGCCCACAAAGAGAAAAGCGTCCGGCAACTTACGGTTTGCCGGGCGCTTTCGCTTTTTAGCGAGCAGACGCACGCGCCGGTTGTGGTGCGTGTTTACCCTCTGCAAACTCCTCGATGATCTTCCGGTTGAACGCGGGGATATCGGCAGGCTTGCGGCTTGTCACCAGACCCTGGTCGGTTACCACTTCCTGATCGGTCCACTCGCCACCAGCATTCCTGATGTCCGTTCGCAATGATGGCCAGGAGGTCACCTTTCTCCCCCGAATGACGTCCGCCTCAACCAGCAGCCAGGGACCATGGCAGATTGCGCCCACAGGCTTTCGGCTGTCGAAAAATGACTTCACGAACTGGACGGCAGCAGGCTCCATGCGCAGATGATCCGGGTTCATCACTCCGCCGGGAAGCAGCAGAGCATCATAGTTGTTCTGATCTGCGGATTTGAGATTTACATCCACGGCAATCTCTTGGCCCCATTCGGTATGATTCCAACCTTTGATCTTGCCGTCTTTGGGAGAGATAACGTCGGTTTTTGCCCCTGCTGCCTGAAGGGCTTTCTGGGGCTCAAGCAACTCAATTTGCTCGACGCCGTCCGTAGCCAGTATGGCGATGCGTTTGCCTGTCAGTTTGTCACTCATCGCATGTCCTCTCGGAACATAGGACTCAGTGTGTCAGCGCGCAGTTTCAGGCTGAGCCGATCAGGGGCCTCGACGATCGACCAGGTACAACACCAGCACGATAATCAGAAGCAGACCCAGTCCGCCGCTCGGGTAATAGCCCCAACCACCGCTGTATGGCCACGTGGGCAGCACTCCCAGAAGCAGCAAGAATAGAACGACAATTAATAGAATACGCAGCATCGATCAGATCACCTGTTCGGACGGATTCCCCCTACGTTATCAAACGTGGGGTTCCGCTGGTTTATGAGACCCCAAGATCACCGTCGCCGTCGAGGGGTTCGAATTCCATAACCATGCCCGAGTTCAATAGGGCGTCCTTGAACTCCTGATCCTTGCCATCGGCAACATCGTACTCCCACACTTCGGCGGCAATGCTCAGAAAATCGTCATCTTCTTCAATAACGTCTGACGAGTGTTTGGCGTCAGGCTCGGTACGTTCGACAAAGGTCGCCGCCAGCACGGTCTCATCGTCCAATTGCGCTTGTAAAAAGCTGGCCGGATCTTCTGATTTTTCGCCCTCCCGGTTGGAGCGTTCGCGGAACACAACTTTGTACTTCATGCTATTTCGTAGACGAGCCTTTCTGCTGCATGTTCGACTGAATCGATTTGATCTTATCCAGATGCGCTTGAAGGACGGGCAGTGTACGAGAAGCGAAGCCTTTGATGTCCTCATCTTGTCCGTTTTTGGCTTCTTTTTGGAATTCCTTCACGTCCTCTTCATGGTCTTTCACCATGTCTTTTACATAGGCGCGATCAAACGCTGCTCCGGAAAGCCTTTGGAGCTTGCTGTATTGGGGCAGCTCGTGGGCATCCATATCGGCAGCCAGCGTCATTCTTTTTTTTTCAGCGACCGCCTTTAGGTCGTCATTCGCTTTCGTGTGATCGTGTATCATTTGCCGTCCGAATGCCTTCACATCCGCGCTGCTGGCTTTCTCGGCTGCCAATTTCCCCATCTGAACTTCGGCGCCGCTACCCTGCGCGGCTTTCATTGCAAACGCTATATCGGGAGACTTCAGCATCTGGCTGCTGCCCTGATCCATTTTCTGAGACTGCATATCTTGCGCGTAAGCGGCGGTTGGCACTAAAAGCATGCAGCCAGCCACTGCGAGCACGAGGAGGTAAACATTGCGCCGCAGCCTCACTGCAATGACCTTTTTTCGATTGAGAAAAGTGTACGCTCTAATCGAGATCGTTCGCAATCGCGTAGCGCGTCATCTGCGCTGTCGAGTGTAAGCCAAGCCTTTGCATGATGGCTGCGCGATGAAACTCTGCGGTTCGAACCGAAATATTCAATTGATTCGCGATCTCTTTGGCGCTGGACCCCCGCGCAATTAGGCGGAGAACCTCGCACTGACGCGCCGTCAGGTCGCCCTTTCCATCCTGATGTTCAGAGTCGGTCCTTTCGGGCGCAGACAGGAACGTCTCGCCCTCGAGAACCGCTTGGATGGCCGAGATGAGCTCCTGAGCGGGAAGCCGCTTTGACAAATAAGCCTTTGCCCCAACTTGAGCAGCCTGCTCGATGTATTTCGGATCCCCGTGCATTGAAAGGAACACGATCCGTAACAAAGGCTGGCGCTGAAGCACTCTCTTTGCGGTCAAGAAGCCATCGCCTCCCGGCATACTGACATCCAAGACCGCAACCTCCGGCTGAAAGCGCTCCACCGCTTCTATAAAAGATTGACTGTTGTCAACCGCAAGAATGTTGAAGTGGGTGTGCATCATCTGCTTCAGTGCATCTAAGATGAGATGATGGTCGTCCGCCACTAACACTCTTGGCAGATCGACTTCGTACCCTTTTGCCGTCGCCGTTGATGTTGCTGTATTCAAATCACTCATACCTCACCTAGTAAGACGCATACGGCCAATTTAATTGATCGGGTAACTTAAATGGAGACTCGGGTATTTCATAGCAAGGGTTGAACTTGCCTGCCGATGCTCTTAGGCTATGATACAAAATTGCGCTTGCAATCCTAATCGATAAACCCTCATGCGTGTCGCTATTATCGGTACCGGTTACGTCGGCCTCACGACGGGCGTTTGCCTCGCTTTCGTCGGGCACTCGGTGTGGTGCCTGGATTCGGATGATTCGAAAATCGAAGCTCTGCGTGCAGGCGAGATTCCGATATACGAGCCGAACCTGGCTGATTTGCTCGAGGAGGCCCGCCCCAACCTACATTTCACAAACAGTTACGCCGAGGCGATTCCCGGAGCAGAGGTGGTGTTCATTGCGGTTGGGACACCACCTACTCCATCCGGGGCGCCGAATCTGGAGTTCCTGTCCCAAGCTGCCCGCTGCATCGGGCAGCACGTCAACAGCGACTTCACAGTAGTGGTCAACAAATCGACCGTGCCCATCGGGAGCGGCAACTGGGTAGGATCGCTACTGCGCGAAGCCTGCGAGCTGCGTCACGCGGGAACTTCCGCGGATTTCGCCGTAGCATCGAATCCTGAGTTTCTTCGGGAAGGCTCGGCGCTGCACGATAGCTTGTATCCGGATCGCATTGTCATCGGGGCCGATGAATCGCGCGCTCTCGAAGTGCTGTATTCGCTTTATCGGCCCATCCTCGATCAAACCTTCACGGCTCCCACCTTTTTGCCGCGGCCGGAGACTGTGAGCGCCATCCCTCTCGTATCTACCGACTTGGCATCAGCGGAGCTGATTAAATACGCAGCCAATGCATTCCTGGCCCTCAAAATCAGCTTCATCAACGAAATTGGCCTGCTCGGCGAGCGTGTAGGGGCGAACATTTCGGAAGTGGCTCGGGGAATCGGTTTGGATTCGCGAATAGGATCACGATTCCTCAGCGCTGGGATTGGATGGGGCGGTTCCTGCTTCGGCAAGGATACGGCCGCCTTGATCGCCACGGCCGGCGAATACGGTTTGACCATGCCGATTGTAGAGGCAGCGCGCAAGATCAATTCTCGGCAGCGTGATCGCGTCGTAGAGAAGCTGCTGCAGGAATTGAAGATCCTGAAAGGCCGGACTATTGGATTGCTCGGCCTGGCATTCAAGCCCAACACGGACGACCTGCGAGAGGCTCCGGCGGTCGAAATTGCACAGAAATTGATCGATCGGGGGGTGCGCGTCAAGGTGCACGATCCCATCGCGCTGCACCGGTTCGAACGCGAGCACAGCGCGATGCCGGTCCAGGCTTGTCGGAACGTTTGTGAAATGGCTGAAGCCTGTGACGCTTTGGTGCTTCTGACGGAATGGAACGAATATCGAGATCTGGACTGGGAAGCGTTGGCTCGCAGGATGCGAGTTCCGTTTCTTCTCGATGGACGCCACGCGCTCGATCGCGAGAAGCTTGCGCGCGCAGGGTTCCGGTATGTCAGTATCAGCTAGATTCGCACTTGATCAGCTTCGCTTCGGTTTCTGTATCCACTTCTTCGGGCACTCGTTCCTCTTTGGGCCCCCGAATTGGTCGGCCGCGGCGCCGGGTATTAGCAGTGGAAAGCCGTTCAAGGGCGAGTATTGCTTCGTCTAGACGCTCTTTTTCAGTCTGAAGCTCAGCAATCATCTTGAGCAGGTCCATTGAGGTCGTCTTCGTCCTAGTTACTCACGTATGATAAAACACAAAACCCCGGCCGCTCGTAACCGGCCGGGGTTTTTTTAATTTATCGGGCGACGTCCTACTCTCCCACACACTTGCGCATGCAGTACCATCGGGGCTGAGAGGCTTAACTTCCGTGTTCGGGATGGGAACGGGTGGAACCCTCTCGCTGTTATCACCCGAAACCTAAAGTGACAACCGCTCCGCTCCCTAACGGTCGCGGTTCGGATTAAAAGCTTCTTGAACAGTTATTGACAGGCAACCACAGTCTAAACGTACAGTTAATTTTATGGTCAAGCCGAACGAGCTATTAGTAACGGTCAGCTCAACAGATTACTCTGCTTACACATCCGTCCTATCAACGTGATCGTCTGTCACGGCTCTTCAGGGAGATCTCATCTTGGGGAAGGTTTCGCGCTTATATGCCTTCAGCGCTTATCCTAACCGAACTTCGCTACTCAGCTGTGCCACGGGTGTGACAACTGAATCACAAGAGGTTCGTTC
>JBJMGM010000051.1:0-7579 GCA_045807905.1 Bryobacteraceae bacterium | reverse complement strand
GTTTGAATGTAAGCGTGTGTTTGCCGTGGCTCTGGCTTCCCCACAACCCAGGCTTTTTACTTCACGCGCTACTCACTTGCTTCCCCTTAGGACTCTCATTGACCGAATCGCGGTATTGAAAACCCATAGCGTGGGCTTTTCATCGCGGCTCCCTTCAAGTCCCAGTATCAAAAGCGATTCGGCTATCGACTTCGCCCACTCACCGAGTCTACACTCCCGAATCACTTCTGATACTGACCTAAGACTTGTCGTTCCGTATCTGGCCGGCACTTGAGGAGCGGCCGACCATGAGGGAGAGTGAAACCGGCACCGTCAGGAGTAGCCGATTCGTAGCGCATGTGCTGTCATTTCACATGCGCCCTAAGGTCCGGGCGAGCAAATCCCAGCGATTGCCTTCCACATCGAGAAAGACCGCGACCTTGCCGTACGGTTCGATGCGAGGCTTCGAGACAAAACGGACCGCGGCATCTATCATTCGTTGATAGAACCCATCGAAGTCTTCGAAACGTAGGAACAAACCGACACGTCCGGCGAACTGCTGTCCAATTACGTCAAGCTGATGTTCGCCATCGGCGCGGGCAAGGAGGATGGGTGTTTGGGCTCCGGCCGGCCGGACGACCCCCAGCGTTTCGGACGCCCATTATTTGTGAGTGACGGTGTGTCCTCGACTAACTCGAACTGAAGTATGTCGACGAAAATCGAATCGCGGGATCATACTCCCGCACAACCAGTGGCACCAGTTCGAGATTCGCCATAGATCTTAAGGCTACTTAAACCAGGCATTAAATGGCACTGAGCAGTTCACGCACCTTTCTTGGGATCGAGACACGCTTCATCCATGCACGCGGCGTGCCGACGCGGAGTACCCCTTGTCGAGGGCATACCCCGAATGCCCTAAAACTTTACACCTTTGCGGCCTGCTCGGTTTGTGACCGAGTGATTCATCAGGGCGTTCTATCGGGGTCGTCGTGCCTGCTTTGTACTCTCTCGTCGAAGCTCCGATAAGATGAGCCCCAGCGACGTAGGTCTTACCACGCGCCGGCGATTGACGATCGCGGTCTTGACCAGCCCACGACGGTTCGCCTCTTTCCAAAACGGAAGTTCGGGATGGGACTTCCGCCAAGCGGGCATCGGCTCTCCGCAGGTTTGCTCCCGCTCGATAATCCGGTCTACGAGGTCGAGAGTGAGTGTCTCTATCGATGTCTCCATTTCTTTGTTCCTGTTGTTAGATTTTCTCCGAAGAGCGTGAGACCGCGTGTCGCTCGGCCTCTGGCGACCGAAGAGCCGCTGTCCCTTGCACACGGGCGACGGACTAAGCCGCCGGCCTGATATTTTGGTTCACGCGTAAGAAGTTTTCCGGGTCGTACTTCGCCTTGATCGCCGCCAAACGATCGTAATTGCCCCGGTATGTCGCCCGGATTCGGTCCTCTCCTTCCTCCATCATGAAATTCAGATAAGCACCGCCTGCTCCAAACGGATGCAGCGCATCGTAATAAGATCTAGCCCAATCAATGATTTTTCCGCAGTTCGCCGGGTCCGGATCTACACCCACGATCACCTCGCTCCAGACGACATCGCGATAGCTGAAAGCTGTATCGCCTTGTCCTACCCGATTGACTTTTCCATTCACCGGATACAGATGCATCGTGGATTGCCAAGTTGGCATCGTTGACGCGTACTCGAGATGCTTTTCGATCGCGGCATCAGTGAGTTCCCGGAAAAAATCAGCTTTCCAATACCATTGCAGACCCGCAGGATAGATGCCATCAAACAGGCCCTGCAGCATCGGAAAGGGCATTGGCACAAAGAATTCAAAAGCCGGCGGCCGATAGCTGCGGATGGATTCGAGTATGGCGTTTGCCTGTTCCATCGACCCCTGATAGCACCACACGATGCCGCACATCTTGCGCAGGTGCAACTCTTCAGGGAAAGGCGGCCCCGGTGCCACGCTCAAGGTGGCGAAGAAGCCATTCATTTCTTCGGGCGCTTGAGTGATGAATTCCCGGTACCACTTCATCACGTCTGCAGCGTCTTCCAGATTCCAGAGCATCGGGCCAGCACAAACCGTATGAATCGGGTGCGCCTGAAAGAGGAACGAAGTGACGATGCCGAAATTTCCTCCTCCGCCACGCACCGCCCAGAACAAGTCTGGGTTTTCGTGTTCACTCGCAACAACGAAGCTGCCATCCGCGAGCACAACATCCGCGGAGAGCAGGTTGTCAATCGTCAGGCCGTACTTGCGGGAGAGATGTCCGATGCCTCCGCCCAACGTTAGCCCGGCAACTCCGGTGCTTGAGACGACGCCCGACGGCACGGCCAAGCCGAACGCGTGTGTCGCATGGTCTACATCACTCCATCTACACCCCGCGCCCACAAGAACCGTACGGGCGGAAGGGTCAACTCTTACGTAATTTATGCGCGATAGATCGATTACCATTCCTTCATCGCAGACACCCAGACCTGCTGCGTTGTGACCACCACCACGGATGGACACGCGCAGATCATTGGCGTTCGCCATTCTCACGGCGGCGATCACGTCGGCTACATCGGTACAATCGACGATTAGCCGCGGCTTTCGATCGATCATGGCGTTGTAGACTTTTCTCGCTTCTTCGTAGGCCGGCTCTTCAGCCTCCAGCACTCTGCCGCGGAACTGTCCGCGAAACTCGGTAATCGCTTGCTCTATTGACATCACGCTTCTCCTCGTTACCCGCTCTCCATCCCCATTTCAATGCTCGTGACGTGGCCCATCACCCGCGACGGAACCGTCGTTCATGCACTTTCTCAACTGAGAAATCATGGCCGAGCTTCATAAACTATGTTGAAGGGTGTTTCCGTTGCTCGGCGAAAACGATTGAATCCGGCCGAGGTCACAACGTCTCGAATACGCGTCTCGCCGGCTTGTGCGCCTAAGCAGAGTCCCACTTCCTGTGATCGCGAGCAAGGCGTGCACAACAGAGTTGAAAAAGAATAGTAGACCCGGCCCACAGGATTCAGATTGTCTTTCAGCTGGTCATTGGCAAAGGGCTCAACAATCATCCACGTTCCGTCCTTCGCCAGCGACTGCCGGACGTGCGCAGCCGCCCCGATCGGGTCGCCCATGTCATGCAAGCAATCAAAGACAGCCACGAAATCGTAATCTCTACCAGGAAAATCTTTTGCCGTTGATACCGCGAAGGTGACGCGGTCGGCGACACCGTTACGAACGGCGGACTCACGTGCCGCCTCAATCGACTTGTCGTGGTAGTCGAATCCGAAAAATCGGGAGTTAGGGAATGCTTTCGCCATCAATAAAGTGGAAGCCCCTTTCCCGCAGCCGATGTCGGCCACGCGCGCCCCCGCCTCCAGTTTCGTTTGGACATCGCTCAAAGCGGGAATCCACGAGCTTACAAGGTTAGCGGCATACCCGGGACGAAAGAACTTTTCACAACCATGGAATACGCCGTCAGCATGTTCATGCCAACCCATACCCGCGCCGCTTCGAAAGGATTCCGTGATTCGTGGAACAGCCGCGAGCGAGCCCAAAGCCAGTTCAAACGCTCCGGGCAGATATGCCGGACTGTCTTCGACCGCGAGCGCGAACGCTTGTTCTTCGTTGAGGTGGAACTTACCGTTGGTCTCATCATAGGTGACGTAGCCGCCCGCAGCTTGTGAAGCGAGCCATTCGCGCAAATAGCGCTCATCGGTCTTCGTCTTAGCCGCGAGTTGCGCTGAACTCATTGGGCCTCCGGCGAGGGCTTTGTAGAGCCCTAACTTTTCCCCAATGACGACCATGCCGGCATGAACTGCAGCGCCCAGATCGGTCACGAATTGACCGATAAAAGCATTCATTTTGTTCATGTCAATTGCGGGAACCCCTGTTGTACTCATTTGATGTTTTTCCTTTTTCTTAACTGTGTGGATCTTTTTCGCTTGGCGTGGGGCCCCTTCACTCCGGCCAGCTGATCGAAGGGCCTCAAATTCTTATCCTGCGACCGCCTTCACTAAGGGGTGGTTTTGCCCACGAATGACTGGCACGAAACATGGGGGTGCCAGTTTACAAATGCGCCCATGGGATTCTGCTTCCACGCCCAGACGTGCAGCGTGTAGAAGGCCGGGAGGCCGAAGCGATTGGGACTGGCGAAGTAATGAAAGATCTGTCCCATGAGCTGCGGCGTAACGCCCGGATGCTTCGCATCCCATGCCTCTGCGAGGACCAGATAATCGGCACCGGTCAGTTTCAGGCTTCCGTTTGGCTGCGCTTCGTAAAGCACGATTTGGGGACGCGTGACGTCCACGATGCCGTAGCCCACTAGCTTGTCATTCACGTAGTGGAGGCCCATTGCCCCAAAGTCGTCTCCGCTCACGCAACCGAATTCAAGGCGATACCCTTCATGTTCGGCCTCTTTCACATCCTGGAAGCGCTCGGTCCATTGCCGGACAGTTTTAACAAGCGCATCCTGCTTGCTTTGTTGTTCCGGCGTCATTTCTTTATTTTGCTGGGCCATGGTCTGTGAGTGATCATCTTGCGCCAGGGCGCGAAAAGATAAAAGGTTTATGAGAACGAGAGCGATCATGAAACACTGGCATTGCATCGCGAATCGTCTGATTTTCATATTGATGGTGGAAACCTGCAATGTAGTCATTGGACTTTTCTCCTTGCGAATTGGTGCTCATCTTCCATTGCGGCTTTACTAAAGGGCTCTCCCCTAGCCGCACTTTTTGCTAGAATCCGCTCTGGCGAGCGATTCATCGGCTTCCAGGCCGTCCGCAATGGAGTGCTGAGCTCTTGCCTAGCAATTGAAAAGTAACAAGCATCGGTACGAGAAGTAACGAAACAACGCCAAAAAAAAGCCAAAGATAACGGCGTGTAAGCTGCTTGACGTTGCTGAAACGGGAGCGCACTTGGAAACGAGGTCCCTGAACTATCGATTCGGCGAATTCACGCTCGACCTCATCAGAGGGTCTGTGTTTAAGGCCGGCGAGGAGATTAAGCTTCGCCCCAAGGTATATGAAACCCTCAAGTACCTGGTGGAACACCCTGGACAGCTGATTGGCAAGCAGGAGTTGATGCAAGCGGTCTGGCCCGATTCGGTCGTTACTGACGATTCGCTGGTGCAGTGTACCGTCGAATTGCGTCGCGCCTTGAACGATCGCAGCCAGCAGTTGTTCAAGACTGTACCTCGGCGGGGCTACTTGTTTACCGCCGAGGTGACCCAACGCACGACGAACCCGGATCGTCTCCCAGCAACTGATCCCTTTCACTTGTCCGAAGGCGATGAGCGGGACTCGCCGAAGCTCGCGAGGAAGCGACACGATCTCCCAACCCCGCGTACTTCGCTCGTCGGACGAGAACAAGAGCTACGAGACATCACCGACTTGATACTCCGACGAGATGTTCGGCTTTTAAGCCTCACTGGTCCGGGTGGTTCTGGAAAAACACGGCTTGCAATCGAGGTAGCTGCCGCGCTTCCGGACCGGTTCACGGCCGGTATTCAATTTGTTGGCTTGGCTTCGATCACGAATCCAGACATGGTGGCAGCCGCTCTGGCGGACGCGCTAGGGATTCGGCAAGCCGGCAACCGCGCTATCCCCCAACTCATCGGCGATCAGTTACAGAACTCGGGACCATTCTTGCTCTTGCTGGATAACTTCGAACAGGTCCTCCCGGCGGCGACCGTGGTGGCCGAAATACTGGAAGCATGCCCGTCGCTCAAAGTTCTGGTCACTAGCCGTTCGTGTTTGCGTGTCTACGGTGAACAGGAATACCTCGTAACGCCGCTTGCCCAGAATTCCGCCATCGAGTTGTTTGCACAACGCGCTGCCGCCGTCTGGCCGGATTTTGTAATTACTCCCGAAAGCGCACTTGCGGTTCGGGAGATCTGCCTGCGGCTGGATGGGTTGCCATTGGCCATAGAATTAGCGGCTGCCCGAACCAAGGTACTATCGCCTCGCGCCATCCTGGATCGGCTCCAAAGCCGTTTGCAATTGCTAACTGGCGGTGCGCTCGATCTGCCGGAACGGCAACAAACGCTGCGCAAAACCATCGATTGGAGTCACGGTCTCTTGAATCAGGCCGAGTCGAAACTGTTTCGGCGCCTTTCCGTGTTTGTCGGCGGATGCACACTAGAAGGGGCGGAAGCGGTCTGCAATACAAGTCGCGACCTCGGTATCGATCTCTTTGAAGGGCTGTCATCCCTAGTGGATAAGAATTTGATTCACCGTGTGGACCGCGCCGAGGCCGAGCCGCGCTTCGCGATGTTAGAAACGATTCGCGAGTATGCCCTCGAGCACCTCATTGATAGCGGTGAGCAATCTGCGACGCGGCGCGCACACGCGGCATACTGTCTTGTACTGGCGGAGGAAGGCAATCCAGAACTGAGCACCCCCGATCGGGCTCGCTGGTTGACTCAATGCGACGTAGAGATCGACAATCTCCGTTTCGCACTCGACGGGCTGTTTCAGACGCTGGATCGCGATTGGGGATTGCGTCTCTGCGTGGCTCTGTTTCGATTCTGGGATATGCGGGACCACCTGACCGAGGGCCGCGCCCGGCTGGAAACTGTTCTGCGCCTCGCTGGCACCGAGTGCTCAAAAGAACGGGCCCGGGTGTCGCATTTTCTCGGCGCGTTAACCACCACCCAGGGCGACTATTCGGCTGCCGTGACGTTCCTGCAACAAAGCCTTTCACTTTATGAAGAATTGGGCGACGAGTCGGGCATCGCCGTGTCCTTGAATGCCTTGGGCATATCGGCGCGGGATCGGGGTGACTATTCTGCGGCCCAGAGCAATCTTGAGCGAAGCTTGGCGTGCTGGCGTATGCTGTCGGACCGGTTGGCGATTGCGCGCTGCCTTCACAACCTGGCCAATGTGGTCAAGGTTCGCGGCGACTACCAACGCGCTCGATGGGCGCTGTCTGAGGCGGCGGATATCTTTGAGCAACTTGGTGACCGCACCGGTAGCGCTTGGTCTATCAATCAGCAGGGCGACATAGCGCGGGCACAGGGCGAGATGGAGGGGGCGCGGGCACTATATCAACGTGCGCTTTCGGCCTTTCGGGAAACCGGAGATCCCTGGGGTTCCGCGCGCTCCCTAACAGACCTGGCTTACATCGATTGTGCACAGGGAGATTATTTGGCCGCACACACCGCGTGCCGCGAAGCCCTGGAGATCTTTGCGGGGTTGCGGCACCAACGCGGTATCGCACGGGCACTCGAAAGCTCGGCTTGTCTCGTCCTAGCTCAAGGACATGCTGAACCTGCTCTGAGACTCGCCGCTGCGGCAACCCATTTACGCCACTTAATCGGCGCTCCTCTGCATCAACCCGAACAACTTAAGCTCGATCAGACGCTGCTACTTGCCTGGGAATGGGTGAGTGAGAGCGACGGAAAACGCGCCTGGGCAGAAGGTTCCGCGATGAGCCTGGAAAACGCGATCCAATATTCGCTTAGCGAGTTGGGGTCTGCTATACCACCTTCGTAGGCTCAATCAAACGGCGAACTGCGGCAACACGATCGGCCGGAATGCCTACCCTGCGGGCGTGCTCCCGAATGCTGTCCTCATCTGGCGCCAGGTACACGCAGTAAACCTTGTCTTCTGT
>JBJMGM010000050.1:0-34070 GCA_045807905.1 Bryobacteraceae bacterium | reverse complement strand
CTTGGGGATTTTTAAAGGGGAAAAACTGAAACCTGAAGCCCGAGGACTGGGCCCGGTCTAAAGAACTTTTGCGAGCTCTTCTGCGAACGCACTCTGCTTGTTTTGCGAGTTGGTAGGACGCCGTCCGTTACCGCTCTTTCGCGGTGGCTGAGTGTTGGCGGCCGTCGGTGCCTGACGCCTGCTGCGATCCATCGGGGGTGCAGTTCTGGTTACGCCCTTGCCCGATTTCGGCGGTTGAGCCGGATTTGCACGGAGGAGTCGATCCTCCAAAGGTGCCCTGTCAAACCGGCGGATGATCGAGTTCATTTCGTCCTGGTTTGGAGCGTCTATAAAAGCGAAGCCCTTTGACTCTTGTGTTTCAGGGTTGCGAATTACCTTGATCGCGTCAGCGACCAGGTTTTCTGAGGAAAGCCACGATTTGATATCGTCGGCCGTCACCCAGACAGGGAGATTTCCGAGGAAAACGGTAAAACTCATTGGAAAGGTATTATGCTCCGTGGGGGAAGTGTGAGGCCCGACCTCACCAGGGAAACGTCCCCCCCAAGGCTATCTAATCCTATCACACGAGCGCGAAATACGTAAACATAAAAGATTGCGCAATTTGTTGCTACATAAGACGTACCAGACTGTTTAGAGACCTGTGACTGTTGCTTTTACGAGGAACATTTCGCCGGGGCGCTTAGCCGCGTTCGACGTCCTTACGGCGGTCGCCGGGGGGAAGTATGCATCCGATACGCTTATCGAGCGCACGCGCTCACTCGATAGTCGTGACGCGGGACTTGCGTCCCAAATTGTTTTTGGCTGTTTGAGATACCAGGGACAGCTCGACCATCTGATTTTTTTTTACTCTGGCCGAAAACCTGCCGATCTCGACGAATCTGTCACTATCGCCTTGCGTGCCGCCATATTCCAACTGCGATATTTGGACCGGATTCCATCTCACGCCGCGGTCCATGAGTCGGTCGAATTCGTAAAAAGCCGGAAGCGTGCTGCAGCCGGGTTTGCCAATGCAGTTCTGCGCAAAGTAAACCGAGCGCCCGTGGAGTGGCCCAACGCCGCTGTCGAGCTCTCCTGTCCTTCTTGGTTGCTTGACCGCTGGATTGCGCATTTCGGTTGGGCGCAAGCTCGCGCTGTAGGGCAAGCCGCTCTCGAAGAGCCCAGCGCCTATATCCGCGTGGCGCCCGGATCCAATCCCCCCAACGACGTATGCGTCGAAGCGACATCCGTTCCGGGCTGCTTCCGTCTGTTATCCCCTGTGCCTCACGGGGCGCGCCTTCACGATATTGGTTCTCAATCCGTTCTGCGCTGGCTCGATCTCCGGCCCGGCCATACCTTTCTGGACCTCTGCGCCGCGCCTGGCAACAAAACCCTTCAGGCGCTCGAAACCCCGCTTACGATCGCCGTTGCCTGCGACATCAGCCCAAAACGGATTTGCGACATTCCGCCCATCTGCCCTCGTGTGGTTCTCGACGCATCTCGCCGGCTTCCGTTTTCCCGGCCCTTTGACCGCATTTTCATCGATGCTCCCTGTTCTGGGACGGGAACTCTTGGACGGAACCCTGAGATCAAGTGGCGCGTCCAGATCGAAGAGTTTGCGAGGTTTGGCGAAAAGCAATCGCGCATCCTTTCCCAGGCTGTTCAGCTTCTCGTTCCAGGCGGAAAGCTCCTCTACGCTACTTGTTCGCTGGAGCCGGAGGAAAACGAAGCGGTCGTTCAGAGTACCCTCCGAATGCACCCCGAGCTCCGATGTGAACGCGAGCTGTGGCGCTTGCCCGGCCGGGACGAAGGAGACGGCTTCTATGCGGCAGTTTTGTGCTAGGCTCACGTGTTACAGCGTAAAAGAGTAGGTTGAGTGACTCAAATCGTACCCTCCATTTTCGCGGCGAACTTCGTTCGGCTGGGCGAAGACATCCAGCGCGTGGAAGAAGCTGGCGTCAAAATGCTTCACATCGATATCATGGACGGGCATTTCGTCCCTAATTTCACGATGGGTACGCCGATTACCGAATCGGTGCGCCGGTCTACCCGGCTCAAACTTGACCACCATCTGATGATCGAAGATCCTGATACCTATGCGCCGCTGTTTATTAAAGCTGGCGCGGATTGTGTGAGCGTGCAGTATGAAGTCTGCCGGAACTTAGATCGAACCCTGCATATGATCCAGGATCATGGGGCTAAAGCTGGCGTTGTCATCAACCCGGCCACGCCTGCGATGCTCCTTGAAAACGTGCTCGACATTATTGATTACGTTCTGGTTATGAGCGTTAATCCGGGTTACGGCGGCCAGAAATTCATTCCACGTTCTCTGGATAAGGTCCGTCAGCTCCGCCGCGTTCGCGCCGAGCGCGACCTCCGGTTCTCAATCGAGATCGACGGCGGCATCGGACACGATAATATAGGAGAAGTTGCCAAAGCAGGAGTGGATTGGGTCGTGGCTGGCTCGTCGGTGTTCCATACCCCGGACCCAGCCGAAGCCGTCCGTGGGATGCAGCGCATCGCCGAAGAGGCGACCTCCGTCAGGGTTTAGGTTAAATATGGTTTTTTGCACGTTTTTTCCGAAGCGGGCTCTGCTGCCCGTTCTCTCCATTGGACTTCTTGCGTCTTGCATTCACAAGAAGTACGAAACACCCATCACCAAGAACACGCAGCAGCCTGATAAGGTGCTCTTCGACCAAGCCATGCACGATATCGAACATGGCCGCTATGAGGTGGCGCGGATCTCGCTCCAGACTCTGATGAACACCTACGAATCGAGCGAGTTTCTAGCCAAGGCGAAGCTTGCCATCGCCGACAGCTGGTACCGCGAAGGTGGTGGCAATGGCCTGGCGCAGGCCGAGGCGGAATATAAGGATTTCAAGCTCTTTTACCCCAATATGCCGGAATCGGCTGAAGCTCAGAACCGGGTGTGCGAGATCCACTATAAACAGATGGACAAGAGCGACCGCGATTGGTCCCAAACGCTCCGCGCCGAAACCGAATGCCGGACCCTGCTGGTCGAGTTTCCAAATAGTAAATTCGCACCTTTGGCTGCTCAGCGCCTTCGCAACATTCAGGAAAGCCTCGCCGAACATGAGTTCGTGGTCGGCAATTTTTATTACAAGCGGGAGATGAACCCGGCTGCTGCCAACCGGCTCGACGCTCTGGGTGCACAGTATCCGCTCTACAGCAAAGCCGATGAGGCGCTGTTCGAGGCCGGCGACGCGTATTCGAAGATGGGCCCACGCTTCCGCCAGAAATCGGGAGAAATGTTCGCCCACGTGGTGCGCGATTACCCCCTCAGTGCCCGGGCCGAGGACGCGAAGCGCCGTCTGGAAGATATGGAATTCCCTGTTCCTCAGGTGAATCGCGCTGCCTTGGAACGGATGAAGTGGGAGCAGGAGAATTATCACCGTCCAGGTCTGATTGCCCGCTCTACAAGCTTTCTCAGCGGTAAACCCGATGTGAGTCACGCCGCCAAATCCGGCCAGCCCACGATGACGGATCCCAAACCTACGATTCCCGCCAGCGTTCCCGTCGCCAACACTGATACAGCAGCTACGGCCGGCACGGGTTCCGGCACGACTGACGTAACGGCAACCACAGTGGGTGACAACAGCGCCCTAGATAAGAATCCAGATGCCCGAACCGGCGCTGGCGCTGCTGCTGCAGCGACCCCGCCGCCAAATCAGCCCTTGCCCACCAATCGCGATGCAGAGCTGAGGAAGATCCGGGAAAAACAAGCTAAGAAACAAGCCAAACTTCAGAAGAAGAAACCCAAGGATCAGAACCAGCAAGCGGTTGATCAAAGCAAGCAAACCCAGCCCACACAAGGTGCTCAGACGCCGCTAAGCACGCCAACTCCCGTTCCCGCAGCTCCGAACGCCGCCGCACCCTCGCAGAGCCAAAATCCTCCGCAAAATTAATGAGCCGTATCCTGCTGGCCGACGATAGTCCCCAGGCGCTGAGATTGGCGGAGCAGATTCTGAGTAGCCAACGTATAGAAGTGGTCAGCGTCACGGACGGCGCAACCGCGCTACGTCGGCTCGGCGACGTTAATCCCGACCTGCTGATAACCGACGTCTATTTGCCAACGAAAAGCGGCTTTGACCTGGCCCGCTTCTTGAAATCGCAGCCAGAACACCGCCATGTTCCTGTCATCTTCGCGGCTGCGCCTGTCGACGAGTTCAATGAGCAGGACGCCAAAAACGCCGGCGCCGACGTGATTCTGCGCAAGCCCTTTGAGGCATCCACACTGCTCGGTGCCGTCGAACAACTGTTGCAGCAAAGCGCTGCCGCCCGGGATCATGCGGGCTCACCGGCTCCCGCTGCTCTCGATCGAAATAGCGTTCGCGCTGCAGTAACCATAGCGCTCGATAGCGCCATGCCCGCAATGATTGAAGAGCTTACAGAACGAGTTCTGTTCGTTCTTTCCCATCAGGCATAACGTCGCGCGAACCTGTTTCCCTCACGTCCTACTATGGACGTAGCACTTTCTATGCCTGAAAATACTTTCGATATCGCGTCAAAGATCGATCTGAACGAAGTCGTCAACGCCATTCAGCAAGCCTCGAAAGAGGTCCAGACCCGTTATGACCTGAAAGACAGTAAATCATCAATTGAGCTCAATGAGAAAGACCACAAAATCCTCCTCGCCAGCTCGGATGAGTACAAGCTGAAGGCGGTCACTGAAATTTTCAACCAGAAGCTCGTCAAGCGCAACGTGCCCTTAAAGGGTCTTGAATACGGTCCTCTGATTCCTGCATCGCACGGCAGCGTGCGTCAGGAGATCACTTTGCAGCAAGGCATTCCCATCGAGAAGGCGAAGGAAATCATCAAGCTGATTAAGGACAGCAAGCTCAAGGTCCAGGCGAGCATTCAAGGCGATTTGGTTCGGGTCAGCGGAAAAGATCGCGACACGCTGCAGCAGGTGATCGCGCTGCTGCGCGGAAAAGATTTCGGCATCGACGTGCAGTTCACGAATTATCGATCGAACTGATGCCCCGCCGCATCGAATCCTTCTTTATTGCAGGTTGTTCGGGCAACCTCGAAGCATTACTGGAAGAACCGGAAGAAATGGCTCCCGTTCAAGCCGCGCTGGTCTGCCATCCCCATCCGCAGCACGGAGGCACGATGCACAACAAAGTCGTCTATCGCTTGGCGCGAGGTCTTCGCAAATCCGGTTGTGTTGTGCTTCGCTTCAATTACCGCGGAGTAAATTTGAGCGAAGGCGAATACGATCATGGTTATGGGGAAACGGATGACGGCCTCGCAGCGCTCCATGAGTTACAGCGCCGGTATTCCGATTTGCCGCTGCTCGCGGCGGGATTTTCTTTTGGATCTCGCATCGTAACGCGGCTCGCCAGTCAGCAGCCCGGTATTAGCCGCCTCATTCTCGTCGGCTTCCCAGTCAACTATCCCGATCGCGAATACCTTTACCAGATCCGAATTCCCAAGTATTTTGTCCAAAGCACGCACGACGAATTCGGCCCGTGCCCGGAATTTACTTCCTTTTATGAGTCTCTGCCCGAACCCAGGCACCTCGATTGGGTTGAGGCAGAAGACCACTTCTTCAAAGGTGGTCTTGACACCTATGAACGCGTGATCGAGCAGGTCGGGCGGATGCACTGGTAGTCGGCTTTATTGGAGCGGACCTCGTAGCGGAGTATGCCGCCTGCCTGAGCTGCCGTTGCACGATGCGAGCCGCGCGTTGACTTATCAACTCGGCCACTTTGCTGAGCAAACCTGGTAAATCTTCCGGCTTGATCAGTACGGGTCGGCGTAGATCCGGACGCTCGTTTTGGTAGGTAGTCAGGATGGCTGTGGCGGGCTTATAGGCCATAAGCCGGGCGTGCGCAAGGACCTTGAGCCCCGCTTCTGGCGATTCCATATCTAAGTCGCTCAGCACCAATTCGTACTGTCGCTCGTCCAGCTTACCGACAGCTTCTGCCGCCGAAGCTGCGGAATCAACGAGATAGCCTCCGGCCTCCAAGACGGCTTTAAGAGTTAGCCGCGAGGTAAGGTCGTCGTCTACCAGCAGCACTCTCGCAAGTTCTAACTCCTTGCCTGTCAAGGTTCGCTCGTTCGCCAGCATCCCCGTTCGGGCCTCTTTGCCCGCATTCAGTGTAAACGAAAACGGTCAAAATCTACATAGTGTCTTTCAAATGTTTTCACTTCTGTTGTCTCAACTACCAAACACCCGTTCAAAGATTCTGTCCACGTGTTTCAAATGCCTCTCTAGGGCAAATACTTGGTTCAGCTTTTCCTCACTCAGGTAGGCTCTACTTCTTGGATCTGCCTGTATCGCGGCTTTGAAATCGCCAGCGTTCTCCCAAGCTTCCATCGCATGCCGTTGCACCAGAGTGTAAGCGTCCTCCCGAAGCATTCCCGCCTCGGCCAGATCAAGTAGCAGTTGTCCGGAGAAAATGAGCCCCTGTGTCTGCTCCAGATTTGACCGCATCCGGTCGGTATTCACCCGCAATCCCGAAATCAGCCAAGTGCTTTTTGCAAGAAGATAGTCAATCAAAATCGTGGAATCCGGTAGAATGATCCGCTCCGCGGAGGAGTGCGAGATGTCGCGCTCATGCCATAGCGGCACATTTTCCAGGCTCGTCTGCGCGTTCGAACGTACTACCCGCGCAAGTCCACAGATCTGCTCCGCAACCACCGGATTGCGCTTGTGCGGCATGGCTGACGACCCTTTTTGGGTCGCTGCAAACGGCTCCTCTGCTTCACGGATTTCTGTTCGCTGCAAGTGCCGTATCTCAAGTGCAATCTTCTCGAGGCTTGATGCGATACCCGCCAATACCGCCAAATAGTGCGCATGTAGATCGCGGGACAGCACTTGAGAGCTGATCCGTGCCGCTTTGAGTCCTAGCCGCGCACAGATCTTTTCCTCCGCCTCGGGACTAATGTGCGCAAAAGTGCCCACCGCTCCCGATATCTTGCCGACGCGAATCTCTTCCGCCGCATCCTCAAAACGTCTGCGTTGCCGCTGAAGCTCGTCCCACCAGTTCGCGACTTTTAGCCCAAAAGTAGTGGGTTCCGCATGAACCCCGTGCGTTCGTCCGATCTGCGGCGTGTGCTTGTGCTCAAACGCAAGCTTCTTCAGAGCCGCCGCGAGCTCGTGAAGTCCGGCATCGATCAGCTTTGAAGCTTCTTTAATTTGCAACGCCTGAGCGGTGTCGACTACATCGTTCGACGTCAGGCCGTAATGCAGCCACCGCGAAGCTTCGGGCGCGCCTTTCGCCTTGATGACTTCGGCGACAGATGTAGTAAACGCAATCACGTCGTGCCGCACTTCGCGCTCGATTTCCTGGATTCGCTTCAGATCAAAACCGGCCAATGACCGTAGCCTCTGGGCCGCGTCCGGAGGCACTTCGCCGAGTTCCGCCAAAGCTTCGGAGGCAGCCAGCTCCACTTCCAGCCAGCACTCGTATTTGTGTTGGTCACTCCAGATCGCACCCATTTCGGGGCGTGTGTAACGCGCAATCATGCCACCCACTATTGTGCTAAATGCCGGTTATTGAGCGTGCTGTTAGTAGCAGAAGACTTCAGACTGGATGCCAGGCTCGGCCACAACTAGTTTGGTGAATAAAGCCCGTCCGTCGAGAGCTTTCGCGCCAATGTTGCGAACTAGTTCCGGGTGATTATTGTGCTCACTGATGTGGCCGAGTACAAGAGTAGATACGTTTCCATCCAAATCACGTTTAATGAATTCGGCACATACTTCGTTCGATAAGTGGCCCCGCCTGCTCATCACGCGTTGTTTGACGGACCACGGATATGGGCCCACTCTCAACATCTCCAGATCGTGGTTCGATTCGAGCAGCAATAGATCTGTTCCACGCAGATGCACGCGAAGCGAGTCCGGTATATAACCCAGATCAGTCGCAATCGCCACTTTGATCCCCTCAGCGGTAAGCGTGTATCCTACAGGGTCAAACGCGTCATGCGGAACCGTAAAGCTCGTGATATTGAAATCGCCGATCGAAAATGAGCAGCCCGCCTGAAAACTCTCAATGGCAGGCTGCAGCGGTCGGGAGTCTACTTCCGAACTGGATCCGCGCCAATCGATGAATTCTGCCGTACCGTGGGTGACGAATACAGGCATCTTGCGATCGCAGGGCTTGCGTTTGATTAGCGCTGAAAGTCCGACCGTGTGATCCGCATGTTCATGCGTAACCAAAATTGCGTCGACACAGGCAATGTCTTCCCCAATAGCCGCAAGCCTCCTGGCGATCTCCCGTCGGCTCAGGCCCGCGTCAATCAACAGTCGCGTTCTACCGGTTCCGATAAACGCTGAGTTTCCCGCGCTGCTGCTCGCAAGTATGCAGATCTTAACGATAACGACTGCTCTGCCTTTCCACCCTCACAACCCGCCCATGGCCGCACTTTCCCATAACGGAGCCCATCCGTTTCTAGTATTCTTATCGGTTATAACAGAGTTTCCAAACAATTTCCTCAAAATTGTTTGGCTTGTCCGCTTCTAGAATGGAAGTTCCCATGACAGCGCGTGTATACGTCTCAATTAAACCCACGATTCTAGACCCGCAAGGCCAAACCATCCGCTCCGCTCTTGTTGGTTTGGGGCATAAAGAGATAACGTCGGTGCGGCAGGCGAAATATTTCGAGGTCGAGCTCGCCGATAATACTCCGCATGACCACGCTGCCAAGCTGCTTGATGAGATCGCGCGAGACGTGCTCGCGAACCCTGTGATTGAGGACTATCGGGTTGAGATTCTAGACTGAATACTTAGACTTTTTTGGTATGTGCGGGATTGTAGGGTATATCGGCAGCCGCGATGCGGTGCCGCTCATTGTGGATGGCTTGCGGCGGCTCGAGTATCGCGGCTACGACTCAGCGGGGGTCGCCGTGCTTTCGGACCAAAAGTGTCTTGAGATTCGACGCGCCTCCGGCAAGCTGCGCAACCTTGAAGACGCGATTCGAAACAAACCGCTTTCAGGCCTCTATGGAATCGGTCACACGCGCTGGGCTACCCACGGCCGTCCCACCGAAGAGAATGCCCATCCGCATCGCGATTGCAAGGGCGAGATCGTCGTCGTTCACAACGGCATCGTAGAAAACTATCTAGGTCTCCGGAAGCAGCTTACGGCCGAGGGCCACACCTTCAAAACCGAAACCGACACCGAAGTCATCGCGCATCTCATCGAGAAGCATCTGAATGGCAACCTGGAGCACGCAGTTCGTGAAGCCATCAAGCAAATCACAGGCGTGTTTGCAGTCAGCGTCATCGCTACTTCTGACCCGAACAAAATCGTTGCCGCTCGCTCGGGGCCGCCCGTCGTGGTCGGGCTGGGTCAGGACGAGTTCTTTGTCGCTTCTGATGTTCCCGCCATCCTAAGCCATACACGCGACATGTTTTTCCTGAACGACGGTGACGTTGCAATTCTCACTCACGCCGGCGTTCGCCTCACCGACTTTGATGGCCGCACTGTGCGGCGCCAGATCGCGCACATTCTCTGGGATCCGATCATGGCCGAAAAAGGCGGCTATAAGCATTTCATGCTCAAAGAAATTTTTGAGCAGCCACGCGCCATTAAAGACACCATGCTCGGACGCCTGGGACTTGAAAGTGGTCGTGTATTTCTCGATGAGGTAACCATCTCGGAAGCTGAGTTCCGGGAATTTCAGCAAATCAAGATTGTCGCCTGCGGCACGAGTTGGCATGCCGCCCTCGCAGGCAAATTCATTATCGAGCGGCTGTCCCGGCTTCCTGTAGAAGTCGATTACGGCAGTGAATTTCGCTATCGCGACCCGATTATCTCTCCCCACACGCTCACGATCGTAATCTCTCAATCTGGTGAAACCGCGGACACCCTAGCCGCCCAACGCGAGGCGAAGCAGAAGGGCTCGAAGACGCTTGCCATCTGCAACGTGGTGGGCTCGATGATCACTCGTGAGGCCTCCGGTACTCTGCTGACCCACGCCGGTCCTGAAATCGGTGTCGCATCAACCAAAGCATTTACCTCCCAAATCACCGCCCTGCTGATCCTCGGCATGCATCTTGGGCAAGTGCGCGGCACCCTCAGCTCGCAGCGTTCCTGCACGCTCGTGCAGGATCTCGCCCGTATCCCTGGACAACTCGAGCACGTTCTTGCGAATACCGGCATCTACGACAATCTCGTCCGCGCTCTCTTCCGGGCCACTGATTTCCTCTATCTCGGTCGCGGTATTCACTTCCCTATCGCTCTCGAAGGCGCGCTCAAGCTCAAAGAGATCTCCTACATCCACGCGGAGGGCTATCCGGCTGGCGAGATGAAGCACGGCCCCAACGCTTTGATTGATGAGAATCTCCCGGTCGTTGTCCTCGCAACTTGCGACCCGGAATCCGAAGAAAGCCGGGTGCACTATGAAAAAACTCTATCGAACATACAAGAGGTCAAAGCGCGTAGCGGCATAGTGGTTGCAATCGCGTGCGAAGGCGACGAACAGATTGCAAAAATTGCCGACCACCTCATCACCATCCCGGTTACTCGCGAGTTGCTCCTGCCCTTGCTCGAGATGATTCCATTGCAACTGCTGGCCTATCACATCGCGGTGCGGCGCGGCTGCGACGTTGACCAGCCTCGCAATCTCGCCAAAAGCGTGACCGTAGAGTGAATTGCGTGACTTGCCGTCTCCACCAATAATTTGCAGCTCTCCAGCACCACCATCACGGTCTCAACCCGCGGCAAAGGTCTTTATCCGTTCACTAAAGGTGCGGAGGACTGGTTGTCAAAGCAGAACATTAGGAACGGGCTCCTCACTGTGTTTGTCCAGCACACATCGTGTTCGCTGGTAATCCAAGAGAACGCCGATCCCGACGTCACCCTCGACCTGCGTGATTTTTTTGAGCGCCTCGTCCCCGAGGACGATGAGAACTACCGTCACACCGCGGAGGGGCCGGACGATATGACCTCGCACATTCGCTCCACGCTGACCCAAACCAGCCTTTCAATACCTCTCGTTTCTGGTCGCCTCGCGCTCGGCACCTGGCAAGGGTTGTATCTCTTCGAGCACCGTTCTCACGCGCATCAGCGCCGGATCGTACTCCAGTTGATCGGGGAATAGGGGACGCCTCGGGCGTGTGAACCTCGCGTCCTATGACGTCGTTGCGGCTCTAAACCAGATTTCGATCCAAGGCCCCGCCAGCGTACCCTCTCGATTCGCCAGTACCGAATGCGCGAGCATTCGAACCTCATCATTGATTGCGCGTTCCTCCCTGTCCACCCAATCCGGGTTTTGGGGCAGCGGTAGCGTAATCAATTCCGAATTGAGCATTCCCTCGCACCGGAAGCCAAACTGCTTTACCAATCTGTCGAGCGTGGCCGCGCTGTAGCCATACAGATACGGAAACCCAAGCAGGTTGTTGTAGCCCATCGCCTGCAGCAGAAACCCCGCCGCTCCGCTCTGGAGGACTCCCTCGGCCAATAACGTTTCACATAGGGCATAGAACAGCCCATTGGGCGTGCGCAGAGTTAATAGACCATGTGGCTTCAGAATGCGTCGGCACTCGGCTAGCGTCGGTTTTGGATCGGCAATCTGCTCGAAGCAATTCCAGATGAAAATTCCGTCAAAGCTGGACTCGCCAAATCCGGATTCGCCTATTTCTTTACTGTGAACCGTGAAGCCCTTCGATCGCGCGAATCGGCTGGTATCTTTTCCGATATCAATACCTTCGGCGCGCCAATCCCATTCCTGCGCAGTTTCTAGGAACGCCCCGTAGTGGCTCCCAATCTCTAAAACCTGGGCGCCGGTTGGTAGCAGAGCTCGATACGGTTTCTCCTTAGCCCGAAACGCTTCGAGATACCGCGGATAGAGACGCTCCATGACACTAGGGTCATATTCATCCTCCGAATACGTCTCGGCGGCCCGGGGCTCGTGCTCATCGCGCAGTAGCAGCTTGCACTCCGCGCACGTAAGGATATCGGCTGCCCCCTGGTGGAAGAAGTCGGTCAGGTCCTTTAGCTCATTGCGAGACGCCGGGCGGGCTAACCTCGCGTGAACGAACCCGTCCCGGTCCCGGCATTCTGCATCAATCCTGCTCGAGGGAACAAGCATCGAGAATACAGTGCCGGAACACACGGGACAAATAGGCATCTACGACATTGATGCACTTCCGATCAAACTGCTGTCTGCCGGCTTCTGACGTTCGCATTCTTTTCGTCCCAGATTTCCTTCCAGATGTGTCAAACAGCCAGAGGATAAGTAAATGATTGATCCCAAATTGAATGAGCTACCGGTAGACGCTGAGGGCGATTTCGCCGATCTTCCTGAAGACTCACTCACCGAAGAGCAAAAGGCCCAGCGTGCCAGAAGAGCCAAAGCTGGCCTAAGCATTAACGAGACGGTCGCCCGTAACGCAAACCAGTCAGTAGGGGCGAGGGGCGTTGACAGTTCTGGTGTCGAATCAGGTGCAGGAGCAGGAGCAGGGTTGACCCAGGAAACCCCGGCCGCTCCCGGTGAATCGCCCGCTCCCGACATTGTCAAGGGACCACGCGGATCCGGAATGACGCCGCGAGGCGATTCGGACTTCAAGTAGCCGATCCCAGAGCCGGACCGTCGCCCGCATTCTGGCCCGCTCCGGCTCTTCCTCTATCCCAATTTTCATATCGCCGACCCGCACAAATCCCGGCGTCGGGCGTTGTTCGAAATCGTTTTTCGTGATTTACTTGTACTCGTTAGCACTTCTATCTGAGCGGAGATCATCTTGCCTGCATTCTTCAAACGTTTCTTCCGGCATTCTGCACTTCTGGCCGGATCTGTTTTCCTCGCAATTGTTCCGGCATGGGCTCGCCAGGCCGAAGCTGCCCAACCGCATTTAAGAAATCTAGTCGTAATCGGAGATTCGCTTAGTGCGGGATTCCAGAACTTTTCCCTCTACGACAGCGACAGCATAGTGCCTGCCGCTCCTCCCGGTGGGCAGAGTCACGGTTTCGCGAACCTGATTGCCGAGCAAGCAAACGTCAGTCTCGCTTTGCCGCTTATCCAATATCCCGGCATACCGCCGGTCCTAACCTTCGAGGGAGGAGTGATCTCGAGAGCCTCTGGCATTGGCACTCGAGAACCTCAAACGCTTACCGTCCAGACACATAATCTGTCCGTTCCGGGATTCGAGCTATTGGATGTCTTGGTGCACAAGGTGAACTTGCCGAATCTGCAAAGCAATCCGCAAGCGGCAAGTTTTGCTGACGCTTTGGCGGTCGAGATTTTGGGCTATCCCAGTCTTTTGACAAATCCGCCATTCGGTTGTGGCGTGATTCCTCGCGCCAACGGCGATGTGCTGTTGAGCGAGGCCTTGTGTGCCATAGAACTTAAGCCTACGACTATACTGATTTCGGCCGGAAACGAGGACGCGCTTCAGGCTCTGACGGTAGGTGCCCAGCCGACCGACCTCAAGCTTTTTGCAGCGTATTATCAGCTCTTGCTTGAGGGTCTGAGTCGCTACACAAAGGCGAAGATTGTTGTATCCAATATTCCAAATGTCACAGACATTCCGTTTCTAGTCTCTTATCTGGGCTTTGAAGCGCGCTGCGGTATGCCGCCCGCCGGCGCGGGTCCGACGGACTACCTCGTTCCGAACATCACCGATCCAAACGTCACAACCTTCAACATCTGCACGAACTACTCCGTCCGCTCCGCTTCGCTCATTGCACAGGCACAGACGGCTGTCCACGATTACAACTTGATCATTGCCGCTGCTGCCTCAAAGTTTGGTGCCGTTGTCGTCGATGTGAATAAGTTATTCGCCGGAATTGCCGCAAACGGATACGACGTAGCCGGACATCACCTCACGAACCTGTATCTAGGCGGAATTTTTTCGCTCGATGCTGTTCATCCGACAAATACCGGATACGCTCTTCTTGCGAATGCGTTCATAGACAAAATGAATTGCGAACTTCACACAAACATTCCGCCCGTCAACATCGAACAGGTTGCGGCAACGGATCCGCTCATATGTCTTCCCGGATCGCTCGACCCAACCTGCCCTGTTCCTTAGCGTTGGCTGGCCTCCCCCGCCGTAACTCGGCGACTAAACTCGGTCGACTGACCACGGGGAATACTCAGCGATTTCCAATGCTCATGGCTGAAGTGCTTCGCTAAAAGCACGATTTGTCCACAGTGATAAGCGTAATGGGCGAGTTGGCGATTGATGGCTTGCATCACCGAATGAGCTTCGCCTCGAACTGTCACCGTACGTCCCATGTCTGCGTCGGACAATGGCTCAAGCGCCCGAAACACGCACTCCCAGCCGTTCTCCCACATGTTCATTAACTCCTCACGGCCTGAGGGTGGCTCCGCAAACTCGCTGTCCCGATTCCGATCCGGCTTCTCGCCATCACTTGTCAGGAAATCCGTCCAACGCGATCGCATGTTGCCGGCCATGTGCTTGACCGTTAGGGCAATTGAGTTCATCTCCGCGTCCAACACTGTCAAGAGTTGTTCATCAGGTACCTGCTCCATGCCCCGTTCCGCCAAGTTCTTGTAGTAGCGAAACACCGAAAGCGAATCTTCGACATACGATGTCGTGTACTTCAGCGCCATAGCTCGATTCTAATCACCGCTGCGAACCAGGGCTCGCTAAACGTGAAGAGCTTTCGCAATCAGCAGGCACAGAGCAGCCATTAATGCTGCTCCCGGTATTGTCAGGATCCACGCCCAAACAATAGTAATCGCAAGACCCCACCTGACCGCGTGAAGTCGTCGCACTGCTCCCACCCCTACAATTGCACCGGCGATGGTGTGCGTCGTGCTCACGGGAATGCCCCCGAATACAGCCATGAAAAGCGTAATCGCTCCCGCGCTCTCTGCAGAGAACCCGCCCATCGGCTTTAATTTGGTCAGGCGCGTACCCATCGTGTGCACGATTCGCCAACCTCCCAGCAGCGTGCCCATTGCCATAGCGAAATGACAGCTGAGAACCACCCACAACGGAATCTTCGTCGCCGCGCTGCGGTTTAGATTCCCTGCGACCAATACTGCGGCAATGATCCCCATTGTTTTCTGTGCATCCGATCCCCCATGCCCCAGGCTGTAAAGCGCTGCTGAGACAAGTTGGCCTCGTCGAAAGAGGCCGGTGATTTTTTGGGGCGGCCACTGCCGGAAGATCCACAGAATCGACAGCATGATGCAATATCCCAGGATCATGCCCACCAATGGCGAGATGAAGATAAAGGCTATTGTCTTTGTCCAGCCACTCGCCTTCAACACGCTGAAGGCGCCATGGCGTGCAGCAACTGCCGCGCCGGCGTAGCCCCCGACGAGTGCATGCGACGAACTGGTCGGAAGTCCCAGATACCACGTAAAAATGTCCCATGCGATTGCGCCCATCAGGCCGCACAGCAGCACCCATAGCCGCCAATCCGGCTCAATCTGCCGAATGTCCACCATGTCGCCGGCAATCGTTTTTGCGACTCTCGTCCCCAAAAATGCAAACGCAACAAAGTTGAAGAACGCTGCCCAGACCACTGCCTGCAACGGAGATAGTACGCGGGTCGAAACGACCGTCGCTATGGAATTGGCAGAATCGTGCCAGCCGTTCACGTAATCGAAGACCAGGGCGACACCGATGATGACGATTGCAAACGAGAGGGCCGGTTCCACTCTGCAATGCTAGCTGAACGCCTCGGCTGAAGCTGCCTAACCCTCAGTAGCCCGATGTGAGGGCGGCCGACGCGTCATACAATCACCTACATATGAAGGCTGTTGTTGCCGATCCGACCGGTGGTCCCGAAAACCTTAAAGTGATCGACCTGCCAACGCCACAACCAGCGGACGGTGAAGTGCTCGTCAAGGTAGAAGCCACCGGCGTGAATTTCATCGACGTTTACTTTCGCACAGGTCTGTATAAAGCAAACGAAAGTCCGGTGAAACTGGGCAGTGAAGCCGCGGGCACGGTCGCAGCTGTGGGGAAAGGCGTCCAACTGAAACTCGGAACACGGGTAGCCTATGCCATGGCCCGCGGTTCCTATGGTGAATATGCCGTCGTTCCGCAGTCAGTGCTGGTGGAATTGCCCGAAAAGATCAGCTTCGAAGATGCTGCGGCAGTCATGTTGCAAGGAATGACCGCGCACTATCTGACGCACTCCACCTTTGCCCTGAAGCACGGCGATACCTGTCTCGTGCACGCGGCGGCCGGAGGCGCCGGTCTGCTCACCGTTCAGATGGCAAAAATTGCGGGCGCCGCTGTCATCGGAACGGTCTCAACCGAAGCCAAAGCGCAACAAGCACGAGATTGCGGCGCCGATCACATCATCCTCTATACACACACAGATTTTCTTCCAGAAGTAAAGCGACTTACGCATGATAAAGGTGTCGACGTCGTCTATGATTCCGTCGGCAGCACCACGTTCCACAAAAGCCTCGATTGCTTGCGGGCGCGTGGCATGATGGTCAGTTTCGGTCAATCGAGCGGTCCCGTCGGACAAATCGACCCGCTCGTGCTGAGCCAGAAAGGATCACTGTTCCTCACCCGGCCGAGCCTTGCTAACTACGTCAGTGACCCGAACGAGCTGAAGTGGCGAGCATCGGATATTTTTAACTGGATATCAGCGGGGCGCCTCAAAATACAAATCCACAAAATGTATTCCCTGGCGGATGCCGCGTCAGCGCATCGCGATCTCGAAGCCCGGAAGACTTCCGGCAAACTGCTGCTCAAGCCTTGACGACTGGATTGGAGTACGCTGCCGAGTTCTCTGTCCGCCGCAAACGTGTGTTGCCCCTGCTGCAAGAAGCTCGTGTGGGCGCGCTGGTCATCACTGCACTGCCCAATGTCCGCTACCTCAGCGGCTTTACTGGAAGCAATGCTGCGCTGCTGATCACAGGCGATCGCTCGCTTCTCTTTACTGATCCTCGCTATGAGATTCAGGCTTCCGCCGAATCGGATTGCGAACTGAAGGTTGCTAAGGGACCGCTCACAAAAGAGCTGCTGAAATGGATCCCCCGGCTTCGTATCAAATCGCTGGCCTTCGAACAAAACCGCATTAGTTTCGACGATTTTCAGCAATTGAAGAACGGTGCCCAACGCATACGGCTGAAGCCGCTCTCCGGAGTCGTGGAAAAGCTTCGCATGGTAAAGTCCGCCGCTGAGATCGCTGCGATAAAGCGTTCTGTCCAACTGAACTCGAAGGCCCTCGAACAGGCGCTCGGGCACTTTAAGCCGTCAATGTCGGAACGGGATCTGGCCGCCGAAATCGGATATCGCATGCGCCGCTTGGGCGCGGACCGTGAGGCTTTTGAGACAATCGTCGCGTCCGGTAACCGCAGTGCGTTGCCCCACGCCCAGCCGACCGGCCGTCCCATTCAGCCCAATCAACTATTATTGATTGATATGGGCGCGAGCGTCGCTGGTTACGCCAGCGACATGAGCCGTACCCACGCCGTCGGCAGACCTACCGCAGAAGCGCGGCGAATGTATGGAGCCGTGCTCGAAAGCCAACTCGTCGCCATTGATGCGGTTAGGCCAGGCGTTTCTTGCGCTGCCGTCGATCGGGCCGCTCGTAAAGCTCTGCGCGCCCACCGCTTGGATGATCTGTTCATCCATTCGACAGGGCATGGGCTCGGCCTCGAAATCCATGAAGCTCCACGGCTGGGCCGCAAAGAGAGGACCAAGCTGCAGCCTGGAATGGCCATCACCATCGAGCCCGGCGTTTACGTCGAAGGACTAACGGGCATTCGCATCGAAGATACAGTCGTTGTGACCCCCACTGGCTATGAGGTTTTAACTCCTACACAAAAAGAACTAGTCGTACTATAGACCGTGGCTCGGTTTCGTTGCGGAAGAACAAACAATGACCATTGACGAGATTAAAGAGCTCATTCATGTAGTACGCGACACCGGAATTTTTGAGCTGGAAGTGCAGCGTGGTGAGAACAAGGTCCGCATCCGTACCACCGCGGCATCCGCCAACCCGGAAGTTGTTTTGCCGGCCGGGATCCCTGTCCCTGTTGCAGTAGCCGCCCAACCTGCAGGGTCCGCGCTAACACCACCTTCAGCGTCGCACGGTGTTCCTCCAGCCGCGAGCCCCCCGCCGGCTCCTCCCGAAGAAGACGACCAAAATGTGCTTGTGAAATCACCTATTGTCGGGACATATTATGATGCACCCGGCCCCGGCACCCCGCCTTTTGTTAAAGTGGGCGATCAAGTCCAAGTCCGCCAGGTACTTTGCATTATCGAATCCATGAAACTAATGAATGAGATTGAGGCAGAAGTTCCTGGTATAGTTGTCGCGAAGCTTGTGGAGAACGGTCGCCCTGTCGAGTACGGCGAGGCCCTTTTCGCCATTCGTCCCCTCTGAGCATGAAGCCACCCATGTTTCGCAAAATTTTGATCGCAAATCGAGGTGAGATCGCTCTCCGAGTCATTTGCGCGTGTCAGGAACTCGGCATCAAAACCGTTGCCGTTTACTCGGAGGCCGATCGCCATAGCTTACACGTTCGTTTTGCCGACGAAGCCATCTGTATCGGCCCCGCCAAGAGTTCGCGCAGCTATCTCGATATACCTTCAGTAATCAGCGCCGCGGAGATCACGAACGTCGACGCCGTACATCCTGGATACGGCTTCCTCAGTGAGAATGCCGATTTCGCTGAGGTGTGCGAGCTCTCTGGAATCAAGTTCATTGGGCCACGGCCCGAAATCATTCGTCAGATGGGATCAAAGCAGCGTGCCCGGACAATCATGGAGGATACCGGCGTTCCGATTCTGCTTGGCTCGCGTGGTGTGCTGAGCAGTTCCGAAGAAGCATTGGCCTTGGCAGACGAGATCGGCTATCCCGTAATGTTAAAGGCTGCCGCCGGAGGTGGCGGCCGTGGCATGCGTATCGTGCGCTCTGAAGCGGAGCTCCCAACGCTGCTAACTCAGGCGCAAGGAGAGGCTGGTGCATCCTTTTCGTGCAGCGATATCTATCTCGAAAAACTGATTGAAAAACCGCGTCACATCGAGTTTCAGGTGCTTGCTGATGAGCATGGAAATGTAGAGATTCTCGGGGAGCGGGAATGCACGATCCAGCGCCGCCATCAAAAACTCCTCGAAGAATCTCCTTCCCCGTCAGTATCGGCGCAGCTTCGTATTAGCATGTCGGAACGCCTCCGTCTCGCAATGGAAACCATTGGCTACACCAATGCAGGCACAGTCGAGTTCCTGATGGATGAAGAAGGCAAGCTCTACTTCATTGAAGTGAATGCGCGAGTTCAGGTGGAGCATCCCGTCACGGAGTTCGTGACTGGCCTAGATATCGTAAAGAGCCAGATCCGCATTGCAGCCGGCGAGCGCCTCGATACCGTCATTGCTCGGCCCATCTTATTTTCGGGTCACGCGATCGAGTGTCGGATCAATGCCGAGAATCCTGAAACCTTCGCCCCATCGCCCGGCCGCATCACTGGTTTGAATCTACCCGGAGGCATCGGCGTGCGCGTGGATACGGCTGTTTATACGGATAGCGTCATTCCGCCTTATTACGATTCACTCGTCGCGAAGGTAATCGCCCACGGTAAAGATCGCTGTGAGGCGATCGCAAGAATGAGGCGCGCTCTCGACATGTTCGTTATTGAGGGCGTACAGACCACAATTTCGCTGCATGAGCAGATCTTGTCGGACCCGGACTTTATCGCAGGACGCTTTGATACTACATTTCTATCCAAACTGAATCACAATCACTCTGATAACTCCGAACCCGTCGAACTCTCCCGCGCGGTCACCTCGCTCAGCCACGACTAGGCGTTTTGTCGTTAGCCTAAAAAAAATGCAACAGAGATTTCACGATGCGAATCAAACTTAAGTTACTGCATGGTCGAAACGCTAATTGAAAAATCAGAGATCAGGACCGAAGAAAAAACCTCAGCGAAGTGCCCGAATCATATTCTTCGCTCGTCAGCTTTCAAATACTACATCCATGACGGTATTGATGTTTGCCGTTTTCAATTAATTGGAGAGCTCACCGAAGCCGATTTACTTGAGCTTCACGGCTGCTGGCGGACCGCTAAAACAACGCTGACAGGCCGCAAGCTCATCCTCGATTTACGCGCTTTGAACAGCATCGACGAAGCTGGAAAGAACTGGCTTGCCGGCATGGCCGCTGAAGGCGCCGAATACCTCCGCGGCACCGCGCCTGCTGAAAATACGGCAAAACCACGCCGCTTCAGAAAACTTGCCGGGATTCTTCGTGCTCTCGGCGTGCCCTCCGTCAAATCCTCTACACAAGCACAGTAAAGGCAGATTCCGTACGCGTTACCGGGCGATATGCCGTGTCGCGTTCCACCGGCTCTCGTCCCGCTTCCCGAATCAGGCGAAGTAAATCCTGTCGCCGCAGATGTTGTGCCGTCGTCGCCCCCGCATCGTGATAAATCTTCTCTTCTACCACTGTCCCATCGATGTCGTTTGCTCCGAATCGCTGTGCGATCTGCGCTACACTCGGCGTCATCATAATCCAGTACGCTTTGATGTGCGGAATATTGTCCAGCACCACGCGCGAAATCGCGATCTGCTTCAGATCGTCGAATCCGCTCGTCTTCGGGAGATGACTAAGTGCCGTGTTGTCCGGATGAAATGCCAACGGAATGAACGTCACAAATCCGTTAGTCTCATCCTGCAACGCTCGTAAACGCACCAGGTGATCGGCACGGTCCTCCCCAGTCTCCAAGTGCCCGTACAGCATTGTGCAGTTGCTTTTCAAACCAATCTGATGCGCCGTGCGTGCTGTCTGCAACCATTCATCGCCGTCAATCTTGTGGTCGCAGATGATCCGGCGCACCCGCTCTGAAAAGACTTCTGCGCCGCCGCCGGGCATGGAATCAATTCCCGCAGCTTTCAGCCGCTCCAGTGTTTCACGTATCGAGATCTTCGCCCGGTTCGCCAGATAAGCAATTTCAACCATCGTGAACGCCTTCAGGTGCACGCCCGGATAGCGCTCCTTCAATCCCGCGATCATCTCGCAATACCAATCAAGGGTCAGCTCTGGATGCAATCCGCCGACGATGTGAAATTCGGTTACTGCCTCGGCATAGCCTTTGCCCGCAATCTCCCAGACCTGTTCGAGCGACATGGTGTAGCTGTTCGGATCTTTTGCCTTCTTCCCGAAAGCACAGAGCCGGCAACTCGCAACGCACACGTCGGTTGGGTTGATGTGCCGGTTGACGTTGAAGTAAGTAACGTCTCCATGCAGGCGTTCACGCACCACGTTCGCCATATATCCAAGCGACAGAATGTCGTGGCTCCGAAACATCGCAACTGCATCTTCAAAACTCAAGCGCTCGCCCGCCGCGACTTTTTCAAAAATCGGCTTCAGCCGGCGATCTTCAATGGAGGGTTGCATCTATCACAAACAACTTTCTATGGAGCAAAATATCAGCCGCCCAGAACGCAAAAAACAGCAGACTGACATAGCCGTTCACAGTAAAAAATGCGGCATTCACACGAGACAGATCGTTCGGCTTCACCAGCCCATGTTCGTACGTCAGAAGCGCGATCACAGCCGCTACGCCCATCAGGCTCAGCGTCCCCAGATGAAACGAGAACACAAGGGCCAGGAGGCAGCCAATCATGCCTATATGTAAAACACGAGCTATAATCAGCGCACGGCGTACGCCGTAGGTTCGCGGAATACTGCATAGACCCGTCGCGCAATCGAACTCGAAATCCTGGCAGGCATAGATCACGTCGAACCCGGCCGTCCAAAACATCACCGCGGCCGTCAACCAGAGAATGCGCGGATCAAGCGTGCCGCGCATGGCAATCCACGCCGCTGCTGGAGCCATTCCCAGACAGAAACCCAGGATCATATGCGACCACAGCGTGAAGCGCTTCGAGAAAGAATAAAAGAATAGAATCGCGAGTGTCACTGGCGCCAGGAAAAGGCAGAGAGAGCCTAGCTGGCGGGCCGCCCACAGGAACACCAGCGACGAGGCCAACGTGAACCCCCAGGCGAAGCCCGTTGAGAGAAGTCCGGCAGGCAAATGACGGTTCGCTGTTCGACGATTCCCCCGGTCGATCTCTGTATCGAGAATGCGATTAAAGGCCATTGCCGCAGACCGCGCCCCCACCATCGCAACGACGATCCACACGAACCGCCACGCAAGCCCTGGAATCTGAAATCCGCTGTCCCGCCACGCCAAAAGCGCGCCCGTGAGAGCAAAGGGTAGCGCAAACACAGAATGCTCGAACTTGATCATTTCGAGCGTAAGCCGCAGACGTGTCCAGAAGTGGGCCATCGAGGGACGCTACCATCTTAGCCAGGCAGCGGTATGGACTCCCAGCAACTTCAGCAGCTTTTGGAGCGCGTGCGCGACGGCCAGACCACCGTGAACGCCGCAATGGACAGCATGCGCCATCTGCCTTTTGAGGATTTGGGGTTTGCGAAAGTCGACCACCATCGCGCTCTCCGTCATGGCATGCCCGAAGTGATCCTGGGGCAGGGAAAAGATCCGGATCAGGTAGCCGGCATCGCCTCTGCGCTTCTGGCCAGATCACAAAATCTCCTACTTACCAGAGCCACGTCCGCAATGGCAGCCCGGGTTGCAACCCTCACATCCGAAACAGAGTATTTCCCTGCCTCTGGCGTCGTCCGCGTCTGGCGTGATCGCACGATTCAGGGTAAAGGCAAAATCGCGGTCATCTGCGCAGGCACTAGTGATCTACCCGTTCTTGAGGAGGCCCAGTTGACAGCGGAGGTCATGGGCAATCAGGTGGAAGCCATCTGTGATGTCGGCGTCGCCGGCATTCACCGCCTTCTGCAACAGCATGAACGGCTCACTCAGGCCCGCGTAGCAATCGTGTGCGCAGGTATGGAAGGCGCCTTACCTAGCGTCGTAGGTGGCCTCGTCTCATGCCCGGTAATCGCAGTTCCGACCAGCATCGGCTACGGCGCCAGCTTCAATGGTCTCGCGGCGCTGCTCGGCATGCTCAACAGTTGCGCCAGCAACGTCACCGTCGTAAACATCGATAACGGCTTCGGTGCCGGATACGTGGCCAGCCTGATCAACCGCCTATAACACAGAATGAAAACGCCACCCATCCTAACAAGACGCACAACGCGCTTAGCCGCGGCCTCGCTGCTGTTTGCATTTTCCGCCGCCCTCTGCCTCTCTCAAACCGCTATCGCCAGAGCGGAAACTCTGGGGAACACGCCACCGCTGCACCCGCTCGATTCCCTTTCCAAGGAAGAAATCCTCGCAACCGTCGAAGTCCTGCGCGGCGCGGGCAAAGCTACAGATGCCAGCCGGTATTCCCTCATTACCCTCCATGAGCCTCCCAAAAATGAGGTGCTTCGATTTGAGCCAGGCACACCGCTTCACCGCGAATCCTTTGCCGTTGTTTACGAGCGCGCCGCAAACCAAACCTTCGAAGCCGTCGTCGATCTCCAGAAACGCGCCTTGCTTTCTTGGAAACAAGTTCCAGGTGTGCAGCCTTCGTTTCTGCTCGAAGACGCAGACATCCTGCAGCATGCGGTGCGCGTAGATTCCCGGTTTCCCGACATTATGCGCCGGCGCGGCATTACCGATCTAGCGCGCGTGGGTATCGGCGACTGGCCCGGTGGTTACTACGGAGATCCGGAGGATCGCGGAGCTCGCTTTCGCCGTGCCGTCTTCACCTACCGCGACTCACAGAACCAGTCGGACCGCCCGATCGAGAACCTGACCGCCGACGTCGACCTGAATACGAGTAAAGTCATACGCTGGACCGACGGCGACGTTGTGCCCATTCCGCCCGCGGGTCCAGGTCTCGGTAGTTTGCCCGCTGCGCCCACCCGCGAGGCGCCTAAACCGCTAATGATCGAGCAGCCGCAGGGGCCTACCTTCGACATCCGCGAACACGAGGTGCGCTGGCAAAACTGGCGTTTCCGTTTCGGTTTCAACTCCCGAGAAGGCCTGGTCCTCTATACCGTCGGCTATGAGGATGCCGGCCGCTTGCGCTCAGTGCTCTACCGTGGAACCTGCTCCGAAATGGCTGTCCCGTACGGCGATCCCGGCACGAATTGGTTTTTCAAAAACGCCTTCGACGGGGGCGAAGATAGTTTTGGCAGATACGCGAGCATGCTCGAGCCGCTGCGCGACTACCCCGACAATGCGATGACGTTGAACGTCCTGCTCCCGAGCGAGAACGGCGACACGTTTGAAATCCCAAGAGCGGTCGCCCTTTATGAGCGTGATGGAGGTCTCCTTTGGAAGCACTTCGATAAAGATCACAATCAAAACGAGGCGCGTCGCGCCCGTGAGTTGGTGCTCTCCTGGGTCGCAACTGTCGGCAATTACGATTACGGCTTCAACTGGGTCTTTCATCAGGATGGCTCTCTCGAGATGGAGGTATTACTGACCGGATTCATGGACTGTAAAGCGACCAAGCTAAAGACCGCGCAACCTGTCGCACATCACCAAGGCGACCTGAAGTTCGGACATCTGGTCGCGCAGAATCTAATCGCCGTTCATCACCAGCACTTTTTCAATTTCCGGCTCGACATGGATGTCGACGGCATAAACAATAGTGTGGTCGAAATGAATACCTCAGCCGTGCCTCCGAGCGCCGACAATCCTTACAAGAACGCCTTCACCATGACCGAAACTCTTTTTCACAACGAACGGGAAGCCGAGCGCCAGATGAGCCTCAACGACAACCGGCGATGGACCGTCATCAATCCCTCTGTTAAGGACTCCCTGGGCTACCCCGTCGGCTACACGCTACTGCCGGGTGAAAATACCGTCCCTTACGCCGCGCCCGATTCCTGGCTGCGCAAGCGTGCCGCTTTCACCAACGCCCATTTCTGGACCACTCCCTATGACCCCAGCCAAATGTTTGCGGCCGGTTTCTACGTGAACCAGAGTAAAGGTGAAGATGGATTGCAGAGGTGGGTCGAAGCCAAACGCTCGATCGAAAATCAGGATGTCGTCATTTGGTACACAATGGGGATCACGCATATTCCGCGCCCGGAAGAATACCCTTTGATGACCGTGCATAAAGCGGGATTCACTTTGGTTCCGAACGCCTTTTTTGTTCAAAATCCCGCCATCGGTCTCCCGTGATCTAGCCTCGACTATGCCCACCCAACCGCGCCCGTGAGGAAGCGGCGAGAAGCACCTGAGCACGTCGGGGTACACTTCAAAAATGAGGTTTAGTTCACACGCCATAGCCGCGACTCTTGCGGCTATGTTCATTGGGGCAACCCTGTCCTTCGCCCAGGTGGATACGGGCGCCATTCTAGGCAACATAAGAGACAGCTCCGGCGGTTCTATCCCGGGCGCGAAGGTCACTCTTACCAATAACGACACGGCGCAAGTCCTCACAACCGCAACTGGCGCCTCCGGTGAATACACCTTCGCTCCCGTCAAGATCGGCAATTACTCCGTCGCGGCAGAGTTCAAAGGCTTTCAGCGTGTCGAGCATTCGAATGTGACCGTCGCAGTGCAGCAGCGCGTCGTGGTCGATGTTGTGCTTCCTCCCGGCCAAATGACCCAAACGGTGATGGTGACCGGCGAACCGCCCGCGCTCCAGACCCAGGATGCTTCTGTCGGCCAAGTGATCGGAGCGCGTTCCATCAACGACCTCCCATTAAACGGACGGAATTTCACCTTCCTCGCGCAACTTTCTGCCGGTGTTACCCAGGACCAGCAGGACCAACGTGGCTTGGGCGGCAGCGGCAGTTTTTCCGCGAATGGTTCACGACCATCTCAGAACAACTATCTGCTCGATGGAATTGACAACAATACCAACCTTGTGGATTTTTTGAACGGTACTTCCTATGCAGTCCGCCCGGCAGTCGATGCCATCCAGGAATTCAAAGTCCAGACAAATAACTACAGCGCAGAGTTTGGGCGTTCGGCGGGCGCGATCCTGAACGCGACAATCAAATCCGGTACCAACGAGTTTCACGGCACCGCCTGGGAATTCTTGCGCAACGACAAGCTGGATGCCGCAAATTTCTTCGAAAATGCGGGCGGTCTATCCAAAGGAGAATACCGTCAGAATCAATTCGGAGCTAGCCTGGGAGGACCTCTCTGGAGAAACAAAACGTTTTTCTTTGTCGACTATGAGGGTACGCGCATCCGTCAGGCACTCCCTTCGATCAATACCGTTCCAACCGCGCTCGAGCGGAGCAGTGGCTACACCAATCTTTCAGAGCTGCTCACCCAAGGCGGCACTCGCACCGATGTACTGGGCCGGACATTTCCGTTGGGCCAAGTATTCGATCCGTCGACTACGCGTGCGGTGGGTACCGGATTTGTGCGTGAGCCGTTCCCCGGTAACATATTGCCGGCGAGTCGACTTGATCCCAACGCCATCAAGTTGCTCGATCTCTACCCTGCTCCAAACGGTCCCGGACTGTTCAACAACTACGCAACCAATCCCGTTATTCGCAATGATGTGAATCAATACGACGTACGCGTCGACCATAACTTCGGTGAGAAGGACAGCATCTTCGGGCGGGTTAGCTACTCTGACAATCCACAACTCATTCCTGGTCCGTTCCCGGGTATTGCAGACGGGAGTGCGTTCTATCAAGGAGACCAGAGTGCAACGGCAATCAACGCGGTTGTGAGTGAAACTCACTCCTTCTCACCGAACGTCGTCAATGAAATTCGTGCCGGTTTCAACCGAATCGCGACCGATCGGGTGCAGCCGTTTGCCAACACGTTTGGAATACCTGAGCAATTTGGGATCCAAGGTGTTCCTCAGGTGCCGTCAAACGGTGGTTTAGGTACTTTTCAAATAGGCGGTCTCACTAATCTCGGCAGCAGCGAGTTCATGCCGTCGATTGAGTACAGCAATACTCTGCAGTTCACCGACAACCTGACGAAACATGCGGGAAGGCAGTCGTTCAAAGTCGGATATCAGTTCCAGAAGCTGAGATTCTCAATCCTGCAGCCTCCTGACGGTCGCGGATTTTGGAACTTCGGCGGCACCTATACCGAAGTGCCCGAAACCGGCGGTGGCAATACTGGGCTCGCCCAGATGCTGTTAGCGCCTATACCCGCCACCGTACCGGGAGCCGCTGATTTTGTGGGCGGGGCGGATGAGGTCGCTGCATCGAATATTGCCAACACCGACATCAAACGCAATTACCACGGGCTCTACTTCCAGGACGATATCCAACTGACTCCGAAACTCACTGTGAATCTCGGGCTCCGCTGGGAGTACTTCGGGCAGCAGATCGAACGCTATGGCGCACAATCCAATTTTCTGCCCTCGGGTAATCTTGGCACCCCTTCTCAGTTTCTGCTAACAAAGAAACGCTGCAATACGCCGTTTTCGCCGGAGTTCCTGGCGGCCACGGCCGCAGACAACATCAATATCGTCTGCTCCGATGTGCCGGGTTTGGGGCATTCACAACTGACTAATTTTTCTCCGCGTGTCGGGTTCGCTTATCAGGTTATGCCGAAGCTTGTGGTGCGGGGCGGGTACGGCTTGTTCTATGGCGGGTTTGAGAACTCCGTAATCGAGACTTACGTCGACTTTCCCTTCCAGTTCCGTCTGGACTATCCGAACTTGGTTCCCAATGCGCCGGTAACATTTCCGAATGGTTCGATTGCAACGCTCGAGACAGGAATATCGGGCATTCCGCTGACGCCGGCCGCAGTGGACCCGGGCGGCGTTTCGTTTACGGGCGAAGATTACCATATGAAAACGCCCTACACGCAGGGCTACAACCTGACTTTGCAATACCAGCTAAGTCAGAACGATACGGTTCAAGCCGGTTATGTGGGGAACACTGTCCGTCACCTTGGCGTTTACATCAATCCCAATTCCCCTGGCCAGATCCTTCCTCCCGGACTCAACGAATTCGATTTCTCGCCTTATCCAGATTTTCAAAATGGTTTCACGTACACCAGTTTCGCTGCCAACAGCTTCTATAATTCGCTCCAGCTCAATTACGAACGCCGGTTCAACAGCGGCTTGAGCATGCTTGCGAACTTCACGTGGTCCAAGTGCCGGACCGATGCAAATGACGTACTGAATGGCACTGGTCACACTGGCTACCGCGCGCCTCTCCTCCCCGGCTTCGGTATTCAGGGAGATTACGGACTCTGTGACTTCGATACCCCAAAGGTTTTCCACTTCAGTGGAGGCTATGAACTTCCTGTCGGCCGTGGCAGAAAGTATCTTGCCCACAGTCCCGGGATTGTGGACGCAGTGCTCGGCGGTTGGGGCACAAACTGGATTCTCACGCTTCAGGACGGCCAACCCTGGACCGTACCCTGTGTCATCAGCACAACCAGCGGGTTCGGTTGCAATGCATTAATGGTTCCCGGCCAGGACGTATACGCTAAAAACCGCAGTGTGGACCAGTGGCTCAATCCCGCGGCCTTCACAAGCCCGCCTGTCGCGACTGCGGTCGGACAGCCCGATTACAGCCCCCTCGGTGGCGCTCCAACCCAGTTTTATGGTCCTGGGTTCCATCGTCTGGATTTCTCTCTTTTCAAGAATTTCCGGATTACGGAGAGAACACGGATCGAGTTCCGATCGGAATTCTTCAATCTGACGAACACGCCAAGCTTTTCGCCGCCTGGGTTCGGCGGCAATGGCGTTAATGCAGCGCCCGGGTCGCTCGACTACACATCAACCGAGTTCGGCAAAATCACTTCAACCCGCCTCGGCCAGAACGATCAACGCGAAATCCAGTTCGCTCTAAAACTCTATTGGTGAGTAGGCACGCTTCACTGCTCCGGCAGTGAAGCGATCGCCGATACTGCATTCCCTATCGGATGTGAGGTGGCATTCCCTATCCAAAGATAGATTGCAGTTACGTTGCGAACAGGTCATCCTCGAGATTCAAAATCCTCGCGATTAAAGACATACGCATGTTGGCGATGTCTCTAGTCTTCGCGGTTTCGCATGCATCCTGCGCAGGAACGGCGCGAGCAGCAGTTACGCCAGCTCGTTGCCGAAGGTGTGCCGTTGCGCACACTGGGCAAATCCGGCCACTGGATTATAGGTTCGCTTCATATCTACACGGCAACAGGGCGTTGGTTCAGTGAAGCGACAGGCGAGCGTGGCCGTTTGTATGGCCGTTCGCTACGACAAATTGTCAAAATGGAATTTTTCTGTTCGCCCCTACGACACAAAACATTTAGCTCGCATCAAAACCTGAGAGGCGACGGCTGAAAGGTGCTCCCTCGCTCACGGCTCAGGCCTCCAGGGAAGCCATATCGATCACGAAGCGGTACTTCACGTCGCTCTTCAGCACACGCTCAAAAGCTTCGTTGATCTCTTGCATCGGGATCATCTCAATATCTGAAACGATCTCTTGTTCCCCGCAGTAATCGAGCATTTGCTGGGTTTCGGCGACCCCGCCGATGCTCGATCCCGAAAGAGCAACGCGCTTGCCGGAGAGTGTCGCTGGCTGAATAGCGAGTGGCCGGTCGGGCAGGCCAACGAGCGCCATCGTGGCACCCCGCTTGAGCATTGACAGAAAAATATCAATGTCGTGCGGTGCCGATACCGTATCGAGAATGAAATCGAAGCTGGCGCCCTGCGATTTCAGTGCGCCGGAATCGTTCGACAGCACCACTTCATCCGCCCCCAAGCGCATTGCATCCTCGTGCTTGCTCGGCGATGTGGTGAACTGTACGACGTGAGCGCCAAGTGAGTGGGCAAATTTAAGCGCCATGTGCCCCAAGCCGCCCAAACCGATAACCCCCACTTTCTGGCCCCGACCGACTCCCCAATGTCTAAGCGGCGAATAAGTCGTGATCCCGGCGCATAGCAACGGAGCTACGGCCGCGGGGCTGAGTTGAGGCGGAACCTTAAAGACGAACGACTCATCCGCAACGATGTTATTCGAGTACCCGCCAAATGTGATGTCTCCGGTCTGCAGGTCCCTCCCGTTGTAGGTGCCCACCGCGCCCGTTTCGCAGTATTGTTCCTCCCCGGCTTTACAACTGGCGCAAGTTCGGCATGAGTCGACCAGTACACCGATCCCCGCCGTATCGCCGATTTTGAATTTCTTGACCGACTTCCCAACCTGCAGGACACGCCCTACGATTTCGTGCCCCGGAACCATGGGATACACACCCTCGTTCCATTCGTTCCGTACCTGATGTATGTCGGAATGACAAACGCCGCAGTACTGGATTTCTAGTACAACATCATGCGGACGGGGGTCCCGGCGCTCAAATTGGAACGGCGCGAGGCGCGCTTGCGCTTCCCGGGCGGCGTATCCCCGTGAGTGAATCATCCCTGACCTCCTCTTCCAATAGCACTATTTGAAAAAACGAACCCATTTGAGTTCGTTTCGTAACAGGGGAGTTCGTTTGGTAATTTCACGCCGAGAGCCGCTGCAGCCGCTCTGCGGCTGCTTCCAAAGTCTCGGGCTTTTTGGCGAAACAAAACCGAATCAGGTGTCGACCATCCGCCGGGTCGGAGAAAAAGCTCGATCCGGGTACGGCTCCGACGCCAATGTCTTCAACCAGATGCCGGCAAAGCGCGACATCATCGCCCAAGCCGTATCCGGAAATGTCGCACATGATGTAATACGCGCCCTTAGGCATATAGCAGTTGAACCCAGCCTTAGTCAGAATGCTCAAAAGCAGGTTTCGCTTCGTTTCGTAATTTCGGACCAGCTCCGCATAGTAGGTGTCCGGGAACTGCAACGCGGTCACGCCAGCCGCCTGGAGCGGGGCAGCGGCGCCGACTGTCAGGAAATCGTGAACCTTGCGGATGGAATCCGTCAGGTCTGGCGGCGCAATCACCCATCCCACGCGCCAGCCCGTAACTGAGTAGGTTTTGCTCAAACTGTTTACGAGAACGCACCTGTCGCGCAAGCCGGGCAACGTCAGAGGAGGCACATGCCGCTCCCCGTCGAAAACGATACGCTCATAGATCTCATCGGTGATAAGTAAGGCATCGTACTCTTCGCAGAGCTGACCTATAAGCATTAGCTCCTGTCTCGAAAACACACGGCCTGTCGGATTGTTCGGCGAGTTCAGGATGACGGCACGAGTTCGTTTGGTAAAAACGCCCCGAAGCTCTTCCGGGTCGAATATCCAGTCAGGAGGACGAAGCCGGACGTAGCGGCAGACCGCCCCGCTGAGCTGCGAGTCTGGCCAGTAATTTTCGTAAAACGGCTCAAAGAGAACGACCTCATCGCCAGGATTGAGCAACGCCAGAAGACTCGCGATCATGCCCTCAGTCGAGCCGCAGCAAACCGTGAGTTCGCGCTCGGGATCTACTTCAAGCCGGTAGAACCGCCGATAGTAATCGCATATCGCATCGCGGAATGGCTTAGCACCCCATGTTATGGAGTACTGATTAATGTCTTCCGCGATGGCCCTTTGCGCAGCCAATTTAAGTTCGGCCGGTGCGGAAAAATCAGGAAATCCCTGTGCCAGGTTCACGGCCCCGCGCTGCAGCGAGAGTCTTGTCATCTCCCGAATGACAGACTCTTTAAATTGAGATACGCGAGCGCTCTGAAAGCGACGCCCCGAAATGACAGCCATGTTGCGATTGTACGGTGGCCGCAGACAGCTTTACGAATTGCCGCCGTAAGGGCGCATGGTCATCAGCTTTGTGAGCCCCTGGAACGGCAGCGGTTCACGATTGAGTTTTATTTCCACCAGGGTGGTCGTGAAGGGCCAAAACAGCGAGTCTTTGCCGCCGTCCAGGTGTGAGATGTCAAGAAAGACTGGCGACTCCTCAGTGATTGTGGTCGAACCGGCGGTGTAGCCCTGGTAAGCGATCAATTCTGTCCCTGATGACGCAGTGAGCCGCATCCACAGCTCTCCCATGCCGTCCTTGGAGGCGTTCGGGGGAATTCGCACGTGAAAGCAGCGGAAGCTTTGATCGGCCTGGTACGGATGCACCTCGAGGTCGAACTCCTCGACTTCAACAGCTTCCAGGTCTTTGCCCTGCAAACCTCTCGGATCCTTCCTATACAGGTCCACTACGTAATCGGGTATAGAGTCCCCATATTCGTCGACGAGGCGGATTACGAATTGTTGCCAGCCGTCGTGGTTCCCCCTTTTATCCTGTTTCATGTGTTCGAGAGCCGGATCGCTCCAAGCAGCGGCGCGTTCTGTCCAAGCTTTGAATTCGTCCTGCGAGGAGACGTTCAGAAACTGGGCCACGTGGTCCACGAGATCGTCTTCAGGCTGTTGCAGCAGGGTGGTATGGTCCTTACCTTGAACAGCAAACATGGGCACGGACAAACGCCCGTTTACCCACGGAATAATTTGCGCTCTGGTCCCGGCTGTTTCCGATCTGCGGAGATCGATCGTGAACTTGCGTGCATTCAAACCGCAGCCCGCCCAGCGCACGGTCCCGTCAGTACCAGGTTTGTCGACCAACTCTTTAATGCCTTGATAAGGCTGATTGCCGATAAACACTGCCACGTATGGAGAGTCAGGGCCGGTAGTAAAGAGCGGCTCATCACACAAAAGGTCGCGATGCGCGAGATCCCAGGTAAATTTGCTCCCTAGTTCGAGACCGTCCAACACTCGGTTTCCGGCATTCAGAAAATCCGGTCCGAACTGGCGATTACCGCGCAGAATTGATGACAACCAGCTGCGGCCTAAATGCGCGAGAGGAGAGCCCCAAGTGGCGGGAGCAAGTCCGACCAGATGTTTGAGGTATTTCTTCCGCTTGGTGTCGTTAGATAACCATGCCCGGATCACCAGCATCCCTGTCGAGTGCACAATCGCATCGAACTCTTGATCGGGCGCCCACTTGAGAAAGTCTGCCGCACGGGCAAGTCCCTCCGCGATATCGGGAATCGTAATCTCGTTATTCAGAGAAATGTAATTGCAGATATTGATGTGTTCAGCATCAATGCCCCGGTTACGCAACTTATCGGCCCAGTTGCTAAATGACGGGCCCTGATCACTGTATCCGTGAATTAGAAGCAGCTTACGCGGCATTTATCGCCTCCCGAAGAAACCGTCTGCACTATTCTATGGCCACTTCGATATAATTCTTCGGCTGGATCGAGGAGGCCAAAAAATGGATGAGCAAACGCATTGCCTTTTGTGCGGATGGCACGTGGGACACTGTCACGAGCCACACAAACGTCTACAAACTTTACAAATCGCTGATCGTCAGCGCCGACCAAATGCCTTTCTACGATGACGGTGTCGGTGCAACTGGGCTTGTAATCGAAAAACTGCTGGGCGGAGCGTTTGGAACCGGCCTTTGGAAAAAAATTAAGCAAGGCTACACGAAGATCGCGCAAGTTTACGAGCAAGACGACGAAGTCTTCATCTTTGGTTTTAGCCGTGGCGCATATACAGCGCGCAGCTTGGCGGGGATGATTGCCGCTTGCGGTCTGCCGACGAAAAACTTCAACGATGATTTGGTCGAAACAGCTTTTGACGCTTATCGAGACAAGCTCAATCGAGCGGAGAAACTGAAAAAACTCGCGAACTGCGACATGTATAACGGAAAGATCAAAATGGTCGGCGTATGGGATACGGTCGGCTCGCTGGGCATACCGTCTGCCATTGGGGAGGTTGACCCCATCCTGTATGGTTTCCTGGATACTAGCCTTCATCCCAACGTGCTCAATGCATATCAAGCACTGGCGATCGACGAGATGCGATGGCAGTTCCCTCCGACTCTATGGAGTGGGCAGACCGTGCCGGGACAGACGCTCGAGCAAGTGTGGTTTTGTGGCGTGCATAGCGACGTTGGCGGCGGAGAACCCCTGGGCGCGCCGGGGACGACAGCACTCTCCGACATCACACTAGCTTGGATGATGAACAAGGCCGCGGCCCTTGGCCTGCAGATTGATCCCGAGGTGCAGAAGCAATACAATGTCCCCCTTGACCCGGAGTATGCGCTTGACGAACTCCACACATCCTGGAAGGTGTTCGATGGTTTTCCCAAAAGGCGGTCGATCCCTAAAGATGCAATACTTGCGAATAGCGTCAGCATTCGATCGATGCATGACAGTTCTTGGCGGCCGCCGAATCTGAATTTCGAGAACGGCGCGCTGTCGTCGCAATACAAATTCGAGAACGTTGTGGGTGAGCCGCAAGTCTTCGTCGCCGGCGCAACTGGAGCCGCCGGGGTATAAGGGTGTAGCGGGCGCAGCTAAAGCGTCTTAAGATACTCAAGCATCGCCTTCTTATCGGCGCTGCTCAGTGTGGTGCCCCACAGATGACCGCGATTGCTATT